>FNBQ01000030.1 GCA_900102385.1 Bacteroidales bacterium KHT7 | reverse complement strand
CGTAGCCGTAAAATAATATGCCGAAAGCACCGAAGCGTCTGTTCCAGCCAACTCGCCGCCGTGAACGTTGTAGCCAAGTTGAACAATGACTTTCTGGTCGTTGTACGACGAAGGAATAGGCTGGCTTGGATCGGCAAGCTTAACGTGCTGCTTGCGTATTTCTTCCAGATTCTTTATGTTCTCGGCTGTAGAAATGTGCAGAATCACATATTCGCGATTCTCGTACGTCTTGCCAATCACTTCGAGCTTTGCGCGGTCTGACAGTTTGTCGAGTAGTCTGAAATACTCAACCACGCGGTCGTATCTGACCAAAGCCGAACCAATAGGAAAGCCGAAAAATTCTTCGGGTGTAGGAATCTTCTGGTCAAACTTCTCGTCTGCACCAAAATAGTATTTAGACTGTGCCTGTGCCACTACACCTATGAGCACAGCAATAACCAATGAATAAAATCTCTTACCCATAATCCTAAAATGAAATGCTAAAAAAGTGAATACTAAAAAAGGCTTTCTTACTTCTGTGCAGTAAGAGGCTTGTCTGCCTTCAAAAAGCCGTATTGAGCGATAAAATTCTGCCCCTCAGTCGAAGCCCATGCAGCAAATTTCAGCAACTCGCTGTTGTCTGTGTTTATGTTGATGCTACCTGTCGGAAGACTTGTGTGCGGAATCTTCTCGAGATAAGCAGTAAGATTGTCGAGGCTGGCAATGGCTGAACGCTCGGCCTCATCTACCTTGCCGTTGCCGTCGAGGTCGGTTGGCAGAACCGTAAGACCAACAACAGGCTTGTGCGTGTCGGCATCATAAACAAGACTTGCCACATTGAATGCAATGGCATCAGAATGACTCTTTACAGCCGATATAAGGCTTTCTTCGCTGCCAACAATCTTCTTGCCCTTAACACGGTTTGGCGTAACGCTCAGTTCCTTGGCAACGATGGCTGTCGTAATCGACTGTCGGCCTGTGAGCGAATATACCGTGCCCGGAAGTTTCTTCTTCTCTTCAAAATCATCGTCGATATCATCGGTGATGTCGCGTTCAACAAAAATCTGATGCTTCAGTTTGTTATCCAAACCCTTGGCGAGTTTCTTGTTTCGCAGAATCTCGTTTTCCGAATTTGCTATCGGAACAATGGCGAAGCGACCAATGCTGTTTACGCTGGCAGTCTGCTCCGAGATGCTTACCGTTGCATCGGCCTGCTCGCGAGTCTTTACAACAGTTGCCGAGAACTGTGGGTTTATCTTACCATATTCTGCAATGAGTCTCTCCACAAACTGACGGGTGAACTGGGCATCATTCACATTTATCTGAAAAGTCTGTGCATGTGCCATCACAAAGGAATAGCACATCATGCCTGCAAGCAATAGTTTAGAAACTACTCTTCTTGTCTCTCTTGTTTTTTGAATCTCGTTATTCCTCATAATTTCAACCGTTTAATTGTTTAACAATAATTTGTGTAACATTGATGATGCAAAATTACGGCGTTTCGAGGTACGAAAAAATCCAATAATTATGCCATTTTGCATACCATATTTGTGGTAAGAAAGCGTTATTTTAGCAGATAGAACACTCTGATTTCCATATTATTACATAAAAATTCAGTTTATATAAGAAACAAAAAAACGCACCGTAGGAGAAAAAGCCATTACAAGCTATGCTTTTCCTCTTTCGTGGCGAATAATTTGCACATCACCATAGAACGATGCTCTACGCTATGATCCACAATAACAAAATGCTGACACATACTACTATGGATTGCACTTTATATGAAATAAATAAACGACTAAACATAATTATAAAATCATTATAATACACTTAGACTTCAGCCGCAAATAAACATAATATCCATCATGGCTTCATTTCTCGAACATAGAAATTCGGCAGAAATGAGGGATTTACCATAAATTGGTTGAGTCAGCAACTTCACTAACATGCTTATAATCATAAACTCTGCCCAATGAATCTGTAAATACATATATTTTTCCGTATGGCATATCAAAATATTGTCTATGTTCTATTCTGTAAACAGAATTACTACGCAGATGAAAACAAGCAGATGGATATAATTCCGCATTAGCATCTCGTGCGTAATAATTCGTGTCTATTTTTTCGAGATAAAACTCTTTTACAGGTTTGTGGTTTGGCTTTAATTCAAAATCAATGTAATCGATATCATTTTCGCCTTGTTCTGAAATCCATAGATTTCCTATAGCATCGTCAGCAACTATACATTGCCTTCTGACATCAAACTCAATCATGTTTGACCATGTGCATGATGCAAAGACAGTAATTGTAATTATTGTAAATACTAAATTCTTCATAATCTTCACTCTTGTTTTTCCCATCCTTTACCTGTTTCATAGATATATTTCACAGAACAGAGAGATGGTTTGGTGATAGTGAACCTACAAGAAAAAAGTTCACTTTGTATTTTCTTTGTCTAAAATTAAACAAAGAGAATCAAGGTAATCTGTCTGCATCTGAATATATCTTACCTTGCTATACTCTATTTTTATTATGCCACTTTTTCTTAGTTCTGTATCGTAAGAATCTAATGTGAAAAAATTGAAATTGACTTCTTTTACTTTACCCACATACAGCACATCTTCACGATGCAAACATACTGCTATCAATAGATTTTTTTCTTTCAGAAAAGAGCATAGCAGGTTGTCATCGTCCAAGATATCTGAAAATAGCCTGGGCAAGATTTCTTTTGCTTTATTCTTTATTGATAGAATTTTATACTGCAACGTATCTTCTTTTATTTCATAAGTGTCGGAAATGTATCTTTTGTTTGTAAATTGAAAACCATCTAATACATAGTCAACAACATTAAGTCTAACAAAAGACCAGCGTGTTCCGTTTCCTAAAAGGATGCCTGTTACAAGCTCCTTAAAACGCTTTATTTTAATTTTTACTAATTCCATTTTTCTTATGTTTATTTGTATCTTATGACTTTAGACTCTTAGATTCGAGAATCCGGGCGAACTGCCTTACATTGCAGATGAATCGTGATTATGGAATCATCACGAGCAAAAAGATTTACTTGTAAAAAAATATGTAATCAAAATCCGCAAAATCGCAGTACATAATTCTCTTTAAATCTTTTTGAGGCAACGACCAAAAGTCGTTCCAAATCAAAGGAGGTGTTTCGAATGTGCAAACAGGAAAATCATGAATGCCGAAACCACGAATCTTACATTTTGCGGATATTGGAGTAATATAAACTGAAATCGTTCTTTCGTCCTTTGGATGAGTATAGTATGTTTTTATCTGTTGGACTAACTTTCGGTTCTGCTTCAATATTTTCATACCTGGTTCGTTTATGTAGTCACACTCATCTACTGCCCAATACCCAATACCAATCATACCATTATCAGATTTAATCAAATCAAGGTCAAGATCATCCTCTATTACAAACAGCAAGATAAAAAGAATTGTTTTTCTCATATTTTAGCATTTGGAATTAAATTCAACATTTTACACTCCGTAACGCTTCATGCGGTAGACAGAGCCGCTGGCGTTGTGAGTGATGTTCTTCTCGCTGAAACGGGGAAGGTTATGATTGCCGAATTTGCTGTTCTATTTTTTTAGGGATAAAACAATAATACTCTACTGACTCACATTCATCTTCTTCGCTTTTAGTGTAATAACATGTAAATTCGGACATTCCAATAACATCCTTGACATACTTGTAAATTTTTGTATTCTTGTAGTCAACCACTTCGTTTAAATAGCTCAAGTGTTCTTTTCCCTTTCTTGTGTAGCATACATCAACATGTAAGAAACCATCTTCTACGATGTTTTCTTCTATATATTCTATTCCCCAGTAGATAAGATAATCTTTCTGTTCTTCCTCAGACAACTGGCTTTTTGCATACAGCAATCCCATATTTACGAACATGATTGCCATATCTGCAAAAAAAGGCGTATAGTGTTCTTTTGCGATGGAAGTACTCAAACAATCTAAATCCTTGATTCGATAAAACATTTGCATCTGTTCGAACGTTTCGTAGTCGCGTAGAATATTATGTTCATCGATGAAATCTTTGATTTCCTTAATTATGTTATATTTCATTGTAATTTATATTTTACTCCGTAACGCTTCATGCAGTATATTGAGCCGCTGTGATGTATGTTTTTTTCACAATTTAAATTGGTGCTTTACGGCTGTAAATATACAAACTATTTTATGAATGAAGTCTATTTCTGACAATATTTTGAAAACAAAAGCCTGATTTTCGCACATTGAGGGGACAATGTTGTCATCGCCAACCTTGTTCAGACTCAGTTGAGACTTTCCCCGAATCGTTCTCGAACCTTCCAGCTTGCTTCGACGTACCTTCGACGTACCTTGAATCTATCTTCCTTCTACCTTGCCGCTATTTTGTATTTACCAAAAGACAAAAAAGTCCACTTTTTCTACAATTATAAATTTTGAATTGTCCATTGTCAACTCTAAGTCAAGTGAATTATGAATTGTAATTCTTCGTTGAACCTTCCCCCTTGCTACCTTCTTGCTATCCCCTTGCTACCCCCTTACTATCGGCTTACTTCAATTCCTATTTTCTACTTTCACAGAACTTCCACAACATATAGCCAACATATAGCTAACATATAGCCAACATATAGCTAACATATAGCCAACATATAGCCAACATATAGCTAACATATAGCCAACATATAGCTAACATATACTCTACATATAGCTTACATATACACTGCATATACCTTGACACTATTTTGTATATACAAAAAGACAAAATCCCACACTTTTTCTACAATTATAGATTGTGAATTATGACTACCCATCGTATTCTTTGCATATACCTTGCGTATATCTTCCCTCTACCTTCCTTGGACGCACCTTGGACACTACCTCGACGCTACCCCATCCCTAAATTTTCAACTTTCTCCAAATTTCAACTTTCCATAGTGTACAAAAAAATCGTGGCGTTACAGTCGCTGCAACGCCACGATAAAGGTATTTACTATTTGAGTTTGTTTAAGTCTATTTCAACGAATTTTATTCGGCGGCGACGCCATGTGTAAATGCAGTAGACCTTTCCGTCGCTTCCCTGAATGATGGAAGGGTAGGAGTACTGACTCACAGGGCTTGTTTCCAAATCCATCAGTTTGCGCCAGTGTTCGCCGTCGTCGCTTATGGCAAGGCTCAGCGGAGTGCGAGGGCCTTTTGGAGTGCCATCGATGGTTGAAAAATCGTTGTAGATGAGCATCTGTCTGCCATCCTTTAGAGTAACGGCATCCGTACCACTATTATTGTTTGGCAAATCGCTCAATGTTACCTTGCTCCAAGTCTTGCCCTTGTCGTGGCTCTCGGCTGTTGCCAGATTAGCGTTTCGGGTGCGGGCAAGAACTTTCAGACGACCGTCTTTTAGGAACATGATGCTTGGCTGAATGGCAAGTATTGGCTGAGGCTTTGCCGTCTTTATTGCCTCGCCAGCCTCTTGGTCGTTCTTGTTGTTGCCGAGAGCGTCCTTTGTTGTTACAGGGCTCTTTCTGACAGCCGTAGGAAGCGACAGCTCAGCCTCCAGAGGACCGATTTTCTGCCATTTGGTCAGTTTCTTGTCTGTTACCTCGAAGTGCAGACGCCAGCCTTTGTTTTCGGTGCTCGACGGGCAGTAAATCTTGTCGCCTACCATTACAGGTTTGTTCTTGATAGGACCAAGGAAGCCCTCAGGAAGAGCCTGAGGAGTCTGCCAAGTCTTTCCGCCGTCCTTGCTTCGGGTAACGAATCCTGTCCAGTCCTTTACGTTAAGACCAATCTTGTAGAACAGCAGAAGGTCGCCCTTCGGAACTTGGAAGATAACCGGGTTCCAGCATGCCTTGCGTGTTACGCTGTCTGTCTCGTGGAATGCACTCTTAGTCACCGCGCTGTATTTTCCGTCGGCCACCAACTGAGGTTCTGTCCACTTGTCAGAGCCTTTAGGCTTGCGGCACACCCAGATGCAGACATCAGGATTGCGCTCCTTTGTTCCGCCGAAGAATGTGGCTACAAGGTCGCCCTTCGGAGTCTCGGCAACGGTTGCTGCATGACATTCCTTGAACGGTGCTTTCTCGTAGAGGAACTCGCTGCAAGTAACTGCCTCGTTTATCTTTGGCAGACTGATGTCGAATGTGTGAGTGCCTGAGCCGACCTCTTCGGTGCGGCCGTCGGGCAGATGGATTGTTGCCGTAGTGTTGCACGGAATAGTAACCTGCCAGTGCATCTTTTGCAGATTCTTGTGCCATTTGCTCACAACCTCGCCGTAAGGAGTTGAGTATGAGCAATCGACCTTGCTCAGATTCTCTATGTCGGTCTGCGGACAGAGGTCGATATGATGATATGCCGGCTCTGTGGCTCTTATTCCAGCCAGATTCTGATAGAGGAACGGAATGAGGTCGCCCAGAAGCATGACATGGTTTCCGCTGTTCATCTTAGGGTCGGCGGTATTGCCGTTCCATAGTTCCCAGATGGTTGTTGCGCCCTGCTTTGCCATGTATCCCCACGAAGGATAGTCGTCGTTGCTTGCAAGGCGGAAAGCCAAGTCTGAACGGCCGTGCTGGCAGAGTTGCTGCAATATCCACTGAACGCCGATTACGCCGCACTCAATCTGACCAACGCCCTTGTGCTTGTTGAGCGTTGTGGCAGAGATGTTCTTCACCACCTCGTCTTCATACTCGCTTGGAACGATGCCGAATGCCACAGGCAGAAGGTTTGCCGTTACGGTGTTGTTTGAGTAGTATATGCTGTCGGGATAGAGCGGATGCCCCGGACGCAGCGTCATGCCCTTCTTTACCTTCAGGAAGGTTGAGTTGAACACCTCAGCCATCTGGTTAGCCTGTTTGAGGTAGAGCTGCGCCTCGTCCTTCAGATTCTGCATCTCGGCAAAGCGGCTCATCATCTTTAGCAGACCAATGTAGTATGCCGATGATATAAGCGTTCCATCGGTAATGCGCGAAGGGTCTTCGCTGTGTATCAGGTTCAGTTTCTCAGGCGGAACACACCAGTCGCCGTATTTGTCGCGCGTGATGAGTCCGTTCTTTGTGTAGGTTGATGAGATGTGTTGCATCCACTTCTTCATGGCTGCGTAGTTCTCGATGATAGGCTGCTTGTTGCCAAACTGGTTGTATAGCATCTCGCAGCCAAAGAAGAAGGCGGCAGGCCATGTAACATTGTCTGAATAGTAGTTCCAGAAGGCAGGCGCAACATCAGGAATACAGCCGTCCTCGCGCTGTGCCTCGCGGATGTCGTCCATCCATTTGGTGTAGAGGGCGGCATTGTCGAAGATGAAACTCTCGCCCAGCGAGCCCTTCGTTCTGTCGCCAAGCCAAGGCTGACGCTCGTTGCGCTGAGGGCAGTCTACAGGCATTCCCTTGTAGTTGCTGCGTATGCCCCAGAAAGCATTCTTGTAAATCTGATTCAGAACATCGTTGTCGCAGGCAAAGTTGCCGATTACGTTCATCTCGTCGTAAATAACCTCACCTGTGAAGTCGGCAGCCTGCGGAGCGTATTTCAGACCAGTAACCTCGACAAAGCGGAAGCCGTGGTAGACGAATGTAGGCGACCACTCGCGACCCTTCTCCTTGCCGTTGGCTACGTATGTGTCGGTGCACTTGGCATCGCGCAGGTTGGCAATGTACAGACTGCTGTCCTTCTGAAGAGTCTCGGCAAAGCGCAGGCGGATTGTATCGCCCTTGGCTGCCGACTGAACCTTAATCTTGAGCCAACCAGCCATGTTCTGTCCCATATCAATGATGTAGCCGCTGCCGCTGCGTGCCTTGAACACGCGCTGAGGCTTTATCTGCTCCATCACCTTCATGCCCGGCGCCATGGATGCGCGCAGAGTGCCGTAAGGGATTGACACGCGCTGTGCCTTCATCCATTCTTTGTCGTCGAAGCCCGGCTCGCTCCAGCCCGGCATTTCGCGGTTGGCGTCGTAGTCCTCGCCGTCGTACTCGTTGTTGCTGAGTATTGGACCTTTGCAGAAGAGTTTCCAACGCTCGTCGCTGCCTATGCGCTCGGTTGTTCCGTCGGAATACTCTACTATGAGCATCAGGCGCATCTTTGGATATCCGAAGTTGGTTATCTTGTAAGGCTTGTAGTTTTGGCGCATGGTGTAGAAGCGACCGTTGCCGAGTGTTACGCCGATGGCGTTGCTCTGCTTAAGCAACCCTGTAACATCGTATGAGTTGTACAGAACCGTGCGGCGATAGTCTGTTGGCATAGGGTTGAGAACGCGGTCGCCCACCTTCTGTCCGTTGATGAACGCCTCGTACATGCCCAGACCGCAGATGTGCAGCGTTGCCTGCTTCATCGTCTTGCCTTCCTTCAGCTTGAATTCCTTGCGGAGATAGCGCGCTGCCAGACGACTCCACTGAGTCTCGCTTTCCCAGCCCATGGCGCGGTCTAAGCCAATCCAACGCGAAGTCCAGTCGTTCTCGGTAAGCAGACCCATGCTCCACATTGATGGCGCGCTCCACGGCGTGTTGCCCTTGGTGGTGTAGACGCGCACCTTCCAGTAGCATCGCTGATTGCTTTTCAGCGGCGCGCCCTTGTAGCCCACGAGCACAGATGAGTCGCTCTCTACCTTGCCCGACGACCAGATGTCGCCCTCGTCCTTGGCAAGTTTTTCGGCTGATGATGCCACGATAATCTCGTAGGCTGTCTGCCTTACGTCGTTCAGAGTTGAGCCGATAACCCAACTCAGACGCGGATGGCGGGCATCGATGCCCATCGGACTGCTCATCTGCTCAACTTTGAGGCTGCCAACCCATAGCGACGGGCTTTTGGGCTTTGCCACGGCGATGTGTGCAGTCGCGATGACGATGAGTAAAAGTATAGTTAATCTTTTCATTTTCTTATTGATAACTTGGTTTCTTCAGTAGGAATCAAGGAATCTGAGTCCAGTCTTTCTTGATGTAGTCGGCAGCCGAGTCGATGGCAATGAGCACTTGGTCGTTGCCGCTGCAATAGCCGCTGTCGTGCTGGAAAGCCACAACCTTGCTGTCGAACTCGCCGATGTATGTAAGTTGACCGTTCTTTGTGTTGTACCACCATACGTTTTTCTTGCTTCCGCTTATCTTCGAAAGGTCAATCTGCATTGGTCTTCCTGTATAGTTGTAAACAAGCAGATAGTCGTTGCCTCGGGTTGCGATGGCACGGTCGTAACGCTCGCCGTTTGTGCCTGCGATGACGCTCTGGTCTGGTACGCGCTCAAAGAATGGGAAGGCAAGCATCAGTTTTTTCAGATGAATCATCTGCGAGAAGCCCGGGTCTTTCATCGCCTCGTACCAAGGCTTTACCGAGCCGTCGGCTCCGTAACTGCCTATTACGCCCGGCTTTATCATCTGCATTATGTTGTTGTGACCGTATGTGTGGCCGAATGAGCCGGCAAAGACGCTCCAGTAAGCATAGCGGCGCACGTCGTAGTCCATCCACAGCGTTTCCTTAGGGTTGTGCAGTCCCTGCGGAATGAACTCGTAGATTGGCTCGGCATCGAGCACAGGCTTCATAGGCTCGGTTGCCAGACTGCGCTCTACGAATCGCCAGTTGTCCTCTTCGGTATTCTCCTCGATAGGGTAGTCGCCGTCGCCGTTGCGCTGACCATATCGGCGGTGTCCGCTTTGGAACATATTGAAATCAAGCCACTTCTCACTATTAAAGAACATCGCGCTCGTTGTTCTGCCGCGTGGGTGGAAGGTCATCAGATGCTTCTTGTCGATAGCCTTGATGCTGTTGGCAAGAGTCTTGAACACCTCAGGCTTCTTGTCTCCGCGGATGTCGCCGCCGATAACCCAGATTATGTTAGGGTAGTCCTTATATCTTTCGGCAAGGAATTTTCCGTAGGCCTTTGCCTCTGCCACGCCAAAGTTTCCGTTTTCAACCTGCGAGCCCCAGATACACACCATTGCTATGTAGATGCCGTATCTCTCGGCAGTCTTGATGATGTAGTCCATGTGGTCCCAGTAGCCGTAGATGCCGGGGCGGTTTATGTTCTTGAAGTCGAATCCGAAAGGGAAAGACGACTGTCCGTACACGTTGAAGGTTGGGCAGGCGTTCGTTGTCTGAACCTGAACAACGTTGTATCCGGCCTTGGCGCAGTTTGCCAAGTAGTATTGAGCCTCGTCGCGGTCGAGACGCTCGGGAAGAAGCCATCCCGTCTCGCCCAGCCAGAAGAAAGGCTTGTCGCCGTTCTGAAGGTAGCGGTGGTTGTCGCTAACGCGCAGGTCGCCGTTCTTCCATGGAATTTCGTTTTTCGAAGGTGCTGCGCTTGCAGTCATTCCCATCATCAGCAGGGCAGCGCAGAGCATTTGTTTAAGTTTAGAATTCATTCTTTTTTAGTTTTTACCTATAATTACATATTTCTTTCCTTTTTTCGTGCCGAGGTCGTAAAGATAAGTGTCCTTTACGCCAGTCGGCTTCAACTCAACCTGCGAATTGTTCTTCATGCCCAATCCTTCGGGAATTTGGAACAGAGGGTTCGGATTGTTGCCGCGAGCCGCTTTCAGTCCGCTGCCCGACAGTTTGCTGAGTGAGCGCAGACGGCAGTTTCCGCCAAGGGTTGATGTTATTTCGAGTCGGCTTATCTTGCCGTTCTTCCAGCTCATGTCGATGACGAAGCCGCCGCGCGCCTTCAAACCCTTAATCTCGCCATCCTTCCAAACCGAAGGCAGGGCTGGCAGAAGATAGATGAAGCCGTCGTAACTCTGCATCAGCATCTCGGCAATTCCGGCGGTGCAGCCAAAGTTACCGTCAATCTGGAATGGTGGGTGAGCATCGAACATATTCGGATAAGTTCCGCCCTTCTTAGGCTCGTTGCGCACAAGCGTGAGTTGATTCTCGATTAGTTTGTAGGCATGGTCGCCGTCGAGCAGTCGTGCCCAGAAGCACACGCGCCAGCCCATTGCCCAGCCTGTTGATATGTCGCCGCGGTGAATGAGTGTTGTGCGTGCTGCATCGAACAGTTCGGGAGTGCGGTAAGGCGATATCTGATAACTTGGAAACAGACCGTACAGATGCGAGATGTGGCGGTGATTGTCCGAAGGGTCGTCCCAGTCGTACATCCACTCCTGGAGTTGTCCCCACTTGCCAATCTGCACCGGAGCCATCTTCTTCTTCAGCCCGGCAAGTTCCGATGCAAAATCGGCATCACAGTTAAGAATCTTGGATGCGGCAATGATGGTGTTCCACAACTCGCATACAAGTTGATTGTCCATTGTGCAGCCCGATGCGATTGTGTACTTTTTGTTGCTACCCATGTGAGTGTTCTCGGGCGAGTTGCTTGGTGCAACCACAAGATATTTTGTGTTAGGGTCTATGACCATCGTCTCGGCAAAGAACTGAGCCGCACCCTTCATTATCGGATAGTATTTAGCCAGAAAATCCTTGTCGCCGGTGTACAGATAGTGCTGCCACAGGTGTGAACTGAGCCATGCCGCGCCGCTCATCCACATTCCCGAAGGCGAGTTGTCTATTGCTCCGGTAACGCGCCAGATGTCGGTGTTGTGATGCAGAACCCAACTGCCCGGCCTCTTGCAGCCATACATAATCTTAGCCGTTTCCTGCCCGGTTTCGTAAATCTCCTCGATTAGTTTGAAGAGCGGCTGGTTGAGGTGCGTAAGCTGAGTAACCTCAGACGGCCAGTAGTTCATCTCGAGATTGATGTTGCAGGTGTACTTGCTGTCCCACGACGGGAATAACTTGTCGCACCAGATGCCTTGCAGATTGGCAGGCTGACCGCCCGACTGCGAACAACTTATAAGCAGGTAACGGCCAAACTTGTAGTATGTTGCCACCAGATGCGAGTCGTGCGTCTGCTTGAAGTTGGCAATGCGCTCGTCTGTCGGAACATTTTTGTATTTGTTCTCGCCCAGATTGAGGTCTGATGTGCTTATCTGCTTGTTGTAGAAGTCGAAATGGCTTTGCTTCATCTTCCAGAACATCTGGCTAGCCGATGTGTTGGCATACTTCTTCTCGGCCTCTTTCAGAAAGCCGAGGCATCTCTCGGCAGCGTTTCCGTCGATGCTCTTGTAGTTCTTGAAGTTTGTGCCTATCGAAACAACCAGAACAACATCGTTTGCGTTCTCGACCGACAGCACGCCGTCGCGAGCCGTCACCCGTCCGCCATCGGCATAGGCCTTGGCAATGCCCTGAAACTGAACCTTTCCCTTCAGACCTTCGTGCCAACTCGAAACGCCGCTCATGGCAATGCCCGATTCGGTACAGAACTTGTTTACATCCTGATGCGGACTTGTGAACATTGCCTGAAACGTGATGCTCTGCTTCTTGTCGGCAGAGATGTGCATTACAACGAGGTCGTCGGTAAACGATGTGAGCGTTTCGCGACGATAGTTTGTGCCATTGCACTTGTATGTAACGAGTGTGCGGGCCGAGTCGAGACTCAGTTCGCGATAATAATCGGTGTAGTTGCTTTGGTTGCTGAAACTGATGTGAAGGTCGCCGAACGACTGGTAGGGCATTCCCTGATTTGTTGCCGACTTAACGTGCTGCGTGGCAGCCTTCTGTGCCTCGGCAAAGTTGCCGGCAAACACCATTTCGCGTATCTTCGGAATCCATTCCAAAGCGTCTTTGTTGGCATTGCCGTTTGGTCGTCCTGCCCAAATTGTCTCTTCATTCAGTTGCAGATGCTCAACGAGCGGATTGCCGAATACCATCGCTCCCAGTCGTCCGTTTCCAAGCGGCAGCGATTCTGTCCATCGCTCGGCAGGACGATTGTACCATAGCCGATAGTCTTGTGCTTGGGTGGCATTGCTTATCGTGAGCAAGGCTGCAATCGTTGCATGTTTAATGTAATTTTTAACTTTCATGGTTCTTAATTAGTAATTTTATGTCTGTATATAAAGACTTTACCTTTAGTTTTTATTTCGTTTTGAAAAAAATAAAAGACAATACGCCCGTAATGTTTTTCACAAGCGTACTGTCTTTATTTAGTCTGATTTGTTATCTTTTTATTACCTTCTTACCTCCTACGATGTAGATGCCCTCTGGCAGATTGTCGATTGCTGTGCCGGCTTCTACATCCTTGCGCAGTCTGATTCCGTTTACGTCGTAGACATCTACGAGAGCCGCTGCGTTTGCTGCGTCTACACCAGTAGGATTGTTTCCGATGGTGAATGAAACTGTCATGGCTGTTTTGTCTCTAGTGATGTTTCTGATAGGGAATTTATAGTAAAACAAACTCTCGTCTGTTGGTACAAATTCTGTTACTGTTGACAGTTGTTTATATTTGTTTGCTAAACTTTCCTCTATAGGGAACAAGTCTCCAATCAAACTGATCTTGTAGTAGGCATCTTCATCTTCTGTGGAGTTTGATTTTGGAATTGTAAGCTCCCCGTCGGCAGGAATAAGCGTACAAAGTTGATCTGCATAACTGTTTACTCTATTTTTCGTCCACTTATCGTAGTCGTATTTTACCTTCATAATCTGCAAACCACTTCTTAGTAGATACCAATTGTCATTTTGTCGACTTTCGAGAATAAGATATTCATTTGTATTTGCAGGGTTGGTAACGCGGTATGCCTTTCCGCCAGCGGCTACAGATTTCAGATTTTTGAATTCGCGGTAGCCTTCAGTCAATTCTTCAATGGTAGTCCAGCCCATAAATTCTTTTTCGTAGGCTGTATAGCCGACAGGAAAACTGCCGGGGATTTTAGAACTATTGGCACCATACAAACCATAATCCATCACACTCCAATAGTCAAGTCCGAAATATATAGTGTTGTCGCAATAATAAAAATCGGGCAATCCGAGTGCATGAGAGAACTCATGGCATGTAGTTCCGATGCCTTCTATTATTTTACGTTTGTTACTATCATAATACATTTCGTTGGCAAAAATCGTGGTGTTGATTTTGTACACTCCGCATGTTGAATATGAATTACCCGAAACACACTTGTTCTTCAAGTAGTCACTTGAACCGCCTGTTGTCTCACTTGGTCCTGCGAGATAAGTAAGCAGACAGTCAACTACACCGTCTTTGTCGGCATCGTATTGCGAAAGGTCAACACCTTCATTTTTCAAAAATGCGGCAACTTCGCTTCTTAGAGTTATGAGATATTTGTCTGGCGTATCACCGTAGTTTTTACCGTAGTATGTTGCAGGATTATTTGCTCTGTAAATCTTGCTGTAAACATCGAAAACGGGCTTGAACTTGCCACCGCTCTGGTCTATGAAATATTGCTGTACGCTTCCTGTGTTATAAGTTTTTTTGAAGTAAGTAGAATCGGCATTGCCAGCAGGGTCAGTAAAGTTCAACATTGTGTTGTAGTAGGTATAAGAATCTATGCCTGCAACTTCCTCTGTGCAGAACTGAACATCGCTGAAGTCTACAAGCACAACCAAAACTTTTGGGCTGCCAGTGCATTTAATTGTAGCCAAATCGGTAGAGCCAATGCCTCTTGTTGCTTTGCTCTGTGGCAATCTGTATGTCTCAGGCTCATATTCAAAACGCGATGACACGTTCTGATATTCGCTGCCTTTCAGAAGTTCGTTTTCGGCCTCGGTGCGCTCTTCCTTGTTGTGCGCCAAAATGCCGCTGTTCTTGAAGTTTCCTTCGGCATCGAGATATGCGTAGAAGAAATCGCCATCGACCGAGTAGAGGGCAAAGTCGTCGTTTGTAACGTAGAATCCGGATATCGAGTTTCCGGTTGGTTGGATGTTAATTGTCTTTCCATCACTCTGAACGTGTGTTCTAAATCCTTTCAGCGGACGCGAAGCAAAAGTTGCGCCTGAAATGCACAATGCAATAATCGATAATAAAATCTTACGCATATTCTTAAAGAATTACAAATCAAAATAATATTCCGCAGCAAAGATAACATTTTTTTCTCGCACAGCAGCAAAAAATCACAACACTTTCTTTACCCCCGGAATCAATCTCAGAAGCCATGTAAGCACAAACGATGCTATGGTGGTTATGATGCTGATAAACATAAACTTACCAAAAGCGCCAATCCATAATCTGTCGAAGATGTTTTGAAAAATGAGCATCAGCGGAAGATGAACGATGTATGCGCCAAAGGCTTGTGCAGCGCACCATGATGCAATTTTGCCCGTATTTGGAAGATATTGGCGGAAAAGCCATATCAATCCGTAGCACAGAAAAACGCACAAAAACGATTCGAAAATTCCGAACCATTGGTAGATGAACGCTCCGATAGCATTGTCGGCACGCAGATAATTTAGCACGCACAGCGCAACGCCAATTGCCAAAGCCGTTAATCCCGTGCGACTGCTCATTTTTGTAAAACCGTCTGAATGTCCGGCAATTATGCCCAGTGCAAACATCATTATGTATTGCAGATAGTGCGCAGGTTCTATTTTTATGATGCCAAGAAGCCAAATCCAATTGTCTTGCGGACTTACCTGACGGATAAAATACGAGCCAATGCCCATCGCCGTTGCCGTGATGGCCATGAACAAGAGCGTAGGGATTCTATCGGCAGATAATTCTTTGAATTTCAGTCTGATGATTGCATAAATCAGGCAGAACAAGAAAAGGCTTTCGAGAAACCAAGTATGCCCAACCTCCAATTGGTGCGAGGCGAGCGAAAACAGCAGCGTGATTACCGCTGTTGGAATGAGTAGCCGCATTGCTTTTTTGCCGATAAACGTGCCGAAACCTTGTCGGGCGTAACTTCGCGGCACAAAATATCCCGAAATCATAAAGAACAATCCCATAAAGAAGGCTGCGTTGGTGCTGAAGAAATGCCATATCCACGGCATAAATTCAGCGGGATTCGAGGGTGTGTAAGCCCATCCGCCTCCATCGCCGTAGGCAATGCCGCCGTGGTGAAAAATAACAAGCACGGTAAGTGCAACTTTCAGATTGTCAAGATAATAATAACGCGATTCAATGCCGGGTTGTTGAGTTGTGTAATTCATGTCATTCTTAAATAATCGGTCAAAATTACCGATTATTTTTCAATTACACTACTCCTCACTCTTATTTTTTGCATCTTCTTACTTCTTACAGCTGAAACTGAATTTTCCGCAGCCAACGCTGTGCCGGCTTCCGTCGGGCATCTGGATTGTTGCCGACGAGCCGCACGGAATCTCACATTCTAGGCTGAAAAGTCCGTCGTCCGACAGAGTCCAGCACGAGCGGATTTTTCCGTAGAGGTTGGCCGTAGTTACATCGGCATTCTTCAGACTGCCGGCGGCAACTGGTGCGATGACGATAGAGCCGTCGGGCTGCGTGATTATTCCGCCGATGGTGCGGAAGAACCATTCGTCAATCTGTCCCATCATAAAGTGGTTCCACGATGAGCCTTGGCGAGGGTCCCACTGCTCGGTAAGCGTTGTTGCACCGAATTTCAGTTGGAATCCGTAGCCCGGAGCCTCGTCGTGAGCCATCATCTTGTACATCAGGTCGTTGTAGCCGTTGCGCGCCAATGTCTGGAACAGATAGCGGTTGCCCACATCGCCCGTGGTGAGGCGGTTGCCGTGCTTCTTTATGTCGCCGAGGAGAGCCTCCATCGCCTTGTCGCGGTTTTCTCCGCAAATGCCAAGGAACAGCGGAAGGGCGTTGCTGCACTGGCTTCCCGTTCCGTAAGTGCCCTTTTCGGTATCGAAAAACTTATTGTTGAACGACTTGACTACATTCGTGAGAAGATGGCTGAATCGGCTTTCGTCTGAAGCATTGCCAACGATGCGCGCCGCCTCAATCATATACTGAATGTCCATGATATACTGAGCCGTGGCAACGAGCGGAACGGGCGTGTTGCGCGAGAATCCTGCCTTGAAGTCGCCGTAGTCGTACCAGTCGCCCAAGCCGAACGAGAGGATTCCGCCGTCGGCTCTCGACGAAAGATAGTCGATGTATCTTACCATGTTGGCGTAGTATTTGCGTATCAGCGAGTCGTCGCCGTATGCGTCGCGATACTGGAACGGAATGATTATCAGCACGCTGCCCCATTCGGGCGAGTTTGCAAAATCGTCCATTCCCTTGCCTGTGAACACGACGTAGAGCGGTGCTACCGTCGGCACCATTCCGTCGGGCTGCTGAGAGTCGGCAATGTCTCGCATCTCCTTTGCCATGTAAGCCGTGAGGTCGTAGTTGTAGTAGAGTCCCGGACCGTTAAGGTGGTTTTGCTCAAGCCAGCCCAGTTTTTCGCGGTGCGGACAGTCGGTAAACACGCTCTGCATGTTGCTTCGCACGGCGCGCTCGATGAGGCGGTGAACTTTGTTGAAGAGCGTGTCGGAGCAGGCGAACGAAGAAATCTCGTCGGCCGAGTTGTAGATGAAGCACGATTTCACATCATCTATTACCGGCAGATGCCTGTCGTTCTTCTCGCCCTTCAGAACCGCGCCTTCAATCTGAATGTATCTGAATCCGTAGTAAGAGAAATGCGGATGCCAAGTCTCGCGTCCGTCGCCCTTCAGAGTGTACTCGTAGAAGTGCTGACGGCCTGTCTGCCGCTGGTTTATCGCGCCCTCGGGAGTGAGGGCTTCTGAAACCCACATCGAGACCTTCTGTCCGCGTTTTCCGCTTACGGTTATCTGCGGAAAGCCTGCCAGATTCTGTCCCATGTCGAGCACAACCGCGCTTGAGTCGGGCATTCTCTTCTGAATCTTGCTGATGGCTGTAAAGTCGCTTGGATTCAGTTTCTTAGACGAAACAGAGGAGAAGTGCTCCATAATCCTTACCGGCTTTGCCTGCTGCGGAACGAGTTCGCCCTTCGGCCCTTCGTTCAGTTCGGCATACCGCCATGCCGATGCATCGAAGCCCGGGCTGTCCCATCCCTTTTGTTCAAGTCGGGCATCGTAACTCTCGCCTCCGTAAATGCTGTTGAAGGTTACTGCGCTCGGCGCAAATTTCCATGTGGCATCGGTCTTTACGGTCTGATGCGTTCCGTCGGAATAGGCAATGTCGAGTTGCAGCCACAGCGTTGGAACACCGAAAGCCACCTGAAGTTTGGTGTATCTGCCTCTGCCCTGAACGTTGTAGAAACCATTGCCAAGCATCACGCCTATGGCATTTGCGCCGCCTCTGAGTTGCGAAGTCACGTCGAAAGTGTTGTAATAAACCGTCTTGTCGTAGTCGCTCCACAGAGGTGCAAACTCATCGTTGCCGACGGGCTTTCCGTTTATGCTCATGACGTATTGCCCCAGTCCGCTAACGTGCACAATGGCTTTGGCAATCTTCTTACCCACGCTGAATTCCTTGCGCAGGCAGATGCTGCGTACCGACATCGTGTCGCTGTTGTCCCATTCTGCCTTGGCTTTCTTCAGAACTGCGCCTTGATATATTCTGCCTTCGGGAAGGCGGGCATCACCGTTGCGCATTGCTGCAATCCATGTGGCTTGCTTTGTGAATGAGGGGGCGAAACAGAACATCTGGAACTTGCTCCACGCCGATGGCTGATTGTCGGCATCGTACACTCGCACGCGCCATTCGTAGGTGTTTCCGGCGCATATCTTGTCGGTGTTCAGTTTGATGAACTGACTGTCTGTCGAGCCGATTTTTCCGGTTTTGTAGACCGTTTTTTTGTTGATGGCGTTGCGAACCTCAATCTCGTAGGCCGACTGCTTCTCGCCGTTGCGGTCGGCTTTCATCTGCCAGCCCAGACGAGGCATCTCGGTTACGGTTATGAAGTGTTTCTGAAGTTCGCACGTTGTGCTTAAAACGCAAAGGTGTGAGGCCGCAAAAGCAGCGCCCCACACCCGAATTAAGATAATAGTTAGTAAGAGTATTCTTTTCATTTTATTATTTTATTACGCAGGTGAGCGGATTGAGCGATGTTGATGAGGCTGCTTTCTTGCCGTCAATCATCACGCTGAGCCCCTTTCCCTGATGGTATCTTGAACCGTCCTTGTCCCAGATAACCGTTACGATGTGGCCGTGATACAGAACGTTGTCGAGGCAGAAGTAATCGAGCGCGTCGGCCGTGATAAGCGGATTGACCACGAACGAAGTGCCCTCGGCAGGGCGCAAGCCCACTATGCCGGTTATGACAAGGTCGTTGAATGTGCTGTGGTTGTAGTAGAAACTGCGCAGTTGGTCGTCCTTCAGCCATCTCCCCGTCTTTTCGTCGAGATACTCGCCGATGTAGGGTCTGCCGCGGCGATACTGACTCTCAACATAAAGCTTCATCTGCTTGAAGAAAGTCTGCTTGCCAATGCCTTCGGGCATCTTAGCCGACGAGTTCAGGGCGTTTGCCAAGGCTGTGAGCGTCTGTGCCGATGCGAAAGGCCATATTGCGCCGTCCCACTCGCATTTGCCCTCGCCGTGAGTGCGGAACTTAGGGTGGCGGCGCTCGGCGGTTGTAAGACCGAACGGAGCGGAGAATCCCTCCTCGTCGTCAATCTGCTTCCATGCCACGTTGCAACTGTCTGGAATAGTCATGTTTACATACCAAGGCATATATCCTATAGCCTCGCGAACGCCTGCAAGTGAGTCGATGCGTGAAGTCTCGTAGAAGTGCAGTTTTGTGCTCCAGAGTTTTGTATTTATCAGATTCTGAATAGTGTCAGCCTTTTGGCAGAAGAGTTTCGCGCTGGCATCATCGCCTGCAAGGTTAGCCATCTGCTCCAGAGCCCACGCGTTGCCGTACATGTAGCTGTTGATGGTTGGACGGGCATATTTCTTTCGGCGTCCGCCGCTGATGCTCTCTTCCATTCCGTCCTGAACATCGCCCTGCCAGTACAATCCGTTGCTGCGGCGGTGGGTGCTCTCCCAACGGTAATATTCGTCAGTCAAATCCTTGCGCTTGGCAAGGAGCGAATCTTTCTTGCCATCGACAAGATAACGCTGGTAGATGGCATACGGATTCCACGAACTGAACTTCATCATCTTAGCCATCGGCTTGCCCTCGTTTCCGTGATACCAAGTGCGTATGATTCCGTCGAGATACTTAGGGTTGCGAAGCCAGCGGCTCTCCATTATGTGGTGACCGATGGCGCACGCAATAAGATTCCATTTATCTGAATAACTGCGCTTTACAAGGAATTCTGTCATTCCGTATCCGCCATCTGTAAGGCAGATGTGCTTGCGCAGAGTCCACCAACGGTAGTAGTACATCTCCTGAAGGCTCTTGTCTGAACATTCGAACAGCGGAACATTCTCGTTCATCCATGCCCAAGCCTCGCTGTTAGGAATAGCCTGCTGGTTGCTGTCGGCCTCTGCCTCCATCGTGTTGAAGTAATCGACGTAGTGTTTGTAGTCCGAAGCACGGAGAATTGCTGCGTTGCCGAGAGTCTGAGCCGCTTCGGTGTCGGCAGTTTTCACTTCGGAGATTATAAACGAAGCCAGAGGGTCGTTCTCTCCGGCGCGCGGAAGGTCTGTGTCTCTGTCGGCAGGCGTGTCGATGGTTGGCTCGGTGAATCGTGCTCCGGTGCGGAACACAATTCGGCTGACGCTGCGGATTGGCGCGAACAACATACGCAGTCCCACCTTCTTGCCATCGCGATAGATTGTGATATTGCGGTCGTTTGTTGTAAGATGAACGCTCAGATTCAGTTCCTTGCCAGCCTCGTATTTTCCGATGTTGGCATATCGAGCGCCGCCTTTCACCAGAATCTTTCCGTCGGAAGTCAGTTCTATGCGGCTGCCGGCAGTGCCTCTCTCGTCCTGAAACTCGATGATGAACGGCGCAGTTGTCTGTTCAGCCTTCATCTTTATGCTGAAATCAAGTTCCTTGGTGCTTGGAATAACGCGCTCTACCTTTGCCATGTCGAACGGATCTTGGTCTTGCATCAGCAATGAGCCGTTTTTAAGCGATACAGAAGCCCATACTGGCGAGTAGATGTTCCAGTCGGTCATGTCGGCAACGGTCTTGTAAGAAGCGAAGTTGTCGTTGCAGTGTGCCGTTGCCTTCAGACGAACGGGCACGGGCACGCGGCTCACCCAAATATCTTCTTTGTTAACGCTGTATGTTACCCACAGATTCTTGTCGTAAGGCACTCCGTTTCCCTCCTGAATGCCGCGTGTGTACTGAGGACCGAAGCTTTTGTAGTTTCCGCCGTAGCGCATAGGCGTAATCTCGCCGTGAACGAGGTTAAGCGTGGTGTATTCGAGTCCGTCGCTGCTGAGCGAGATGGCAAGTGGCCATCTGTATTCCGATGGGTTGTAGACAGTTGCGTATGTTCCGTCGCTCAGTCTCTGTCCCCAAATCTTGGCATTGCTGTTTACGAATCCCTTGGCGCGCTCAACCGGTTCGAGCCATGTCTTTCCGCCGTCGCTGCTGATGCTTGTAAGCGCATGTTTCCATAGGCAGGCTATGCGTCCGTCGGGCAACGTGTACCAGTTAAATGCCTTGTACGGCTTTCTGAGCGGAATCATAGGCTCGTCTCTGTCGGCCTCCTCAACCCACTGCATTCGTGCCAGCGGACTTGCCAGAAGTTCGTTGCAAGCCTGAACGAATTTCTTGTCCTTAGCCTTTTTATAGTTAGGGAAATCGGTATTCTTCTCGTTGAAGTTATGGTTGTAGTAGATGAAGTAGATAGGACCGAACGTGCCGTCCTTCTTTATCTCTCTTACCACACGGCCTATGCCGTTTCCGTCGTTAGGGTCGTCTTTTTTGTCGAGAGCCACTCCGTAGTTGCCAATTGTAAGAAGTTTACCGTTCTTGGCAACAAAGAAGCCCACTCTCTGGTGCATAATGGCAATAAGGTTGTGCGCCTTGCCCTTGTAGGTCTCTTTGGTGTAGCCTTCGGGCACTTTGTATTCGGGAAATACTACTGTCGGATTAGTCCAGTTGTAGCCGTCGGCAGATGTCATCAGCAGCGTATGTGATGGCGGAATGTGTTCTCCCACAGGGTCGGCAAGATACTGAAGGTAGAATTTGCCGTTCCAGTAGGCAAGCATAGGCTGATGGTTGTATGTCCATCCGTTTCCGTTGGCGGCCGATGGCTTTTCGCGGTTGGCGCGCATAACCTGAATGTTGTGGACGCCGACTACAGGCGTCAGTCGTCCGTCGTGAGCCGAAGGGTCGGCCCACTCGCTTCCTGTGTAGTGAATTTTTTCCTGTGCGTTGATGCTTGTCGAGGCAATCATCAGTGCAGTTATTAAGTATCCTAATTTACTCATCTCTTCTTTTTTGAATCCTCTATCAATTTCTTTACAATCTTCTTTGGTGCCATGAACACCGTGCCGTGCTTGTGTAGTGCCGGAACGTGGATTTCGCTTGTGGCATCGGTAAATGTCTTGAAATCCTTGGTCTTCAGTGCGCCGAAGCGGTTATAGTTGTAATCGTCGTAATATATGTAGTAGTAGCCGTTTATTGCTTTCGATACCGTAGGACCTTCGGTAAGCTTGTGCGTCAGCGAGTCGCTCAGTTCGCCGTAAGGACCGTAGGGCGATGAGGCAAAGGCAACTCTCAGGTTGCGTGCCGGACGGGTATTGTCTTTCAGAACCATCACATACTTCTTCTTTGCCAGTTTCACGATGGTTGCGTCGATAGAACTGAATCCCGGGTCGTAGATAATCTTGGGCTTACTGAAAGTGTTGAAATCCTTAGTTGTGCTGTAGTAAAGGCGATGATTGTTCTTCTCGTCTTCTACTCCTCTGGGATAGCGTCCCGGAATGCACGATGCCCATACTATTACGAACTGCTCTTTCTCATCATCGTAGAAAAGTTCGGGTGCCCACACGTTTACGACGTCTTTCTCGCTCTTCATCACCGGAATGGCACGCTGCTCGCTCCAGTTTATAAGGTCTTTGCTCGATGCGTACCCGATGGTGTTGTCGTGTCGCCAACTCGTTGTCCATACAAAATGGAACGTTCCGTCGGGGCCTTGAATGATGGAAGGGTCGCGCATCACCTTCTGCTTTCCCACCTGCGGCTTTAGCCATGTTCCGTTGATGCTTGTCCAGTTTATGCCGTCGTTGCTCGTAATGTAGCGCAGTCCGTCGGTAGCCGGTTCATTGAATCCGGAGTACATATAGACCTTCTCGCATCCGCACGAGGAGAGCAGAGCTAATAATGATAATTTAATGATTTGTTTAGTATACGTTTGTATGAAAGTCATGGTTACATTTTTACCTATAAAGCATTTGCGCACAAAAATAATACAATTTTTTTAAGAATCTGTAATGTTGACATATTTTTTACGCATAACTGGCAATATCTGTGTCATTTGGACGGCAGATAACGCTTTCCTATCCACAGAGATGAATTATTTTTCTGAGTAAAAGTGAAACTTAAAGGAATCGGACTTTTAAGCAGATAAATGTTCTTTTTGGTAAAAGCAAAAAGATACGGAGAAGGTTCGGGCAAGCAAGGAGATAGCAAGGAGATAGCAAGTAGGTAGGTTCGAGATGCGTATATTGATGCAATTTTGAAACTTGAAAATTTAAAGTTGAAATTCCAGGACCAATAAGGGATAATTTGTAACTGATTTATTCTTTTGGTAAATACAAAATGGTGGGTAGGAAGAAGGTAGGAAGAAGGTAGGAAGAAGGTAGATAGAATGAAGGAAGATTCAAGGTACATCCAAGCAAGCCGAAAGGTACGGGGAAGAGTTAATAAGGGTAGCCTAATGGTTGAGGATCGGAATAAGATAACTCTTAACATGATATTGCCAATGTAGCAATTGAGTTGAGTATGGGAAGTGTGAAACTCTTTGTTCTGACGAATTACGTGCTACCGAGGGGACGCAAGAATTCGGCAGCACCCGCGAACTTGCAACTCGCATTGTCGCTGTGCGACAAAAAGTTATGTGCATTTTTTCAGTGGTGGAAATTACAAATTCCCGAATTATTCTCAGCCGAATTGCAAATTCGGCAGAACTGTGTCCATTTGGTTGCAAGCGAACAAAGTTCAAAGCCCATCTTACATAAGCCACACCTACTCACTATTATTGGGCGAAGGTTAGCAATCCCATTTTCAAAAAGACGCTGAAAGCGTCTCCGCTCAGTAACCGTAAGTCGGAACGACTTGCGGCACAAGACACATTGGGGGAAAGCACTCTGAAGGAGTGCCCCATCTTTCGCAATGGAAAACTGTTGTTTTCTGCATCTATGCAATTACTTCACTTTCCAATAACAGCAGCATACTGCACAAACAAAAAAAGGCCGGGAGAACCCGACCTTTTTTAAAACTATCGTAAAGATATTACTTCTCGTATCCGTCAAGACCAGAGTTGGCTGTTGCGCCGTAGCCATTGTCACCATACTCTTCCTTGTTCTCAATCTGGTTAAGGAATGTAAGTGAGATTGGACGCCACTTCATGTACTCCTTGTAGCTCTTTGCTGCACGCTGGTTGTACTTTGCAAGGCGTGAAGCCAACGCACCGTGACGCTGCAACAATGCCCAACGGTTAAACTCACCGCAAAGCTCACGAGCATACTCGTCGAAGATCATATCCTCTGTGATTTCAGAAGTTGTAAGAGTGTATTCGCTTGCATCAGCAGTCTCGCGAGCAGCACGCTTACGAAGAACATTCAGATACTCGGCAGCCTTTGCCTTCTCGCCCAGACGCTCGCAAGCCTCGGCAGCGATAAGGTAGATTTCAGCCATACGCATAACCATGATGTCACCGTTCTTAACCTGAAGGTTACTACCCATAAATACCTTGTCGTAGCTCCAGTTGAACTTAGTCAAGCAAGGACATGCCTTATAGATTGAAGACTGTACGCCAAGAGCTGTATATTCAGCCTCTGTGTAGTAAGCCTTATTGTTATTGAACAACTCATCGATATTGAAGAGAGCATAGTGGAAGCCCTTCTTCTCCATGAATCTTGCATGATCTGCTGGATGATACAAGTACAGATAGAAACGGTTGTCGAGCGAATCCATTGGATAAGCAACATTGTAAACCTTCTTTGGAGTCTCCAAGCTTGCAAGATCTGCCTTTACATAATCGCCAGCCTCGTTTACACGACCTGTTCCGTATGGCCAAACGTATGCTGTGTACTGGTTACCGCCTTGTGCATAGTTCTTGATAGCATCTGTACCAACATTTGCATAAGGACGAACATACTGACACTTGTAAAGCTGCTTTCTTGGATAAGCCTCTGTGTTAATCTCATATCCAAATTCCTTTCCTGATGGAGTATAAGTCTTTGACTTCCAAACTGACTTACCTGTCTTCTCGTATGCATCTGTATCCAATACGAAATCAGCGTCGTTTACACCATCCTCGTTAAGAGCTGCTGAGTAGTCAACCTTCTCAAGCATTGTCTCCTCGTCAAGACCATACTTCTCTACAAGAGCCTTGGTCCAGAGAACTGAATACTTGTCATAGCCCATACCCCATGCCTCGCATGAATAAGAGCCGAAAGCAGTCTGGAATGAGTTCTCCCAACGCTTGTCCCATGATGGGTTAAAGCAGTGAACAAGATAGTATGAAGGTGCAAGCAAGTTGTTGTTTACACGACCATACAAGTAGTTACTCTTATCGTTTGAAACCTTGTTAAGGTCAGAGAAACTCTGCAAGCCAAAGTAGCAATAAGTAAACAACTTATTGTTAGATGGGTTTGCATACCAATATGTGTTAGAGTCGTCCTGAGCATCGATGCCGGCTGCAACGAAGAGAGCCTCCTTGTTGTTACGGTTGTTTGCATCAGCCCATACATCAGCTACATCGTCATAAAGATAAGCACCATACTCGCTTGGATTCTTGATCATAGCCTCAGCCTCAGCCTTGGCACGCTCCCAGTAAGAAACACCATTCTCTGTCAAGCCCTGACCTGCACCCTGAACGTATGCACGGCAAAGCATACCCTGAGCAGCCTTCTTTGTAGCACGTGCTCTGTTGCCCTCAAGTGGATTTACTGGCAAATTTGCAACTGCATACTTCAAGTCACTGATGATGAGTGAGTAAATCTCACTCAAAGTATTACGCTGCGCAGAAAGTTTTGGATTCTCGTCAGACGGAGCCGTTACAAGTGTGATAGGACCGTAGTATGTTGTAAGCAACAGATGATAGTAAGCACGCAAGAAATGTGCCTCAGCAGCAAGAGTCTTTACGTTCTCTTTCTGAATATCCTCTGCCTCTACATTCTCAGCCTTTGCAATAACTGTGTTACAGTTACCCAATGCACTGTACATCTGAGTGAAAGCCTTATCCCAACCTTTGTTCTCGAAAGGAGCCAAACCTTCGTAGTAGAACATCTGCTCGGTGTTTGTCTTGTTATTCTGTGCCCACCAAGTATCAGTTCCGCACTCAGCCATACTCATAAAGTCGAATACGGTGTAAAGCTGTCCGTAGATTGGCTCGTAGCACTTAGCCTCCAATCCGTAGAAGCCTTCGTATGTTGCAAGTTCTTCATCGCCAGATATTGAACTTGGATTGTACTCATCCAAATCACACGAAGCAAGCGATGCCATTGCACATAGAGCCAAAGCTGCACTATATAATTTATTCTTCATTTCTTTTACCTTTTAAAGATTAGAATGTTACGTTAAGACCGAATACCAACTGCTTTGTCAGTGGGTAGTTACGGTTTCCATTCATTTCAGGGTCGTAATCCTGAATCATATCACTCTTAGCAAGAACAAGTGGGTTTGTAATTGTACCGTAAATACGGAACTTCTGAATAGAGACTTTCTTCATTAAGTCTTTTGGAAGTGTGTAACCCAAAGTAATGTTCTTAATCTTGAAGAACGAACCGTCTACATACTTCAATGCATCAAAACCGTTGTACTGTGACAACTTGTTAGTGATAGTTGCATCAAGCGCAGGAAGAGTTGTTCCAACCTTGTCGAGCAAGTATGTTGGGAAGTTTCCAACACCAGTTGGGTCATAGTCGGTAATTGTCTCATACTTAATCATCTGTCCCCAACGCATAAACAAATAAAGTGTAAGGTCGAAGTCCTTGTAAACGATTGAGTTCTGGAAGCCAAGAGTCCAATCTGGTGTTTTATGACCGATTGCCTGATAGTCGTTTGATGTCAAAGCATACTTGTTTGTTGCATCGTATGTAACTGTCTCACCATCAACAACCTTCGTATAAACACCAGGACCTACATGCTTCAATCCAGGAACGTTAATTTTCAAATGACCAGGCGCCTGATTAAACACTGCTGCATCTTCTGCCTCAGCCTCGCTCCAAACACCTTCCAACTTATAATGACGGAAAGACCTTACAGGCTCACCAACCATAAGTACGTAATCATCATATGGAACAAAATCAGACTGCGATGCACTCAACAACTTTGTTGCTTTCTCTTTATAATAAGAGAATGATACAGAAGAATTCCACTTAAAGTTAGGAGTATCAATGTTACGAGTATTTACAGTGAATTCAAAACCCTTGTTGTTAGTCTTTGCCATATTCATATTTGCCTCATACTGCTGATTATATGAAAATGCACCATTTGTTACAGGAATCTTTATCTTCCAAATAACATCATCTGAGTTTGTTATATAGTAATCAGCAACAACATTGATTCTGTCATTCAAGAAACTTGCATCAACACCAAAGTTCCATGTCTTTGAACGCTCCCAAGTAAGAGTTTTGTTTGCAATAGTCTGAGCAGTTGTATATGTAGGCTGAATAAGCTGCCCACCGATTGTGATCATTCCCAATTGAACATTTGAGATAGATGAATATGGAGAAATGTTATTAGAAATACCAGATTCACCATAAGCAACACGAAGTTTCAAATTGTTCATAACATCGCGAGTACTCTCCATAAAGTCCTCGTCTGAAATACGCCAACCTATAGAAGCTCCCGGATAAGTATCCCACTTATAACCTTCTGCAAGTACAGAGTTTCCGTCACGACGAGCAGAAATAGAAGCCAAGTACTTACCCTTGTACTGGTAATTAAGACGACCAACAAAACCAAATGCTTTAGACATCGTATATCCAGTATTCGTTGTTGTAGAAGCACAGTTCGAAGACATACTATACCATGTAAGTTTGTTATTCTTCACGCCTGTACCACTCTGATTTTCATTCTCAGATTGATTATGAGACCAAGATGATACAACCGTAGCAGCAAACTCATGAACATCACTAATAGTAAAATTATATGTAAGGATATTCTCCCATTTATAATTATAAGCATTATTATGATCTAAGCTTACAGATGTTGCAGACGCATCTTCTTGCTTTGTATAGTATCCAACAGAATACAAACCTTGGAATGTGTTTGTTTTTATATTAACAAGAGTTGCATTTACACGAGACTCCCAAGTAAAGCCCTTAAATGGAGATATCTTAATATAAGGGGTTATCGAAAGACGCAATTCATTACGACGTTTACGATAAACACTGCTATCATCGTTAATCATCAAGTTAATATAGTTTGAGTCACCACCATTAGCAGATGTGCCTATAGGATAAGGATTTATTGTACCATCCTCATTGTACAAAGTTCCGAAAGGAAACGCAGAAATAGCATCAGCCTGCTTTGCGTATGGACTTGTTCTCCAAGTGTATGAACCCTGCAAGTTTACACCAGCAGAAATATACTTGTTAAGACTATGGTCTATACGGATATTTGTAGAATAAATACTATTCTTGTCATTCTTATACTGACCTTTTTCGTCTGAGAAGTTCAAAGACATATAAGCCTTTGTTCTCTCTGTACCGCCAGTAAGCGACAAACTGTAGTTCTGAACATATCCGTCATTAAGAATTGCATCAATCCAATCGATAGTCTTGCCTGACTTATATGCATTGTAATAAGCTGCACTAAGGTGACCACCGTTTGTGCTCAACATAGATTCATCGCCATTGTATGTGCCTGCATTTCTGTAAGCCTGACGGATTGTTTCCATATAAGCCTCGCCTGAACGGAGTTCTGGATTCATTGACCAGCTGTTAATACCGATGTAAGAGTTGAGGTTTACAGAAAGTTTACCCTCAGAACCATGCTTTGTTGTAACTATTACAACACCATTAGCACCATCTGAACCATAAACAGCAGTAGATGATGCATCCTTCAAGATATCGATAGACTCAATATCGTTTGGATTAAGAGTTTTTATATCTCCGGGCATTCCATCGATAATGAATAGCGGAGTAGGATCAGCAGTAATTGAGCGTACACCACGCAACTGGATGTTTACACCAGCACCAGCCTGACCAGATTCGCGAGTGATATCCAAACCGGCAACCTTACCCTGCAAAGCTTGCATTGGGTTACTACTTGGTGTAAGTACAATTTCGTCGCTCTTTACCTGAGCAACCGCACCAGTAAGGTCACGCTTCTTAGCAGTACCATAACCGATAACAACAACATCTTCGAGAGTCTTGGTATCAACAGTAAGAATAATACGCATATTCTTTCCCGGAGTTACCTTTACGCGCTGTGTTTCATAACCGATGTAAGACACATCAATAAACGAAGCAGCAGGCACTTTAATAAGGAAGTTACCGTCGAAGTCGGTAATTGTACCATTACCGGCACTACCAACCTGAACAATATTAGCACCGATAATAGGGTCGCCCATAGGATCGATAACAACACCCTTAATAGTAATCAAGTCGGCTGCTGCCGCTGCTGGACTTTGACTTCCTGCCGCATAGGATTGCAAAGGGCTTGCGAACAGACAAGAGCAAAGTATTGCAGCTGCACACATAGGCTTCGCAAAGCTTACATGTTCCAAAACTTTACCTTTTTCTTTATCAAGACACATAGATCAATTATTATGTAATTATTAATTACGTATTAACACAAATGTAGATAATCGCACCAAATATAACATTTTTTTTATTCAAATCATAAAAAATGTTAAAGTTCTTAGCGACATCAGTTAAAAAGTATCATTTTATCGTATAAAAACGCAATGTATGTCTTTAAGATTTACCCCAAAACATAATCTCGACAATGCAAAATAAGCCCTGTCGTTGTGTTGTATTTTCTTTTTTTCTTCATAAATTTTACCTATAAAAAACATTTCGCAAATAGTAAATTAAAAAATCCACTGCAAATATAATGAATTATATGATAATATAAAACAAAAAAGGGAAAATCTTGACAAAATGCAAAAAAAGAACGCTGAAAAAGATTTATTCAGCGTTCTGTGTGGTGCCACCAGGAATCGAACCGGGGACACAAGGATTTTCAGTCCTTTGCTCTACCAACTGAGCTATGGCACCGTATTGGCTTGTTTGCGGGTGCAAAGATACACATTATTTCCGTACCCGCAAACTTTTTGCCAATTATTTTTAATCTTTCTTGCGATATTTAGCAAAAATACCGCCGCAAACCATCAAAGCAATAAGTACCATGGCTGCGTATGCCACGGTTTCGGTTGTATCTATCGACGATGGTTCGAATGTCATTTCAATCTTGTGCTTGCCGGCTGGCACTTGCAGGGCGCGCAAGATGTAGTTGGCACGGCCAATCTCTACCTCCTTGCCATCAATCTTTGCCGTCCAGCCCGGATAGTAGTTCTCGGAGAACACCACTACACCGCCTTTCTCTGAGTTAGTTTCGTACTCAAGGGCATTAGGCTCGTAGCTTATCATCTTTACCGTACCGATAGAGCCATTGGTTAGCGGTGCTGCCGAATATGTCTTGAGAGAGTCTGGCACTGGGTTTGCTTCGGCTGCTGCATTCTTTATCGTTGCCTCGGCTGCCGATGCCTGAGCAAGCGGCAACTCGAAGGTGCTTCCGCTCTCCTTCAGAACAGATGCGAACTCCTTGTTTACCACCGCCGTTGTGGCTGGACTTACTTTGCCAATCGCGCCAATCTCATCGTCGGCAGTATCTACATATACAAGTTTGCTTACGAACCATGCGTTTCCGTTGGCATACTCGTTCTTTACAGGCACTGTTCCGCCCTGAATTGGGAAGATGAAGTAGCGTGTGTTAAGCATGTTAATGACAGGGAACTGCGAGCCGTCAATCTTTGTCATATCGCCGTTGGCATCGGCAACGAGCTTGTACAACTTGCCCATCTCGCGCTGAATGTGATAGTCTATCATATCCTGATATCTGCGCATCTTGGCTGCATGATATCCGCCTATGCTCTTATGGAAGTATGATGTTGTGTTCTCGTTGAACGTGCTTCCTGCAAAGTTCAGAACTCGATAATCGAGTGTCTTGTCGGCAAGAATCTGCTTGTCGGTCTCGGTAATCTGGTAAGCCTCTGTTCTCTCATACTCTGGCTTGAACATCCCGTCGTAGAGATAGCGTTTGTTCACCGCCCACATATCAAACAGAGTAATGGCAAGGATTATTCCGACCATCCATTTCGCGCTGAGATTCATCACCTTATATATATATCCGACCAAAAGAACGGTACATACGGCGATAATCCAGAAGCTGCGCCAGCAATCGGCTGTGAGCATTGCGGTACGCATCTCGATGAGGTTAGATGTAACTGCACCTGCCATCTCGCCCAGTCCGTTGTTGATTGCCGAAGCCTCTTGCGTAGCAATAGGCGTTGACATAATGCCCGGAGCAATGGCAAACAACAGACAGAATCCGCCTGTGAGCGCAAAACTGATGGCTATGTTTCTGAGGAGTTTCTTCTTCAGAACGGCAGCATTTGCTCCGCCTTCGTTAATCTCTCCGCATATTTCCACAACGCGCTTAAGAGCAAACATTGCAAGCAGCGGAATGGTGAACTCAGCAACCACGAGGATAGACGACACGGTGCGGAACTTGGCATACATCGGCATGTAGTCGATAAACAAGTCGGTGAAGCCCATGAAGTTGCGTCCCCACGAAAGAAGGACTGAAAGGACTGTTGCTGCCAGCAAAGCCCACTTCATCGGACCTTTTACGATAATAAGTCCGAGAATGAAGAGCATACACACAAATGCGCCCACATAAACCGGACCCGATGTCATAGGCTGCTCGCCCCAATATTGCGTAACCTGCTGATAAATAGAATAGAACTCGTTATCAGCCTTTGTCATGGCAGTCTTGTTCTCCACCAGCGGAACGCTCGCGCCTCCCTTGGCATTAGGAATCATCAGAGTCCATGTCTCCTCAATTCCGTAACTCCACTGGGTTATGTAGTCGCGACCGAGTCCTGTGCTTGTCTGGTCGCCGGGATTGTTGTGGGTTTTATGCGTAAGTTCGCTTGCCCCACGCATCGTTTCCTTGCTGTACTCGTAAGTGTGGTACAGGTTTGAAAGGTTCACGGCCACGGCAAGCAGCGCGCCTACTGCGAGTGCGCCCGTTCCCTTGGCAAAATCGACCATCTTCTTGTTCTTAACCGCCTGAACCAGATAGGCAATCCACATAAATGCCATCGGGAACAGGAAGTAGTATGTCATCTGAACGTGGTTAGACGAAATCTGGAATGCGGCGAAGATTGCCGTAACGATACAGCCCCACAGATACTTTCCTCTATAGCAGAGCACCATTCCGGCGATTGTTGGCGGAATATAAGCCAAGGTGAGCACCTTCCAGATGTGTCCGGCTGCGATGATGATGAAGAAATAGGATGAGAAAGCCCACATTATCGCGCCGAGAGCCGACATCCACGCCTTGAAGTCGAAAGCGCGCATAAGGATGTAGAATCCAAGCAGATAGATGAACACAAACTGTACGTAGTTCATCAGAAAGAGATGATACACATCTTTCGCAACACGAACCACGGCGCTGCTGTTGTACGAAGGGCTAATCTGGTAAGTCGGCATTCCGCCGAAGAGCGCGTTTGTCCAGCGCGTCTCCTTACCTGTTCGTTCATGGTATTCGGCTACCTCCTGCCCTGCTCCGATGCCTGCCCCGGCATCGTGCTGATTAAGGATTCTACCCTCAATATCGGCAGGAAAGAAATACACCAACGATATCAACACAAATGCCACAACGGCAATTATGTCTGGCAAAAATGATTTTAATTTATTCATTGTTTTCAAATAGTTTCGCTTAAGGTGGCAAAGTTATATAATTTTGTGTAAGTTTGCAACATTAAAAATAATATTAGTTTTATGAAATTAGGAATTATTACGGCTATGTCGTCGGAAAGAAACCTTACGGCACAGCTTCTCGAAAACAAGCACGAATACAAAGGCAGACTTTTCAGTTACACCGAGGGAACGATAGGCGGCAACACTATCATTCTGGCACAGAGCGGCATAGGAAAGGTGAACTCTGCCTTGGGAGCGATGGAGATGATTAACGAGCATCATCCCGACGCGATAATAAATACCGGAGTGGCTGGCGGAATAGACACTTCGCTGGACGTGATGGACGTTGTTGTGGGCGAAAAGACAGTGTACCACGATATGTGGTGCGGCGATGGCAACGACTGGGGACAGGTGCAGGATCTTCCGACTTATTTTGAGGGCGACAAGAATCTTCGCAACATCGCCCTGAAAGTGAAGGCAGACAGCAAGGTGGTAAGCGGTCTCATCTGTACCGGCGACCAGTTTATAAGCGATGCCGACCAACTTCATAAGATAAAGGCAAAATTTCCGCAAGGTCTTGCCGTGGATATGGAGTCGAATTCAATAGCACAGACTTGCTATCTGCTAAAAACGCCGTTCCTCAGTTTCAGAATAATTAGCGACATTCCGGGAGTTGAGAACCGCTACGCCCAATATCAGGATTTCTTCGGAATGATGGCTACACGCTCGTTCGAGGTGGTGAAGAATTTCCTCAGTCTGATAAAATAAAAGAATCATCGCGTAAATATTTTTCACACTTTTCAAAAAACAAAAAAGCCACATATAAATGGAGTTACCAATTATATGCGGCTTTATTTTTTACTTTTTATCTATCAATCTTCGCGATTATAACGCTTTCTTTCAAGATGGTTAAGGATTACCTTACGCAAACGCATGCTCTTTGGAGTTACCTCAACATACTCATCCTCCTTCATGTACTCAAGAGCCTCTTCGAGCGACATGATTACCGGCGGAATGATTCTTGCCTTGTCATCAGAACCTGATGCACGGGTATTTGTAAGCTGCTTTGCCTTTGTTACGTTTACAACCAAGTCCTTGTCGTGAACATGCTCGCCCACTACCTGACCGGCATAAACCTCATCCTGAGGACTGATGAAGAACTTACCTCTATCCTGAAGTTTATCGATTGAGTAAGCAAAGGCTGTACCTGTCTCCATCGCAATCATCGAACCGTTTGTACGACGTGAAATCTCGCCCTTGAATGGCTGATATTCCTTGAAGCGGTGAGCCATGATAGCCTCGCCCTGTGATGCAGTAAGAACGTTTGTACGCAGACCGATGATTCCGCGTGATGGAATGTCGAACTCGATGTTTACACGGTCGCCCTGACTCTCCATAGAAACCATCTCGCCCTTACGGCGTGTAACCATATCAATCATCTTGCTTGAGAACTCCTCAGGCACGTTGATTGTAAGTTCCTCGATAGGCTCGCACTTAACACCGTCGATTTCCTTGTAGATAACCTGTGGCTGACCAACCTGAAGCTCATAGCCCTCGCGACGCATTGTCTCGATGAGCACAGAAAGATGAAGCACACCACGACCAGAGACAATCCACTTGTCGTTGCCCTCTGCCTTCTTTACGCGAAGAGCGAGGTTCTTCTCCAACTCCTTCTCCAGACGGTCGTTGATGTGACGGCTGGTACAGAACTTACCTTCCTTGCCGAAGAATGGCGAATCGTTAATAGTGAAGAGCATACTCATTGTAGGCTCATCGATTGCAATTGGAGGAAGTGGCTCTGGATTCTCGAAGTCGCAGATTGTATCGCCAATCTCGAAGTTTTCAAGACCAACGACTGCACATATATCGCCCGAAGAAACAGAATCAGTCTTCTTTCTGCCCATTCCCTCGAAAGTGTGAAGTTCTTTAATCTTAACCTTCTCAGTCTCGCCGTTGCGGTGTGAGATTGTTACGTTCATGCCCTCCTTCAGAGTGCCGCGATGCACACGGCCCACAGCAATACGACCTGTGTACGCAGAATAGTCGAGCGATGTGATAAGCATCTGCGGAGTTCCCTCAAGCTGCTTTGGAGCAGGAATATACTTCAGAATTGCATCGAGCAAAGGCAGGATGTTGTCTGTTGGAGTCTTCCAGTCCTCAGCCATCCAGTTGTTCTTGGCAGATCCGTAGAGAACTGGGAAGTCGAGCTGCTCCTCGGTTGCGCCGAGCGAGAACATAAGGTCGAACACCATCTCGTAAACCTCCTCAGGACGGCAGTTTGGCTTATCTACCTTGTTTACAACGACAATAGGCTTCAAACCAATCTCGAGTGCCTTCTGGAGCACGAAACGAGTCTGAGGCATAGGACCTTCAAAAGCATCAACAAGCAGAATACATCCATCCGCCATATTCAGCACTCGCTCAACCTCACCACCAAAGTCGGAGTGTCCCGGAGTATCAATGATATTTATCTTTGTATCCTTATAGTTTATCGACACATTCTTTGAAAGAATGGTTATACCACGCTCACGCTCAAGGTCGTTGTTATCCAACATAAGTTCACCCTTTGCCTGATCGTTACGGAACAAATGTCCTGCAAGCATCATCTTGTCGACCAATGTAGTTTTTCCGTGGTCGACGTGTGCGATAATAGCAATATTTCTAATATTCTGCATATTTTACCTTTAATTTCGGGTGCAAAGATACTGCAAAGTGCGCTAACTGCAAAACAAACTTTATATTTTTTAAGAAAAATGCTTGATATTAAGAAAATTATCCTTATCTTTGCAACCGCTTAACCAAGAGGTTGGGCGTAAACAATTTAAATTCAATTCATAATGTATTTAGATCAAGCTAAAAAGCAGGAAATCTTTGGACAATACGGAAAGTCTAACACTGATACTGGTTCAGCTGAGAGCCAGATTGCTTTGTTCTCATACCGTATTTCCCACTTGACGGAGCACATGAAGGCTAACCGTAAAGATTATAGCACTGAAAGAGCTTTGACTATGTTGGTAGGTAAGCGTCGTGCGCTTCTTTCTTACTTGAAGAACCGCGATATCAACCGCTACCGTGCTATCATCAAGGCTTTGGGTCTTCGTAAGTAATCCTTACAAAGAGCTTAAAAAATTTAACCCGTTTCTTTCGAGAAACGGGTTTTTATTTTGTCTATTCATTCTCAATTATGAATTTTGAATTGTCAATTATGAATTGCGAATTTCCAATTTTCAACTTTCAATTTTCAATCTCCATTGTCAATTGTGAATTATGAATTGTGAATTGTCAATTCTTAATTAAAACTCCCTGTATTTCGCCGCATACTCCTTCAGAGTCATGCCATATCTTTTCTTGAAACACTTGCCAAAATAGCCAAGGTCGTTAAAGCCTACAATCTGTGCAATCTCGGTGAACGATGACGTAGTTGTCTTTATCAGTTCGCACGATTTGGCAAGCCTTATCTGCCTTACAAGTTCGACAGGCGCAAGTCCAGTTATTGCCTTCAGTTTCTTGAAGAAGACGCTGCGGCTCACGGCAAGTTGGACGGCAATCAGTTCGATATTGAAATCGGGGTCTGCCATATTCTCCTCGATAACCTTTTTTATCTTCTCCAGAAGAGCTCTGTCCGGAGCACTCAGAGTATTCTCGTACTCGTTTACAAACTGAAGTCTGCCCTCGATATCCTTTACGAGCAATTTATCGTCCTTTGGCTCTGTTTCCGACTTCTGAATGTCATTGACAACTTCAACATTCTCAGCAGATTTCTTCTGCAATTCACGAATAAGCCGCTCTCTGAATGCCCTGCGCTCGGCAAGCAACTGCGCAATCTGCGCCTCAAGATGTTCCTTGCTGAACGGCTTCGTTATGAAGGCATTAGCACCGAGCGTGATGGCTTTCGTTCGGGTTGCATCATCATTCTTGGCAGTAAGCATGATGACAGGGATATGACTAATCTGGAAATCCTTCCTTATCTCCTGAAGCATTTCCATTCCCGTCATCTCCGGCATCATCTGGTCGGTAACAATCAGGTCGGGACTGTACTGGCGGACTTTCTTCAAGCCCTCGACACCATTCACAGCACGATATACATTGTACTTGCCGCTCAACTGCATCTGAAGCATGTCGCTCAGGTCCTTGTTGTCCTCAACAAGCAAAAGCGACGACAGTTGTTCGTTCATCTCAGGCTCGCTTTCGTCGTATTGTTCCTGAACCTTCAGCGTCTCGGCATTGCTCTGCATTGGCATCTGCTCGTCGATGTAGAAATCAACCTCATTGGCATCGTAATGCTCCTTGCCCATCTGCAACTCAACAGTAAAGAGCGCACCGTGAGGCTCTACGTTACTGGCGTAGACCTTACCGTTATGCAACCCTATAATCTCGTGTACAAGCGCAAGACCGATTCCTGTGCCCGGATTACTATTCAGCCGAGCATTATCGGCTTGGGTGAACCGTTCGAAAATCTCCTCGAGTTTATCCTCTGGTATTCCATCGCCAGTATCTTGGAACTCGATGTAACATTTTTTCGCGTCATCAGACAGGTGTGTGCTCACATGAACCTCGCCTCCTGGTGGCGTATATTTAAACGCATTCGTCAAGATATTTCGGACAACAATCTGCATTCGTTCCTTGTCGGCCCACACTTTTATCGGACTGTCGGAGAGTTTGAAATCGAACATTATGTTGCCTTCCTCGCCTATCACTCCAAACTCATTCTCAAAACTGCCTACAAAATCGTTGAGATCAAACTCGCAGACATGAAGGCGCATCTTCCCGTTCTGAATCTTTCTGAAATCGAGAATCTGATTCACGAGTGTAAGCATCTGGTCGGCATTCTTCTCCATCAAGCCCATGTACTTCATACCCTTTGCCGACAGTTTCTCGGTCTGCATCACCTCTCTAATCGGACCTTTTATAAGCGTGAGCGGCGTGCGAAGTTCATGTGAGATGTTGGTGAAGAACTTCAGCTTCATCTCTGCTACTCGCTGTTCGATGTAGATATCGCGACGCATTCGGGCATTCTCCCTGATGCTTCGGTAAACAAGATATGCGATGATTGCCAAGACGAGCGCGTAGATAGTCTTTGACCACCAGCACCACCACCAAGGCGGCAGAATGGTTATGGCAAATGTACGTTCAAACACCTTTCCGGCATTCGATTCGTCGAACGCCTGAACTCTGAACAGATATTCGCCCGGAGGCATACTGCTATAAGAGGCGATGCGTCCTTTTCCGTTGTTGTGCCATTCTTCCTCGAAGCCTTCGAGAATATAGCGGTAACTTATTCGCGACGGATTGACGTAGCACAAAGCCGAAAATACGATAGAAAACATTCCTTGGTCGTGCTTCAGCGTAATGCCGTCGAGATATTTTATAGAAACGCCTTTCGAAGGGTCGTTAGGCAGAGATTTCAAGTCTTTGTTTGAAATTTTCAAATCGATGAGGTACAGCGGGAAAACATCACCCTCGGGCTTCATCTTCTCGGGCTTGCACACAAGAATGCCGTTCTTCGAGCCGAACCACACCTCGCCGTTGGCAGTTGCCATCGAGCTATTTTCCATCATTCGGGTGGTTGGCATTCCGTCGTACTTGTCAAAATTGCTGAATATCTCGTCCTTCACGTCAAACCGGACAAGTCCTCCTTCGGTTGAGCACCACAGATTGCCGAGTTTATCCTCGGTTATCGCCATAATGGCATCGGTTATCAAGCCGTGCGACTGTCCGTATGACACGAATCGCGGATAATGATTCTTAGCGTCGTACTCAACCATCTTACTGAGTCCGCCACCAAACACGCTCATCCACAACTGTTTTTTATGGTCGATGAAAAGGGCATAGACATCGTTATCCGTGATAAAAGACTCGCCGTTTCGGGTTGGATAGACCTCGAAGTTTATCTGGTCGGGGCGATTGAACGATGAGCGGAACGACATCAGACCATCGGTTGTGGCTACCCATATTCGTCCGTCCTTATCTTCTACAATATCTCTGACCTCAAGATATAGTCCGTATGTCGGATAGTTCTTCAGTCCATTCAGTCTGCTTATAAAGTAAACCGAGCCGTCGCTGTGCTCTTGCAAAAGATTTATTCCGCCGCCAAACAAACCAATCCAGATATGTCCGTGCCTGTCTTGAAAAACGCTGTACACATCGTTGCTCGATATGCTGTTGCGGTTCTTCTGATCGTTCAGAAAGCGCGTAAAATCATAACCAAGCGCGCTCTTTGCATTAGGAACGGCACGAACCAAGCCATTTCCCTTCGTGGCAAACCAGAACGTTCCGCTCTTGTCTTCAAAAACATCGTAGACATTGCCTATCTCGTAGTTTCGCGAGTCGAAAACGCGCTTCACGTTTCCGTTTCTGTCAAAGAGATAAAGTTTCTTCTGGTTTGAGCCTACCCACATCTCGCCGTTTCGGCACATGTGCATGGCACGAACGCCTGTTTCTTTTTCAAGAGAAATCATGCGGAACTGCTCGCGAGGGAAGTTTATTGCAAATACGCCGTCTGCGCTGCTTGTAATCCACAATACATTAGAATTATCGAGCAATAGCGATTGTACACTCGACGGAATAAGCGCATTCGCCTGCATCGTGTTGCGGTCTATATGCCACAGGCAAGCCGATGACGACAACAGAAACATTCCGTACACGCCCGAATCTATGATTTTCGTATCGGTAATATCGGCAGTATGCGGAATCTGAATGAAAGTAGATTTTCCGTTCTTTACATCGACAGAATAAACGCCTTTGTTGTTCTTCAGAAGCCACAGAAAGCCTTTATTATCCTTCATCGCATACTTCACACCAGTTCCGTCGAGAGCAGAAAGCAGACTGAACGTCTTGCCTTTTAGGGCATAAACGCCAGTAGATGTAACGACATAAAGCTGTTTGTCGGCTGAATAATAAATCTGCTGCACCACTCCGCTGACATTGGCAAACTGATATTTGCTGCCAACATTCTTCTTGCCATCGTAGGTCAGCAACTCCTTGTCCGAGGCAAGGCACAGAACGCCGTTGCTGAAGTTCGCGCATCGGTCATATCCCGACGCAATTTTGGTTTTTACACCTTTCTTCTCAACATATATAATCTTGAAATCCGTTCCGAGCCAGCAGATATAATCGGCTGTTTCGTAAAGGATATTGTGCGTAATCTTCTGCGTCAGGTTGTCTACATGTCCTTTCGAATTGAGCACGAGTTTCATGCTCACCTCACCTTTTTTGTTGGTAGAGGCAAGAATGATGTTCTTGTCCTTTGTCAGAAGAATGATTTTTCCGTCGGTAGTACGCTGTAGTTTGATTATCTGCACGTTTTTCGACAGCCGTTTCATCTTGTCATAGACCGTTGAGAAGACTTCTCGGCGTTTGTCGAAAATATACAGTTTGTGGTCTATAGTCTTAATCCATAGGTAGCCATTTCGGTCTTCCTCCATCATTTGAATCTTTCGCGGAGGAATCTCAGACTCATAGTTGTCTCTGATATTGTATTTTCTGAATTCAGAACCGTCGAAACTCGTGAGTCCGAACCACGTTCCGAACCACATGAAGCCGTCGCTTCCCTTCAGAGAGCAGTACACTGTATTGTTGGGCAATCCCTGCGTCTGCGTGTAGTGATCGATGAGCATGGAAGGATAGGCCTTGGCATTTACGCCAAATCCTATCATCAACAATATTATGTAAAGCAGTCTCGTCACTTCTTTTCTGAAAGATATTTGGCTCTTACTCTGCTCAGAGTTTCGGGTGTCATTTGCAAGAACGAAGCAATAAAGACAAGAGGTGTTCTTCTCAGAATCTCAGGCTGAGTGTTAACCAGTCGCTTGTATCTGTCCGAAGCCGTCTCGAAACGCATGATATCGGCCTTCTCCTGAGAGTCGAGCAAAGAGCGTTCAAGAACCTTTCTGTACAAGACCTCCACCTGCGGACGCTGTGCCGCCAGTTCGTGCAGTTCCTTGTAAGGGATTCCGCATAGCAGCGAGTTTTCGAGCGTCTCTACCATAAGGTAAGTCGGTTTCTGCTGAAGAAAACTCTCAAGACAAATAACCATCTTGCCTTCGTAAGATATATGCTCGGTCAAATCCTTGTCATTCTTGAAATAATACTGTCTGACAAGCCCCCTCACAACGAAATACATATACTGGCATACCTCGCCCTCTCTCAATACCTGTTCTCCTTTGTTGAATTTCATAGGGACAAGAATCTCAGCCAAGGCTTCCAAATCCTCGGACGAAAGGGTGTGATACACACGGGCCAGTTCTCTGGCAAAGTCTTTGCAAATATCAGTCATAGCTATCTTTTTTAAAGGCTACAGCCTCTTTATTGAAGGCAAAGATAAAAAAAATAATTTAAAACGAAAAAAAAGCGGTCGCCTTTGTAAAGCGACCGCCATTTATTATCGTAATATTATTTTATTACTTCTGGAATGTCTCGAATGTAGCAACACGGTTCCAGTCGTTCTCAGAGAACAACTCGTCTGTTACACCCATACCCTTAGCCTCAAGGCGAGACTCCTTAATCTTGTACTTCTTAACAAGGATAGTCTTAACAGCCTCTGCACGAGCCTGAGCGATCTTCTCGTTGATCTCAGCAGAACCCTCTGGAGAAGCATAACCCTTGATACGTACGTTAGCATTCTTGTGAGACTTCATGTAAGTAGCGATCATAGATACAGATGGCATCTGAGCGTTGTTTACTGTAGTCTTACCCTGATCGAAGATTACAACTGGAGCAAGCTTAGTAGAGTCAACAGTTACCTGCTTAACCTCAACCTTGCGGTTCTTGCACTCGTTCAACTCATCCTCAAGATCCTTGATAGTCTTCTTGCCATTCTTGATAGCCTTGTCCTGATCAGCGATCTTAGCCTTCTGCTCGTTCAACTTAGCGTTAAGGTTGTCGATCTCAGCCTGATCGTAAAGCTTAGCATATGTGAAGTTGTGAGTACCGTTTGAGTTCTTGAACTTGTAAGTGATACCAGCGTTCAAACCAAGAAGAGCATTGTTCAAGTTGAAGTAAGGCTGTGCCTGACCAACATAGAACTTCTGAGTAGCAGCTGTACCGTAAGAGTTCAGAGTTGGGCAAGTTGCCTGAGCAGAAGTCAAAGCCCAAGTAATCTCTGGGTTGATGTTAATCTGCAAAGCAGAAGTAACATTGATATTGAATGAAAGACCAGCCTTAGCGATGATCTGGTTAGCATCGAAACCACCGTTCATGAAAGTGTGGCCCCAACCTGCACCGGCACGTGCAACGATCTCGAACTTACGTGGCTCACCTTTGTAACCTGCGAACAAGTTGTTAAGGTTTACGTTGTTCATCAAAGTAACATTCAACTGATCAACAACAGTAGCGCTGTTTGTAAGACCGAAGATAGTGTTACCCTCTACGCTCAAACCATAAACAGGAGTGATGTAGCGACCGATAGTAAGACCTGCCTGACCGTTAAGATTGTCAAGTACCTTGTAGTGATGTGCTGGAGCAACAACGCCACCATTCACACCTACATACCAATTGTCTGACAACTTGCTCTGTGAAAGAGCCTGTGTCTGTGCATTAGCAGCGAATGCTGATGCACATGCAACCATCATTAGAAAATACTTTTTCATTTTTGATTAAAAATATTAAATTAATTGTACTATCCTAATTATCAAAATCGGATGCAAATATAACAATAAAATCCATAAGAAGATACAAAAACAACTAAAAAATATATTTTTTAACATAAAATAGGAAATTCTCTCTCGCAAAATAGGGAAATACATAACTATTCAGGGATAATCCATAAAGAAACAAGTATCGTAGATAAAATTCACAAACATCAGATAGATAAGACCTTCTGTTCTGCGACATATCAGACAAGTATAAGGAGCAATTCAACAACTACTACATATATATACTTCAAATATCATACTTATTTAATATTTTATGAATAATGCATGCATATCAAACAAAAATGGAACAACACATCTTTTCATATTTTAAGATTAAGGGACTGCTTTTCTTAATATAAAAGAACATTCTTTAAATAATGATATATGTCTGAAAACCTTGTAGCCTGTATGGTTTTAAATTTATTTTGAATTTTTCGTACAGACAGATACTTTTTAGAGTTTGACCCGTTTTAGATAGATTCACACAAACGCAAAAAGTCCCCCTCAGGCATTGACCTGAGGAGGACTCTTACTTAAAAACGGCGGCTACCTACTCTCCCACATTGTATCGCAGTACCATCGGCGTGAGTGAGCTTAACTTCTCTGTTCGGAATGGGAAGAGGTGGAACCTCACTGCTATAACCACCTGAATATCTTTT
>FNBQ01000029.1:746-44157 GCA_900102385.1 Bacteroidales bacterium KHT7 | reverse complement strand
AGCGTTCCGTTTCCTCAATCTCGCGTCCTCTCTTGTCATCAAAGTCTATTTCCTGCTGCCCGTCATGATTACGAAGCCAGCGTTGAGCCTCCGAATACAAGATGTCCGCTTCGTCCTCAGACTTTGCCGTTCCAAAATGCCTTATCTCACGAAACTTTCCATTAGCCTTACTTACGGCTACCACGCTTATAGAGCCTGAGCGGTTTTTCTTCCTGCGTATAAACATGGCGCAAAGGTACGCATTTTCCTGTTTGCGTCACCCAAAGTCACCCATTATTTAGACGTAACTACCTGATTTTCAATCTGCGCTATGTAATGGCACAAAAAAGTGATGAAGTCAGGACGAATCCCGAAGGCATTTTGAACTGATTGCAGATGTATATTTCTGTTTATGGGTAGTTTTCCGTAAGTTCTGAGGGTTTTACGTTTGTTAAAAAGCAAATTATCGTCGCAAAATCAGCAAAGACTTTGCGACGATAATCAAAAAAGTATTATCTGCTGATGCTGGCGGATTCAACTTTGGCATTACAAATGCCTTATGTTAGGGCACTCGGATTCGGAAATCCGAGTGAGCGGGGATGGATTTTTTTCGTGTCTGAAGAAGAGTTCAGAAAAACTGCAACGTAATAAGATTTTCCGATGAAAGGTCTTATAGCCTTATTGTATTTTCATTCTCGTATTCTGTGAGTGTTTCTGGATAGTATAAAATATTGCCTACATATTCATTTGTCATCTCTATGTGATATTCTTTATACGAATCAATTTTTACTTTTTTCCATGCCTTTTTTTCTATTTCAGGATTCCAATAAGAGATTATAAAATACACTAAGTCTTTTTTCTTATCATAAACACCCCAGAATGGGGTTGATTTAGAGAACTCGTTTTTGTATATATTCACGGTTGTTGGTCTGAGGCAAATCAGATAATGATATCCATGATCATCATAAAGATACTTGGCTGAAACAATATCTCCCTCTATGTAGAAAGACGATACTTTCCTTCTTTCAACTTCACATTCTGGAGTTTCTGGATTTGTAAGAAATAGTATTCCATGAATGCATGTAACCGTCCACACCGTAAACATTACGATGCCAATACATATAAATATCTTTATCTTCTTCTCTATGTTCATTTTTGCTGATTTAGATTAGTCTTGCCTTTATACTTGCTCCACGGAACTTTCTTGCCTTCAAAGAACAAATCGTATCCGTCGGTTCCATAGCCATTTCCAAGGTATCTGAAATCCGAAGGTCTCACTCCCGAAACAATGAATTCGGCAAAATAACATCCGCCGAATTCATCAGCATCCTCGCATATAACATGGAGTGGGTAATATACGTGATTTTTGTCTTTGGCATATTTGCTTCCAACACAAACGCAAAATGTCTCGGCATCAACAAATTCCATAGGCTTTATGGCATCCCATATTGATTTTCCGTAATAGTGTCCGCCATATATTTTATCTCCTACACGGGTATATCCTTCAATAGTTCTTTTGTCAGACAGATGTTTCCATGTTCCTGCATCTTTAAAGTCTATGTGCTTTCTGCATAAGGTAAGGCAGAGAAACAGGCAAGTGAATAAGGCAATCTTGCCCAACATTCTTTTTGTTGTAAGGTGAGAATAGATATGCTTAGTCATTTTCTGTCGACTTAAATTTCTTCGGGATGCGTTCGGGAAGTATTATGTGATTTTGTTGTATGTAAGGCTTGGATTTTTATTTGAGAAGCCATCTTTTACAAGTGGGCTGTAAGAGATGGCTTCTCGTTTTCTTTGTTATCAGAACGAAACGGTTCTTGAGCCGTCCTTGTTTTCAACGATGGTTACCTTTACGGCATCTTCTGGCAGAAGTTCCTCGATAAGCTCGGGCCACTCTATGAAGCAGAGCGCGCCGCTATAGAAGTAATCCTCGTAGCCCATGTCGTAAACCTCGTCGAGCTTCTTTATGCGGTAGAAGTCGAAGTGGTAGATTAGTTCGCCCGTTGTGTCGCTACGGTATTCGTTTACGATGGCGAATGTTGGCGATGCTACCGTGTCGGTTACTCCCAGTTCCTCGCAAACAGCCTTGGTGAAAGTTGTCTTGCCTGCGCCCATCTTGCCGTAGAATGCAAATACTGTGTTCTGGTCTATTGCAGCCACAAACTGCTTGGCTGCCTCTTTGATGTTATCTAATGAGTCGATTTTTATTTCCATAATTCTTATATATTTTTAGTTTCGTTTTTTTCCTTGTAGAGTTATCAGCGGAACAATCATCTCTTCCATAGATATTCCGCCGTGCTGGAACGTATCTTTGTAGTAGCTAACGTAGTAGTTGTAGTTGTTAGGATATGCAAAGAAACTGTTTCCGGTGGCGAAGATGTAGGCTGTGCTGATGTTTGGCGACGGCAGTTCGCACTTCTTCGGATTCTTTATCTCGAACACCTCCTTTGGATTGTAACTCAGGTTCTTGCCCAGTTTGTAACGCAGGTTGGTGTTGGTGTTGCGGTCGCCCACCACCTTTATAGGGTTGTTGCACCTTATGCTTCCGTGGTCGGTGGTTATGATAATCTTGTAGTCGCTTGCCGCCAGAGCCTTGAAGAGGTCGCGCGTTGCCGAGTGCTGAAACCAACTTAGCGTTATGCTTCGGTAGGCTGCCTCGTTGTTTGCCAGTTCGCGCACCATCATGCTCTCTGTTCGGGCGTGCGACAGCATGTCTATGAAGTTGAGCACGATGACGTTGAGCTGGTTTTTTGTAAGTTGACCGAATTTCTCGAGCAGTTTCTCGGCGTTGGCTGAGTTGTTAATCTTGTTGTAAGAGAACGACTCCTTGCGTCTGAAACGCTTCATCTGCGTGTCGATGAGCGGTTCTTCGTTCAGGTTCTTGCCTTCTTCCTCGTCCTCGTCAACCCAAAGGTCGGGAAACATGTTTGCAATCTGCTGTGGCATCAAGCCCGAGAAGATGGCGTTGCGCGCATATTGCGTTGCCGTTGGAAGGATGGTGAAGTAGAGGTCCTCGTCGATTGTAAAGTCGGCAGAAAGTTCCTGACTTAGCATCTTCCATTGGTCGTAGCGGAAGTTGTCGAGAACCAGCAGAAAGACCTTCTCGCCGTTGTCGAGCAGCGGAAAGACCTTCTTCTTGAATATGTCGGGACTGAGAAGCGGCGCGTCCTGACGGTTCACAATCCAGTTTTCGTAATTCTTGCGTATGAATTTGGCGAAGGCGTTGTTTGCCTCGCTCTTCTGCATCTCGAGCATCGATGTCATCTCGCTGTTGGTGTTGGTCAGTTCAAGTTCCCAATGCACCAGTTGCTTGTACACCTCAATCCAGTCGTCGCAGGTCAGCGAGTCGTTAATCTGCATGCTCAGTTTGCCGAAATTCTGCTGATAGCCTGTGTTCGTAGCCTCGGTTACTATTTCCTTCTGGTGAATGTTCTTCTTCAGCGTCAGCAGAATCTGGTTAGGGTTCACGGGCTTTATCAGATAGTCGGCAATCTTGGAGCCTATTGCTTGGTCCATGATGTTCTCCTCCTCGCTCTTTGTAACCATAACGATTGGCACCGACGGCGTGAATGCTTTAATCTGCGACAGCGTTTCAAGTCCGCTTATGCCCGGCATGTTCTCGTCGAGCAGGATAAGGTCGAACTCTTCTTCCTTGCACAGGTCTATGGCATCTGTTCCGTTGCTTACGGTTGTGACCTCGTAGCCTTTCTTTTCCAGAAAGATGATGTGAGCCTTCAGTAACTCAATCTCATCATCTACCCAAAGTAGTTTTCCGTTACTCATACGCTTTTAGAAATTAAAGGGGTTAAAGTCATCAGTTGGTGCGCCTTGTTGCTCGGCGTCGTCAGCAGATTGTTCTTCTTTCTTCTCTGGCACATCATAGTCGGGCTCGTTTAGCGAGTCGATGCTGTCAATTTCCTTCATAATCTTTGGCAACTGGTTATGATATGTCTTTTCGAAATATTCCTGATAGTCGTCGAAACTGTAGTAGTCGCCCAAGAGTTTCATGTTCTCTTCGGATATTATTACTACGCGCAGTCCGGCGAGTTTTTCGCTCATTCCGTCGGCGGCAAAGAGTTGCTGCGAGTATCTTATTGCCTCCTTCATGTTGATGAACGGCTTAACCTGAAGCATGCTTATGCCGTTGTTGCGCACAAACGATAGGTCGAAGTTGCGCACCATGAACTTGCCGAAGTTGTATCGGGCAATCTCGAACAGAAGTTGGTTCTCGTTTACCTTTCCGCTCTCGTATGCGAGCATGAATAGGTGAGTGCCTTCTTCGTTCTTGCTCCATTCCGGAATCTTTCCGGCTTCCTTGTTCTCCTCTTGCGTGCTCATGCCACGGCGCGACCACAGCGAGCCTGTAAGACTTGCGTTCTGGAGTATTCTGCCTTCCTGAACGCCCTTAACCATCAGTCCGGCAATCTCGCTGATGCCGTCGTTCGAGTATCTCTCGGCAATAATCTTCAGTTCGGCCACGAAGCCGTTCTGGTCGTTGCCATGCAATTTGTTCATGGCGTCGAGGAACATGAACTTGGCGCGGTTCTTGCCTCGCGGATATTTCTCGTCCGAGATTTTCACGTTCTTCTCTATCGTCTCGTAGTCGCCGTTGCGATAAGCCTCGTATGTTGCGGCGTAGAGTGAATCCTCGATGTGCTTTCCGTACTTTGCGTTGTACAGATATTCGGGGTCGTTAGCCATCTTGGTGTAGTCGCCTTCGGGATATGACTTCTTCAGTTTCTGCTGATATACAGACGATTGTCTGTTGTCCATTATGTCCATAAGATAGAGGCGGTAGAACACCTCTTCTTCCTTGTCGTACTTTGGATAGTTGTTGATGAGGCGTAGGAACGAGCCTCGTGCAAGGCTGAAGTCGCCCAGACGGTCTTGGCACACCACGCCTGCGCCGTAGAGAGCATCCTTCAGGATGTCGTTGCTCTCGTTCATCTTCTCCTCCGAAAGCGGAATCTGCTTGAGGTAGAAGTCGCGGCTCTTGTTGTCCTCGGCTGTCGGCTCGGCCGCCATCTCCTTTAGACCTTTGGTAGGATTGCTTACAGGCCGTTGCAGTTGTTCCTCTTCCTGCTTAGGCTCATCGGAAGATTGTGCCGTGGCAGGTTCTTCCTCGTCCGATTGCAGAACGCCCTTGTTCTTTCGTCGCCAGTTGTCTTCGAGCGTTCGGCGTCCCCATTTCTTCTGGAAGGCCGTCTTTCCCTGCGACACAACCGTCGGGTTGTAGAAGTACCACGCGTTGTCGCCCTTTCCGGCAACAGGCATCTGCGGAGCCTCGGTCTTCGTCTTGCTTTCAAGTTCTGCCATCTGCTCGTCGTGCTCAGCCATTCGGGCGGCGCGTTCGGCTTCTTTCTGCTCTTCTTTTTCTTTCTTTATCACCTCCTCGATTATGCGGTCAATGCACGCAAGTCGTTCGGTCTCAGACATTCTTGCAAGCCGCTGAAGGCTGTCTTGAAGTTCGATGTTCTGAGTATGTTCAACCAACTCGTCGAGAATCTCCGAGCGGTGGCTTGTCTCCTTGTATTCGGCATGAGTTGTGCCAATCAGTCCGAGCGCATCGGTATAACATTCCTTTGCGTTCTTGTACTTGTGCTTTTCCCAATATATGTTGCCGAGTTTCAGGTTCAGAATACCTTTTTCTATGCCGTTGCGTGCCTCAGCCTTTCTGCCTTGTTCGTAGGCTTTTATGGCTCTGGCGGTGTCGCCCCGTGTTAGATATACGTTTCCGATGGCATAGTGAACTTGGTCGAGATACTCGCTGTTCTTCGGGTTACGCGCCATCGAGTTCAGTTTCTTCAGAACCTTCTGCGAGTTTGCCTTGCTCATCACCTCGGTCTGCATTATGCGCGCGTTGAACTCGAGGATGTAAGGCGGATTTACGCCAATCACATTGCTGAAATACTTGTATGCCTTGGCATCGTCGCCTGTCTGGTGGCACAACTGACCGATGAGGTAGAACATTCTGGCTCTGTTGTACGCGCCCTTCACGCTCTTGAGCGATTTTTCGAGATACGGAATAGCCTCTTTGTATTTTTGCTGTCTTAGCAGAAGATGGCCTCGTGCTCCGGCGTATGACGATGTTAGTTTCCACGACAGACTGTCGCGGTTCACGTTGTTAAGGATGTCTTCCGAATCGTAGAACCAGTCGAGTTCGCTGTAGCATCTTGCCAGCCATATCCTCGACTGCGCCAGAACATCGGGATTGTTGCTGTAAAGCCTGTTGATGTACGAGAATGTCGATGCCGCCTCGATAAACTCGCCTTTGTTAAACTGCGCTTCGCCCATCAGAATCCACGCCTTCCACAAAAACGGGTTATACTCTTTCTGTGCCAGCCACTTGCGGTTCTTCTCCGTTCTCTTCTTGTCGGGAGCAACCTTCGGTTTAGCCTTTATGCTGTGCAGTTTGATTGTCTTCTCGCACTTCAGTATGGTGCGGTCGTAGAGCGATTTTCCAACCTCGGCAGTCTCTTTGTTCGACACGATGAAGTAGGGCAGAATCTCCATGTAGTTGTCCTTATTCTGCTTTTCCTGCTCCTCCTTAGCCTCCTTGAACGCCTCGTGACCGTTGAAATAAGTGTTGTATCGTGCCGTAAACGATTTGTAGAAACGCGTCTGTGCCGTGTTCTTGCTCGAAGAACACCCGGCAATAAAGCCTGTGGCAAGCATCAGGCAAAGAAAGGCGGCGTATGTGGCAAATCGTTTCAACATGACATATCTAAAATACAAAACTCACACATCTCGTTTTTATTGTACGGCAGATGCGCAGAATCTTGACTTTATGTTCTGGTAAATTTTGCAGAGAGTATAGATAAGTATTGATACACAGATGATTGTGGCTCCCGATGGAATGTTCAACTGGTAAGAAATGAACAGACCGCCGATGCAACTCAGAAATCCTATCGGGATTGAAAGCAGCATGATGTGCTTAAACTGGTTGCAGAACAGGTTTGCCGTCATCTGTGGAAGGGTGAGCAGCGATATTACGAGCACGATGCCAATCATTCTGAGGCACGACACGATGGTTAGCGCGATTACAGTCATCATCAGATACTCTATTGCTTCGACTGGCAGCCGCTGCGAGCGTGCAAACTCACGGTCGAACGCTATGGCTACTATCGGTCTGAGCATCAGCACAAAGAGCAAGCACACAAAGGTGGCGAGAATGGCAAGAAGCCAGAGGTCGCCTGTGGTTATTGTCAGGATGTTTCCGAAGAGGAACGACGACAAATCAGCCAGAAACCCCGGTGTAAGGAACGAGAAGATGATGCCTATGGCAATGCCGAACGTCCAGAACACGGCGATAGCCGAGTCCTCACGCATGTCGGAGCGGCGGCTGAACCATTGCACTCCCCACGCCGACAGAACCGAGAATACTGCAGCCGACAATATCGGGTTCACGCCCAGAAAGACGCCAAGCCCTATGCCGCCGAATGATGCGTGCGTTATTCCGCCGCTGATGAATACAAGTCGGCGGGTAACGATGTACGTTCCTACCAGTCCGCATATAATGCTGGCAAGCAGGCTTCCCAGAATTGCGTGCTGAAAGAATATGTATTCGAAAATGCTCATTTTTCAGAAAGATGAATATTAGTGGTTCCTTCGCTCGCCGATAATCAGGAAGACCTCGTCCTTCAGTTCGTCGGGCAGTTCTACGGCTCTTAACTGAAGCGAACGAACCCAGCCTGCCACCTCGTCCTCGCGCATGGTAAACAGTACGTTGCGGAACTCCTCAATCTGCTCGGCTGTGTATTGGTCTGACGGAATGCCTCGGTATTCGTCGAGTTCCTCGTCGTTGTAGTACTCTATTTCCTTGCTTATGGCTGCCAGCAGACTGTCTTTCTCGCATGTCTCGTGCTGTCCGCAACATTCCATGTTCTGCACGTCGACGATGTTAAGTGCATCGGGCGGCAGTTCTCCCTTGTCAATCTTCTTCTGTACGCTCTTGTTGTGGAAGTATCCGGCAACGAGAGCCGTTATTCCTGCGGCTATAAGCAGATATATAAGTATGTGCATAAAAAATGTTAGTTATATTCGTTCTCAATTCCGAAGCCGGCTTTCTTCAGGTCGTTCCAATAGTTTGGATACGATTTTGTTACCACCATCGGCTTCTGAATCTGCATCTTGACGCCTTTTATCACCGCCGGGGCAAAAGCCATTGCCATACGATGGTCTTCGTATGTGCTTATCTCTGCCACCTCGTCGGCATTGCATCTCTCGCCGTTCCAGCACAGTTCTGCGCCATTGTCCGAGTCGTTAAGCACGAAGCCCATCTTGTGTAGTTCGGTCTTTAGTGCCTCTATGCGGTCGGTCTCTTTTATCTTCAGACTCTGCGTGCCCTTAAAGTGGAAGGTTATGCCCATCATGCAGCACGTCACGGCAAACGTCTGCACAAGGTCGGGCTGTTGTGCAAAGTCGTATTCAAGATGCTTTACAGGCTCGCCCTTCTTTGTAAGGATAACCTGCTTGTCGGCAAAGGTCGTTTCAACTCCAAGATTCCTGAAGATGTCGGCAACTTTGCTGTCGCCCTGATAACTGTCTCTGAACAGAAGCGGAAGTCGTACCGTGCCGCCGTCTGAGAGTGCCAGCATCTCGTACCAGTATGACGATGCGCTCCAGTCGCTCTCAACGAAATATCTTGTAGGCTTGTACTTTACAGGCTCTACCTTTATTGTGTTGCTGCCGCTCCATTCGGCCACCGCCCCGAAGTCGCGCATAATCTTCAGCGTAAGGTCGATGTAAGGGCGGCTGTTTATGTTTCCCGTTATGGTCAGTTCAAGACCGTCGTTAAGTGCCGGGCCAATCATCAGTATTGCCGATATGTATTGCGAACTTACGTCACCAGCAATGGTGCACTTGCCCTTCAGGTTGTTGCAGCCCGTTATTCGCAGCGGCGGAAAGCCCTCTTTCTCGGCATATTCTATGTTTGCGCCCATCGAGCGGAGCGCATCTACCAATATGCCTATCGGTCTGTTCTTCATTCTCTCCGTGCCGGTGATGGTGCGCACGCCCTCGGTTATCGACAGAAATGCCGTGAGGAATCTCATGCTCGTTCCGGCAGCCATTATGTCAATGGTGTCGCCCATCTCCTTCAAGGCTCTTATCATGACAAACGTGTCGTCGCAGTCCGACACGTTTTCGGGTATCTCCTTGCTTCCTGCCAGAGCATTTATTATCAGCGCGCGGTTGCTGATGCTCTTCGACGACGGAAGTTTTATCTCGGCGTTAAGCTCCGCAGTAGGGAGCACGCTGCATTTGTATGGCGTTTTGGTGCTTGATTTGTCCATCAGTTTGTATTGTTTTCTATTGAAAATGCAAAGATAATCAATTTATTTGTTTTTTCGGTTGCCTTGATTTATCTTTGCGCAAGTTAATAAAATCTTTTGTCACGTGTTAAAACTTTTATAATGTACAGAATTACTAACTTAACCCTTTTTGCAGCAGCGATGTTGATATCGTTGTCGGCTGCGGCGCAACACAACGTAAAATTCGATTCGGGCTGGAGTTTCAGCCGTGGTGGAAAGACAAAGAATGTTACTTTGCCTTATGCGTGGAATCAGAGTGAGGCTTTCAAAGTCCATATCGAGAAACTATCTACCGATACGGTAAGATATACCAAAGTATTCAAAGTCCCGTCGGCATGGCGCGGAAAGAAGGTTTTTATCGAGTTCGAAGGAGCGCGGCAATGTGCCGTTGTCTTTCTTAATGGCAGGCAGATAGCCATGCACGAGAACGGCGTTATGGCTTTCGGAGTCGATCTTACCCAGCACCTTGTGTTCGGAAAGGAAAACAGACTCGAAGTCCTGACGGACAACGACTGGAAATACAAGGAGAAAAGCACACGCAGTTCATTCCAATGGAACGACAAGAACTTCAACGCCAACTATGGCGGACTTCCTAAACACGTCCGTATTCATGTGCTCGACAAGGTTTATCAAACGCTTCCGCTGTATTCAAGTTTAGGAACGGTGGGCACATACGTCTATGCCCGTGGAATAGATGTTGATAGCCGTAAGGCTGATATCTGTGTAGAGTCCGAGGTTATGAACGAGACCGATTCGGATATGCCTGTAAAACTTGTATGCGAGGTTTACGACAAAGGCAGAATGATAAAGTCATTCTCTACGGCAGGCAGGATAGCCAAGAACTCAAAGGCTGTGTTAAAAGCCGAATCGCCCGTTGCAAATCTAAATTTCTGGAGTTGGGGATACGGCTATCTTTATGATGTAAAGACGAAGATTGTGTCGGAAAAAGGAGCAGTTCTCGATGAGCAGACAATAAGGACCGGCTTTAGGAAAACCGGTTTCCATGATGGAATAACATGGCTGAACAATCGTGCAATAATGGTTCATGGTTTTGCCCAGCGTACAAGTAACGAGTGGCCGGGTGTTGGAATGAGTGTTCCGGCATGGCTCAGCGATTACAGCAATTCGCTCATGGTTCGTAGTGGCGGAAACCTTGTCAGATGGATGCACGTTTGTCCTTGGAAGCAAGATGTTGAGTCGTGCGACCGCGTTGGACTTATGCAGGCCATGCCGGCAGGCGATGCCGAGAAAGATGTTTCCGACCGCAGATGGGAACATCGTGTTGAACTGATGAAAGATGCAATTGTCTACAATCGCAACAATCCAAGCATCATATTCTATGAATGTGGAAACAAGGGCATCAGCGAGGAACACATGAAACAGATGCTCGAAATTCGCAATCGGTTCGACCCTAACGGCGGTCGTGCCATAGGTTCGCGCGAGATGCTCAGCAACAAAACTGTAGCCGAGTATGGTGGCGAAATGCTCTACATAAACAAAAGTGCCACAAAGCCGGTATGGGCAATGGAGTATAGCAGAGACGAAGGGCTTCGCCGATATTGGGACGACTGGAGTTTCCCTTACCATAAGAGTGGTGACGGACCTTTATACCGTAACTCCGATGCTTCGGCTTACAACCTGAACCAAGACCAACTTGCCGTTGAGCATGTGCGTCGTTGGTACGATTACTGGCTCGAACGTCCCGGAACAGGCGAGAGGGTGAGCAACGGCGGCGTAAAAATAATCTTCTCCGACACAAATACGCACAACCGTGGCGAGAGTAACTATCGTACAAGCGGAATAGTAGATGCCATGCGCTTGCCAAAGGATTCCTATTACGCTCATCAGGTTATGTGGAACGGATGGATTACGCCAGACAGCAGTCAGACCTATATAATGGGGCATTGGAACTATCAGGCAGAAACCGTAAAGCCTGTGTATGTTGTTAGCGATGCCCCATCGGTAAAACTCTTTGTCAACGGCAGGGAGATTGAAGGCGGCAGAAACGATTACCATTTCTTATATACATTCGATAATGTGAAGTTTGAGGCTGGCGAGATTAAGGCGGTTTCTTACGATGAGGCCGGGCGCGAACTTTCATCATACAGCCTGAAAACTGCTGGCAAACCGCATCATATTCGTCTCACCACCATGACCGATGCGCGTGGCTTCAAGGCTGATGGGGCTGATATGGCTATGATTGAGGTTGAGGTTGTTGACAAAGACGGAAACCGCTGTCCGCTTGCAAACAATAAGATCCGTTTCAGTCTGAAAGGGGCGGCTGAGTGGTGTGGAGGCTTGGCTAAAGACTCGCTTGGAACAAACTGTGTAGGCTCTCAGATTCTTCCTGTTGAATGTGGCGTGAATCGTGTGCTTTTGCGTAGCACGACAAATCCGGGCAGGATAGTTGTCTCTGCTGATGCCGACGGACTTGGCAAGGCTTCGTGTGTATTGAAGACTGTCAAGCCAACAGATGGCTCATCAAGTAATGCTTCGGCTATGATTTCTACGACCGATAACAAGAGCACAACCGTTCCGTTTACGATGCTGCGTGGCGAAACTCCTTCTACGCCTTCTTATAGACAGATATTCCGTACTGTAAAGATTGCCGATGTCGTAGCCGGATGCAGTCAGAGCACGGCGCGATATAGTATCGACGACAACGAGGAGACAGAATGGAAGAACGACGGATTATCTTCAACGGCATGGATAACATACAAATTTGCAAAGCCCGAAGTCGTCAGACAGGTGGTTGCTAAGTTCACAGGCTGGCGCAAACGCAAATATCCTATTGAGGTTTATGCCGACAGCACGTTGGTTTGGAAAGGCGAAACTCCTACAAGTCTCGGCTATGTTCATCTCGAACTGAACCCGAAGGAATCCCGAAGCATAACCATACGACTGAAGGGCGCAGCCGCAAACAGCGATGCTTTTGGGCAGATCGTCGAGCTTGCAGCCCCAGTCGCAAATGAACTTGACCTTTTCAAGGCTAAGGACGGCGATAAGGTCAAGAACGAACTTCGTATCGTAGAGTGTGATTTGCTTGCAGATAAATGATAAAATGTAGCATAGAATCCCATAAATTCATTATTTTTGCGCAAAATGAGACGGATTATAACAACAATCATGCTTTTGCTCGGCATAATGATACCGACAATTGCGCAAATCAAAAGTCCTGTAAAGTTTGCTGTCAAGCAAAAACAGGTAAGCGAACGTGAATTTGACGTCATCTTCAGCGGAACAATTTCCAACGGATGGCATGTGTATTCAACCGGTCTGCCCGACGACGGACCAATATCTGCTTCGTTCCATCTCGAAGACAGCCGCAACGTTAAGGCTGTGGGCAGACTGAAGCCCGAAGGCAACGAGATAAAGAAGTACGAGGATATGTTCGGCATGGACGTTCGGTATTTCGAACATTCCGTGCAGTTCGTGCAGCGAATACAGATTACTGGCGACGACTACGAGGCTAACGGATATCTTGAATATGGCGCATGCAACGACGAGAACTGCCTTCCGCCTACATCGGTGGACTTCTCTTTCTCGGGCAAGGTTGCCGCAGCCAAGACTGATGCCGCAAAGGATGCGGCTCAGGCTGACGAGAAGAACGCTATTGCCGATTCGTCCGTTGCATCGGCTTCTTCGGCAGTAGTGATGAATGTCGATACAACTGCCGTGTCCGATTTGTGGACTCCTGTAATAGACAAACTCAACTCTTTCGGCGGTGACGAAGGACAGGGTGGGGCTGACCGCTCTCTTCTCACTATCTTCCTGCTTGGCTTCTTGGGCGGACTTGTGGCTCTCGCCACTCCGTGCGTGTGGCCTATAATCCCTATGACGGTAAGTTTCTTCCTTAAACGAAGTGCCGACCGCTCAAAAGCCATCCGCGATGCGTTTACATACGGCGCAAGCATCGTTGTCATCTATATGCTTCTGGCTGTTGTGGTAACGCTGCTGTCGAGTGCCAACCAACTCAACGCGCTTTCAACGAGTGCCGTTGCCAATATATTCTTCTTCCTGCTGCTCGTCGTATTCGGACTCAGTTTCCTCGGCTTGTTCGAGATTACTCTGCCTGCATCGTGGAGCACCGCTGTTGACAGCAAGGCAGACAAAGCTACAGGTTTACTCAGCATATTCCTCATGGCATTCACCTTGGCGTTGGTGTCGTTCAGTTGCACAGGCCCTATTATAGGTTTCTTGCTGGTAGAGATCTCAACAACAGGCGAGTTGCTTGCCCCATCGCTCGGCATGTTGGGCTTTGCCATCGCGCTTGCTCTACCTTTCACGTTGTTCGCACTCTTCCCTGCATGGCTCAAGCAAGCGCCAAAGTCGGGCAGTTGGATGGTGGTCGTAAAAGTGTTCCTTGGCTTCATCGAACTGGCTTTTGCCCTCAAGTTCTTCTCTGTGGCTGATATGGCTTACGGATGGAATCTGCTGTTCCGCGATTTGTTCATTGGCATCTGGATTGTGCTCTTTGCATGGCTTGCCCTCTTTCTGTTCGGCTTTGTCAAGATTCCAGACGACCACCGAGGCAAGAAGTCAGTCGGAAAGGTTCGTATTTTAATAGGTGCTATTGTCGCGCTGTTTGTCTGCTATCTCGTTCCGGGACTGTGGGGCGCGCCTGTTAAGCTTGTTAGTGCCTTTACGCCGCCAATGAGTACGCAGAAGTGGAAACTTGTGGATAATTCGGTTAAGCCGATGTTCAGCGATTATGACGAGGGTATGGCGTATGCGCGCGAGCACAACAAGCCTGTCATGCTCGACTTTACTGGTCTTGGCTGCGTAAACTGCCGAAAGATGGAGGCTGCCGTGTGGACTGACCCTAAGGTGCGCGAGATGCTCGAGAACGACTATGTATTGATAGAGTTGTATACCGATAACAAGAAGCCGCTTCCGCAGAAACTTACTGTTACCGAGGCTGATGGTAGTATGTTGACTCTCCGCACTCTTGGCGACAAGTGGAGTTATCTGCAACGTCACAAGTTCGGAAGCAACACGCAGCCGTTCTATGTCTTGGTAGATGGCAACGGCAATCCGCTGAATGCAGCATACAGTTACGACGAGGATATCGACAAGTATGTGAAGTTCCTGAAGACGGGAATTGAGAATTCGAAAGTTGAAAATTGAAAGTTGAAAATTGAAAAAAATCAGACAGTTGACAATTGACAATGAACAATTCAAAATTCATAATTGATAATTCAAAATTGCTTTCATAATTGCCGAGGATTTATAACGGACAATTTCGCCAGAAATTGTCCGTTTATTATATACAAAATAGAAGGTAGGAAGAAGGTAGGAAGAAGGTAGGAAGAAGGTAGGAAGAAGGTAGGAAGAAGGTAGGAAGAAGGTAGGTATATTGAAGATATACGGAAGCTATACGCAAGGTATATGCAAGCTATATGTTAGCTATATGTTGGCTATATGTTAGCTATATGTAAACTATATGTAGGGTATAGCCAGATTAGGTGATGGGTAGGTTATGGTGAAGTAAGTCGATAGTAAGGGGATAGCAAGACGAATGGTTCGTCCAATGTAGGTTATGGGTAAGTTGAAAATATGTAATTCCCGCACTCGTCCTATGGTCGCTTGCTATACTTATGTTCAGCCGAATTTGTCGCTCGAACTTTGTTCGCTTGCAGCCAAAAAGTCTTACCGTTCTGCCGAATTTCCGCGCTCGAACTTTGTTCGCTTGCTACCGAAGGGACGCAAGAATTCGGCTGAGAAAAGAAAAAGGGAATTTGCAATTCCCACCGCTGAAAAAATCGTTCGCTTGCCACCGAAGGGACGCAAGAATTCCTATTGCTGAAAAAATATCAATTTTTGCACGTACCAATTTTTGTCGCTATGCGACAATGCGAGTTGCAAACTCGCGTTTGTTTACTGTTGCCGAATTGCAAATTCGGCAGAACAAAGGAAAAAACGTTCGCTTGCAGCCAAAGGGAACGCAAGAATCAGCCAGAACCAAGAGTTACAGACGCAGGAAGGCGTCTTCGCTCAGTAACTGTAGGTCGGAATGAACTGCGGCATAAGACGCCATCAGCGACAAGCACTCTGAAGGAGTACCCCAACTGTAATTCATAATCGAATAATAATGCTAAAATCGACAATATGTTCGTATAGTGTAATGCGGCATATTGTTGATTTTTGTGTTTTTTAACATTTATAAATCATATTTTAAATTTGCATTTTTAAATTTAACATTTTTTAAATGTTTTTTCACCCTCTTTTAGGGTCATTTTTAAAACATTTAGATATATTTGCAGCCGTTGAAGCGTTAACGGTGGCTTTTCTGTATTATCGTTTTCGCAAACGGAGAGTTGATTTTATGACTTTTAATTAATAATATTAATATTTTTAAAGCACATCTATGAATTCAAAAATTCTGTTTCAAAGAACCTTGGCGACGCTGTGCGTCATCATGTTCTGCGCTGTTGCTTTTGCACAGAATACCATAAAGGGTACTGTGAAAGATGCAACCGGCGATCCGGTTATTGGTGCTAATGTACTCGAAAAAGGTACTAATAACGGAACAATTACCGACTTTGAAGGTAATTATACCTTAACAAACGTTAAGGCAAACGCTACATTGGTGTTCTCTTACATCGGCTATGTTTCTCAGGAAATTAAGGTCAATGGACAGACTACTATCAATGCCACAATTCAGGAGGATTCTAAGAATCTTGAAGAGGTCGTAGTTATTGGTTACGGTGCTGTAAAGAAGAAAGACCTCACTGGTTCTGTAGCTTCTGTAAGCACTTCAGACCTTGCTAAGGTTGCCGGCGCAAATGCCCTTTCAGCTATGCAGGCTAAAGTTCCGGGTGTCGATTTGACTCAGAGCGATGGTCAGGCTGGTTCTGGCGTATCTATCACAGTTCGTGGTAACCGCTCTATTACTGCAAGCAACTCACCTCTTATTATTGTAGATGGTGTTGAGTACGGTTCTACTCTTGATATTCCGGCTTCTGATATTGAGTCTATGGATATCTTGAAGGATGCTTCTTCAACTGCAATCTATGGTACTAAGGGTGCAAACGGTGTTATCATCATTACTACAAAGCGTGGTAAGGCTGGTAAGACTCGCGTAAACGTAAATGCATATTGGTCTTTCAACAGCCCAACTTCTATCGTTAAGTCTATGTATGGAGATAAGGAGGTTCAGCGTTGGATTGACCGTGAAAACTATCGTAAAGATGTTGAATCAGGTAACTGGGGCACAGCAAATGCAACTCTTGCAGATGCCTTTGGAGATAAGTCTATTGCAGACGGCACAAAGATTGTTGACATTATTGCTCAGGGTTCATACGCAGACTGGTATGATGAAATCTTCCAGAACTCAACAACCCAGAACTACGAGGTTAGTGTAAGCGGTGGTAACAATAACACAAACTTTAACATCTCTCTTGCTGCTATGTACGACAAGGGTTTGTTGAAGAACGATGCTCTTGACCGCTACAATGGTCGTGTAAATATCGACCATTCTATTAACAAGATATTCAAGGTTGGTGCAAGCCTTGCTTTCACATATCGCGACAAGGATTCTCGTAACGGTGCAATCTTCAACTCTGCTCGTAAGATGACGTCTTTGACTCATGTTTATAATAGCAATGGCGAAATTAACGAGACTCCAAATGTCTTCTATGTTGCTCACGTTAACCCATTGATGGATGAGGGCGATAACTATAAGAGAAATATCGAAAGCACTCGTTTCTTAGGTAGCGGTTATTTGCAGGCTAACATTATCAAGAATCTTGTGTTTAAGACACAGTTGTCTGTTGACCGTAACAACAGCCGTACTGGTACATATCAGGACTTTAAGTCTGTAGGTCGTTACCAGTCTCCTTCTACAACAGCTATTTCAAATGCAACTTCTGCATCAACTACTTTGACATGGCAGAATACATTGAACTATAATTTCACACTTGATGAGAAGCATGACTTGGGCTTCCTTTTGGGTCATGAAATGACACAGACTGTAGGTGAAGACCTAAGTCTTTCTGGTACTGCTGATAAGGATCACTATTATAATAGTTCTTTCTATGATGTTACAAAGATTCTTAAAAATGGAGACTTGGCATATTCTTCAAGCTATGAGAAGAAGGCATTGCTTTCTTATTTTGCCCGTGCAAACTATTCTTATTTGAGTAAGTATTTGTTCCAAGCAACTCTTCGTGCAGATGGTTCGTCTGTTTTGGCAGATGGCCATAAGTGGGGATGCTTCCCTTCTTTGTCTGCTGGTTGGAGAATCAACGAGGAATCATTTATGCAGTCTACAGCTTCTTGGTTGAGCAACTTGAAACTCCGTTTGTCTTGGGGTGTATCTGGTAACGCTGCTGTTGATCCATATCAGACTTTGGCAACAGTTGAGGCAACTGTTCCGGGTTCTGCAACTCAGTTTATTCCTATGACAATGAGTAACCCTGATTTGACATGGGAGACAACTAAGGCATGGAATGTAGGTTTTGACTATGGTTTCTTGGATAGCCGCATTACTGGTACTATCGATTATTATATCACAAAGACTGACGATCTTCTTTATTATAAGAGTGCTCCAACATCTTCTGTATTCTCTTCTGTTCTTTCAAATGTAGGTCAGTCAAAGGGATATGGTATTGAGTTCTCTTTGAATGCGCTTGCTGTTAAGACTAAGGATTTCCAGTGGGATATCAACGCTTCTTATTCTCACTCTCATGACGAGGTGGCTAAGTTGGCAGACGGGTTGGATAAGAATGTTGTTAGCGGAACATCATTCTTGATGGTTGGACAACCAATTTCAATGTTTTACGACTATGAAGTTGGAAACTGCTGGAATGTAGGAGAGTACGATGCTTATGTTAAGGATATGGAGGCTAAGGGCATTACTGTTGAGGCTCCTGTTAAAGGTTATGGAACTCCGGGTACAATTAAGATTATTGACCAGAACAATGATGGTAAGATAAAAGCTGATGATGATAGAGTTGTTTACAACCGTTCTCCAAAGCATGTTATTGGTTTGACTAATACATTCTCTTACAAGAATTTTGCGCTTAGCATTCAGGCTATGGCTCGTCTTGGCGGTTATATGGCATACGACAAGAACAATGCTCTTGGTCTTGACGATGGTGATGCAAACTGGGCTGATGTTGATTACTGGACTCCAACAAATACAGACGTTAAGATTCCAAGCCCAGGTGCTGGTGAAGGTAATTCTAAGGATATTTACACAACTTATAAGACTGCTCTTCTTTATGAAAAGGCAGACTTCTTCAAGATTAAGGATATAACATTGTCATATACATTAGATAAGAGTCTTCTTGAAAAGGCAAAGATTTCTAATGCAAAAGTTTACTGTTCTTTGAAGAACTTTATTACGTTGAACAGACTTGATGACGGTTACGATCCTGAGCGTGGCGGTTCTATCAACTTCCCACTTGCTAAGCAGTTTGTTCTTGGCGTAAACCTTTCATTCTAAACATTAATTGATATTAACAGATGAAAAAACTATATAGTATATTGTTGGCAGCATCATTGCTCTCTACTGCCACATCTTGTTCAGATTTTCTGGAAGAGGATAACAAGACTGGTATGAGCGCCGACTTGACATATTCTACAGAGAGCGGAATTGAGGGACTTGTACGTTCTTGCTATGCCGTTACTCGTGGCTGGTGGGGCAAGGAGGCTGGTCTTGGCTTGACAGAGATGGGTTCAGACCTTTTCCTTGGCGGTTATGACAACAAGCAGAACTCTCTTGTTACTTACAACTTGACTGCAACATCATTGGATGGTAATACTGCTAATGATGCATGTCTCGACCACTACTGGGAAATGTTCTATGCTGCCGTTGACCAGTGTAACAATGCTCTTGTTTACATCGACAAGAATACGATAATTACAGATACAAAGAAGGCGCAGTACAGAGGCGAGGCTTTGTTCCTCCGTGCTCTTTACTATTCTCAGATGGTTGCAACATGGGGTCCTATCCCTTACAACGATGCACCTATAACAGTAGAAACTAAGACAACTGACCCTGTCCGTGTTCCTGAGGCTGAGGTTTATGAGAAGATTCTTAAGGATCTTGATGAGTCTATGGCTCAGTTCAAGGCTGCAAACTTCATGACTAAGGCAGACGGCGGTATTCAGGCTCGTGCAAACTACTACGCAGCCGAGGCTCTTAAGGCTCGTGTAGCGCTTTATGCTGCTTCTTGGTTGGGCAAGACCGACTATTATAAGGTAGCTCAGGATGCAGCACAGGATGTTATCAACAATTCTGGTGCATCTTTCTATTCTCGTTATGCTGATAACTGGAATATGAATAACGAGGCAGTAAAGAATAACAAGGAGGCAATCTGGGGTGTTTATTATGATGAGAGTTTGTCTACAGACAACTGTATACCTTACCGCTATAAGGTTGATAAGGATGGTAAACATTTGCAGTATAACTCATTGATTACTCGTACAGGTTATAGCCGTGGTGGTTCTGCAATGTTGCTTATGTTCGTTTCAATGTGGAGCAACGGTGTTAAGCAGGACGGTCTTGGCGGTAACAGCAATGCCAGCTCAAACTTGTTTATCCGTACTTTGGGCGATGCAACAAAGAATACATTTGTAACATCAGCAAAGACTGGCAAGCAGGTTGATATCACCAAGTTCTATTCTCCATACGGACGTGGATTTACACGTTATTTGCCTTCACTTTACTTGTGGAGAACAATGGAGAAGTATCGTGCAACAGACCAGCGTGTTGAGGCTACATTGCTTACTCACTACAACTGTCCTGTTGATTTGGAGAAGAATGCTTCTAAGTACTATCCAAACATGGGTGAGTTTATGACAGACCCAGAAGAGGCATATAAGAAGGACGGTAACTATTTCAATGCCGGTGATACAGCAATCTACTACTCTCCGCTTGATGGCGACTCTCCAGAAGGTCAGGCTCTTCAGGCTTGGGCTAAGGGTCGTTATCGTTTGCAGTTTGCAACAGGTGGTGATATCCCAGTTTACGACAGCAATGATATGTCAGTAGCACAGCCAACAAAGGTTGCAAAGGCAGTATCTGATGTATATGGCGATGCTCGTTACAACAACGTAAACATCGGTGGTTGGAAGTCATATCCGGGCTTGAAGAAGTTCCTCGACGACCAGTATGAGTCAGCTTATCCAACTCACGATATCTCACACCGCGATGCAATCGTATTCCGTTTGTCAGAGATGTATTTGATTCTTGCAGAGTGTCAGTTGCAGACAGGTGGCGATGCTCTTGCTACAATCAACACGTTGCGTAACGCTCGTGCTATCGATGGTCAGGACAACTCTCGTACAGGTAGCGTAGATATCGACACAATCCTTGAGGAGCGTGCTATCGAACTTTGTGGTGAGCAGCAGCGTTGGTTCGACCTGAAGCGTACTCACAAACTTGTAGAGTATGTTAAGGCTCGTAATGGTGCGGCTTCTGCAAATGTTGAGGCTAAGTACTACTATCGTCCAATTCCAGAGGCTCAGATGGATGCTGTAACAAACAAGATTGACTGCCCAGCATCAGCCGATGCTAATGGCGTACTTCAGTACTCATCAACAGCAACAGGTTTCTGGCAGAATCCAGGTTATTAAATAATAGATAACATCAAAAAAAGAAGAGTGTCGTGAAAACGGCACTCTTTTTTTATGTCTGTGTCGGATTGTAAATTGCTTATACAATAGCAAAAAAACGTAAATCGAATTTGTCCTTCGACCTCTGTTCGCTTGCTACCGAAACCCTCTTATGTTCTGCCGAATTTGCAATTCGGCTGTGAAATAAATGGGAATTTGTAATTCCCACCGCTGAAAAACAAGTTATGCGAAGCCGAAGGGATGCAAGAATTCCCACCGCTGAAAAAGTATTTTGTTCGAAAGCATCAGTTCCCGCATAACTTTTTGTCGCTATGCGACAATGGGAGTTACAAACTCCCTTTCTTTAATGCTGCCGAATTCGGAAATTCGGCAGAACCAAGGGAACGAAGCAGCCGAACTCTTGCTTTCCTCTAACTCTGTTCACTTTGCTATTCCATGTTAAGCTGAAATTGCTGCTCGAACTTTGTTCGCTTGCTACCGAAGGGACGCAAGAATTCCCACCGCGGAAAAAAGTATTTTGCTCGAAAGCATCAGTTCTTATTCATAACATCTTGTCGCTATGCGACTAGAAGTGTACAAAAACAAAAAAAGGACTTCGAAAAGAAGTCCTTTCTGTGGGTGATCCGCTTGGGGTTCGAACCCAAGACCCCAACATTAAAAGTGTTGTGCTCTACCTGCTGAGCTAGCGGATCAAACCTTACTGCTCGAAAGCGAGTGCAAATATAGGGCAAAAAAACGAAATAGCCAAATGTTTGTAAGAAAAAATAGAGTTTCTGCCGCTTTTTATGACTTTTTTCGAAAGAAAACTCTTTTCTTCGCTTATATTTAAAAGCCGAAAGCACGAATACAATAAAATACAACCATCGTATTCCGTGTAAATGCCGTTTATTATGTGTGAGTCTGAAGAATCACGCCCTGAAAGGGCAGGACTCACTACCGAAACCCTCTTATGTTCTGCCGAATTTGCAATTCGGCTGTGAAATAAATGGGAATTTGCCGCTCGACCTATGGTCCCTTCGGTAGCAAGCGAACAAAGTTCGAGCGACAAATTCGGCAGAACTAAGGGGGAGGCGAAGCCGCCGAATTCTTGTGTTCCTACGGCAATAAGCTGCCATAGGTAGGGCGCAAAAATTCGGCAGAACCAAGAATCTTATCGCACCAGTAGCAATTATCAATTATGAATTTTGAATTATGAATTCCCCAATTGTCAACTGTCCATTGTCAATTCTGAATTATGAATTATGAATTCTTCTTGCCTTCCCGCCAAGCCTTAACCTTTTGTTTCCGTTCGTTCAACTCGATGTAACGCCTGTAGTACGACAGCAGGAGAGTGGTGAACGGCAGGGCGATAATCATTCCAAGTATGCCAAGCAGACTGCCCCAGACAGAGAGCGACAGCAGGATTACCGCAGGATTCAGACCTGTAATCTTGCCCATTATTCGCGGAGTGAGTATTGCGTCCTGAATAATCTGCACCACGGCAAACACCACCAGCGCCATGCCAAGGATGTACCAGAAGTTCTCGCCCGTGCTCGCGCTTTTTATCAGAGCCAGCAGAATGGTCGGTATAAAGGCTATAAGTTGCATGTAAGGCACAAGGTTCAGTATTCCGATGATAACTCCCAAAAGTATAGCCAGCGGAAAGTCGATGATGCTGAACCCGATGCAGAACAGCACGCCCACAAAGAAAGCCACCGTTGCCTGACCGCGGAAATAACTGTTCATGCCCTTCTCCACGTCGCTAACCAGCGTGCTTACCATCTGTCGGTGCTTAAACGGCACAAGGTTCACCCAGCCCTCTGAGAAAGTCTCGTAGTCGAGCAGGATGAAAAACATATATAGTAATATTATAAATAATGTGAATATACTCATCACCACGTTGGCAGTACCCAGAAACAAGTCCCACACCTCGGGCAGAGTTTCTTTCAGCGTATTGGTGAAAGCCTCGCCGTTTACATACTGCTGCAAGTCCATATCGTTAAGATAGTCGCTGATTATATACGGTACTGTTCCCGGCGTCTGCGCCATCTCAGCCTCTTGCGTTATGAATTTCTCGGCAATTTGCACAAATATTGCGCACTCCTTGCTAAGCGACGGAATGGTAAGCACCAGCAGACCCGTAAGCACGCCTATTACTACCGCTATTGACACAAAGATGCTCACCGTCCTGCTCTTCAGTCTGCACTTGTACTGAAAGAACGAAACGAGAGGGTAGAGCATATATGCAAGAAGCCATGCAATGAAGAACGGAAGTAGCGCACCCTTAATGCTCTTGAACAAGACATACAATAGTATCAGGATAAGAGCCGAAATACATCCTCGGATGAAACTGTCGAACGTGATTTTTTTGTCGAACATAAGCGTTTTAAATATTTTTTATCAAATGCAAAAATACTTTAAAAAAAGGAGTTGAATTGTAAACTTTCTTTAAAAATGCGCCCAAAATACTAAACAAGTGTTAAAAAATCTGTAGTTTTTATGAAGTATTCAACTTTATGTATATATTTGCAGCGGTTTAACGAAATAGGCGATGGGAAAATTGTTTGTTGTACCTACTCCGGTAGGAAATATGGAGGATATGACCTTCAGAGCTATCAGGGTACTAAAAGAGGCTGATTTGATACTTGCTGAGGACACCCGTACATCGGGAATACTGCTTAAGCATTACGAGATAAAGAATGCAATGCAGTCGCACCACAAGTTCAACGAGCACCAGACAACCGAGAGCATCGTAAGAAGGATAAAGGCAGGCGAGACAGTTGCGCTTATATCCGATGCCGGCACTCCCGCCATTTCCGACCCCGGCTTTCTGCTGGTCCGCGAGTGTGTGAGAAACGGCATCGAGGTTCAGACCCTGCCGGGAGCCACAGCCTTCGTTCCGGCGCTGGTAAGTTCGGGACTGCCCGACGAACGATTCTGCTTCGAAGGATTCCTTCCGCAGAAAAAGGGAAGGGCAACGCGCCTCGAAGCATTAAAGCAAGAGTCGAGGACAATGATATTTTACGAGTCGCCTTACAGATTGGTCAAGACCCTGACGCAATTCGTTGAATATTTCGGCGCCGAGAGGCAAGTAAGCGTGTGCCGTGAGATTTCGAAGGTACACGAGGAAAGCGTTCGTGGCACGCTGGCTGAGGTGATACAGCACTTTACCGAGACAGAGCCCAAGGGCGAGATTGTGATAGTGCTTGCAGGCATCGACGCCAAGGAGGAGAAGGAACACCAAAAGGAACTCCAAAAAGAAGAGCGAAAAAGCAAGAAATATAAGAATAACATTAATAATATTTAAATTAAAAGTACAAAAGTATGAGAAAAGTAGTTTTGTTTGCACTATGTGCGACTATGTTTGTAGCTTGTAACAAGAAAGAGTTGGAAAGAAGCAACCAGCAGAAGGACTCATTGGCACAGGTTGTTGCAAGTAAGGATGCTGAACTTGACGAGTTGATGGGCACATTCAACGATATTCAGGAAGGTTTCCGTCAGATTAACGAGGCTGAGGGCCGTGTAGACCTTGCTAAGGGTGCTGAGGGCAACAACAAGGCAAAGATCTCTGAGAACATCAAGTTCATCGCAGAGAAGATGGAGCAGAACCGCAAGGAGATTGCTAACCTTAAGGCTCGTCTTCGCAACAGCTCTTACAACTCAACTAAGTTGAAGGAGACTATCGAGCAGCTTACTAAGCAGCTTGAGGAGAAGGAAGAGCAGATTAAGCAGCTTCAGGCTGAGCTTGAGCAGAAGAACATCAGAATCGCTGAGCTTGACCAGACTGTAGCTAACCTTAACTCAAACGTTGCAGACCTTCAGGCTACTAAGGCAGCTAACGAGAAGACAATGGCTGATCAGGATGCTTCTTTGAACACAGTTTACTATGTTCTTGCTAACAAGAAGACTTTGAAGCAGAACAACATCCTTAAGAGCGGCGACGTTTTGAAGAACGGCGACTTCAACAACTCATTCTTCACTAAGGGCGACCTTCGTAAGATTACAACTATCCAGACTAACTCTAAGAAGGCTACTATCATGACAAGCCACCCATCTGACTCATATACTCTTGAGAAGAATGGTAACAAGGAGTATGTTCTTACTATCACTAACCAGGCTAAGTTCTGGAGTATTTCTAAGTACTTGGTTATCGTAACAAAGTAATCTGAATCAGAATGCTTTATATAGAGAGGCTCATTCGTGAGCCTCTTTTTTTGTACCTGTGCGGAAAAGAACGAATTTTTACCGCATATTTATGATTTTTGATACCATAATTATGGTATAAATAAAAAAATGTAGCTTTTTAGCATATTTTTCTTACATATTTTTGTAGAAATGCAAAAAATATACATATCTTTGCAAAGTGTAAGTCAGAAAGCGTTTCTGATTTCAAAATGAAAGGTGTAAATTAGATGTAAAAATTAAGATATAATAAAAACAAGTATAGTTATTTTTTTAGTAAGAGGGATTATTTTTATGAAAGAAAAATTAATCGTTTTTTGTGCCTTCTTATTCCTGTTTTGTGGAATAACAAAGGCACAGATGAAGGTTTCTGGTACTGTAGTGTCAGATGCCGATGGAATGCCGGTAATCGGTGCATCTATCTTAGTTGAGGGAACAAAGAACGGTACTATCACCGACGTTGATGGTAAGTTCAATATCGAAGTCCCTTCACAGAAAAGTCATCTTGTGATTTCGTACATTGGTATGGTTACAAAGAACGTGACTGTTGCCAAGAATATGCGTGTTGTGCTTTATACAGCCGATCACAACCTTGACGAGATTGTTGTTACAGCAATGGGTATCAGCCGCGAGAAGAAGGCTCAGGGTTTTGCTTCTCAGACATTGACTGCCGACCAGTTGAACACTTCAGGTACTTCGTCTTTGGCAAGTGCAATGCAGGGTAAGCTTACTGGTGTTGATATCCGTACTTCATCTGGTACTCCTGGTGCATCTTCACAGATTGTGATTCGTGGTGCACGTTCGTTCGACGGCGATAACACTCCTCTTTATGTTATCGATGGTATGCCAGTTTCTTCATCTGCCGATTTCAGCACAGGTAGTTCTGTAACTGGTTCTGATAACGCTGGTCGTAGCATCGACTTGAACCCAGACGATATCGAGTCTATCAACGTTCTTAAGGGTCAGGCTGCTTCTGCTCTTTACGGTATCCGTGCTTCTAACGGTGTAATCCTTATTACAACTAAGCGTGGTAGTAAGGCTACTGACCGCCCTGTTGTTACATTCTCAACTGACTTGAGTGCACAGAACGTAAGCCGTATGTTCGAGCGTCAGACTGTTTATGCTCAGGGAACATCTGTTGTAGATAGACAAAATAACTTGCTAAAAGTTTCTTATGATCCGTCAAATTCAATGTCATGGGGTCCTAAGATTTCTGAGCTTCCAAACAATGCTACTTATGGTGGTAACGTTGCTAACAGTTATACAAATAACGGTGCAAACCTACATACAGGACAGTACTACAACCCTAAGTATGCTGATGCAGGTCTTTCTGGTTGGGTAACTCCTGAGATTCACGATAATGTTGACGATTTCTTCAACACAGGTTTTACTCAGAATGCAAGCTTTGGTATCTCTCAGAGAAAGGAGAACCTTAACTACTCTTTCGGTGTAAGCGATACTTATCAGACTGGTGTTATCCCATCAACAGGAATGATGAGAACAGGTGCTCGCGGTGCTGTTGACTTGAAGGTTAACGACGAGTGGAAGACTGGTTTCTCTGCAAACTACAGTTCTGTACGCATCAACTCTGCTCCAGGTGCAAACAGCGGTATCATCAACGTTATATATTCATGTCCTGCTGAGTATGACTTGAAGGGTCTGCCATATCACGTACCTGGTGATCCTACAAAACAGATTTTGTTCCGTTCTACAAACTTCAACAACCCATACTGGTGGGCTGCTAATGACGAGTATTTCCAGCACACAGGCCGTTTGTTCGGTAACGCTTATGTAGAGTATCAGCCTAAGCTTAACTGGGGTGAGAACTACAAACTTACTTTGCGCGAACAGGCAGGTATTGATATGTACACTGGCGACAACAGAATTGTTGCCGAGTTGGGCTCTGCTTACAATAATAAGGGTGAGATTGAGGACTACGGAGTTCAGAAGAACGTATTCAACAACTTGTTTTCTGCAAGCTTTACAGCAAAGTTCGGTGCAGACAAAGAGTGGGATTTTGGCTTCGTCCTTGGTAACGAGTTCAACCACGAGTATCGTCGTACTTGGGACTATGACGCAAGCGGTCTTGCATTCTATGGTCAGCCAACAATGGGTAACTGCTCTTCTATGAATGGATGGTCAAGCTATATGTCAAAAGAGCGTATCGTAGGTACATTCGGTCAGGCTTCTTTGACTTGGAAAGATATGTTGTTCTTGACAGTTACTGGTCGTAACGACGTTGTTTCAACAATGCCACGCGGTAGCCGCAGTTTCTTCTATCCATCTGTTTCTCTTGGATGGATCTTTACTGAACTTCCAGAGTTGAAGGACAACAACGTAATCTCTTACGGTAAGTTGCGTGCTTCATACGCTCAGGTAGGTCAGGCTGGTCAATATAGAGCAAACTATTACTACACTCCATCATACGGTAGTGGTATGTATACTTACACTCCAATCAGCTACCCATTGGGTGGAGCGACATCTTACACTCCATACTACAAGGTTTTCGACGAAAACTTGAAGCCACAGAATACTACAAACTGGGAGTTTGGTTTCGATGTTAACTTGTTTAAGAACAAGGTTCGCATTGAGTACACTTACAGTTATCAGGATGTAAAAGACCAGATTTTCGATGTTCCTACAGCTGGTTCAACTGGTTATCAGTATAAGAGAACAAATGCTGGTAGAATGGAAACATTCGCTAATGAGTTCTCTATCAATGCAACTGTTTACGAGACAAAGGACTGGACTATCGATCTTGGTGTTAACTACACAAGCGTTAGCAACAACGTAAGAGAGTTGGCTCCTGGCGTAGAGAGTATTATGCTTGGTGGTTTTGTTGAGCCACAGGTTCGTGCACAGGCTGGCTATACATATCCTAATATTTATGGTTATGCTTTCCAGCGCGATGAGAATGGCAATCTACTTTTGGAAAAGGGTGTTCCTGTAGCATCTGCTGAGATGACAAACCTTGGTGAGTGTACTCCAGACTTTAATATGGGCTTCAACCTTAAGGCTCGTTGGAAGAGACTTACTCTTGCCGCTACTCTCGATTGGCAGAAGGGTGGTAAGATGTACCACGGAACAAACATGACTCTTAACTACTTTGGTGTAACTAAGGAGTCTCTTGCCTATCACGAGGGTAAGATGGTTGCCGAGGGTATAGATAAGGCTACTGGTCAGCCAAACACTGTAGAAGTTTTCAAGGCTGAGTATTATCAGAAATATTATAATGTAACTGAGGCTGGTATCTACGACAAGAGCTTTGTTAAGCTTCGTGACTTGACTCTTTCTTATCAGTTGCCTAAGTTCAGAAACCTTGACATCTCAGTTTATGGTTTCGCTCGCAACGTTCTTTTGTGGGCTAACCTTCCAAACTTCGACCCAGAGAGTTCACAGGGTAACGGTAACATGAGCGGTCACTTCGAGCGTTTCTCTGTTCCAAACACTTATAGTGTTGGTGGTGGCTTTAAGTTTACATTCTAATTAGTAAGGTCAAAAAATAGAAAGATATGAAGAAATTATATATATTGGGAATTTCTTTGTTCTCATTGTTCATGGCTTCATGTTCTGATGAGACAATGGACAGAATCAACTACGATGAGGCTCATCCATCTGCGGGCGCGGTTAATGCCATTTACCAGATTACTGATGCTGAGGTTGCAACTGCATATTCAACAATAAACGGAGCATACGCATGGTATGTTGTTTCTTACACAGAGCAGATGTGTGGTACTGGTAACAACCAGTTGAGAGATGTTGAGGTGCGTAATTATGCAGAAATGGCTGCAAGTACAACATTCAATAACGAATGGAACAGTACGTATTTGAATTTGCACAATATTGCACAGGCTATCGCGAAGTGTAAGGATGGTGGTCTAAACGCTGGTTATACAGATGTTCTTGGTGTAGCACAGGTTTTGAATGCTCTTAACTGGGGTGTGTTGACAGATTTGCACGGAGATGTTCCTTACTCTGAGTGCTTTTCAGATATTGCAGCTCCAAAGGTTGATTCTCAGAAGTTTATCTATGATGAAATAATCAAGAATCTTGACGAAGCTATCTCTAATTTGGCGAATGGTGGTAGTCATCTTAGTAAGCAGGATATCATATTTGGTGGTGACACAAAGAAGTGGATTGCTTTTGCTCACGCTCTTAAGGCTCGCTATTTGTTGCATACTTATGGCGTAAACAAAACAGAGGAGCACTTGAATAAGGTTCTTGCAGAGGCTCAGGCTGCTGTTGAGGGCGGTTTTGCTGGTGCATATCTTGATGTATTCAACGGAGTAACAGCTGATAATTCTTGGTCTGCTTTCCACTGGAGTCGTTGTTACTTGGCTTCTTCTAAGACTGTTGATGATTTGATGTTGGAGCGAAACGATCCACGTGAAGCCTTTTATATTTTTGATGGATTTAAAACAAAGGCGGGTATAAGTACTCCAGGTAATGAGGAACAGGCAACTGCTACAGAGACTATGGCATATCCATTGTGGCTTGACAATGGTGCTGCTAACCTTGCTTTGGTTGGTGGGTCTGAAATCTACTTCATTCTTGCAGAGGTTAAGGCTCGTCTCGGTCAGGACGCAAAGGCTGACTTTGAAACAGCTGTTAAAGTGGCTTTGGCAGATTATGCTTATGCTTCTGGTAAGGCAATCAGCGATGAGGAAGTTGCTGCATATCTTGAGAAGATAGCTGTGAAGTATAGCGAGAATGCTTTGAACGAGATTTTTGTTCAGAAGTATCTGGCACAGTCTCGTGGCGAGGTTCTTGAGACATACAACGATATTCGTCGTTGCAACTTTGTTGACGGTTCTTATGCTGTTAAGTTAACAAACCCAAACAATACTTACAACGGAACTACAAACCGTTGGCCTTTGCGCTTGCCTTACGGTGAGAGCGATGTAACATCAAACCCAAATGTAGCTGCTGCATACGGCGATGGTGGCTATGTCTTCACTGAGGCTGTATGGTGGGCTGGTGGAAATAAATAATAACACTTTTACTATAAAAAAGGCGGGGCGTGCATTTGTTTGCACGCTCTGTTTTTTTACCAACCTATAAATTCTATGCTGCCGAATTCTTGCGTCCCTTCGGTAGCAAGCGAACAAAGTTCGAGCGCGGAAATTCGGCAGAACACAAGGCTTTATTTTGTCATTTCAAAACAATGTGTTATTTTTGCCACAAAAGTCATACGGTTTGTTTAAAATATTATGGCATCGGTAGTAACTAAAAAACAGTTAATAGTAACGGTCGACGATAGCGTCAATGTTGCAAATGTTACGCGGGCAATAAAAATGCTTCGTGGAGTGGTGGATATACATTCTGCCGAAACAAAAAAGAAGCCAACGCTATGCAATCCCGAAACTGGTGAACATCTGAATAAAAAAACAATGAAGGTTATAGATGATGTTCGCAATGGTAAGGAAGAAATGATTTCTTATTCTTCTGTCGATGATTTTGAGAAAGCAATGCGTTCTTTATGAGTGAAAAAACTTACATAGTAAAAACGACTAAGCAGTATCAAAAGGATGTGAAGTTGGCTGTTCGTCGTGGATTGGATATAGAAAAACTACTTAAAGTTGTGCGTTTGTTATGTTCAGATGAACCAATGCCTGCGAAGTTTCGAAATCATCTGCTTGTTGGAGATTATAATGGTTATTGGGAATGTCATATTACTCCAGATTGGTTGCTAGTGTATGAAAAAGATACTGAAATTCGTATAATTTCACTTTATCGTACAGGTTCTCATTCTGATATTTTTGGAAAAGGAAAGAAACGTTAATAAGCGTAGTCTGATGAAGTGTCGTAATTTGTTTTGTTTGTCTTATTTGCTTTATTAAGGTAATTTAAAAAGCGGTGGGAATTCTTGCGTCCCTTCGGTAGCAAGCGAACAAAGTTCGAGCGCGGAATTCCGGCAGAACGAAGGGAATTTGTAGTTAGTCTGCAAATAAACTTCGAGTCCCCCAAAAAAGTCCAGCAGAATTTGCAATTCTGCTGTGAATGAAAAATGGGAATTTGCAATTCCCACCTCTGAAGAAACAGTCTTTGATTAGTGTAATCAGTTGTAGTTGGGTAGATGTTTTTTGTTTGTCTTATTTGCTTTATTAAGGTAAAGTAAAAAAGTGGTGGGAATTACAAATTCCCATAATTTATATGCTGCCGAATTCTTGCGTCCCTTCGGTAGCAAGCGAACAAAGTTCGAGCGCGGAAATTCGGCAGAACTACGAGGTATTTAGAAAAACAAGTGGAGAAAGACTGTAAGAAAAGTTCTGATTTCATTATAAAAGATTATATTTGCAATGGTTCAAACATAGTTAAACAAAAACGATTACTTATGACTCATCTTACCAAACGACTGTACTTTACAACTACTACGGTGGTTGATTGGATTGACATCTTTTCCCGACCAAGATATCGCTATGTCATTATCGAATCGCTTGATTATTGTAGGCAACATAAGGGACTACACATATATGCTTGGGTTTTGATGACGAATCATCTGCACATCGTTGCGGGAACAGAAGAAGGACAATCAATAAGTGATATTTTGCGAGATTTCAAGAAGTTTACAAACAAGAAAATCATCGAAATCTTAGAACAAGACGAGCGCGAAAGCCGACGCGATTGGATGCTTGAACATTTCTTGTCCGCCGGGGCAGCTGGTAGTCATAATCAGAAGTATCGTTTCTGGCAAGATGGAAACCATGTAGAGGAAATCTATACTTTGAAATTTCTTTCTCAAAAAATTGATTATGTTCATAATAATCCTGTAAAGGCGGAGTTCGTGGCGCGTGCTGAAGATTATTTGTACAGTTCTGCACCGAACTATGTCGGTGATAAAGGATTGCTTGATGTTGAAGTCGTAACATTGTGATGACTGAAAGCGGTGGGAATTGCAAATTCCCATAATTTTTATGCTGCCGAATTCGGAAATTCGTCAGAACCACGGTGTGTGTGATGTATTCGCAACAACATCCTTATGTTCTGCCGTACCGTATCTGTAGTTAGTCAGCAAAGAAACTCCCCATAAAGTCCAGCAGAATTTGCAATTCTGCTGTAGATGAAAAACGGGAATTTGTAATTCCCACCTCTGAAAAAACTTCCTTTTAAGTAATGTTATCAATTGTAATCAGGTACGTGCAGTCCAAGAAACTCGAGCACCATTGGGTCTTTGATGATTTCGGTAGGGCTTTCGGGGATGCGTTCCTTACGAGCCACGGCAAGTACACTCTCCTTGTCGTTGCTCATCAACAAACGTTCGTAGAGCATCGAATTTATTTGCCTTTCCGTCTCGCGGGCTGTCCATGCGTTATTTACGGATTCCAATTCGTAGTACTCACGCTTGTCGGGGTCTGGAATCTGAATCAGCATACGATATTGGCTCCAGTTCAATTGGGAACACAGTGTGTTCCTATTTGGATATGTCCTATAAAACTGACGGCAAAACTTAAGTTGACGATAGCCAAATCCGCTTCCGAACTCGGGCTCCAAGCGTTTTGCTAAATTCTGCAAAAGATACGCTCCATAGTCGGCGCGTTCCTTGCCTTGCTGCTCTTCCTCGAATATGCGTTGCCCCATGTGCCAATACATCTGCACACGACAGAAATCGACACTACGCACGGCATTGCTGCGTGAAGTCTCTATGATTTGACGTACATCGCTATATAGCGTGTCAAGTTGCTGAACTTGTTGAGATGGATTATCTTGTTTCATTTGTGATTGGTTTGAGAGCAAAGGTAGAAAAAAATCGGCACATATATGGACTTTCCATCATCCAAGATACTTATTGTGAGCTATTTTAACATTTATTAGGTTAACAATGGCATATTGAAGAGTCGTATCTATGCGCACATACCAGAAAAGAAATTGTCAACTATCCATTGTCAATTGCGATTGCATTTAAGTCCCCAAAAACTTCAGCATAATGCTTTTTTAGTTTAACTTTGCACAATTTTTATTGGGTAACACGATGGATTTTACAGTTATTCTCGAGCAGATGGCTATGCTGTTTGCCGTGGTTATTGCCGGCTACATAAGCGGCAAGGCTAAGTTGTTCGACCAGACATTGAGCAAGAAGATGGCGAGCCTTATTATCAACCTTACTTGTCCGTGCCTTATCATAGCCAGCACTATGGGCGACAATCTGCCAAGCCGTGAGCTTATCGTTCCGCTGATGATTGTCGGCATAATAACGTATGTCGTGCTGCTTGTCATAGCAGCCTATCTGCCGCGACTGTTCAATGTGGGCGAGGAGGAAGGACTGTTCAGCTTCATGCTTGCCTTCGGAAACGTGGGCTTCATAGGCTATCCCGTTGTGGCATCGATGTTCGGTCCTGAGGCCGTGTTCTATGCAAGTATTCTGAATGTGGCAAATACCTTTTGCGTGTTTATCTGGGGCGTTCAGTTTATTGCAGGCAAGTCAGAAGGTAAGTTTCAATGGAAGCGTTTCTATTCTCCGGCGATGATAGGAACGTACATAAGCGTGATAATCGTGGCTTTTGCCATCAGAGTGCCCCACGTTATAGCGCAGCCGTTCACGCTCATCGGCAACATAACCGTGCCCGGCTCGCTGCTGATAATTGGCTACAGCATCTCGCAGATACCGCTGAAACACATGACCGGCGGTCCTAAGATATTCCTGATGTCGGCGTTCCGCCTTTTCATCCTGCCGCTGTTCGTTATGTATCTGTTCCGCTTTTCGGGCTTGTTCGACGACCGTATCATCAGCATCAACACGATGATAACCGCCATGCCCGTTGCCTCGTTCGGCACGATGCTCTGTTTTAAGTACGGCAGAGACGAGACCGTAATGGCACAAGGTACCTTTATCACCACATTGCTGTCGATGATAACGATACCTTTGGTGTCAATGATTCTCTGATTTTATTTTGTGTAGAAGTCTATTAGCCTCAGCATAGCCCTTTGGCACACATTGCAGAAGCGGCTCACCTCGTTCACCTTCATGCGGCAGGTGTAGAACGGACGGTAAACGCCCTTTGACTGATATCCGCCGCCCTCGTACACGCCTATCTTCTTCATCAGATTCTCTTCGGTGTCTAACGGTGGGATAGGAGTAGGAATCTTCGTCTTTTTAGGCAGCATATCCTTCCATTTGCTGTCGAAATCAACAAGGGTTGTCAGGTTAGGCTCCCATGGCTCGGTGTCGGATGGATATTGAGTCTCGAACTGGTCGTCGTAGAAATACTCGTCGGCCAGACCGCCGAAGCTGTGTCCGAACTCATGAACCACAACCGGTCTGAACTGCTCGTGGTGCGCCGTTGTGAGGGTGTACGAGTTGTATATTCCGCCGCCGCCGTATTCGTCGGTATTTGCAAGGATGATGATGTGCTCGTAGGGCAGACAGGCAAGAACATCGTGCAAGTCCTTTATGTGAAGGGTAGTAAGATACCTGTCAGAATAGAACGTGCTGAAATGCGATGACAGAGCCGTGTTCTTCCATTGTCCCAAACGCGGAATGCTCACGCCGCTGTCTTTAGAAACCGCGCCTACCGCCAGAATGTTGAACTTACTTTTGTTTGCCGAGAAAGGCGCGTGTGCAAAGAGCGATTCCGAAGCAATCTCGGCATCCTTGAAGAACGTTTCGAGCTCGCTTTCGGTATATCCCTCGGCAACAATCACAACGTCAATGCACTCCTTCGGGTCGCCGCCCTTGTGGATATATCTTGTTTTCTGCTCCTTGTTCGGCTTCATCTGCCTTATCAGGATATCCTTAGGGTTGATGTGATAGGTGAGTTCAGAAACCACCTTGTTGTGAGTGTTTGTCAGGTTTATTGTAACGTCCATCTCATCCTTAGGGAAAGGCAGCAGAAAAGTGTTTTCGAACGATTTTGTAGCCTTTGTGCTCTCCTCGGTTGTGAGCCATTCCTGAAACAGGCTTGAGAACGAAGTGGCATAGACAACCTTGCCCTTGTGCTTCATGTAAATCTGACCGTTTCCGCGTAGTGGCAGAGAGTCGAGATTGTGCCTTCTGCCGTACCATCCGTCCGATTTTTTCAGTTCAGACACCTCGATATGTTGCAAATCGTGATTGCCGCTGAAGGTATAGTCTATTCTCAGCGTCTTGTCTTCGAAATAATCGCTAAAACTCTGTGCCACAATGCCCTGCATCGCCAGAAAAAATGCTGAGAAAATTAAAAATCTTTTCATTTGTAACTAATTTTGTATTTATTTTGTAAAAATATAACTACTTTTTTAAACTAAAGTTACGATTTATAATCTACTTTGTACTATATTTGCAAAAATTATTTAGAGTAATAAAAAATATGGGACAACATCAGATTGACAAGTTGGATGTGCAGATTCTGCGGATGATTGCAGAAAATGCACGAGTGCCATTCCTTGAGGTGGCGCGAGCATGCGATGTGTCGGGAGCGGCCATCCACCAGCGTATTCAGAAACTAGTAAACCTAGGAATTTTGAAAGGTTCACAGTACCTAATAGACCCTGAGAAGATTGGTTATGAAACCTGTGCATATATAGGCTTGTACCTAAAAGACCCTGAGCAGTTTGACGAGGTGACAGAGGCTCTCCGCAAGATTCCGGAGGTGGTTGAGTGTCATTTCACAACTGGAGGCTATGACATGTTCATAAAGATATATGCTCGCAACAATCATCATTTGTTGAGTATTATCCACGACAAGCTCCAGCCGCTGGGACTTGCCCGTTCCGAGACCATTATCTCGTTCCACGAGGCAATTAAGCGACAGATGCCAATCATGGATATTGAGAGCGACGAAAATGAAAGCGTAGATTAAGTTCTACGCTTTTACTTTTTTATATAGTCAACAAACGTGTATCGCTGTGCGTGCTTCTCGTCGGCCTCGTGTGCCTCGTTGTTTTTAACTACCCAAACATTCTTGTCAATCTCGGGAAAGAAGGCGTCGGCATTCTCAGGAGTGTCGTCAACCTCGGTGGCATAGATAGCGTCTGCCATCGGCATGGCCTCGCGATAAAGCGTCTCGCCGCCAATTATGTAGATGTCCTCTTCGCCCTTGCAGTTGTCCAGAGCCTCTTCGAGCGATGTGAAATGCTCTGCACCGGCAAACCCAATGTCCTTCTGTCTTGACAGAACGATGTTGCGGCGGTTTGGCAGCGCGCCCTTCGGAAGCGACTCGAACGTCTTTCGGCCCATTATTATGGTATGCCCTGTTGTGAGAGCCTTGAATCTTTTAAGATCGTTGCTCAGATGATATATCAGTTGATTCTTGTAGCCTATGGCGTTGTTGCGGGCTATTGCGACAATTATGTTAATCATATTTTTCTTCTTGATTTATTAAACTGAAACCTTTCCGGCGATGTGCGGATGAGGGTCGTAGCCTTCGAGTTCGAAATCCTCGAACTTAAAGTCGAAGATGTTCTTCACCTCGGGATTTATCTTCATCGTAGGCAACTTGCGAGGCTCGCGCGAAAGTTGAAGTTTCATCTGTTCGATGTGGTCGTTGTAGATGTGAGCATCGCCAAGCGTGTGGACAAATTCACCAGCCTTCAGTCCTGTAACCTGAGCAACCATCATAAGCAGAAGGGCATACGATGCAATGTTGAACGGCACGCCAAGGAAAGTGTCCGCGCTGCGCTGGTATAGTTGGAGACTCAGTTTACCGTCGGCAACGTAGAACTGGAAGAACATGTGGCAAGGCGGCAGGTTCATGTTGTCGATGTCAGCCACGTTCCAAGCGTTAACTATAAGTCGGCGCGAGTTAGGGTTGTTCTTTATCTGCTCTATCACTTCCGAAATCTGGTCGATGTATCCGCCTTTGTAGTCGGGCCACGAGCGCCACTGGTAGCCGTAGACGTGTCCGAGGTCTCCGTTCTCATCGGCCCATTCGTTCCATATTCTTACGCCGTGCTCCTGAAGCCACTTTACGTTCGTGTCGCCTCTGAGAAACCACAGAAGTTCGTAGATTATCGATTTCAGATGAACCTTCTTTGTTGTCACAAGCGGAAATCCGTCTTCGAGGTTAAACCGCATCTGATGGCCGAATACGCTGATTGTTCCCGTTCCGGTGCGGTCGCCCTTCTCAACGCCCTCAGTCAGTATTCTGTTTACAAGATCAAGATATTGTTTCATTAAATGTTTTGATTTTTTAATTGAAGGCAAAAGTAATATAATTTTTGCAATTTTGCTTTATACATTATATATTTAAGGTAAAAAGACTTGTTCTATATGTACGATTGTGTTAATATTGAAACAGGGCTGTAATGTTAAAAAATGTGAAATATTTTAGGATTTTTTCACATTTGTTAATATTTTAGTCATTTGTTGTTATGATGGTTTTGTAATTAAAAATTTATAATATACTGATATTTAAGCAGTTAGATATTTTGCTTCAAAAAAAGTTAAAAAATACTAAAAAATAATTATTAAAAAATTTGTTAAATTTAATTTTAGTGTTTATATTTGCAATGTGATAATAAAAACAGACTCGGATGCGAGTCGAAAACATAAGTTGAATTGTTGAAGTTGATGTCGGATTAAGACAAATAAGATGAGGCTATCACTGATTGAAGTGAACTCATATTATAAAGTTATATTGGGTAAAATAGTGATTTTAAGGTAAAGCTTTTGAGTTTGGATTGAAAAGATTACAGTTATTGTACTAGTTTTAGGTAAGTTTTAGGTAGTTTATTTATGATTGTAGTAGGCTCTTGCATGTGAATGTAGGGGTCTATTTTTGTTTTGTATAGTTTCGGCTTGCCTAAAAATCGTATGATTTATTTTGTTCTGCTTTCGGATTGCTGTATCTTTGCCAATAGTATGAATATTCCAGAAGATTTTGAATTATATACACGCAGGCTTATAGGCGATGACGAATATAAGTCGCTCGCCGATGCGCTTGCCACCGAGTCGCCGGTGAGCATAAGACTCAATCCGGCAAAGTGGACTGGCGAACTGTCGGCGCAGGCTGTGCCGTGGTCGGAGAAATATGGCAGGTATCTCGAAACGCGACCGTCTTTCACGTTCGACCCTTTGCTACATTCGGGCGCGTATTATGTTCAGGAGGCATCGTCGATGTTCCTGACGCAAGTCGTTGAGCAGTATGTCGATAAGCCAGTCGTTGCGCTCGACCTCTGCGCATCGCCCGGCGGAAAGAGCACGCTTCTTCGCGCAGCCCTTCCCGAAGGCAGTCTGCTTGTGAGCAACGAGCCTATACGTCCGCGTGCTCAGGTGCTTTCTGAAAATATTACCAAGTGGGGACATCCGCTCAGCATCGTCACGAATAACTATCCTGCCGATTTCTCGAAGTTCGTGCATCTGTTCGACCTGATTGTTGCCGACGTGCCTTGCTCGGGCGAGGGAATGTTCCGCAAGGACGAGGTGGCTGTTTCGGATTGGAGCACCGCTAAGGTTGCCGAGTGCGAGAGCCTTCAGCGAAGTATAATAAACGACATCTGGCGATGCCTGAAACCCGGCGGACTGCTTGTTTACAGCACCTGCACATACAACGTTCTCGAAGACGAGGGCAACGTAGAGTGGATTGTTAAGAATCTTGGAGCGGAAGTCCTGAAGGTTGAAACGAAACCCGAATGGAACATAAAGGGCAACACCGTTGGCACGCCGTATGATGTGTATCATTTTATGCCGCATATCACAAAGGGCGAGGGTTTCTTCCTCTGCCTTATGCGAAAGCCTTTGGATGCCGAGGACGATATTCCGGAGGAGAAACCGGCAAAGAAGAAAAAAGGCAAGGACGCAAAGCCGAAGAGTGTGCCTGCATTTCCGAAGGAACTGAAGCAATATGTTTCGGGCGACTTTGAATTTGTGTGGCGAGGCGAGCAGCCTGTGGCTTTTCCGACGGCATACATTGAAGTATATGATAGTCTCAGCAAGGAACTTAGCGTGATGCACGCTGGCATAGAACTCGCCATGCTGAAAGGCAGGGACTGGCAGCCCGATGTGGCTCTGGCTCTGTCTACGGCTCTTTATCGCGACACATTCCCGACGGTGGAACTCGACTATATGTCGGCGATAGCATATCTGCGCAAAGAGGCTGTTGCCATGCCCGACGGAACTCCGCGAGGCTATGTTCTTGTAACCTACAAGAATCATCCGCTGGGATTCGTAAAGAACATCGGAAACCGTGCCAACAACCTCTATCCGCAAGAATGGCGCATACGCAGCGGATTTATTCCGAAGGAGATTGAGGAGAAGGGGCAATTCTCTTTTATGTAAGTAAAATTTGTTAATTTTGCACTTCCAAAAAAAGAATAAACAAATATGATTGTATGTATTGCTGAGAAACCGAGTGTTGCCAAGGACATAGCCAATGTGCTTGGAGCAACGTCGCAGCGCGATGGCTATCTTGAAGGAAACGGCTATCAGGTAACGTGGACATTCGGTCATCTCTGCGAGTTGAAAGAACCTCATGAATATACACCAATGTGGAAGCATTGGACTCTGAGCAGTCTGCCCATGATTCCGCAACGCTTTGGCATAAAACTGAAGGCTGACAAGGGCATTGAGAAGCAGTTTGCGGTGATTGAGAAACTGATGTCGAATGCCGAGAAGATTATAAACTGCGGCGATGCCGGGCAGGAAGGTGAACTGATTCAGCGATGGGTGATGCAGAAGGCTGGGGCGAAATGTCCTGTGGAGCGTCTGTGGATTTCGTCGCTGACCGAAGAGGCTATACGCGACGGATTCAAGGAACTGAAAGACCAGTCCGTGTACCAGTCGCTCTACGAGGCCGGACTCTGTCGCGCCATTGGCGACTGGGTCTTGGGTATGAACGCAACTCGTCTGTACACCTTAAAATACGGACAGAACAGGCAAGTTCTCTCTATTGGGCGAGTGCAGACGCCTACGCTGGCACTAATCGTAAAGCGTCAGCACGAAATAGACAACTTTGTGCCAGAGCCTTATTGGGTTCTGACAACTAAATACCGCAACGTAATCTTTGCATCAACAAAAGGTAAGTTTACGAGCAAGGAAGAGGGTTTCGCCTTTCTTGAAAAGGTGAAGAACGCGCTGTTTACCGTTACCGATGTGTCGAAGAAGAACGGAACGGAAGCACCTCCGCGACTGTTCGACCTTACGTCGCTTCAGGTTGAGTGCAACAAGAAATTCGGCTATTCTGCCGACCAGACATTGCAACTGATCCAGTCGCTCTACGAGAAGAAATTCACAACATATCCGCGTGTTGATACTACATTCCTGAGCGATGATATTTACCCAAAGTGTCCGCAGATTCTTTCGGGACTTCGTGATTATCAGCAGTTTATTGCTCCTCTCGGCGGAAAGAAACTTCTGAAGAGCAAGAAGGTGTTCGACTCAAGCAAGGTTACAGACCACCATGCCATCATCCCGACAGGCGTGCCGCCCACAAACCTCTCGGACATGGAAAAGCATGTGTACGATATGATTGCGCGCCGCTTCATTGCCGTGTTCTATCCCGACTGCAAGTTTGCCACTACTACCGTTATGGGCGAGGTTGATAAGATAGAGTTCAAGGCAACGGGAAAGCAGATTCTTGAACCGGGCTGGCGTGTGATTTTCGAGAAGCAGCAGACCAATTTGCCTGACGAAGAGGCGAATAAGGAGAAGGATGAGGAACGCGTTCTGCCAGCCTTCGTGAAGGGCGAGAGCGGCGAGCACATTCCCGACCTTGCCGAGAAGATGACCACTCCGCCAAAGTTCTATACCGAGGCAACGCTTTTGCGCGCCATGGAAACGGCAGGTAAGCTGGTCGACTCAGACGAGTTGCGCGATGCCTTGAAGGAGAACGGAATAGGTCGCCCGTCAACCCGAGCTGCTATCATCGAGACGCTCTTCAAACGCAAGTATATCCGCAAGGAGAAGAAGAATCTCGTAGCCACTCCAACAGGCATGGAGCTTATCGGCCTTATCCGCGAGGAACTGCTGAAGAGTGCCGAACTAACGGGAATCTGGGAGAAGAAACTACGCGAGATAGAAAAGAAGAGTTACGACGCGGCTACCTTCGTGGGCGAACTGAAGCAGATGGTTACAGACATTGTAAATCAGGTGCTGGCAGACAATACAAACCGAAGAATTTCGTTAGAAGTAGAGGAGGAGAAGCCTGCGCCAAAGAAACGCGCTCCGCGAAAGTCGTCGAAGAAGAAAGACGGCGACGAGGGCGATGAGGCTGCGGTGGCATCTGGCGGCTCGGACAGTCCGAAGCCAAAACCGGCATCTCAGTCGCTTGTCCCGTCGGACGAACTGATAGACACGGTATGCCCGGTGTGCGGACAAGGTCGCATAATAAAGGGCAGGGCGGCTTACGGGTGCTCAAACTGGAAGTCGGGCTGCAAGTTCGTCCTTCCGTTTAATACTGAAGTCAAATGAAGTCGAACATCATAGTCTTAGTGCTTGGCGCGCTTATGCTTTTCTCGTGCGGAGCGGAGAATTCCGTTCGCAAGGCGGAGCAGTCTCTTGCTCTTGGCGAATATTTCAACGCTGCGCAGATGTACAAAAAAGCATACAGCCAGACACCGCCGAAAGAGCGCAAGCTGCGTGGCGAGCGCGCTTTCGCCCTTGCCGAGTGCTACCGAAAGATAAACTATACATCGAGGGCGAGAGGCGCATATCAGAATGCCGTTCGATATAAATATCACGATTCTATCGTCTTCTTCTATCTTGCCGAGATGCAGCGGCGCGACAAGGACTACAAGAACGCTGCCAAAAACTACGAGATTTACCTCGCGCACAAGCCTGCCGACAAACTCGCCATGAACGGTTTGATTTCGGCTCAGAATGCACGGAAATGGAAAGAAGAATCATCGGGCTACAAGGTCAAGAAGTTTGATATGTTCAACTCGCGCCGTTCCGACTTCTCGCCGATGCTTTTGGGCGACGACCAACTTTTTCTGTCGTCAACGCGTCCGCAGGCGAAAGGCGACAAACTCAACGGAATAACGGGCGTGAAGAACGGCGATTTCTTCGTGTGCAAGAAAGACGAGAAAGGCAAATGGACTAAGCCAGAGGTTATTACCGATGCAATAAATTCGGAAGAAGACGAGGGCGCATGCTGCTTCGCGCCCGACGGAAAAACGATGTATTTTACCCGATGCCGCGAGGACGAGTCGTATCCGCGCTATACCGAGATTTTCAAAAGTACGCGCTCCGATGCTTCGTGGAGCACCCCTACGGCTTGCGTTCTGACAAAGGATTCGCTTTCGTCGTACGCCCATCCGGCAGTATCGCCCGACGGACAATGGCTTTATTTCGTTTCTGATATGCCCGGCGGAGAGGGCGGACTCGACATCTGGCGCGTTCGTATAACTGCCGATGATAACTTTGGCGGCGTTGAGAATCTGGGTGCGCCGATAAATACGCCCGGCGACGAGATGTTTCCGACATTCCGCCCAAACGGCGACCTATATTTCTCATCAAACGGACATCCGGGCATGGGCGGACTCGATGTGTGGTGCGCCAAACAAGACTCGCTCAAGGCATGGACGCTTAACCGCCTTGGCTATCCGCTAAATTCGGAGGGCGATGACTTCGGTCTTACGTTCGATGGCATTTACAACCGCGGATTCTTCTCGAGCAATCGCAACGACGGTCACGGATGGGACCACATCTACAGTTTCGAACTTGCCGAAAATATCCTCACCGTTCAGGGATGGGTTTACGAGAAGGACGGCTACGAACTGCCTCAGGCGCTCGTCTACGTGGTGGGCAACGATGGCACAAATCAGAAGATAAGCGTGAAGGGCGACGGCTCATTTGTGGTTGAGGTCAAGCCAAATGTTGATTACGTTCTGCTTGGCACTTGCAAGGGTTTTCTTAATCACAAACAAGACTTCAGAGCCGATACTGCCGGCGTTACAAAAGAATATGTTCTGCAATTTCCGCTGCCGTCAATCAGCAGACCTGTGTTGATAGACAACGTGCTCTACGAGTTCGACAAGGCCGATTTGACAAAGGAGTCGGAAACCGAATTGATGGCTCTCGTAACTCTGCTGAACGAGAATCCTAACATCACGATAGAACTTGGCGCGCATTGCGATTATCGCGGCGACGAGAAATACAATCTGTGGCTCTCGCAAAAACGTGCCGAGTCGTGTGTTAAGTTTTTGATAAAGAGTGGAATTGCAAAAGAACGCCTCACTCCTGTTGGATATGGCGTAACCAAGCCTAAGACTGTAAGCAAGAAGATGCTCGAATCGTTCGATTTTCTGAAAGAAGGCGATGTGCTCTCCAAGGATTATATTGAGAAACTTCCAAACGAGCAGCAGGAAATCTGTAATTCGCTTAACCGCCGTACCGAGTTCCGCGTACTCAGAACAACGTACAATATGTTTGAAAAGTAAAAAGCGTGCTATACTTATAAAAAATCCTCTGGTTGGGGATTCAACCAGAGGATTTTCCTACGATTTTCCTACGATTTTCCTACGAT
>FNBQ01000029.1:0-466 GCA_900102385.1 Bacteroidales bacterium KHT7 | reverse complement strand
GATTTTCCTACGATTTTCCTACGATTTTCCTACGATGTATCTTGGATGTACCATGAATCTATCTTCCTTCTTACTTCCCACTATTTTGTATTTACCAAAAGAAAAATTCATACTGTATTTCCTGACTTCATCACTTTTTTGTGCCATTACATAGCGCAGATTGAAAATCAGGTAGTTACGTCTAAATAATGGGTGACTTTGGGTGACGCAAACAGGAAAATGCGTACCTTTGCGCCATGTTTATACGCAGGAAGAAAAACCGCTCAGGCTCTATAAGCGTGGTAGCCGTAAGTAAGGCTAATGGAAAGTTTCGTGAGATAAGGCATTTTGGAACGGCAAAGTCTGAGGACGAAGCGGACATCTTGTATTCGGAGGCTCAACGCTGGCTTCGTAATCATGACGGGCAGCAGGAAATAGACTTTGATGACAAGAGAGGACGCGAGATTGAGGAAACGGAACGCTTCAT
>FNBQ01000025.1 GCA_900102385.1 Bacteroidales bacterium KHT7 | reverse complement strand
CGATTTTTCGATAGACGAATTTGTAACGCACAACTTCTGGGCGACAGAAGCCTGCGGCAATTTCATAATCATGGCATACAACTTCATGTCGCTGTTTCGCCATGCATTGATGAACTCCGACAAAAAGAAGTTCCTCAAGACAATCCGCTACGAACTGATATCAACACCCGCATATCTGGGAAGGACAAAGAACAAGCACATTCTGTACTTGGCCAGGTCGTTGAAAACACGACGATCCTTCCTCTCGATATGGGAAAAACTAAAGGATTTCTCTCTGCCATACAGCACCGAGAAATCCTAATGACCGATTTGGGTTTAATGCTTTCTGTTTTATTGGGTAAAACCTCGTATAATAACAGACCGAAAATATGGGGGACGAATACGAGTGTGTATGAAAATGCTATGGAGGTTTATAAAAGAAAGCACGAAAAACCAGACGTATTGTTAAGTAAAGAATCTCTAAAATGTTCTGCTTGTCCTGAATTGAGATTTATGAAAGATATCGGTGGCTATAGAAAAGTATGGGAGGATGAAGAGTATGAACTTTATTCTCCGGTTTTTTGATTTTATGTTTCTTATAAAAGCCGTTTTGAAATGTGGATAATGGAAATATCCTGTTTCAAAACGGCTTTTTGTTTTGGTTTTCTGTTATTATTATGTCGTAGTAAGCTGATGTTAGTTTTGTTTTTTCTGTTTTTTCAGCCAGTCTCTGAACATTGTTTGAACCTCGTTCATTGATATGTCAAGTTGTTTAAGTTTGACGAACATCTCAGGGAGCTCGTCGTTAAGAAACGTATCCTTTCTGTTTGATATGATTTTCTGTACGGCTCCTTCGGATACAAAATAGCCAAGTCCGCGTTTGTTGAATATAATTTCGTTATTTTGCAAAAAGTCGAATGACTTTACAACAGTGTTGGCATTGACCTCAACCATTGCGGCATATTCTCTTACCGACGGAATTCGTCCGCCTTCAGGATAAGTGCTGTTCAGAATCTCATCCATTATTCTGTCGGCAATTTGAAGATAGATCGGCTTGTTTTCTTTGAAATTCATGTGCAAACTATTATTTGTTGTTGATATGATTCATAACTTGTGACGACTTGAATATTTCGTAGCTCTTATGCCATAGGAAGATTGTGAATCCAATCTCTACAAGAACGAACGTGAGCATCAGAATTATTGTCTTGTCTATAATTATTCCTGATTTCAGCATATATATTGTGCCGTAAAAGATTTCTGTTTTGGGATATATATGGTGCAGAATCAGAAGAATTATGGCAGTAAACGCAATTATGCAGATAAGTGCTTTCGGAACGAGGAACCTCTGTTGACTGTTGCTCATGTACAGACAGAATGCTTGAGAGAGTAGGATGGTTGCAACGAATGCTATTATCTGAATAACGGGATGTCCGAGTTTTGTAACGTAAAAGCACGATTGTATAAAGTGAATGTTGTCTTCTGAATAACAAAAAAACGATTGATATATTGTGTTCCTTAGTACATCAGAAAGAACAAACTTTACAGATTCGTTGATTGTCACGGCAAGAGTGAATGTCACAATTGGTGCAACCAAAATGATTATCGACTTGGCTATGAACTTTTCTTTTGTTGTAGACGGTCGCATAAGCACATTTATTCTGCCTTCCTTGGTGCGCATTTCCTGCATGTGCGATAGGGCGTAAGAGATAAACATAACTCCCAGCGAGATGGAATAGAACATATTCAGAATTTCTGAATAAAAGTATGCCTTGTCTGACTCATCGTCGTCTGCAAGAATTACGATTGGCAGAAATACGCAACTGTACAGAATCATCAATCCGGTGATAACAATTGCTTTCTTGATGAATTTGTTTCTAACGAACTGAATGTCGACTTTCAGTTCGTTTCTGAATCTGTTATAATTGAAATCCCTCATTTCTTGAAAAAATTAAGTGAGAATTTGCGGTTGGCAATCTGATTTCTTTTGAAAAACCAATATGCCAGCAACCAGTTTAAAACTCCGAACATCGCAAATGCAATGTTGCAGAATATGATGCTCTTTTCAACCTTTATTTCGACGGAATCGTCTATCATTGTTTTGTAGTAGAAGGCGAAAAATACGTAAATCAGAGCGAAGCTGAACAGATTGTTCATCACGACTCCCGAAAGAAGCCGGTGCTTGTGCCATATATTTGAACACAGAATGTATAAAGATTGCGCCCAGAACATCATGAGTAAAGTTGTTGTGTATTGCTGATTGTTCGGACTTGCCTCCATATATTGCTCTGGATTTATTTTTTCTCCTTTTAGGCCATGAATAACTCCGATGAAGAAATCGTCCGAAATCAAGGGCGGAAACATATTCAAGGTGAAACTGCATTTAAATTCGTTTTGACAGCCTAAAATAGCGTTTATAATAAGTCTGACGAGTTCTGAAACGTTATAAGCCAGTATACATTCTACCAAGACGAATACCGTGCATATAAATGAACGCACGGCGAATTTTTCCAGATTGCTTGCCGGAAGCATAATGTATTCCAAGTTTTTGGTCTTTGAATGCCTTGACGCGGCAACGCACATCGTCAAGATGAAAAGAAAACCGACTATTGATTTCTGCTCTTCGGCAAATACCTTGGCGTCGTTGTAATCGTAAATCTGGTTGTAAAATGAAAACAACAGAAAACAAACAAACAGCGCGCAGAAAACCGTTAGATGAGTCTTCTTGCCGTTCGAATATTCGTAGTTCAGAAGTGCTGCGATTCTTTTTATACTGAAAACATTGTTCATGTTGCTTCGGATTTTTATTTTTCGAAAATCTTCTTAATCTCGTCGCGCTTGCTGAGCGTTGCGTTGAACAGCGTTTCGAGGTTCATTGTGCTTTCGGCATTTTCGAGGTTTCTGAACACCGCGCTATATCCCGCAAGCGAAGGCTGGGTGAAAATGGCGTCGGATAAATCGTCATTTATTCCAGTTTCGGCAAAATACAGTTTCTCGGAAATATCGGCAACGCTCTGGTTTAGCAAGATGTCGTTGTTGTCGAGAATCACGACTTTGTCGAGCAGAATGTCGATGTCCTTGACTTGATGTGTCGAGATTATTATTGAACGATTGTCGCTCATGCTCGATGCAATTACCTTTCTAAATTGGCTTTTCGACGGAATGTCGAGTCCGTTCGTCGGTTCGTCCATCAGTAGGAGAGAGGTGTTTGTGGCAAGCGCGAAGCACATGAACACTTTTTTCTTCATGCCCATCGAAAGTTCTTTCAGGTTAAGGCTCATGTCGAGTTCGAACTTGTCCATCGTGCTCTTCATGTCGTCGTAACTAAAGTTTGGGTAAAATGGAGAGAGGAGTTTAATGTATTTGCTAAGGGTGGTGTCTGGCATACTGAATTCTTCGGGCACTATGAAGATGTCCTGAAGCGTTTCTGGATTTCTTTCCTTTACATTCTTGTTTTTGAAGAGTATTTCGCCTTTCTGGGCATGAAGAAGTCCGCAGAGCAGATAGAGCAGAGTGCTTTTGCCTGTTCCGTTCTTGCCCAGCAGTCCGATGATTTTGCCTTCGTCAAAATTTAGGGAGAAATCGTCGAATACGTTTTGCTTGTTGCTGTAACCGTATGTCACCGAACTTACGCTTAAAAAATCGTTTCTCATTATGTTTTCTTTTAAGTTTTGAGTTATCTTTTGTGTTATACTATTGTAGTACACTGCAAAAGTAATTATAATAATTTATTCTTCCAAATTCTTTTCCTTGAAATATTGAATATCTGTGTAAATATTCTTTAAATCAATACTTTATACTTTGCGGAAAAGACGCTTGTAATATAATATGTATAAGTTGCTATATTTCAGAAAAACCAGAAAATAAAATGTTAAAATATGTTAAACTGTTTTGCGAAATGGAAATAATATATACTTTTGCGGTGTAATACTTAACTAATACACCAGTCGAGTATTAAAGAAAAGAATATTAACAAAAAATTAGATACAATTATGAAGACAAGAATTTTTAGAGTAAAGGTTTTGGCAGTCGTACTATTTTGCATGTTTGGTTGTACTGCAAGTGTAATGGCTTCCGATTTGAGTAAGTATTATCACAACGACGAGGTTGTTGACGGTAAGCTTTCAACAAGATACATTTATACCGAGAGCAATCTGCTCTTGACTCCGAAGTTCAGATACGAGTACAGCTATAATGCCGACGGCAAGACTGATGCCATGAGAGTAAGTGAGTGGGATTCGTACAAGAAGGTTTGGAAGTTGTCTAAGAAGTTTCTTTATTCTTACAACGGAGACACCGTTACGATAGAATTGCAGAAATGTATGAGCAACGGAAAGAGTTGTCCAGTAAGCAAGTATGCTTACACAACCGAGAGCGACGGCACAACGCTTCAGAACAGCGAGATGTATTGTTGGAACGAAAGCAAGAAGGCCTGGGAACTGTCTGACGATTGTTCGGGAATTGATTCATGCCTTTTGGCTTCGAGAATTGCGAACTAATTAGAGAAATAACTATTTATATCTTAATTTTTATCAGAACTCCTAAAATCTTAGTCGGGCAGAAAATGGCGAGAAAATCGCCTTTTCTGTTTGGCGGAGATTGATACGCGGGGGCGGCATAAGCAATTCTGCAACGATATTAAAATAAAGAATCGTTATGCAGAAAAGAGCCCCAAAGTAACTTTCAAGGTTGGGTATAGTAAGATTCAACATAGCGGCAGGTAAGCCGCAAGTAAGCCGCAGGGTACGAAGAAGTACCGAAGAAGCAAGCCGCAAGGGATGGGGTAGCTTCGGAGTAGGAACGGGGTAGCTACGGGGAAGGTTCGGGCAAGGTACGTTCAAGGTACGGGGAAGAAAGCCGAGGATAATTGACAATTCACAATGGACAATTGACAATGCTTTTTGAGAAAGTTGAAAATTGAAAAATCGTGCCAAGATGGATTCTTGTAAGACGTATGCAAGATACGTGAGAATAATAATTGAGCCGAACTGATGTATTGATAATTTGAAATGCCGGTAATGTTGAGTTTTTAAGACTTAAGGCTAATAAAAAAATCGGAGTTCTTGGCTCAGCCGAATTCAACACATTTTATGTTAGGATATGACAAACCTTTGTTTTGAAAAAGAAAAAAACAGCGGACTCTCGTGAGAAAGTCCGCTGATTTTATATTTAGTTTCCGAAGGGGAAAATCAATGATGGAACAAGCGGATGCCAGTGAATGCCATAGCGATGCCGTACTTGTTACATGTCTCGATAACATGGTCGTCGCGAACAGAACCGCCTGCCTGTGCTACATACTGAACGCCACTCTTGTGTGCTCTCTCGATGTTGTCGCCGAATGGGAAGAATGCGTCAGAACCCAAAGCAACGTTTGTATTCTTTGCAATCCATTCTTTCTTCTCCTCTCTTGTCAGGACTTCAGGCTTCTCTGTAAAGAACTGCTGCCATACGCCATCAGCCAAAACATCGTCGTGATCCTCGCTGATGTAGATGTCGATGGTATTGTCGCGGTCAGCGCGGCGGATGTTAGGAACGAATGGCAGGTTAAGAACCTTTGGATGCTGGCGAAGCCACCAAATGTCAGCCTTGTTTCCTGCAAGGCGAGTACAATGGATTCGGCTCTGCTGACCGGCTCCGATGCCGATTGCCTGTCCGTCCTTGACGTAGCATACAGAGTTACTCTGAGTGTACTTCAGAGTGATGAGTGCAATCATAAGGTCGCGCTTAGCCTCGTCTGTAAAGTTCTTGTTGTCGGTTGGAATGTTGGCGAAAAGTTCGTCGCCGTTAAGTTTAATCTCGTTTCTGCCCTGTTCGAATGTAACGCCGAAACACTGCTTGCGTTCAATAGGATTAGGAACGTATGTAGGGTCTATTTTTATTACGTTGTATGTGCCTTTGCGTTTTTCTTTTAGAATCTCAAGAGCCTTAGGTGTGAAGTCTGGAGCGATTACGCCGTCTGATACTTCGCGCTTGATGAGCATTGCCGTAGCCTCGTCGCAAGTGTCACTGAGTGCGATGAAATCTCCGTATGACGACATTCTGTCGGCGCCGCGTGCTCTGGCGTATGCCGTTGCTATTGGAGTTAGAGGCAGAGGAGCGTCTTCAACCCAGTAGATTTTCTTCAGAGTGTCGTTCATTGGCAGTCCTACTGCTGCGCCGGCTGGCGAAACGTGCTTGAACGACGCTGCGGCTGGTAGCCCTGTTGCTTCTTTCAGTTCCTTTACCAACTGCCAGCTGTTAAGAGCATCCAAAAAGTTGATGTAGCCCGGTTTACCACTAAGAACTTCGATAGGAAGTTCGCCTTCTTCCATATAAATGCGTGATGGCTTCTGGTTAGGATTACATCCGTACTTTAAAGCTAATTCTTTCATTTATTCTAAAATTATGTTTGGTTTTTGCTTAATATTGGCGCGAAGATAACACATTTTGAAGAAATGGCAAAATATTTTTCTCACAACAGAAATTTTTGCTAATTTTGCAGTTAAGGTTTTTATTATAACTAAAGGTAGTAGCATGATTATTATTGGAATTGCAGGTGGTACGGGCAGTGGCAAAACCACAGTGGCACGCAAGATAGTAGAGCGTTTGCCTAAGGACGAGGTGGCACTTATCAGTCAGGATTCGTATTATAACGATACAACGCATCTTACGATGGATGAGCGCCGGAAGCTAAACTTTGACCATCCGAGCGCATTCGACTGGGAACTGTTCTCAAAGCAGATAAGCGACTTGAAAAACGGAAAGGCGATTGAACAACCTACCTATTCGTATATCGAAAGCAACCGTCTGCCTGAAACGGTACACGTTGAGCCAAAAGAAGTTATCATCGTCGAGGGAATCCTTGCTCTGTACAACAAGGAGATGCGCGACTTGATGGACTTGAAAATCTTTGTCGATGCCGATGCCGACGACCGCCTGATACGTGTTATTCAGCGCGACATTGTTGAGCGTGGCAGAACCGTAGAGATGGTTTTGCAGCGATATGAAGCAGTCCTGAAGCCTATGCATCAGGAGTTTGTTGAGCCTACAAAGCAGAATGCCGACATCATCATCCCTCAGGGCGGACACAACAAGAGGGCCATAAACCTGATGTGTCATTACATCGAGAGAATTTTGTTGAAACGAAAAAATATCTGATTTGACAGATGAATAAAAAAATATTAACATATCTGACTCTTGCCTCATTGGTGCTCGTTCCGAGTTCCGATGCCTTTGCACAGAGCAAGGTAAGACTTAAAAGTGCAACCCGATTTGAAATTACAAACGAACTAGACAAGAATCCCGAAGCCGATGCGGTTGCTTTCTTGGCTCCATACAAGCAGAAGGTTGACAGTATTCTTCAGCCTGTGGTAGGATACAGTGAGACATTCATGAAAAGCGGCGTAGACCTTCGTCCGGAGAGTGCGCTCGGCAATTTTATGGCTGATACGTTTTTTGACGAGAGCGAACGCTACGGTCAGAAAGCCGATTTTGTAATCCTTAACATGGGCGGAAACCGTGCCGACATTCCCGAAGGCGTAATCCGAAACGGCGACATCTTGGCTCTTGCGCCATTCAACAATCTTCTTGCCTTTGTAACGCTGAAGGGAAGCGATGTTGTTGGACTCTTTGAGGATATCGCATTCACTGGCGGCGAATGTCAGAGCCGCAATGTCCGTCTCGAAATAACTCGCGACAAAAAGTTGCGAAAGGCAACTATCAACGGCGATCCTGTTGATTTGAACAAGGAATATATAATCTGCACAACCGATTACATGGCAGAGGGCAACGACTATCTTGAACATTTCAAGAAGTCGATAAAGAAGGAAATAAAGAACGTGCTTGCGCGCGAGGTTATCCTTAATTACATTAAACGCCTTCATTCCGAAGGACGTAAGATTAGTGCCGCAAAGGACGGCAGATGTAAATTAGTAGAATGATGATGAGACGTTTTCTTACAATAATGCTTCTGTGTACGGCAATTTCGGCTTTTGCGCAGAAGAAAACCGAGATTGTTATCTTTCATACAAACGATACGCACAGTTGCGTTGAGCCGCTGAATGCAAATCTTGCAACCGATATGGCAGACAAGGGCGGATATCTGCGTCGCTTAAAATTCATACGCGAGCAGCGCAAACTGTATCCAGACATGCTTCTGCTCGACGACGGCGACTTCTCTCAAGGCTCAATCTATTACAGCCAGTTCAAGGGCGAGGTTGAGGTTAAACTCATGAACATGATGAAATATGATGCCTGCGGAATTGGCAATCACGAATTCGATTTTGGACTCGACAATATGGCTCGCCTGTTCAAGATGGCAAAGTTCAAGGTTGTGTGCTGCAACTACGATTTCAGCCAGACTTGCCTTAAGAATATCGTTAAGCCTTATATCATCGTAAAGCGTGGCGGCAAGAAGATTGGCATCACTGGAGTAAGTCCACGACTTGCAGGACTCGTGGCACATGTAAATTACGGAAATGCCAAGTATATCAAGCCTTCGGAGGCTGTTAACAAGGTTACAAAATACTTGCACGACGTTAAAAAGTGCGATGTCATAATCTGCATTTCTCATCTTGGCTGGGACATTCTTGGTTCAGACAATAAAGAGTTTATTCCAGAGACACATTACATCGATTATGTTGTTGGAGGACATTCACACACTTATTTTACCGAGCCGCTTTATGTAAAGGATGCCGACGGAAAGAAAGTTCCCGACTTCCAGATGGGAAAGAGCGGACGCTGGGTGGCAAAGTCTGTCCTCGAAGTTGAATGATGATTCGGTTTTACATATAAATAATCAAAATAATAATTAACTAAAATTTTTTTTATTATGGGACATTTCTTACGTTCAATTTTTGCATTTGCCGCATTGCTGATGTGCTCTGCCGTAAGTGCTCAGAAGGTTGTTACATTGGATTTTACCGATGGTGCAAAGGTTTGGAAACTACCTGCAAAATCGGGAGATGGAGTTAAAAGTGGTACTTTTACTGATGGAACCTATACCATAAAGTTGACTGCTGCAACCAATGCCTATTATATGTCAGGCGGTACAGCCTTGCTTATCGGTAAGAAGGGCTCTACCATAGAACTCCCTGCTATGGATTTCAAGGTTGAACGAATCGAGGTTGTCGGTGCTGGAGGCGCTTCTGGTAATTTGGAGGCTAATATCCTTGCTGGCGACAAGGATGCAAGTACTAAGGTAATAGGTGGTAATATTACAGCCGCATTTAAAATAAAGCCTGAATATCAGGCTGCAAATACCGCTTATGTTTATAAGGTTTTAAGTGCGCATAATGCGCAGATTCAGAAAATCGTTTTCTACGAGGTTGATGAAAGTAAGGTTAACGAGCCTGTAATCTCTGCAACATCAAAGGTGTTCGAGACTTCAACAAAGGTTAGCATAACAGGCGACGAGGGTACAGACATCTACTATACTCTCGACGGAACTGAGCCTACAACATCAAGCCTAAGGTATGTTAACGAGTTCGAGGTTTCTGCAACTTCAACAATCAAGGCAATCGCTGTTAAGGGTGAGAAGGCAAGTTTTGTTTCAAGTTTCGAAGTAAACAAGGTTACTCCATTCACTGTCTCAAACCTTATTGAGTGGAGTTCGGACAAGACAGGAACTGTTTATCAGGACTTTTCAACTCTGACATTGAACAACGCAAAGGTTTTGTTTGCTATCGGCGATTTGGTTTTCTTGCGCGAGGACGGCAAGTGCATCGAACTTTACAAGATGTCAGGCTTGAAAAACAAGGTTGAGACTAACGACATCCTTAACGGAGCAATAAAGGGTTGTGCAGAGTCTTACAATTCTCTGCCAGAGTTTATCGAGTCTAAGGCAGATGCCGAGTATACAGATGTTTCTGCTTTGCAGATTACAAAATCAGGCGTGGTTGCCGAGCCTGTTGTTGCAACTCTTGCCGAGGTAATCAATTGTCAGCACATCTTCGATCTTGTTAAGATTTCTGGCGTTTCTCTGAAGGTTGATAATAAGAAGTATTCAATATATAAAGGCGATGAGGTTGTATCTCTTAGCAACGTTGGCACGGTTGAATTGCCAGCCGAGAGCGAGTTTACAAAGGAAGGTCAGCTTTACGACATCGAAGGTATCGTTAGCGGCATTTCATCAAAGAAGGGAACAATCTACCTTCGTGCAATAAAGGCTGCCGAGGCAACAGGCGTTGAAGCCGTTTCTGCCGATGTTAAGACTTCTGAGGCTTACAACCTTCACGGTGTAAAGGTTGCTCCAGACACTAAGGGTATTGTCGTAATTAACGGAAAGAAGTACTTCAACAAGTAATTGATTATCGGACATCATTATAAAATAAATCCGTCGGAAATAATTGTTTTTCCGGCGGATTTTTCTGTGTAAAACCAAACGGCATTGATGCCAAGGGTGAACTTTTGTCGAACGAAAATCCCCTTTGGTCGAAAATATTTTAATGATGAAACAGCATAGATTATTTTTGCAGAAAATAAAAAAAGAAATAAATATGAATAAGAAGATTTTTTTAGGATTGATTACTGTTTCGCTGCTATCGGCAAACAGGACCTTTGCACAAAGTTACATGACTGAGCATCAGCTCGATTCGCTCGAAAACTCATGGGCTGCTATGCAAGACACGCTGAAGAACGTTGAGGTCGTGGCACAGAAGCGCATCGTAAAGGTCGAGTCGGACAAGATTACCTACAGCGTGAAGGACGATTCGGATGCTAAGACAAACAACGTGCTCGACATGCTCCGTAAGGTTCCGATGGTGACGGTAGATGGTCAGGATAACATCAAGGTAAACGGAAGCAGCAGTTTCAAGGTTTATGTAAACGGCAAGCCAAATGCCATGATTAGTTCGAACCCGAGCACGATTCTGAAGGCAATGCCGGCATCAGTGGTTAAGAATATCGAGGTCGTTACAAATCCGGGCGCAAAGTACGATGCCGAGGGTACTGGCGGAATCCTTAACATTACGATGCTTACCGACAGCAGCATGGAAGGCTATCTGGCTAACATCTATGCCATAGGCGGAAACCGCGTAAACGGCGGTGGAGTATATTCGACAATCCAGAAGAAGAAGGTTACGGTTTCGCTCAACGTAGGCGACAATTATCTTATTCAGCCTAAAATTGAGATCGAGAATCAGTACGACAATATGGAAACAGCCACAAAGCAGACTTTCAAATCGCTTACAAAGGGCTGGACAAACTCTATAAATGCCAACACCGACATAAGCGTGGATGTAGATTCGCTCAACTCGTTTTCTGTAAATGGCGGCGTTTCGTTTACTCCTCAGCACACTTGGAGCGATGCCTTGACGGATATCAGAGGCGCGCAGAATTCAAACTACTCGACACACAGCAATAATCGCACTCGCAACAATAATTTCTTTGCCGGAGCCGACTACAAGCATAATTTCCGTGGTGGAAACGGACATAGTCTGATGCTTGCCTATCGCCTGAGCAGTCAGCCAACGCGCACCGAGAGCGAGAGTGAATATTCGGTTGCGTATATGCCTGCGTATAGCGAGACAAACCGCAGCAATATGGTCGAGAATACGCTTCAGGCCGATTATAATCTGCCGCTTTCATCAACCATGCGACTCGAAACGGGAGCGAAGTACATCTTCCGCCGAAACACAAGTAACACATCGCTTCTGAATTATCGCAACGCCAACGACATTGGCGCGCTCTATGCAAGTTACGGCTACAACTACAAGATGTTCAGTTCGAAGGCAGGAGTGAGATACGAGCATACGAGCCAGAAGATTACGGGTACGGAGAACGATTTTTCTATCGGATACGACAATGTAGTTCCAACCGTGACATTCGGTCTGAATCTGAAGAACATGCAGAATCTTGGTCTTTCGTACAACATGCGAATAAGCCGTCCGGGCATTTCTCTGCTCAATCCGTATGTAAACACTCAGAATCCAACGATGCTCGAGTATGGAAATCCAAATCTGGAGGCTGAGAAGATTCACAACATTCAGCTTTCTTATGGAATGTTCAGTCAGAAGGTGATGATAAACGCATCGCTCCGTCACAACTTCCAAAACAACAGCATCGAGAAATATTCGTTCAGCGAGAACGACGTAATGCATACAACCTACGGCAACATCGCCAAGAAGCGCAACACGTCGCTCAACCTCTTCTGTAGCGTTACCCTAACGCCAAAGACGAAGGCGATGATTAACGGCTCGGTTAGTTATGCCGACCTCCGAAGCGATGTTCTGGGCTATTCGAACAGCGGATGGCAAGGTTCTATCATGGCAAACATTCAGCAGGATTTGTGGTGGAAACTGAAACTGAGCCTCTTCTGCTTTACAAACACGCCTGAGTTTAAGTTGCAGGGAAAGAGTCCGGCAATCAGCGTTCATGGTCTGAACCTTAGCAAGTCGCTTTGCAAGGACAGAGTAAACCTGTCTGTAAACACGATAAATCCGTTTGCATCGGTAATGAAGATTAAGGACGAGACTCGCGGCGCAGACTTCAGCAGCATTTCTGATGTGCGAGTAAATATGCGCTCGGTTATCTTCACGGCAAACATCCGCCTCGGAAATCTGAAGCCAAAGAGCAGCAATGCCTCAAGAATAAGCAACGAGGACGTTAAGGAAGCAAAAGACAGCGGCATAAACAGTGTATTCAAGTAAAAAAGTGTATATTTGTGTGCCAAACAAATTATCTGTATGGATGAATACACAATTTTAAAGACAACGAGAGGACAACAGATTCTGGGATTCGTGTTTATACTCGTAATCCTTGCAGCACCGCTCATAGGAGTGTTCGGAGACGGCGCTCCTACGGCTGAGCGGTTTGTCGCAGCCTTTTACGACTCGCGATTCTATTACAGCACGAATCTGATGACAATTCTCACGTTCTGCGTGGCTTACGACATCACCGTTCCGCGCTATTTTATGTGCCGTAAGTATGCCAAGTTCTTTGCCATTACGTTTGTCGTATTTCTGATTTCCGAATGTATAGTGTCTTACATAAACAGCAAGATGGGCTGGAAATTCGTTTTTAACGGAACAGGACTTATTGTGGTGCTAATCAAACTGTTGTCGAATATTCTCGTTGTCTTTGTTGCCGTTGGATTCAGGGCGTTGCAGGCAAACACCGAACTGAAGAAGGAAGTGCTTGAACGCCGTAACTTTCAGATTCAGGCCGAACTTGAACAACTGAAAAGCCAACTCAATCCGCATTTTCTGTTCAATACGCTCAACAACATCTCGTCGCTCTCAACATTCGATACCGATGCCACTCAACTTTCAATCAGCAAACTTAGCGACATGCTCCGTTACGTCATCTACGACACAACGAGTCCGAGGGTTGAGTTGAAGAAAGAAATAGACTTCATAATGAATTATGTTGATTTGATGAAGTTGCGCTACGACGAATCTACACTTTCGGTAAACGTAAGCGTGAATGTCGCTAACATGCAATGCAAAATTGCTCCGATGCTCTATATATCGATTGTCGAAAACGCCTTCAAATACGGCGCGAGCAGCAAGGTGAATTCGTCGATAGACATCGATGTTTCTGAAGATGATTTAGCCATCACATTCGTCGTTACCAACACTCTGTTAAAAGACAGCGAGGTGAACAACGCTCACAAGGGCGGAGTGGGAATATCGAATCTGAAGAAGCGACTCGACATAATCTATCCAGGCTGTTACGAATATACTTACGGGCTGACTGGCGACGGAAAATATCGGGCATCAATAAAACTCTTTAACCAGAAAAAGATATGACTCTAAACTGCATTATCGTCGACGATGAGCCGCTGGCAATAAAACTTCTGAGGAATTTCATCGAGAAAACTCCATTCACGCAGCTTCAGGCATCGTTTCTCGACCCGATGGAGGCGGTTGGGGCAATAAACGACGATGTTCATCTGCTTTTTCTCGACATAAATATGCCAGGGATAACGGGGCTTGAACTGTCGAGGCTCGTAAGCGGGAAGACGAGAATAATCTTCACAACAGCATTCCGCGAGTATGCCTTGGACAGTTACGAGGTTAACGCCCTCGACTATCTTCTGAAGCCGATAAATTACACGGCTTTTCTGAAGGCAGTAACGAAGGGCAAGGAATGGTTCGAGCAGCAGGAAAGACTCAGCGAGATGTCGTCGGCACAGGTACAGGATGCGCAGCGCAATTTCATCTTCGTAAAGAGCGATTACCGTCAGGTAAGGGTGAACCTCGACGACATCCTTTTCATAAGCGGAATGAAAGATTATGTGCGCATTCATCTGGCATCGGGAGGCCGCCCGGTAATTGCCCTTTCAACCATGAAGGCGATAGAGGAGAAACTTCCGCAGAGTCAGTTTTGCCGCGTGCATCGCTCGTATATCGTGGCAATAAGTCAGATTGAGAGCATTGAGCACAACCGCATAAAAATCGGCGACGAGTTGATTCCGATTTCAGAAAACTATCTCGACGACTTCAATTCTAAGATCGAGTAAGGAAAAAAGAAAAGCCTATGGTGAATTTTACTTCACTATAGGCTTTCCTGCTTTTTCCCATGCAAGGAAACCGCTGTCTAGTTCTATCACATCGTATCCTTCGGAGATAAGAATTTGTGCGGCGTTTTTCGAGCGTTTTCCGCCTCGGCAGTAAACCGCAATGACATTCTCCTTCGGCAGAATTGCCAAGGCTCGGTTTCTGAAGTCGCTCGACAGCACATCGATATTTATTGCTCCGTCTATGTGTCCTTCGACAAACTCGCTTATCTTCCGCACGTCAACAATCGTTACGTTGTCTTTTCTGATTGCCTTCTCAAAACAGTTTGGTTTCATTGATTTAAAACCATCGTTTATAGTATAGCATTTGTTCTTTTGGCATCCTAAAAACAATAGTGCTGATAAGATGAATAGTATTATGTTAGATTTCATTTTTTATTGATTTTTGCAAAAATACAAATATTCGTTTTAACTTTGTAATAATTTTTGAAATAAAGATATGGAAATTTTACCCATAGCGCATATTGAATGTGATTTTGACTCAAAGTTCGGCATTCCTCGCCAGAGCGGTGTTGTGAAAGAACTTACCGCCCGCATCGTTTTTGCCCACGAATTCCGCAACCCGGAAGCATTCCGAGAACTCGACGGATTCAGTCATATCTGGCTGCTGTGGGATTTTTCGGAAACCCACAAGGACAAGTGGAGTCCGACCGTTCGTCCTCCGCGCCTTGGCGGAAACAAAAGGGTGGGAGTCTTTGCCACTCGCTCGCCGTTTCGTCCTAATGCGATAGGATTGTCGGTTGTAAGGCTCGTTTCCATCGATTTTGATTGTGCCGATGCGCCCGTGCTCGTTGTCGAAGGTGCCGACCTTATGAACGGTACTCCAATTTACGATGTCAAGCCTTATCTTCCTTATGCCGATAGCATACCCGATGCCGTCGGAGGCTTTACCGATGCCATTCAGCAGAATCAGCCTTTGCTTGATGTGTGTTATGCCGATGGCGCAGAAGAACGCCTTGCCAGTTTGTATGCCGATAAATTTGGAGCAGACGAGGCTCGAAGAAAGATTATGGCACTCGAACAGATTCTCTCAAACGATCCGCGACCACACTATCAGCACGATGCCAGCCGCGTGTACGGAATGACTTTTGCCGGCATCGACATTCATTTTGTGGTTTCCGAAAACAAAATTACTGTTATCTAGTATAGTTGCTGTTCGCCTTGAATGTCAGTTTTTCTACCGTAATAACATCGTAGTAATCCTTGTTTACGGGGCGGTCCTCATCCGTAAGGCTGTGCGACATGAGCCAGTCGTATGTCTCGATTATGTTGAAGATGCGCTCTGGCTGTCCGTGGTTGTACCCCTTCAATTTTGTGAACAGAAGTCGTGAGTCTCCGTTCTGTTTAATCTTCTCAGACAGCGTTGTTGCCGTGTTGTAGGCCACGGCTCTGTCGGCTGTTCCGTGAAAAATCCAGAAAGGCAGTTTGCTCAGCCCCGACACATCGCGTCGCGAGCATCCTCCGCAAATCTCTATTCCGGCTGCAATTTTGTCGGGATATGCAGCGCAGAGGTCGGCAGTTCCGTATCCGCCCATGCTCATTCCGAGGGCATAGATTCGGGTTGTGTCGATATTGCAGTTGGTCTTCATCCAGTTCACGATATTCATAATCTTGTCTGGATTCCATCCGTTTGTTGTCTGCGGCGCGATTACGTAGGCGTCTATTGCCAGATGATACTTGTTTATAGCTTTTATCGTTCCGTATCTGAGCACGCGGTTCATGTCTGTTCCCGACAGGCTTTTTCCGTGCAGGAAGATAATGAGCGGTTTCTTTACCGATGCTTGCAGCGAGTCGGGGCTGTACAACCAGAAGTTGTATCCGTTTTCAACTTTGCCCTTTATAGCCACGCTCTTGTTTACTCCAAGATGGTAGCCCTGCCCGTAGGCGCATAGACAAAGAACAAATGAGAGTATGAACAGAATTTTTCTCATGATGGTTATAGCAATGTTGTTTTTAATTTATAGTTGGCTGAAAAAAATCTTGTCGGAGAATTTAAAAATATAGAGGAGATGTAATGAAACATCCCCTCTATTTAGCTATTTAAGTTTTTTTGTTACTTTATAGCCTCTGAAAGTTCTGCACCTGCCTTGAATTTAGCGACTTTCTTTGCTGCGATTTCAATCTTCTCGCGTGTTGCTGGGTTAATACCAGTTCTTGCAGCTCTTTCCTCTACAGAGAATGTTCCGAAACCTACAAGAGCAATTTTATCGCCTTCTTTCAATGCTGCTGTGATGGCGTCGATAGTGCCTTCAAGAGCTTTCTTTGAATCTGCTTTGCTAAGGCCGCTTTTAGCTGCGATAGCGTCAATTAACTGTGATTTGTTCATACTAGAATCTATTAAAGTAATTTACCGAAAATTCCGTTAATAACGGTGGCAAAGGTAACGAAAAAACTCACATATACAAATTTTATGTAGGTTATTATTCGTCATAATGCCTTTTTTTTGCATTTTTTAAGATGTTTTTACCGTTTTTAGGGCTTTTGACCCTTTTTAATACTCTATTTGATGCGTGTAGAAGCTAAGTAGAAGGAAGTGGTCTACGGCAGTCATTATTACAGAATAGGTAGGTTCTATACGTCCGTATCGGCAGTAAAAATCCTCGGCGTTTGTCTCGCCGTAGCGTTTTGTAAGATGCTCAACCATTCCGTTCTGAACCTCTTCGGTATAGTCTTCCATGTAGCATACAAGTTTCTCTACGCCCTTGGGATTGTCGCGATATGCCTTTATGTAAACGATGCACTTGCATCCGCAGTATTCGCCTTTCAGATAAATTCCGTTGGCAGTTTCTTGATTGAATACAAAGCCTTTCTGTCGTTGCAAGATGAATGCCACGTCTTTAGGCGATTGGTTTAGGTCTACTCCCTTGAAACTGAGCTGTGCCTGCGCGTTGCTGCGGCTTATGCCGATGGCAAACAAAAAAACAAGTGAGAGTAACAGTCTGCTGATGATTTTTTTCATTTTTGTTTTGTTTTTTAGGTTTCGACTGCAAAAATGCACAATCTTTCCGAATTTTGCAAAATAATTTGGCTGATTTTGATTTTTGTTTCTACCTTGCCCGATATTTGGCGATTTTTGGCTAATTTTGCTCGCTTAAACACATTATTTATATTTCTTATGATAAAGGAATTTCAGTATAGAGTGCTGCCGCAGAATGCGGTAAACGAACAGGCTGTTAAGGATTTCATTGCGCACGAGGAGGGGCTCGACATTCGCACGCTGACGGCGGTGCGTGTGCTGAAACGCAGTATCGATGCCCGTCAGCGTACTGTGATGGTTAATCTTAAGGTTCGTGCCTACATTAACGAGCAGCCGCAAGACGATGAGTTTGTGCGCACCGAGTACAGAAATGTCGAAGGCAAGCCGAAGGTCTTGGTTGTTGGCGCAGGTCCCGGCGGATTGTTCGCCGCGCTTCGTCTTATAGAACTTGGACTTTGTCCTATCGTGGTTGAGCGCGGAAAGAACGTTCGCGACCGCAAGCACGATATCGCCCGAATCTCGCGCGAACACAAGGTTGACAGCGAGAGCAACTACAGTTTTGGCGAGGGAGGGGCAGGAGCGTATTCCGACGGAAAACTCTATACTCGAAGTAAGAAGAGAGGAAACATCGACAAGATTCTGAATGTCTTCTGTCAGCACGGCGCAAGCACGTCTATCCTTGTTGATGCCCACCCGCATATCGGAACGGACAAGCTTCCGCGAGTTATCGAGAATATGCGAAACACGATTCTCGAGTGCGGCGGCGAGGTTCATTTCCAAACCCGAATGGAGTCAATCATCATTGAGAAAAACGAGGTGAAGGGCGTCGTGGTTAAGCATCTCGATACAGGTGTGGAGCAGGAACTCTTTGGACCGGTGATTCTGGCAACAGGTCATAGCGCGCGCGATGTTTATCGCTGGCTTTACAATAATAATGTGCATGTTGAGGCTAAAGGCTTGGCGGTGGGAGTGCGCCTTGAGCATCCTTCGCATCTTATCGACTGCATTCAGTATCATAACCGTCAGGGCAGAGGAAAATATCTTCCGGCAGCCGAATATTCGTTTGTTCATCAGGTTGATGGCAGAGGTGTGTATTCGTTCTGCATGTGTCCGGGCGGATTCGTTGTGCCTGCTGCGAGCGGTCCTCACCAGATTGTGGTAAACGGCATGAGTCCGTCTAACCGAGGCTCAAAGTGGAGCAACTCTGGAATGGTTGTTGAACTTCATCCCGAGGACTTGGCCGAAAACTCGATGAAGAATTTCATTTCTGAATATGTTGGCGGATTGAAGGACGAAGGCTTCGACGCAACTCATCTCGATGCCTCTCATCCGCTTGCGATGATGCAGTTTCAAGATGCGCTTGAAAAGCAGAACTGGAAGGCTGGAAACATGCGCCAGACTGCTCCGGCGCAGCGAATGGCAGATTTTGTGAACCGAAAGCTCAGTTACGACTTGCCCGAGTCGTCTTACAGTCCGGGACTTATTTCGTCGCCTCTGCATTTCTGGATGCCGGAATTCATAAGCGGCAGGCTGTCGAAAGGCTTTCTTCAGTTTGGAAAGATGAGCCACGGTTTTCTGACCAACGAGGCCGTTATGATAGGTGTTGAAACCAGAACGTCGTCGCCCGTGCGAATTGTGCGCGACAAGGAAACGCTTCAGCATATCGAAATAAAAGGACTTTTCCCTTGCGGCGAGGGCGCAGGATATGCCGGCGGAATTGTTTCGGCAGGTGTCGACGGCGAGCGTTGTGCCGAGAGCGCATTGCGGTATATAGAAGAAAAGAACTAAAGCGAAACCATCGCTTTAGTTCTTTTCTAATTATCAGTCTTGTTCAGGTGCGTTGTTTCCGTTCCACACCGGATGCAATTCTTTTTCTTCGCGGTGTCGTGCCGTCCTGAACCATTTTTCGGGCGACGGCATCCAGTCTCTTCTGAACTCTAGTCCTACTTTCTTCTTCATTTGGAAATACTTTCCGATATACAGGCGGATGTTGTTGTTCTGTGTCGGAATTGTGTGCTGTTCGAGCGTGGCGTTGTCCCATTTCAGACCTTTGCTGATGTAATATCCGCCGTCGCCAATCTGATAGGAATTAAGCGCAACGACGTATGTCTGTTTTGGGCAGAATCGTCTTCCGTCGCAGAAGGAATCTATTCTTACTCGCTGAAATTCGGGCTTTGTAAGGTCTACCGTGTACGAAATTCCGGCGGCGCAAGTGTAGATGTTCGGATTCGCATTTAGATAAGGTCTGCCGTCTTCGCGATAGATTATGTGACCTTTGGTATCTCGCTTCAGCTTCAGCATCGGAGCATTTTCGTGCGTCATTGTCTCGTACTGGTTGCTGAATCCCCATTCAAGAAAGTTTATGATGTCTTGCCCCGTCATCTTAACCGTGTAGAGCTGGTTCTCGTAAGGATACAGACAGTAGATTCGCTTCATGCTCATCGGACCAGCCTTTATCGTGTCGCCGGCAAGCAGCGCGCTACTCATCGAAACATCTGCCTTTGTGTAGTAAAGTTGAATGTTGTGGATGAGATTGCGGTAGTAGTCGGGACCGTACATCGACTTGTCGCCGTAAAGGTCGTCGACAAGATATCCTATTGGCTTGTTGAACCACTTGTAAACCGAGTCGAACTCAGCCTTGCAGTTTTCTGAGATTTCAGCCTTTGGCTCATAACTGTCCAGTTCTACGATTGTGGCGAACACTCGCTTTGTGTATCGGTTTGTCTTCGGGTCTTTGTCGAGATGTATTCGGGCTTGTCCGGCTGTGTTGCAGCCTTGTGCAAGTTGTATAACCGTAATGTTGTCGCCGTTGTAGTTGTTTATCGTACAGATGTTGTCTTCGTCCTCCTCGGCATCGCCAAGCAGAACAAGGTCGAATCCTGCGACCTTTATTGCTGCCGGAATTCCTCCGTTAGGATTCTTGTTGCTGTCAATGTTTATGTTATCTTTCTTGTAGTTTGAGTTGCAGCAGAACATTCCGATAAGAACGTCGGGATTTTCTTTCTCTCTGATTATCTTTACCCACTTCTGTGCGCATTCAACCATGTCCTCGATGTAGATATTCTCTCTCTCTTCTTGCGGAATGCCAACGATGTTTGGCGATGTCATAGGCAGAACGGCAACCTTTATTCCGTTTATCTCTTTTATGAAATAGGGCGCGAAGTGAGGTTTTCCGGTGTGCTTGTTTATGATATTGGCGCACACTCTCGGCGGACACGTTTTCTCGTCGTGCCTTGTAGGGTTGATGGTCTCTTTCACTTCGAGGTCGCGCACGCCAACGCCGGTGGCATCGTAGCCAATCATTCTCTCTGCCTTAAAATAGATAGGCTCGCTGATTGTGTCGATAAAGTTGAAGTATGTGTTTACTGCCGAACCCACGCACTTGTTGCCGTTGTCAAGCACAAGCATATAGTCTCCGTTTATGGCTCTCTGTTCGTCTACGAGAGTTGCGAAACTTGCCAGACAGTTGTTCGAGGTGCTGTCGGTAAGCAGGTCGTATGGAAAGATGAATCCGTACACATCGCTTGTGTATAGTATGGTTATGTCGGCAGACGATGGTCTGTCGCAACTATATAGCAGTATTATAAAAGGTATTAGAATATGGCGGATATATTTCATTTGTTCTTATTTTTTATAGTGTGGATTCGCTTCGCGGCTTCTTATCGCCTTGTAAGTTGCCGTCCATACAAAGTCCTGTCTTTGTTTTTCGAGTTCTTTCTGGTTTTTCCACCAAGCGTAAGGCTCAATGTGCCAGTTTGAGTCGTCGCTAATCTTAAGCGTATCCTTGTGCGAGATGATGTATTCTCTCATGTACTGTCTTATACTCACAGGACGGCTCTGCGTGGCGTGTATTCTGATGGTCTCGTCGTTCCATCCCAGCCAGTTCACGAACGTGTTATCGCCGCCTCGGGCAACGTACGAGTTTATCGCCACGTTGTATGTATTCCTCAGTTCGAAAGGCGTGCCGTCGGTTTTCGATATTATGTTTACCCGGCTGCCTTCGGGCTTTGTAAGGTCGATTGTGTATTTTATTCCACCTGCGGCGAAGAAGTTGTCGGGAGAAGACAACAGATACGTTTTGCTGTCTTCGGTATATAGTATGTGCCCGAATCTGTCTTTCTTCACGCGCAGAAGAGGCGTGTCTCCGTTTTTGTATTGTTCGTACTGCTCGTTAACCGATGCTTCGAGATATCGCCTTATGTCTTCGCCCATCATGCTCATTATGCACACGTTGTTCTCGTAAGGATAAATCTTGAATATGCGCTTCATCGTTACGGGGCCGGGTGGGATGGTGTCGTGGGCAATGGTTGTAGCGGCGAGCGAGATGTCGGCCTTTGTTGCCCACATCTGAACGTCGTTTATCAGTTTTCGGTATTTGTCTGGACCGTACAGACCGTCGTCGCCGAAAATCGTGTCGGGAAGGAAGCCGATAGGCTTGTTGAACCAGTTGTATATGCTGTCGTGCGAGTTCTTGAAGACCTCGCAGAAATGCTCGTCGGGCTCGTACATCTTTAGGTTTACGATTGAGCCGAAGATGCGCTTCATGTAGCCGTTGCCTTCTTTCTTCAGATGCACGCGAACCGTTCCGGCGGAGTAGCACGCCTGCGAAAGTTGAATACACTGAACGTATTCGTTGGCATCGTTCTTCAGTCTGAATATACGCTCGTTTTTCATCGAACTTCCGCCAAACAGGGCGATGTCGAAGCCCGGCACTCTGATAACTGCCGGCACTCCTCCGTTAGGATTCTTGTATGTGTCGATGTCGTAGTTGTTCTGGTTGTATTCAGACATGCAGTTGAATAGACCGACTATGAGGTCGGGCTTTTCCTGCTGCTTTATTACTTTTATCCACTTTTGCGCGCACTCAATCATGTCCTCGCACTCAAGGTTGCTAAGGTCTTCCTTCGGAATCCATCTTGTTGCCTGAGGCGATGTCATGGCAAGTACGGCAATCTTCACTCCGTCGCAGTCTTTTATGAAATATGGTTTGAAGTGCGGCTTGCCTGTCTTTATGTCGATGAGGTTTGCGCAGATATATGGTGGCTGACGCTCGGGAGAGTATCTGCTGTGATGAATGAAACTCGAAATCTCCGTGTCGCGGAATCCAACTCCGCAGGCATCGTAGTTTATCATTCGTTCTGCCTTGTAGCAGATTGGTTCGTTCTTAGTGTCAACAAAATTGTAATAGAATGATGAACTCTGGCCGGTAGCCTTGTTGCCGTTGTCGAGTACAAGGCAATGGTCGTCGCCGTAAATTTGCCTCTGCTCTTTCACAAGTGTCATGAAGTGTGCCAGACTTGTGCGCGAGTTGTTGTCGGTCTGGTAATCGTATGGATAGATAAATCCAAACACGTCGGTGGTATATATGATGGATATATCTATCTCGTTGTTCTGGCACGACACAAGTGTCAGCATTGCAATGACAAGTGTTAGAATTTTTGTTTTATACATTCTGCTTTTTTACGTTTTGTGGATATAAAGATTTTATTTAAGGTACGGTTCCATAATCTTCTTGTCTCTTTCCTTGTTTTGTTTCCACCAGTTTTCGGGCACAACCTTCCACTCTCCGTTTTTGGTTGGCTCTATGGTTCCGTGTTCCTTAATGTATGATGCTATGTAATATCTCATATCGAGGGTCGATTCGGTGATGGTGTGATACTTGATGTCTTCTTTCGTCCATCCCAGACCGTTTGTTAGGAAGCCTCCTCCGCCTGCTGCCTGATACGAGTTCATCACAACGTAGTAGCGTTTGTCCAGTTCGAACTTGCTGCCGTCTGCCATGCTCTTTATCACCACTCTCTGTCCGTATGGCTTTGATACGTCTACGATGTAGTTGATTCCAGCGGCTGAAGTGAAGTTGTACTGTGGAGTCTTCAGTTTTGGTCCGAAGTGGTCAACCTCCACGTTTCCGTTGTGGTCTACGCTGAAACTTAGCAGATGGTCGTTAGCCGATGTCATCTGGTTAAACTGGCGCGAATATCCGTATTCGAGGAAGTTCTTGACATCTCTGCCCGTCATCCATAGTTTGTGAACCTGATTTTCGTACTTGTACATGTCGAACAGGTTACGCATCGTAATTGATCCCTTGTTTATGTCGCTGAAGGTTGAGAGTGTGCTCGTGAGCGAAATCTGCGCCTCGGTAACCGAAAGTTGGACGGTGTGGATGAGGTCCATCAGGTTTGTCTGGCCAACCAGACTGCCCAGACCGTCGAGTGTGGTGCTGACCTTTCCAAGTGGCTGGTCGAGGTATGCGTTCACAGAATCTATCGCGCCTTGGAAAGCCTTGGCGTAGTCTTTGTCAATAGGGAAATTCTTTGTTTTTAGGCGTTTCATCTTGACATCGCTCTTTACTGTGCCGTCAAGATTACGCTTCAGATGGAGTTTAATCTCTCCAAATTCGTCGGCGTGCGAGTTTGGTTGCATCACGGGAATTGTGTCGCCATAATCGTTTACCAGATAGTCGCATCTTATGGCATGGTCGTGTCCCATCAGAAGCATGTCGATGCCTCTGACCGACATTGCCACCGGAATGCTTCCGTCCATGTAGCCAATGCCGTTTTTGTCGGTGCGGTTTACAATTTCGCTGCCGGCATGGAACATTCCGATAACATAGTCGGGCTGCTCTTTCTTTATGATTTCCGGAAGCCATTTGCGTGCCGTCTCAATCATTGGGTCGAACCTTAGGTTCGGAATCAGCATTCTTGGAAGCCAGTGCTCTGTATCGGCGGTTATCATGCCGAATACGCAAATCTTGAATCCGTCGCGCTCTATAATTGTGTATGGCTTGAACATAGGTTCGTTTGTGCGTGTGTCTATGGCATTAGCCGCCAGCAGAGACATCTTGCACTGTATTGGCAGATGGTCGTAGTACACAGCCTCGCCCGGTTCAAAGTCGTGATTTCCGAGAGTCATGGCATCGTATCCAAGATAGTTCATCACTCTCGAGGCCAGATGAGTGTTTCGGATTGCCTGATAGTTATAGTAGTACATATCCGGCGAACCCTGAATAAGGTCTCCGCCGTCAAGCAAAATAAGCCTGCCGGGATATTCTTGCCTTTGTTTCTTTATATACGAGCTTAGGTTTGCCAGAGAACACGAATCTGTTTCCTGCTTGAAAAAATCGTATGGGAGCAGGCTGCCGTGTGTATCTGTCGTGTATATTATCTTTAACTCGGTTTCGTTATTTTGTGTTACTGATGAGCAAGACGAAAGAAATAATAGGCAAAATAATATTAGATATGTTGTAATCCTAAACATTTTTGTATATGAAGCCCTTATATAAAATAATTATTAAAACTCATTGCAAAAATAACATAAAAAATGTTATAAAATGCCGGGGATATGTTAATAAATGTTAATAGAAAAAACGGGCTTGCATCATTACATGCAAAGCCCGTTTGTGAATATTGCCTTATAGAAATGAAAAATTTCGGTTACAAACTGCAAAGAAGCAAAATTATAATCTGTGCAGTCACGATTCTCAGGAACATGGCAAGTGGATAAACCGTTGAGTATCCAACGGCTGGAGCACTTGTCGATGTGATTGAGTTTGAGTATGCCAATGCAGGTGGGTCGGTGTTCGAACCTGCAATAAGTCCAATCAGAGTGAAGTAGTTCATCTTGTATCTCCAGCGTGCAATAACTCCCATAATCAGAATAGGAATGATTGTGATGAAGAATCCGTAGGCTACATATTTCAGTCCGTCGCCCTGAAGAACGGTATCGACGAATGTTGCTCCTGCCTTGATGCCGACGCTTGCGAGGAACAATACCAAGCCTATCTCGCGAAGCATAAGGTTGGCACTCATAGTAGTGTATGCAGGCAACTTAATCTTGTAACCGAACGCACCGATAAGGATTGCAATAACCAGCGGACCGCCAGCCAGACCGAGTTTTACAGGAGTTGGAATGCCCGGAATTGCGATTGGAATCATACCGAAGATGATACCGATGAAGATGCCAACGAAGATTGTAGCCAGATTTGGGTGGTCAAGTTTGCGGAGCGAGTTTCCAAGAAGGTTTGCCACGCGCTGAACGGCATCCTCAGGACCAACGGTCATAACGCGGTCGCCAAGTTGAAGGCGGAAGTTGTCGCTTGCAAAGATGTTCATTCCGGCACGGTTTACGCGTGTAACGTTTACGCCGTAAACAGAACTCAAGTGAAGTTGTCCGAGAGTCTTGCCGTTTATGCTCTCCTGAGTAACGAGGATTCGGCGGCTCACCATCGGAGTGTCCTGCTTCTCCCAATCAACCTCGATAACCTTTCCGATAAAGGCAACGATTGGCTCGTAATCGTCCTCGGCGCAGACAACAAACATCTGGTCGCCCATGTGGAACACGGTGTCTCTGTTAGGAATAGAAACATGTCCGTCCTGCAAGATGCGTGAAATTACGAACTGACGACCCATAAAGTTCTTTACCTCAACAAGTTTCTTGCCGTCGAGAGATGGGTTTGTCATCTCAAGATGCATCATGTGAGGCTTCTTCTTAGGATCTGATTCTTCAGAGTTAAGTTCGTTCTCTTCTTTCTCTGTGTTTACGCGAAGAATGAACTTCAGGGCGATAAGACAACCTATCATGCCCACAACCGCAAGAGGATATGCACAAGCGTATGCCGATGCAATCTGGGGAGCAGCCTTGCCTGTTGAGGCTGCAATTTGCGACAGAGCCTCGTTTGCGGCACCAAGTCCCGGAGTGTTGGTAACGGCTCCGCAAAGCACGCCAACCATCATTGCAAGGTTCTCGCCGGTGTGCTCAAAGCCGAACCAGTAGAACAACAGCATCACAACGATGTCGAGGGTGATGATTCCGACTGCTATCAGGTTCATTGATACGCCTCCTTCCTTGAAGGAAGAGAAGAACGAAGGACCAACTTGAAGTCCTATGCAGTACACGAAAAGAATAAGTCCGAAATCCTGAATGAAGTTGAGCGTTGTAAGCGTTCCGGTCATGCCGAAGTGGCCGGCTATGATTCCGGCAAAAAGTACGAACGTAACTCCAAGTGAGATTCCACAGACTTTGATTTTTCCCAAGTACACACCTATTGTAATAACGAGTGCGTAGAGCAGCACGATATGTGCAATAGAGTCAGGTTCTAAAAATAATTTTGTTAACCAATCCATCTGTTTTTGATTTTTGCGGCTGCAAAGTTAGTGAAAAGATTAAAATCTGAATAATTATCCAGCAATAAATTTGTTTTATCGAAGAAAAAATGCTGTTTCCAGTTTTTTCGGAAGGAAACAGCATATTGTTATTTTTAGTAGTTGAATTCGCCGAACTCGCTCTTGATTGTGAGCGATTTCTTGCCTTCTTCGATGTGGCCGACAATCTGAGCGTCGATGTTGAAACTCTTGCTGATGTCGATAACCTTCTGTGCATCTTCAGGGCTGACGTAGACTTCGAGTCGGTGTCCCATGTTGAACACTTTGTAAGCCTCGGCATAGTCTGTTCCGCTTTCTTTGATGATAGCCTTGAATAATGGCGGAACTGGGAACATATTGTCTTTCACAACCTTGCAGTTGTCGCCTACGAAGTGCAGAACCTTTGTCTGTGCTCCGCCGGTGCAGTGAACCATACCATGAATCTGTGGACGCATCTCGTCGAGCATCTTCTTCACAACAGGCGCGTATGTGCGGGTAGGAGAGAGGACGAGCTTGCCTGCGTTTATCGGCGAGCCTTCAACTTCGTCTGTCAGTTTGTAGCTTCCGCTGTACACGAGCTCTTCAGGAACAGCCTTGTCGTAGCTCTCTGGATATTTCTCGGCAAGATACTTGGCAAACACGTCGTGACGCGCGCTTGTGAGTCCGTTCGAACCCATTCCGCCGTTGTATTCCTTCTCGTATGTAGCCTGTCCGCAAGATGAGAGTCCTACGATTACATCGCCCGGACGGATGTTTGCATTGTTTATCACGTCGCTTCTCTTCATGCGGCATGTAACAGTCGAATCAACGATGATGGTGCGTACAAGGTCGCCCACGTCGGCAGTCTCGCCACCGGTTGCGTAGATGCCAACGCCCATGTCGCGCATCTGCTGCAAAAGTTCGTCTGTTCCGTTGATGATGGCAGAGATAACCTCGCCCGGAATGAGCATCTTGTTGCGGCCAATGGTAGATGAAACCAGAATGTTGTCAACGGCTCCCACGCAAAGAAGGTCGTCGGTGTTCATAATGAGGGCATCTTGTGCAATGCCTTTCCACACCGACAGGTCGCCGGTTTCCTTCCAGTACATGTAGGCAAGGCTCGACTTTGTTCCTGCTCCGTCGGCATGCATTATGTTGCAGTATTCAGGGTCGCCTCCCAGAATATCGGGAATGATTTTGCAGAATGCCTGTGGAAAAATGCCTTTGTCAATGTTCTTGATGGCGTTGTGCACATCTTCTTTCGCCGCGCTTACGCCACGCATCATGTATCTCTGATTGCTGTCCATTATAAGTTTATGTTAATTTGTTCTTCTATCTTTTTTAGAATTTCACTTCGGGTGCTTTCTCGCTGCCTGCCTCAGCCTCGAACTTGCTCTTCTTCTCGAATCCGAACATTCCGGCGAGGATGTTGTTTGGGAACGAGCGGACTTTCAGGTTGTATTCCTCTACAACCTTGTTGAAGTTGTTTCGCTCAACGGCAATGCGGTTTTCTGTTCCCTCAAGCTGTGCCTGAAGTTCTGAGAAGTTCTCGTTTGCCTTCAACTCCGGATATCTCTCCTGAACCATGAGGAGTTTGCCGAGTGCGTTTGAAAGTTCGCCCTGTGCCTGCTGAAATTTCTTCATGTTCTCTTCGGTAAGGTTCGATGAGTCGATTGTCATCTGTGTTGCCTTGCTTCGTGCCGCGATTACGCCTTCGAGAGTCTCCTTCTCGTGTGCAGCGTAGCCTTTAACCGTGTTTACGAGGTTTGGAATGAGGTCGGCTCTGCGCTGGTATTGCGACTGTACGTTGCTCCATGCTGTCGAAACGCTTTCGTCAAGTTTAACCATTTCGTTGTATGATGCCTTCATCCATCCGCCAATGGCAATGGCTAAAAAAAGAATCACCACCAGACAGCCGCAGCCGCCCGATGCTATTTTGTGGGATTTAATCCAGTTTGTAATTGAGTTCATAATTTATTTTTGTTTTAAGTTATTGTCTTGATGTCAGAATCTGCCGCTTGCGCCGCCTCCGCCAAATGAGCCTCCGCTGAACGAGCCTCCCGAGAAGCCTCCGCTGCCCCACGAACTTCCTCCGCCGAAACCTCGGCCGAATCCTCTGCCAAAGCCGAAGATAATCGGTCCGCCCGAGCGTCCTATGAAGTCATCTTCGTCTCTGTCGTAATCGTCCTTGAAAACGGTGTGGTTGCAGTTCTTGCACACATAGCATCTGCGGTAGTGCTTGTATCTGGCGCCGTTTCGCACAACTGTGCCTATAAAGGTCTCATTAATCATGTTGAAGTCGTACTTTCCGCATTTCGGACATCTTTTGCGCTGACGTTTTGCGTAATATCCGGCAGCAACCAAGATTCCGCCGATAAAGAGAACCAATATCATAGGCATCAGACCATCGTCGTCGCCTTCGGCTGGCGAATTTGTGAATCCGTGCAGTTCCTTGTCGCCCTCGGTGTACTTCTTTATCGCCTCAACGGTTGCAATCATGGCATCGTCCCAGTTGCCTTCCTTCAGATACGGAAGCATGTATCTGTTCTCAATTCTCTTGCAGATGGCATCTGGGAGCGTTCCTTCGAGTCCGCGTCCCGTGAGGATTGTGTATTGACGGTCTTCGGTAGAGAGCAGGATTACGAGTCCTGTGTTTTTCTCTTTGTGTCCGGGCTTGTGAAGTTGCGCCAGTTCGAGTGCAAAACTGAACGAGTCTTCGTTCTCCATCTTTCTGACAACAACCAGAATAGTTTGAATGCCCTTGTTTGCCTCGAGCCACGAAAGGGTAGAGTCGATGCGCGCAATGGCAGCGTCGCTCAGCACTCCGTCGGGATTGCAGGCATATTTCGTCTTGTCCTGCAAGTGAACCATCGGAATGTCGGCTGGCTTGTGGCCTGCGGCAAATACGGCAAGGCTTATTACCGACAGCAGAAGAAAACCGAAGAGTTTCTTAGTCATTATCAATAGCGTGTGCTGTTCCAGAATCTCCAACTGTCGAAGGCTTGCAACAACAGCATTTCGAGTCCGTTCTTAACCTTTGCTCCGCGCTCTGCGCCTTTGCGCATGAACAGCGTCTGGTCGGGATTGTATATGAGGTCGTAAAGCAGATTCTTCTCAGTTATCGCCTCGTAAGGAAGGTCGGGACATTCGTCGGTATGCGGATACATTCCGCAAGGTGTGCAGTTTACAATCACGTTGTATTCCTGAATAACCTCGGGAGTGATGTCCTTGTACTGAACAGTTCCAGCCATGTTTCTGCGCGATACGAAGATTGCCTCTATGCCCAGTTTCTTCAGTCCGTGGAAGATGGCTTTTGATGCTCCGCCCGTGCCCAGAATAAGGGCTTTCTTGTGATGATTCTCGAGCATAGGCTCGATGCTCTGCGTAAAGCCCACAATGTCAGAGTTGTAGCCGATTAGTCTTGGCTCGCCCTTGGCGTTGCGCTCGATGCGTATTACGTTTACCGCGCCGATGGCTCTGGCGTCGGTCGTAACTTCGTCAAGATACGAGATAACTTTTTCCTTGTACGGTATAGTTACATTAAGGCCGCATAGGTTTTTGTTCTCGGCAATCACGGCAGGAAGGTCGTCGATTGTCGGAATCTCGAAGTTAACATATTCGGCATCAATGTTTTCGTTGGAGAATTTCTCGTTAAAGTATCCTTTTGAGAATGAGTGTCCAAGCGGGTTGCCAATTAGTCCGTATTTCTTCATAAGTCGTTGATGTTTATTTTTCTGCTACAAACATTGTGCAGATACCAAAAGTTAATCGTTCAAAATATGCTTTTCTGAATCCTGCTTTTAGCAATACCTGCTTCATTGTCTCGGCTTGCGGAAAAGCCTCCATGCTCTGTGGCAAGTATGTGTATGCGCTGGCATCTTTTGATATTATTCTGCCTGCCATCGGCATTATCACGTGCGAGTAGAAGTGGAACAACTGCTTCATCGGGAAGCGTCGTGGCACCGAAAGTTCCAATATAATAAGGTGTCCGCCGGGAGAGAGCACGCGGTGCATCTCTTTTAGGCAGATGTCAAGATTCTCGAAGTTTCTTACGCCGAAAGCCGATATTATCGAACTGAAGCGGTTGTCGCCGAAACTCATCTTGGCGCAGTCTTCTTTTTGAAAACTGATTTTGCCGTCAAGACCTTCTTTCTTCACTTTCTCGCGTCCGATGTTCATCATCCCCTCCGATATGTCAACTCCCAAAACCTCTTTCGGATTGGCTTTCTTGCAGGCGATGATGGCAAAGTCGCCCGTTCCGGTTGCAATGTCGAGAACCGATTCGGGTTTCTGCTTGGCAAGAAGCCTTATCGCCTTGTTGCGCCAGTATTTGTCGATGCCCCACGAGAGCGAGTGGTTCAGAGTGTCGTAAGAATGTGCTATCTTATCGAACATCTTCTCCACCTGCTCTCTCTTGGAGCCATCAACTCCATAAGGCTTTATCGTTTCTTGTTTGTACACCTTATGATATCTTTTTTACTTGTTGAGATATGCCTTTACGTTAGCCTCGATGCGTGCAGCGATGTCGCCGTCAACCGAAGCCTTGTCGAACTTCTCGCCAACGATGCCTTCGTACAGTTCGATGTAACGGTCTGATACGCTGTTTACATACTCGTCTGTCATCTCAGGAACCTGCTGACCAGCCTGTCCCATGAAGTTGTTCTCGATGAGCCACTGGCGCACGAACTCCTTTGAAAGCTGCTTCTGAGCCTCGCCTTTCTGGAACTTCTCATCGTAGCCCTCTGCGTAGAAGTAGCGGCTTGAGTCTGGAGTGTGGATTTCGTCGATAAGATAAATCTTGCCGTCGCGCTTACCGAACTCGTATTTTGTATCAACAAGAATAAGACCGCGCTTTGCTGCAATCTGTGAGCCGCGCTCGAATAGAGCGTATGTATACTGCTCCATCTGCTCGTAGTCTTCCTTGCTTACGATGCCCTGAGCAATGATTTCTTCCTTTGAGATGTTCTCATCGTGCCCCTCGTCAGCTTTTGTTGTTGGGGTGATTATTGGGTGAGGGAACTTCTCGTTCTCGCGCATGCCGTCTGGCAGTTTAACTCCGCATAGAACGCGGTTGCCTGCCTTGTACTCTCTCCAAGCCGAGCCTGTAAGGTAGCCGCGGATAATCATCTCAACGCGGAAGCCTTCGCACTTTAGGCCAACAGTTACCATTGGGTCTGGAGTAGCAAGTTTCCAGTTAGGAACGATGTCGGATGTTGCGTCGAGGAACTTTGCAGCAATCTGGTTCAGAACCTGTCCCTTGAATGGAATGCCCTTCGGAAGAATAACGTCGAATGCAGAGATGCGGTCTGTTGCAACCATCACCATGATGTCGTCGTTGATGTTGTAAACATCACGAACCTTGCCGTGATAAACACTCTTCTGTCCGGGAAACTGAAAATCAGTTTTTGTTAATGCTTTCATTGTTTTTTATGTTGTTTAACTTTATTAGTCTTTGTTCGGGTTTTCCTTGGCTTTTCTTTGAGCCTTCTGCTTCTCGGCCTGCTCTTTGTCGAACTTGTCGTAGGCTTCGACTATTCGTGTAACGAGTTTGTGGCGCACTATGTCTTTCTGGTTCATCTCGATGAACGAAATGCCTTTCACGCCTTTCAGAATACGCTGTGCCTCAAGCAGTCCCGAGCGCGTTGATGGCGGAAGGTCAATCTGCGAGGCATCTCCAGTAACAATCATCTTGGTGTTCTGTCCCATTCGGGTTAGGAACATTTTTATCTGTGCGCTCGTTGTGTTCTGCGCCTCGTCAAGGATAACTACGGCATCGTTTAGCGTTCTGCCTCGCATAAAGGCGAGCGGTGCAATCTGTATCACGTTGTTTTCCATGTGCTCTTTAAGTTTGTTTGCCGGGATCATGTCTTCAAGAGCATCGTAGAGAGGTTGCAGATACGGATCTATTTTCTCTTTCATGTCGCCGGGCAGAAAGCCGAGTTTCTCGCCAGCCTCAACTGCCGGACGGCTAAGTATTATTTTTCTGATAACCTTGTTCTTCAGGAGTTTTATTGCCAATGCTATTGCTATGTAGGTCTTTCCCGAGCCTGCCGGACCGATGGCAAAAATCATGTCGTTTTTCTCGAATTCCTTTACTAGTTTCTTCTGATTTTCGCTTCTTGGGGTTATAGGCTTTCCGGTGGTGCTGTAAACAATCACTTCGTCGCTGCTTTCCTTGCTTGTGCGCTTACCTTCCATAATGTCGTGGATTGCCTCGTTGTCGAGCGAGTTGAACGTGGCGCAATGCTTTTGCAGCTTCATGATGTTTTCTTCAAAGGCGCACAATTCTTCCTCGTCTCCCATTACCTTTATTACGTTTCCGCGCGCAACAATTCGTAGTTTGGGATAGTAGGCTTTTATTTGCTGGAAGTTGTTGTTGTTTACCCCATAGAATACCACGGGGTCAATATCCTCAAGTACAATGTGTCGTTCTATCATTTAGCAAATGCAATATACGCTGCAAATTTAATCTTTTTATTTCTAACTTTGGTTTTTATGCGGTTGTTTTTTTCCGAAGTCCGAGAATTATGCGTTGTTTTTGCCTGTAAAGTCCGATGGCTGATGTTTTTTCTGCCTCCAGAAAAGGGCAGAGCCCGACTTTATTGATTAAGGTCGGGCTCGATGTATTTGAATTGTCCCCAAAATTCGTTTTCGCGATATTTCTGTACGCTCATGTCCGGAACGATGAGTATCGCCTTCTGCATTGTGCTGTTGCTGAACATCTTGCTTATTGGCATGTAAAATGGCTTAATCCAGTTTACCTTGATGTTTTGCAGATTGCTGCAACTCTCAAAAATCTTCTCGCCGAATTTCGACGTGCTTGCCGGAATATTGATGTACGAAAGTTTGTTGCAACCCTCGAATGCAAACGGCTGAATACTCGTCACGGTTGGCGCAATGTTGTATTTCTCCTTGTTTCCGAAAGCCTTGAAGAGCGTTGTCCTGCTTTTGTTATACATTATATTATTGTCTGTGCAGTACATCGGGTTTGCCTTGTCAATCTCTATTTCCTCAAGATTTGTGCAGTTGTAGAATACGAGCGACTTGATGCTTACTACCGAAGCCGGAATTGTAATCTTTTTGAGTTGCTTGCATCGGGCAAAGGCGCACGCATCTATTGTTTCAACGTGATTGCCAATTATCACCTCGGTTAGGTCGTCGTTTCCGCTGAAGGCATGAGGCATAATCTCTATTACCGAATCGGGCACTTGGTATGTACCCTTCAGCGAGTATGCCTTGATTATTTCGGTTCCTTGCTTGTTGAAGATGACGTTGCCTATCGTCTTGAAATTCGCATTCCTCTCATCAACCCAAAATTCCTGAATGTTGTCGCATGGACTGAAGGCTCTGCTTTTTATAATCTTTACGTTTTTCGAGATGCGTACTTTCCGAAGTTCTTCGTGGTTGGCAAATGCCAGATGGCTTATCTCGGTAACCGATTCGGGCGTGTCGAATTCAGTAATGTGTCCGAAGGCATAAATAAGTTTCGTTCTGTCTTTGTTGTAAAGAACGTATTCGTCCGACGTGAAGAAGTCGTTGTTTTCATCAACCGAGATTACCGAAAGATTCTTGCAGCCGTTGAATGCGCCATTGTTAATCTGTGCTACTTTTGCAGGGATGAACATCCGTTCGAGTCCCGAATTGTAAAAGGCATTTGCTTTTATCTCTGTAACCGACTCTGGAAGTTTTACGCTCTTGAGCGATGCGCATCCGCTGAACATTCCGTTCGAAATCTCCGTCAGATGGTTGGGTAGGGTAACGTTCTTCAGATTCGTGCATCTTATAAATATCTGCCTGCCAACTTTTACAATGCTGTTTGGCATAACAACCGAATTGAGATTTGTACAGTTGGCAAACATTGCGAGCGGAAGGGTATGCGTGCCTTCCTGAATGGTAACGCTTCTTAGACCCGTACAGCCCGAGAATGCGCCTTCGCCAATGTTTTCTGTCTTTGGCAGATGGAGTGATTCGATGTCCGTACATTCTTCAAAACAGTATGTTCCTATCGAATTGAGGGCTTTAGGAAAATGGATGCTCTTCAGCGAATGACAATCTTTGAAAGCCTTGTCGGCGATAACGGAAAGCGACGACGGCATCACGACCGATAAGAGTTGCGTGCATCCGCGGAAGGCGCAGAAATCAATTTTCGTAACTCCGTTAGGAATAACGATGTTGGTCAGACTTGTGCAACCCGTAAAGCAACATTCGCTTATTGCCGTGATGCTCTGCGGAAGTTCAATGCTGCCGAGCATTTTGCACGAACGGAATGCATATTTGCCTATCTCCGAAGTTGATTTCGGAATGTTTATCTCTTTCAGCGAGGTGCACGTTGAGAATGCGCTGTTTCCTATTCGTTTCAGTTTTGCCTCAATGTTTACGCTTGTAAGATTTGTGTTGCTCGAAAAGGCGTCGTCGGCAATAGCCACCACTTCGTAACTGATTTTATTGTACTCAACTTTTTTCGGAATGGTTACATCGCCAACATAGTGCATGCTTCTCTTTGCTGTAACTTCCACGGTATTGTTTGCAAGACGGTTGTAGCCAATGTCGTCAACAATAAAATCCTGTGCAGTGCAGCCTACTGAAAATAAAAAGCCTATGGTTATAATTTTTTCTCTCAGTGTAATCTTCATAATATAAAACTTATCTCTCTTATTATCTTAATCTTGTGACATCGCAAAGATACAATATTTAACGAAACATTTGTTAAAAAATGTAATTTTTTTGCTCAATTTCATTGTGGATTGGCAAAAATGTATAATTTTGCGTAGCTTACCAGAGGGGTAGGCACCGTAAGGTTAAACTTGAATGTAATTATAATTATAACTTATAACAAATATGAGCTTAAAAATCGTAGTTCTTGCAAAGCAGGTTCCAGATACACGAAATGTGGGTCCTGATGCAATGACACCGGAAGGCACAGTGAATCGCTCTGCTCTTCCAGCAATCTTCAACCCCGAAGATATGAATGCTCTTGAGCAGGCATTGAGATTGAAAGATGAAAATCCCGGTTCGACAGTAACAGTTGTCACAATGGGTCCCGGCCGTGCTGCCGAGGTTATCCGCGAGGCTATGTATCGTGGTGCCGATGGTGGTTATCTGCTAACAGACCGCGCTTTTGCTGGAGCTGATACTTTGGCAACATCTTACGCACTTTCAACAGCTATCAAGCATGTTGCTCCGGATGTAGATTTGATTATCGGTGGTCGTCAGGCTATCGATGGCGATACAGCACAGGTTGGTCCTCAGGTTGCAGAAAAGCTTGGTCTTAACCAGATTACATACACCGAGGAGATTCTTAGCTGCAAGGATGGCCGCATCACCGTTAAGCGTCACATCGATGGCGGTGTAGAGACAGTTGAAAGCGCATTGCCTCTTGTCCTTACAGTAAACGGCTCGGCCGCTCCATGTCGTCCACGCAACGCCAAACTTGTAATGAAGTACAAGCGCGCCCTTGCACCTATGGAGTTGGAGAAGGATACAACATACGCCGACCTTCCTTATGCCGACCAGTATGAAAAGAAGCCTTACCTTAAGATTGGTCAGCTTAGTTGCGCCGACGTGAACGCTGACTTGAGCCAGTGCGGTCTTGCCGGTTCTCCAACAAAGGTCAAGAATGTCGAGAACATCGTCTTCAAGGCTAAGGAAAGTAAAGTATTAACAAGTTCTGATGCCGACATGAACGGTCTTATTCAGGAACTTTTGGCTAACCATACAATAGGATAATCAAGATGAACAACGTATTTGTATATTGCGAACTTGAAGGCACTCAGGTTGCCGAGGTAAGTCAGGAACTTTTAACAAAAGGTCGCAAGTTGGCCAATACTCTGGGCGTTCAGTTAGAGGCTATCGCAGCCGGCTCAGGCATTGTCGGAAAGGTTGAGTCGCAGATTCTTCCTTATGGCGTTGACAAACTTCATATTTTCGATGATCCGGGACTTGCTCCTTACACATCAAAGCCTCATACTGCTGTTCTTGTAAACTTGTTCAAGCAGGAGAAACCACAGATTTGCTTGATGGGTGCTGATGTTGTCGGTCGCGACCTTGGTCCTCGCGTTTCATCTGCTCTTCATAGCGGTCTTACAGCCGATTGTACTTCACTCGAAATCGGTCCTCACGATGACAAGAAGCTTGGCAAGCACTACGATAATCTGCTTTATCAGATTCGTCCTGCCTTCGGCGGAAACATCGTTGCAACAATCGTTAACCCAGAGAACCGTCCTCAGATGGCAACCGTTCGTAGCGGTGTTATGAAGGCTGAGATTCTCGACCCTAACTACAAGGGCGAGGTCGTAATTGAGGATGTTGCAAAGTTCGTTCCAGAGGCTGAATATGTAACAAAGGTTATCGAGCGTCATGTTGAGGCTGCAAAGAATAACCTGAAGGGTGCTCCAATCGTTGTTGCCGGCGGATATGGTGTTGGCAGCAAGGAAGGTTTCGACCTTCTTTACGATTTTGCACGCGAGATTCATGCCGAGGTTGGCGCAAGCCGTGCTGCTGTAGATGCAGGCTTCTGCAATCACGATCTTCAGATTGGTCAGACAGGTGTGACTGTCCGTCCAAAGGTCTACATCGCTTGCGGAATCTCAGGCGCAATTCAGCATGTTGCAGGTATGAAGGAGAGTGGTATCATCATCTCTATCAATACCGACGAGAATGCTCCAATCAACGCAATTGCCGACTATGTAATCAATGGCTCGGTAGAGGAGGTTCTTCCTAAACTAATAAAGTATTACAAGCAGAATTCAAAGTAAAAGTTATGGCAAATTATTATAGCGGAGTTCCCGAACTGATGTTCGAGATGAATAATCCTCTCATGGAGCGCATCGCTCAGTTGAAGGAGCGCGACTACGAAGATAAGGATAAATACGACGAGGCACCTCAGGATTATGCCGATGCGTTGGATAATTACGGAAGGGTACTCGATATTCTTGGCGACATTGCAGAGAACGTTATCGCTCCTAATGCCGAGGATGTTGATGCCGAAGGACCTCACTGCGAGAACGGCAGAGTGAGATACGCATCAAAGACTTACGAAAATATGGAGGCTCTGAAGAAGGCTGGTCTTAACGGTATGACGATGCCACGTCGTTTTGGTGGTCTTAATCTGCCTATCACCGTATATACTGCTGCTAACGAGATGGTTTCGGCTGCCGATGCAGGTCTTGAAAACATCTGGTCTTTGCAGGATTGTATCGAGACTCTTTACGAGTTCGGTAACGAAGATCAGCACAATCGTTTCATTCCTCGTGTGTGCGAGGGCGAGACAATGTCTATGGACTTGACTGAGCCTGATGCTGGTTCTGATTTGCAGAGCGTTATGCTTAAGGCTACTTTCGATGAAGAGAACAACTGCTGGCGTCTGAATGGCTGTAAGCGTTTTATCACAAACGGCGATTCTGACATCCACTTGGTTCTTGCCCGTTCAGAGGCTGGCACACGCGATGGCCGTGGCTTGTCAATGTTCATCTACGACAAGCGCGATGGCGGTGTTGATGTTCGTCGTATCGAGAACAAAATGGGTATCCACGGTTCTCCAACAACCGAGCTTGTCTACAAAAATGCAAAGGCTGAACTCTGCGGCGACCGCAAACTCGGACTTATCAAGTATGTCATGGCACTTATGAATGGTGCTCGTCTTGGTATCGCTGCACAGAGCGTCGGAATCTCTCAGGCTTCTTACAACGAGGCTTTGGCTTATGCCAAGGACCGTAAGCAGTTTGGCAAGGCAATCATCGAGTTCCCTGCCGTTTACGAGATGATTTCAAACATCAAGGCTAAACTTGATGCCGGTCGTGCATTGCTTTATCAGACATCTCGCTATGTCGATATTTACAAGGCTCTCGACGATATCGCTCGCAGCCGCAAACTTACTCCAGAGGAGCGTGCAGAGCAGAAGAAGTTTGCTAAACTTGCCGACGCGTTCACTCCGTTGGCAAAGGGTATGAACTCTGAATATGCAAACCAGAATGCCTACGATTGTATTCAGGTTCACGGAGGTTCTGGCTTCATGCTCGAGTATGCTTGCCAGCGTTTGTATCGCGATGCTCGTATCACTTCAATCTACGAGGGTACTACTCAGTTGCAGACTGTTGCTGCTATCCGCTACATCACAAACGGATTCTACAGTTCGGTTATTCAGGACTTTGAGAATGTCCAGACAACAGCAGAGTTCGAGTCTTATCTCGATCGCATAAAGGCTATGGCTGGCAAACTTAATGAAAGCATTGCAACCGTTAAGGAGGCTGAAAATCAGGAGTTGCTCGATATCTGTTCTCGCCACTTGTACGATATGACAGGCTCAATCGTCATGTCTCATTTGTTGCTTCAGAATGCAACAAAGGCTCCAGAACTCTTTGCAAAGTCGCTTAACGTTTATGTTAATCTTGCAGAGAGCGAGGTTGAGAAGAACTACAATTGGGTTAGCCGCATGACTGCCGATCAGCTCGATTCATACAAGAAGTAAGATTCTGTATTACAGAACAAAAATAAAGCCCCCGCTCCGAATAAGAGCGGGGGCTTTCACGTTGCATTCACTTTTAAGTTAAATTTACCTCTATTTTTTTGATATTTACTTTATTGTAGCATTCTCTGCAAAGAGGCTCGTACTCGTGCGTTTCGCCAAGCAGAACCTGACCTTCGGCTGCAATTATGCGGTGCGAGATGTATGCCAGCGAACCGCATTTTACGCAGATGGCATTCACTTTCGTAACATCGTCGGCTATGGCGCAAAGCGAAGGCATCGGACCGAACGGCTTTCCTGTATAGTCTAGGTCGAGTCCGGCGATTATCACCCTTGTACCTTTGTATGCCAGACTGTTGCAGACATCAACAAGTCCTTCGTCGAAGAACTGTGCCTCGTCAATTCCAATGACATCAAATCCGCAGGCTTGTTCGCAAATCTCTGCCGAACTCGAAATAGGGGTAGACGATACCGACAGACCGTTGTGGGTGACAACGTCGTCTGCACTGTATCTTATGTCGAGCGCGGGCTTAAAGACCATTATGCTTTGCTTTGCAAATTCGGCGCGGCGCAGTCTTCTTATAAGTTCTTCTGTTTTGCCAGAGAACATGCTTCCGCATATAACCTCAATGCGTCCGCGGTGTACCGTTTCACCACCTTTCAGTGTCATTGTCCTTTTCATTTTAGAGCAAAAAAATACCAAGAGAAGAATCTCTTGGTTTTAAAGTTGCGGAGGCTCGACTCGAACGAACGACCTCCAGGTTATGAGCCTGGCGAGCTACCAACTGCTCCACTCCGCGATGTTAGTTATTCAGTGTTGAACTGTCGTTCATTCCTGAATTGCGATGCAAAATTACGGCAAAAAATGGATTCAGCCAAATTTTTTAAGACAAAATTTTATATTTTTTCGAAAAATATGTAATTTTTCTGTTTTATACCTAATATATTTATATCAAAAATGCAGAATTGCTTTGTGTGACCGTCAATTTTGCATCTTCTGAAAACAACATAAGGCAGTGACAAAGCACCGCCTTATTTTTGCATATTCCGTTCAATATGGCTTTGTGTCCGACTCTTTCGGTTTGCCATAACTATTGTGTACAATAGTATTTGCAAAAGTAGCATAAAAAAATAAATATCAAAAAAAATAGTGTTAAAACTTTGGCACATGGGGAAAAATAGAGTATAAATTGATGTCGAAATGAAAAAAATTGTATATTTGCAGAATAGTTTGAATACTTATGCCGATATCAAAAACAAAAGACAAGCTTATTGATGTTGCTCGAAAGCTCTTTGCACAGAAGGGTGTAGAGAATACCACGATGAATGATATTGCCATAGCCTCAGGTTTTGGTCGACGTACGTTGTACACTTATTTTGACAGTAAAGAAGAAATTTTCATGTCTGTTGTTCAGTCTGAACTTGATAGGCTAAGTGACAAACTGATGGGGGTTGCTGCCAAAGATACAACGCCCGACCAAAAAATCATAGAACTTATATATACTCACCTGAATAGTGTAAAGGAAACAGTCTATAGGAACGGAAATCTCCGTGCCGAATTTTTCAGAGACATCTGGGGCGTGGAAAGTGTGCGCAAGAGTTTCGACCGTAAAGAGATTATGGCATTCCGCAAGGTGATGGAAGAGGGCAATAAACTTGGCGTTTTTGATATTGAGAATGTCGACCTCACGGCTGATATTGCTCACTATTGCGTAAAGGGACTCGAGGTTCCTTACATTTTTGGAAGAATAGGTAGAGGCCTCACCGAAGAAACGGCTGCTCCGCTTGTTGCCCGCTTCATTCGCAAGGCTCTTGGTAAGAAATAAAATAAATTTAAAAAATAATTATGGGACTATTAACAGGAAAAACAGCGCTTATCACAGGTGCTGCTCGTGGTATCGGTAAGGCTATCGCCTTGAAGTTTGCTCAGGAAGGTGCTAACATCGCTTTCACTGACCTTGTAATCGATGAGAACGGTAAGGCTACTGAGGCTGAAATCGCTGCTCTTGGCGTAAAGTGCGTAGGCTACGCTTCAAATGCTGCTGATTTTGCACAGAGCGAAGAGGTTGTAAACAAGGTTAAGGAAGACTTCGGCTCTATCGATATTCTTGTAAACAATGCAGGTATCACAAAAGATGGTTTGATGCTTCGTATGACAGAGGCTCAGTGGGATGCTGTAATCGCAGTAAATCTTAAGTCTGCTTTCAACTTCATTCATGCTTGTACTCCAATCATGATGCGTCAGCGCAGCGGTTCTATCATCAACATGGCATCTGTCGTAGGTGTTCACGGAAATGCTGCTCAGTGTAACTACGCTGCATCAAAGGCTGGTCTTATCGCTCTTGCTAAGTCTATCGCTCAGGAGATGGGTGCAAAGGGCATCCGTGCAAACGCTATTGCTCCGGGCTTCATCGAGACAGCCATGACTGCTCAGTTGTCTGAGGATATCCGCAAGGAGTGGATTAAGTCTATTCCGCTTCGCCGCGGCGGTCAGGTTGAGGATATAGCAAAATGTGCAGTATTCCTTGCATCTGACATGTCATCATACATCAGCGGTCAGGTTATTCAGGTCGATGGCGGTATGAATATGTAATTTTTGCAGAATATATTAAATAACCTACGCCCTTGCCTGAAAGATGGTAGGGGCGTATATTTTTGTATAAATGGAGGTTCTTTACGAAGATAATCACATAATTATTGTAAACAAAAGCAGTTCGGAGATTGTTCAGGGCGACAAGACTGGCGATGTTCCGCTGAGTGAGACTGTAAAGCAGTATATCAAGGAGAAGTACGCCAAGCCGGGAAATGTCTTTCTTGGCGTAGTGCATCGTCTCGATCGTCCGGTGAGCGGAGTCGTCACATTCGCCCGTACAGGAAAGTCATTGGCCCGCCTTAACGAGATGTTCAGAACCAAAGATGTTCATAAAACATACTGGGCTATTGTCAAGGATGCGCCCAAGAATCCCGAAGGCGAACTTGTTCATTGGCTTGTGCGAAATGAGAAGCAGAATAAAAGTTATGCCTACGACAAGGAAGTTCCGAACTCAAAGAAGGCTATTCTACATTACAAAGTCATTGCGCACAGCGATAATTATACGCTGCTTGAGATTGACTTGAAGACAGGTCGCCATCATCAAATCAGATGCCAACTTGCCAAGATGGGATGTCCGATAAAAGGCGACTTGAAATATGGTGCTAAACGCAGTAATCCCGATGGAAGTATAAGCCTTCATGCACGCAGAATACAGTTTGTTCATCCTGTATCGAAGATAGATATCGACGTGGTTGCACCGGTCCCAAACGATGCGCTATGGCACAGTTTTTCTTCTGAAATGTAAATTCAACCAGTTTTTTTACATTTTTTCACCAATGTTAAACCTCATTTAGGTGAAAAATGTATATCTTTGTAGTATGAAAAGAGCTACAATATGGGCGCTTGGTGTGGGCATGAGCTTATCGTTTCTGGTTCTGCTCTTCTTGCAGATAAACTACATGACCCGATTTGTAACGCTTCGCAAGGCACAGTTCGACGAGAATGTTAACCGCAGTCTTAGTGAAGCGGTTAGCAATGTGGAACTAAACGAAAGCCGATTGTATCTCGAAAACCTTGTTCGCGAGAATCTGAGAGATTCGATGTATGCAAGCGAAGAGGTCGATACTAACGTACAGAAGGTTAGAAGTCATTACACAACCTTCGAGCAGACAACGTTCGACAATCGCCGCGACAACAGACCTAAAGCTGTAATCGGCGATGTGAGCAGAAGTCAGATGGGCGATGTCATCAAAAAAATGTATATGAATCGCCGCGCAACGCTCGACAAGGCCGTGTATTCTATGATAGAGGCGGGCAGAGGTCTTCAGTTGAAGAAAAGGATAAACTTCAGAATGCTCGACCAGGAGGTCAAGAACGAGTTGCGAGACAATGGTCTGATGATGCCTTATCATATCAAGGTGCTCGACGCAAAGGGCAATGTGCTCTATCGCTGCTCCGACTATACCGAGGAGAAAAACGAGGTGTTCTACCGCGCAAAGATGTTCAAGTGGATGGACGACAAGGACAATGCCTTTGTAGAGGTTCATTTTCCGGATTACTCGAGCTACATCACGGGATCAATGCGCCTTATGGTGCCATCGGTGTGCTTTACCATCATTTTGCTTGCAACATTCGTGTTTACAATATATCTCATATTCCGTCAGAAAAAACTATCGGAAATAAAAAGCGACTTCATAAGCAACATGACGCACGAGTTCAAGACTCCGATATCAACCATATCGCTCGCTGCGCAGATGCTGAAGGACGAGAGTCTGGCAAAGTCGCCGGCAATGCTGAAGAAGATAAGCGGAGTTATTAACGACGAGACAAAGAGACTTCGCTTTCAGGTAGACAAGGTCCTTCAGATGTCTATGTTTGAAAAACAGGAAACCACCCTGAAAAAGGTTGAACTGAATTGCAACGAGCTGATTGAGGGCGTGACAAAGACGTTCCGCCTGAAGATAGAGCAGGTTGGAGGAAGCATCGAGATGAAACTGAATGCGCAGAGCGCGATGGTGTATGTAGACGAGATGCATTTCACTAACGTTATCTTCAACCTGATGGACAATGCCGTGAAATATCGTCGCGAGGAAATTCCGCTGAGGCTTGTAATCACCACGGCAAACGTAGGGAAAGACCGCATCGGAATTTCTGTTCAGGACAATGGCATCGGAATAAAGAAAGACGATGTGAAGCGTGTGTTCGAAAAATTCTATCGTGTGCATACAGGCAACGTTCATAACGTTAAGGGCTTCGGCCTTGGTCTTGCATACGTAAACAAGATAGTCGAGGAGCACAAGGGCACGATAAAGTGCGACAGCGAACTCGGCAAGGGAACAAGATTTTTTATAACTATACCTATTATTAAAAACAACTAAAGTCATGGAAGACGATAAAGTACGGCTTTTGCTCTGTGAAGACGATGAGAACCTTGGCGCATTGCTCAAGGAGTATCTGCAGGCAAAAAACTTCACTGTTGAGTTGTGTACCGATGGTGAGGCAGGTTATAAGGCATTTCAGCGAGCAGTATTTGATATTTGCGTTTTCGATGTGATGATGCCTAAGAAAGATGGTTTTACGTTGGCAACAGAGGTTCGTGCATCAAATCCAACAGTACCTATCATATTCCTTACTGCCAAGGCTGAAAAGGAAGACATATTGGAGGGCTTCAAACTCGGAGGTGACGACTATGTGGCTAAGCCATTCTCTATGGAAGAGCTAACATCGCGCATCGAGGCAATCTTGCGCCGTGTAAAGATTCAGCAGCAGAAGGATAACAGCTTCCAGTACAGATTGGGCAAGTTTATCTTCGATACGCAGAAGCAGACTCTGAGTGCAGTAAACGACGAGTGGGAGCCAATAAAACTGACAACAAAGGAGTGCGAACTTCTCTCGCTTCTCTGTACTCACGGAACAGAAATCCTTCAGCGTGACTATGCCCTGAAGGCTATTTGGGTTGATGACAATTATTTCAACGCCCGCAGTATGGATGTGTATATCACAAAACTGCGCAAGCTGTTGCGCGCCGATCCAGAGGTCGAGATTCTGAATGTTCACGGAAAGGGCTATAAGCTCATTGCTCCGGGAATAGATTAAGAAAAGATACAGGCAAAGTAAAAGCCCTAAAGTTTTGAAAACTTTAGGGCTTTTTATTTCTTCCGAATATATGAGTAAGACTATTCAGTTATCCTTTTGTTTACAATAATATGAACAATCAGACCTACAACTGCCAAACCAACACAACCGAATGTGATATAGTTGTTGTTTACCTCACCCATGATACCGCATGCAACCAAAGCGATGGCAGCGATAATAATAATTATTATACCAAGGTTTTTCATTCTATAATATATATTACGTTTTACTTTTATTCGTTTTATTGTCTACAAAGAAAACAATAATTCTTGACTTTACGAAATAAAAGGCGAGAAAAAATAAGATAAACAGGAAAAAAACTATCCCTGCATGTTTTTGAACACTTTTTTAAGAACGTCCTGACATATTGCGATATCCTCAACATTAATGCCCTCGAGTGCTTCCTTCAGCGTCTTGATAGCGATGATTGCCGAACGTCTTTCTGTATCCCTGCCTTTTCGCGTAAGCTGAATCTGGTTTATTCGCCTGTCTTTTTTGTTGGCAAGTCGCGTCACGAGTCCCATCTTCTCCATGTTGTCAATAAGGCGGGTCATGCTTGGCTTGTCCTTGAATGTGGCATTACAAAGAGCCTGCTGCGTAACACCGTTGTTGTTTACCAGATGTACGAGCACAGTCCATTGTTCGGGGGTTATGTCCAGCTTTTCCTCTTTGCAGTTTCTCAGAAACTGTTTGTTGATTGCTGTTGTAACCCTTCCGTTCAGGATTGCGAAAATTATGTTGAGGTCGTAGTCAAAGTTGTTTACCATAATAATATGATATATTAACCGTTGTGAATGAAACTGTTTGCAAATATAATTGTTTGCATCTGAATTATATGAAAAAGTCGTGACGTTTTTTATGTTTTTTAGTTTTTTTAACGAAAAAATTTGTTTTTTCAGTCTAAATGCCTTAATTTTGCACCGCATTTTTGCATAGAACATTTAATTAATAAACAAAGTAGTATGAATCAGTACGAAACCGTTTTCATTTTAACTCCCGTTTTATCTGATGAGCAGATGAAGGAAGCGGTAGAGAAATTCAAAGGTATCCTTGCTGAAGAAAACAGCGAGATTATCAATGAAGAAAGCTGGGGCCTGAAGAAGTTGGCTTATCCAATCGATAAGAAGTCAACAGGTTTCTATCAGTTGATCGAGTTTAAGGCAGAGCCTGCAACAATCGCTAAGTTGGAGGTTAACTTCCGTCGTGACGAGCGCGTGCTCCGTTACTTGACCGTTAAGTTGGACAAGTACGCTGCAGAGTATGCTGCTAAGAGAAGAAACAAGTAATTAAAAAAAGGAGGAATTAATTATGGCACAGCAATCAGAAATCAGATACTTAACTCCACCAACCGTAGATGTTAAGAAGAAAAAGTATTGCCGTTTCAAGAAGAGCGGTATTAAGTACATCGATTACAAGGATCCTGAATTCTTGAAGAAGTTCTTGAATGAGCAGGGTAAGATTCTTCCACGTCGTATTACAGGTACTTCATTGAAGTTCCAGCGTCGTGTTGCTCAGGCAGTGAAGAGAGCACGCCACTTGGCTTTGCTTCCATTTGTAACTGATATGATGAAATAATAAAAAGGAGGGACAAGTATGGAAATTATATTGAAAGAAGACGTTCAGAACTTAGGTTTCAAGAACGACATCGTTACAGTGAAGAACGGCTATGGTCGTAACTTCCTTATCCCTACTGGTAAGGCTATCGTTGCTACAGCATCTGCTAAGAAGATTCTTGCAGAGGAGTTGAAGCAGAAGGCTAAGAAACTTGAGAAGATCAAGAACGAGGCTCAGGCTCTTGCTGACAGCTTGAAGGACGTTGCTCTTCAGTTGGCTGTTAAGGTTAGCGCTGCTGGTGCAGTTTATGGTTCAGTTACTGCAGCAAACGTTGCTGAAGAACTTAACAAGAAGGGTTTTGCTATTGACAAGAAGGTTGTTTCAATGAAGGATATCAAGGCTCTTGGTGAGTTTAAGGCTGTTCTTAAGCTTCACAAGGAGGTTACTGTTGAGGTTCCTGTAGTTGTAGTAGCTGAGGCAGAAGCTTAATTAAAATCTGTAAAGGATTTGAATCATTATAAAAGGAGTACGTTTTAGTACTCCTTTTTTTGTGGCTTGTCAGGTAATAGCATCGAATTTCTTGTTAAACCCAAATCGGTCATTAGAAATTTTGCCTTACATAATGTTCAGATAAGTATCCGGAGCCTATAAAAATATAAGCATAAAGTGCTAATGATTGACTCTGAATAATTAAACCAACTTACATTTTGCTACTTATTTTTTCTAATGACCGTTTTGGGTTAAATTTATGTTATGAAGCATTATTCGCTGTTATTCTGGCAGATGATAGTGGATTTTTGTATCTATTTATCATTTTTGATGTAAAAAAAGTAAGAATATGTTTGCTTTTCTCGCTAAAAAAAGCGACATTTGCAGAGTAGTTTTACGAATAATTAGTTTTTAATTTAAACCATTAAGCCTATAGCCAATTTTTACTCTAACAAAAATTGTTTAAATTATGAAATCATACAAGAGCCATTCCGATGAGGAACTGGTTAAACTTTATGTTCAGGGTAATAATGAGGCATTTGATGCACTCCTTAGTCGCTACAACACCAAAGTGTACAACTATATCTATGGTTTCGTACACAACGAGGCGTTGGCTGAAGACTTGTTTCAAGAGACTTTTATTAAGGCCATCATCACTCTAAAGCAGGGTGGTTATTCGGAGAGTGGCAAGTTCTCATCGTGGCTTATGCGCATTGCGCATAACAAGGTTTTCGATGTGTTCAGACTCGAGAAGCACGACAATACCGTCAGCAACGACGAGTATGATGTCGACTTGTACGACTACAGTCAGTTGCTCGAAAGTAATATCGAGGATAACATTGTAGCCGACCAGACCATCGACGAGCTGAATTATCTCATAACTCTTCTGAACGAAGACCAGCGCGAGATAATAAGAATGCGCTACTATCAGGAGCTTAGTTTCAAGGAAATTTCGGACATTACGGGCGTTAGCATCAATACGGCTCTGGGGCGAATGCGCTATGCAATTCTGAACCTCAGAAAACTTGCTGAAGAAAAAAATATGCTTTTCCAATATTAAAACGAGCACTCTGCACAATAATGCAGAGTGTTTTTTCGTTTTATCAGAAACATTAAAAAGTTTCTGCCTATGGAGAAAGATTCTACTTTAGTAAAGAAAGCATCATCATTAAAGTCGCGTAAGGTGGTTTTGAGACCATCGAAGAAAACACTCGATTTTATCCGTAACTTTGCGCACAACTATAATGCCTGCGCGGTAAGTAAAGGAACATATCTAACAATGTCGTGGAACTGATGGGCAAGATTATTTCACCTTCTTTGTTGTCGGCTAACTTTGCCAATCTTGAACGCGATTTCGAGATGTTGAACAGCAGCGATGCCGATTGGGTTCACATTGATATTATGGACGGCGTGTTTGTGCCGAACATCAGTTTTGGATTCCCTGTTCTTAAATATGTTGCAAAATTGAGTCAGAAGCCGCTCGACGTGCATCTGATGATTGTTCAGCCGGACAAGTTTGTGAGCGAGGTTCGCGACCTTGGCACATATATGATGAACGTACATTTTGAGGCATGCACGCATCTGCATCGCACGATTCAGCAGATAAAGCAGGCTGGCATGAAGGCTGCCGTGACGCTTAATCCGGCTACGCCTGTGTGTATGCTCGAGGATATTTTGCCCGAGTTGGATATGGTTCTTCTGATGAGTGTCAATCCGGGCTTTGGAGGTCAGAAGTTCATTCAGAATACCTTGAAAAAAGTTGAGCAGCTGAAGGAGATGCGCAACCGCATGGGACTGAATGCCATTATCGAGATTGATGGTGGCGTGAACCTTGAGACAGGAAAACTTCTTTCGGATGCCGGAGCCGATGCTCTTGTGGCAGGAAGTGCCGTTTTCAAGGCTGAAGACCCGATAAAGATGATAAAAGACTTGAAGGCTCTGTAGTTGATGATAAGGGTTCTGCTGCCCATAATTGCCGGAATTGTGCTGGCTGGCTTCCTGCCATCCGGCTGTATGTTGCCGCTCTTAGGGCTTGCGGTTCTGTGCTGCATGGCATTTTCATTCTATTCTAAACGGAATTATATTTCTGTTGTCTTGTTAGGCGTGTGCTTCGTGCTTCTCGGCACGGTGCGCACGCTTTGTTTTTACCGTTCACATTCGTACGAGTGGAGCGATGAGCAGAAACTTTATTCTGTCGTGGTTCGCGATATTCAGAAGAACAGCGAAAAATATGTCCGTCTGAATGGCGACTGCTTTATGGCTCTTGATACGGTTGGAAATGTCGAGCCGATTCCTGATATACGTTGCAGACTCGTCTTCCTGAAAGATAAGAAGTCGGCGAACCATGATTTTTGCGAAGGTGATACGATAACTTTCTACTCGCAGATGTATTCGCCTTGCACGACCGGCAATCGTTACGAATGGAACGAGGAACTCTATCTTAAAAGTCGGGGAGTGGGCGGAACGTCGGTTGTCTACGGCAACCATATAGCCGATTATCGGGGGGCGTCGAGCCATTCGCTTTTGAAGAAAACTCGCGATGCGATAGAGAATGTAATCCTGTCGCTTGCGCTTGATGAGGAGAAAGAGGCGATTGTAAGGGCTCTTGTTCTTGGCGATAGGTCGGGGCTGACTTACGACACGCGGCAGAAGTATTCGCGTGTGGGCATAAGCCATATCCTTGCCTTGTCGGGTTTGCATCTTGGAATTATCTATTGTATTCTCAGTTATGTCCTTTTCGGCATATTCCGAAAGGGAAGGGCAAAGGCTGTTGCTTCGCTTTTAATAATCGCATTTCTGTGGGGCTACGTTATGGTCGTGGGAATGCCTTATTCGCTCGTTCGTGCTGCCATTCTTACTACGCTCTGTATTATAGCTGCATGGCTTAGAAGAGAAGTCTGGAGCGTCGGAAACTTGATGTTTGCTGCTACTGCCATTCTGCTTGTCTCACCGGGTGCTTTGTATGATGTAGGTTTTCAACTTTCATTTATGGCTTGCCTTGCGATAATGAAGTTCCAGCCGTTTTTCAGCAACCGTTTTCAGAATAATAGGGTTCTGAAATATGCTTTCGGGATAATTTCTGTATCGTTTGCGGCGCAGATTGGCGTGGCTCCGCTTAGTATTCTCTATTTCCACAATTTCCCATCGTATTTTTTCATCTCCAACTTGTTTGCCGTTCCGCTGGTGTTCGTAATTGTCGGCTCGTTGTTTGCTATGCTGCCGTTGTGTGCCGTTGTTCCGGGCATTACACAAATAGCGTCGTGGTGTATAGGTGCCGAGGTTTCTGTATTGAATACTTGTACCGATTTTGTGGACGGATTGTGGGGCGCATCTGTCGGACCGTTCTATCCGACTATTGTTCAGGTGGTGTTGATGTATCTTGTGCTGGTAGCCGTTTACAAGATGCTCAGAAAGGCAGATGTGCGTGTTCTGCAAGTAGGAATGGTGTTTGTGCTTCTGCTTGTTGTGAGCCAGATTTATTGCCTTGTTTCAGACCGAAAGCAGATGTATGTCTGCGATAGTTTCGGCAATCCTGAAATCGGATTTGTTAGTTACGGAAAGACCGTATGCCAGATTTCGCACGATGATTGGGCTGAGACTGACGGATTGCTGTCGGTTGGCGGAAAGACGATTCTGATGCTCGATTCGGACAGATGGAACTATCGTATTGCCGAGAAGAGGCTGAAGGTTGATTATGTCGTCATCTGCAAGGGATTTAAAGGGCATTTGAACGATGTTGAAAGTCTGTTCGAGACGCAGAACTGGGTTCTTCATTCATCGCTTACCGATTTTTGGCGACGGAGATACATAGGCGAGTTGGGCGAGATGAAAATCACTCCGTTCGACATGAAAAAAAGCGGAATGTTAGATGTAGAATAAAAGCGTGCAGCCCCAAAGAGTTGCACGCTTTTTTGTTTATTTTTCTTTCTCCTTATCCTTCCAGTATCTTGTGTAAAGTTTGTAGTAATTGTCGTAACGTCCTGTGCTTACATGCTGTTTCAGTTTCTCGTACACATCCTTGTTCGACATTATGAACGATATCAACTTAGGGTTGAACTGCGTTCCCGAAAGTTCGTCGAACTCCTGCATCACCGTTTCGAACGACTTTGGAGTGTGATAGTTTCGACCGATGTTCTCGGTGGCGGCATCCATACAGTCGGTAACCGTTACGAGACAGATGATAGGGAAGTACGGTGATTTTCTGTTCTTGAATTTTGGCGGATATCCGTCGCCGTCGAACCATTTGTGATGCCCGAGTGCGATGTCCTGATATTTCTTCAGCGACTCGTCTATGGCGAAGAACGGAAGCGATTTCTCCGGATGCATCTGGATTATGTCGAACTCGTGGTTCGTCAACTTTCTGTAACAGTTGTTTATAATTGTTGGCATACAGATTTTTCCGAGGTCGTGATAGATGGCGGCATAGTACACAAAGTCTATGAGCGAATCCTTCTTCTCAACCACGTCGTATGCCGTTGGATATCCCGGAATTCCAGCGAAGAACTCAGGATGGTTCTTTATCATGCCCTCTGCCAGAATTTTTGAAAGGTCGGCAACCATTGATACATGAACGTATGTTGTTGGCTGTTCAACGACGATGAGCGAGAACAGAAGCTCGCGACGCTCTTTAGATGAGAGATATTTAAGTATTGAAGGACGTGTTGCGATGTTAGACAGAATCATTCCCTTCTCGAACGGATACTGACCGTGAGGATAGCGCGAGAAGATGTCGAGCAGGTTGTTAAGATGATTCTTCATGTATATGCCGCGTTTCTTTTCGCTCATGGTTGTGTGCTCAAGCACGGCAAGCTCGGTCTCGAACAGATTGTTCATGTAGTTGATTTTCAGCTTCGGCGCGCCGGGGTCGAATTGCAGGTTAGGGTCGTTTTCCGTTAGTTTGTTAATCTGGGCAAGAGCCTTGTCCCAACTTATATGTCCCATGTACGCCTCAATCAGGAGGTCGTCGTAGCGTAACAGACTGTAGTATCTGTTTTTCTGTTCTTCGAACTTATAGTTAATTCTCTTGCAAGTGGCAATATAGGCATCGTAGAGTTGGTCGCGCAGTTCCGGATTGTTCTGTCCGCGGCTTATGTAAGTGGCAATGCCTCGGAAGTGGAACAGATCGATACTCCATTTTGCAAATTCGTTAAGCAGACTGTCGCGGCGGAAAATCTCGCGAACCTCGCGTGTTGCGTACATCTTCTGGATGTTGTTTGCAATCTCCCGGCTTTCTACAAGCGATATGTTGCCGGCCTGTGTGTGCAGTAGCGACAGGTTTACGAATGCTGCTATGAAGTAGAAGCGGTTAAGCGGATTGCGGAAGTGTGGAAAGCGGTCGCTCAGGTTCATAACCTTGTGATAGTATAGTTCCGAGCGCATCTCGGCCTCGCGGTCGCCCATTCGCGAACATTGGTAGTTAAGAAGTCCCGAGCACATGTAGCAGAATATAAGGTGCTCGATATCCTGCTTCTCCTCGTAGTGGGGCAGCAGAATATCCATAAGGTTCTCGTACAGGAATATGTCGTTAATGTTGCGATGGTACAGGTTGCGCGTCCAGTAGTACAGCGAGTCGTATGCAGCCTCGGGCACGCTGTCGCTCTCGAAGTAGTCCTTCAGTTTTGTTATCTCCATGTTTGTAGAAGTGTAGATGTCCGAATACTTTCGTGCCCTACGCTTAAACATGCTTGTCCACTTGTCGTGGCTCAGGTTCATGAAGATACTGTCGTTGTATGTATTATGCTTGCGGTACGCATATACGATATTGTTGAATGTGCGTCTGAAGTCGGGTGCTCCGTTTCCGAGTGGCGGCAACTGCTTGTTAAGGTTGCGCTGCATTCTTTCTTGCTTGTGGAACTCCTCTCGTGCCCACGATGTTCCGGCTGTTACGGAATAGACATAGTTCTGCGCATACGAGAACACGGCACACATTGCGAGTATTATAAATACAGTTAAACGTGATTTCATATTTGTCTGATAATTATCGATTTAAATATGGCTTATTTCGTGCTTTTTATAATAAGTGGTGTAAAGGTACAAAAAAAATCCCACTCACAAAATGTGAATGGGATTTTTTTATGCTTGACTGAATAAAATATTATTCCTCAACACGGCGAAGCTGCTGTACATAAACAGCCTTCTCTCTCTTAAGACGGTTCTTAACAGATGGCTTGTCAAACTGCTGACGTGCTCTCAACTCTTTAACAACACCTGTCTTCTCGAACTTTCTTTTGAACTTCTTAAGAGCCTTTTCGATGCTATCGCCCTCTTTTACTGGAACTACGATCATTTTTTCTTATTTAGTTTAAAATTTATTACTTTTTCAGTTCTATTTCGGGGTGCAAAGATAAATAAAAATAATGTCATAAAGAAAAAAAATATTAAATTTGTGGCGCGAAACTACAAAAAATCATTCAAATATACTGACATAAAGCGTAGTATGGATATAATTGAACAGTTTTCAAAAGGAAAAAACGATACGCAGCCTTGCGAAGACAGACTTGTAATTACCGACGACTATGTGGCGGTTATCGATGGCTCTACCAGCAAGGGTAACTTTTCATTCGGCGGGATGCGTTCGGGGTTTGTGGCAGCCAAACTTGTGGGCGATTGCATAGCCGAGATGTCGCGCCGTAGTACCGTGGGGCAGGCTGCAAGACTTATGACTAACACTATTGCCGACTTTTATAATTCTAACGGATTGATGGATAGGATGAAAGAAAATCCTGCCGACAGACCGACGTGTAGCGTGGTTATCTATTCGGACTATCGACGTGAGATTTGGCAGATAGGCGACTGCTTGGCAAAGGTTGGCGGCACGCTCTACGAGAACAGCAAGCCGCTCGAGGCTGCTCTTGCCAAGATGCGAAGCACGATGCTAAGGCTCGAGATGCTTGGCGGAAAGACGGTTGGCCAGTTGCTTGCCGACGATACGGGGCGCAAGGCTATAATGCCGCTGCTTAAACAGCAATGTGTATGCCAGAACAACCCGGATGCCGGCGAGTTTGCCTACGGAGTGGTTGACGGTTTTAAAATCGTTGGCGAACACATCAAGACGATACCGCTTGCCGATTATAGCGGCGATGTTATTCTGGCATCAGACGGTTATCCGGTATTGTGCCCTACGCTCTACGATACCGAGGCACACCTTGCTGCCATTCTGAAGGAAGACCCCCTGTGCTACGACAAGAATATGGCTACAAAGGCTATGGTTGAGGGCAACAATAGTTTTGACGACAGAACATACGTCCGTTTTCAGATTTAAAACGGTATGTGTGGTTGGCAGAAACTGCGCTTTCTGATTGGTGGAAGGCGCAGTTTTTCTGTATAAAAATGATTATGTGTCATTAATCATAAAAGTCTGAAACACATTTGTATTTAGCCAAATTATTTATTTGGACATTTTTTATTTCATCAAAAACCACCCAGCCGTCTTTCTCTCTGACAGGTATAATCCAATGAGGCCTGTTTTCCTCGTCAACACAATATACAAAAATACTATCTTTATTGTAATAGTAACTTTTTATTGAGTCTATATCAAATGTTGAATTAGGGGAATCAATAGGGATAGGCGTGCCTGGACCAAAGAATTCTGAATGATCCGTAATTAAATAGAAACTCTCTATCGGTACACTTTTGCCATTCTCTAAGACGTAATCCTTGTAATATTCAGGAGTTAATCCATAAGGAAGCAGATGGTAATTTATAAAACTTTTACCATAAAAATAGTTATGATAATCACGTAATAGCATAAAACCGAGTGTCACAACTATGGTTGCTGATGTTATTATTGCTTTCTTCATTTCTGCTTTAATTGCGTTTATTTGTGGGGAGTACAAATCCCCACAAGCAAGAACTAATTTGGATATACTTTAATTCTTTTTAAACCATTCTTCTTGTCACATATAATGTCGGATGTGTACATTTCGACATTGCACGATAACATTATGTACAAGTAGAAAGCTGGCAAACTTTCACCAACTTGTTTTTGTGTGCGTGAAGAAAAATACTTATATGCTTCATTACTTCCAAAGAAAAGACATTTATGCAATACAAGTCTACGTCCATCGTGTCTTTGTATAAACAGTAATCTGTAAATTTGGATTGTGCTAAAGTTTCCGTTCTGTATAGAAGGGAACATAGCAAACTGATTAATATAAAAATACTTCTTTTCATTATGTAATAGGTCGTTAAAAAATCACGTATTAAGCAACTTTACGTTGCCAGCCAAAGATTTTTGCAAATATACGTTTTTTTCTGAATACACCAATTGAATAAAATGTAAAGATACATCTCATATATTTTTTTACTTTTGTTCTGTTTGATAGTCCTTTTTCGGCTTAAATTCCCGAAGGTGGCAAGACTTGTCCGGGTATAAAAACATTGTACAAAGACCTGCATCTCCAAAAGTTGCATGTTCTATTGAATAACGAGAATCTGGGCTAATTTTATTCTCTGACAAATGTTTTTAAATCATCGCTTTCATTGTAGTCGCAAATAATATCATCGTAAAATGTATCTGTTGGGCAAAATACACAAAAAGTTTGTACAACACCATTTTCGTATGAATCATCTGGCATATAAAAAATTTTCATATAAATCGTATCGTCTATTTGCAGGATAAAGTCAAAATCCTCAGTTTCCTTTATATTATTTATAATGATTATCCGCAATTCGCCCTGCCGTTATATAATTTGTGCTCAAACGTAGGCTTATACGAAACGGCAGCGATAACTAATCGGTCGAACATCCTGTCACCGAAATATTTACGGTTGAATTTGTAGCAGAATTCATTCAAGTATTCTTGAAGAAACTCCTCCTTGATTCCGTGATACATGTCTGTGAACAACGACTTGGCGTTTGAAATGGCGATATGTACCCACGGAAGAACCTTTGGAGCATTGCACCCGCGGACTGTCTGCCGTTCCGACTTTGACACAACTTTCTCGACTGTCGAGTGTGAGGCAAAATTATCCATC
>FNBQ01000009.1:7582-132337 GCA_900102385.1 Bacteroidales bacterium KHT7 | reverse complement strand
TGCTGAGAACGTCTTTTTTGTGGACGTGAGCAAGTGAATGGCTGTGAACCAGTACAGCAATGGAAGGTTGCTGCCGTGCATAACCGTGCCCGACCTGAGGGTGGTCTCATGTCCGCACTTGGCACACATCCAGCGTTTGTGGCAACGGTTCCAGTACTGTTTCTCGCAGCCACAGCGGCTGCACTTTATACCTTCTTTTTCGCGAGTTTCCTTGAGGTACTTTTCACAAGCTTCCTCGCTGTCGAAATGTTTTGCAAAATCCAACAACTTCATTTGGCTATGATTTTTTCAATTACAAAGATAATACATTTGGGGATATTGCGGATTATCATTTTATTTTATTGCTTCCAACATTTAGTATTTCAATACACTTTCCTACTCCGTCATAGTCCTCACTTGTATCTGATAATATCAAATCTCCTTCTTTTATATATTCAAAGTCTTTCTTCAGTTCTTCGCTTATATACGCAATCTCTGTGTTTGGAACATCTAAGATAAGATTGTATTTAGTATGAATATCACCATAGTGAATATACCCAATAGCAGAAGGATTATAGTCCTTAAACATCTTATCACGTGAATAAGACGCAGTAGGATAGAAATCAAAAACTTGTTCAACAGTTTTCACTTCCCATCCAGCGGGGAGATGGCTGTATTTGTTATTTACTCTGCTCTCCATTATTCCCCTCCTTCCTCATTCTGTTCATCGAATCCACACATACCATTATCTATAGCACAGAGAATGCGTGACTTTAGTTCTATATCGAAATCCAGTTCACCCTCTATGATAGAGTGTATGATGTCTCTTAGCAAATCTTTATCAATAAGACCTGCCGCAAGGTGGTAGCTGACATTTTCCATCTCTTGCAGAAAGCGACTGATACAATAAAGATAACCATTCATAGATAGGAACTGAACCCCTAAAGTGATAGAAAGACGTTTGTTCCCATCAGAAAAAGAGTGGTTGCGGTTAACAGACCACACCAAATGTACCAGCTTGTCTTCAAATGTGGGGTAATAATCGTCGTTCTGAATATGCTCAAGTGCGCTACATAAGTAACCCTCATTGATTATATTACAGTCCCCACCACCACTATACAGGATGGTCTTCCTGTGCGTGTCAATGGCTTGCTCTTTTGTGATATAGATAGTCTTCATTCGTCAGTCTCTTTCTTTTAAGCGTTTTAGTGCATCACGATACTCTTCCAACCGCTGATCCAACTCCATACTTTTTTCTCCAAGGAATCGCTCAAAATCAGATTCTGGTACAGCACTAATATATTCTTCAAGATTCTTGTGAAGTGCGTCGCGGAAACACAAATCGCGGCTGGCCATCTTCACCCTGGCTTTCTCTCTCAGCGGTTCCCACAGGCGCTGACTTTCAAACTCTGCAAATAGTTTGTCGGTTTCCCAGGCTGTTAACAGTGCACCCTTCTTACTGAATTCTTTGCGAAGTATCTCCGCAAAACCCGCTTCATAACTCGAAATAATGTCAAGCACTTCACTATACATTGTATGCCTTACATTCTCATTCTTTTCCAGTTGCAGTATCTTGCGATACTCTTGTGCGTTCTCCTTAAAGATGCTTACATATACTTTATCCGTATAGACAATATATTTAAAGTTACCCATTGCCACGCAGTCGCGTAAGGCATCAGTGAATTCTCTTCGATAGTCTTCGCCACGTAACAGGTTCACGACAAAAACTTCGTCGCGTTGGTTAATGTACTTGGTATTACCGCCTGTACGCTTGTTGATAGTATCAATCACGATGTCAAGTATAGCGCTTCTTAACATCTTTGCTCTTTCACTGTCCGTCAGCAACATACCAACGTTCAGAAAGGCCCTAAAATCGAATACACCAAGCTGTGGTGTTTTGTTTCCGAAATCAATTTCGGGAACATCTGATGCATTTGCTACTAACTTAAAGTCTATCAGGCGTTTACCTTTTAGTACCTCGTAGCCGTTTCGCAGCAATTCTTTATCATTTTTTTCTAAACAATTCTCTATTGTACGCTCCGTTACACCGTAAAAATCGGCCAATTGCTTTTTTACAAAACGGTACGACTGCTCAAACAGTACACCTTTTATTCCCACAGCTTTCTGTACCTCCTCCACAGCGTATTTATTGTTTAATATATTCTGTCTTACGACAACAGAACCCGTCAAATCTTTATCCATATCGTTAAAGCAGTTTGTTTAACAACTCATTTAATTCTTTTTCTACTTTATTCTCTGCACTAATTGCCTTTTGATAATCCATTATGGCCGTTTTCAAGTCAATCTGCTCTTCTGGCTCGAAAGTATCTACATAGCGAGGAATATTGAGGTTAAACTCATTCTCCTCGATGTCGTCCATATCGACAATGGCAAAGTAGCGCTTTCGCAGCTCTGGGTCAGCAAACATGTGCAAGAGTTCCGTTTCCACATCAACAATTGCCTGACGTTGCTTGGCAGCCTTATCTTGGGCTGCAGTAATCTTAGCTGCCTTGTCTGCCAACAATTTATCTAAAGCTTTTTGAGTAGTATCCAATGTCTTGAGTTCTCCCTTCGTAGGTTTCTTGCCTTTTTCCTTCTTGTCCTGGATAACTGATTTTGCTTTATTCAGCTTTTCTTTTTTGATGGCAATCTCTTCTTCCGCATCTTTTTCTATCTCGGAAATGGCATATTCAAGGTCTGCATCAATTTGATGGTTCAATTGAAATTTTCGGTCTGCCATCCAAGTTTTTGCCTTATCAATATCACCCCAACTCTCTAACATGGTAGAGATGCGAAGCACATCCTGTGGTTCCAATACGCTCATGTTGGCATCTTCGCGATACCATCCCTTCTTGGCAGCATAGACCATCAGAACTTTATCTTTTCTATCTTCAGGTTTGTTCTTATCAAAGAAGATGATAGCTCCAGGAATAGTAGTGCCATAAAACAAATTACTTGGTAAAACCACAATGGCATCGATGATATTGACATTTTCTTTGAAATCTATGCCCTGTAAAAAGCCTCGACGAATGAGATACTCCACATCTGCTTTACGGTTTTGTCCGTCTTCCTCCTCTGTTTTTTCAGGTTGACCACGGAACAAGACCCCCTGCGGACAAACCACACCGGCTTTTCCGTTGTCATCCAACGAAGCTATGATATGTTGCAAGAAAGCAAAGTCTCCATTGCTATAAGGCGGAATACCATATACAAGACGATTGTAGGAATCAGTAAACTCTTTCTTATATTCTAATTGAGGCGTACCATCCTTTTTGTTGACAGTTTTACCTTTCTTGTCTTTTTTAGGCTCTCCATTCTGGGCCCAATTTTCCAATGAGAAAGGGAAGTTAGCCATCACCTTGTCAAAAGTGCGAAGCTCTAACGGATTGTCTTCTTCTTTGAATTTAGGGTCACGAATGGTGTCACCTTGTTCTATACGCGCATCCAGACCATGCAATATCATATTGATATTACAAATAGCCCATGTGTTCCACACGAGTTCTTGTCCAAACAATCGTATGCTCTTTTTCTCATAATAATTAGATTGAACGTATTTCGCAGCATTGAGTAAGAAACCACCAGAGCCACAGGTAGGGTCATAAACTGTCTCCCCTTCTTGCGGTTTCAAATAGCGGACAATAATATCAACAACTTCCTGTGGAGTGTAGAACTGACCTGCCATTGTTCCGCCTTTATTTTCATCAGCAAATCGCTTAATGAGATATTCATAAGCATCACCCAGGACATCCACTGTCACGTTCTTATTACTTAGGTCTACAGCTCCTAAATAATTGATAAGATTGGAAAGTACTTCGGGATCAAGTTTCTTTCCACCAGATCCATCGGGCGCAGGTTCATTCCATCTAACGGTGTTAATGATGCCCTTCAAAATATATTTGCCGTTCTTATCTACATTTTGATCCGCAATGGCAGCAACAGCCTTGTCAAGCGTCTCATTCTTTTTATCAATAGAGGCTTTTCGGACATCATCCCAAAAACAACCTTCAGGAATGATAAAGTCGTGCATCTTTTTTGCAATGACATCCATTTCCCTGACAGATGGCTCTCGACAATAGTCATTAACAAACTTTTCTTTACCATTTTCTATCTCCCACTGGTAATTATCGGAGAGACGTTTATAAAAGAGAAGGGATAGGATGTAAGACTTATAATCTTCCACCTTATCGCGTAATATATCTGCCATTCCGAAGAGCAGACTTCCTAATGCTTGCTTTGTTATCATTTATTCAATGTTTAGGAATAATGCGTTATATTGCTTATTATGACCGAACAAATACCCATAGACCTTATCACATATTGTGACAGCCTCAGGTTCCCATTTTGAGCAGCTTTCTTCTTTGCCATGTTGTTCTTAACGAATAATGTCTTTTATTGGCTACAAAATTACAAAAATTCTCTTAAATAATCTTTGGTTATGTCAGTAATTTGCCTTTTAATGGCTTACTTTTATATTTTTTTGTGCAAAATATGAATTCATATACCTTTTTTCCTCAAATGGGATGGTGGCCCCACTAACATGCATTTGGTTAAATCGTTTGCTCTCGACGAACTTTCATTGAATAATGATCCAAACTCATTAAAACACACTTTTCGAGTATGATTACTTCTGCAATTTCATACTCAAATTTAAACTCTGGTTAAAAAAGACTACTTACATATTTATTTCTTCGCTCAATCTTGTAACAGCGCATAACTTTGCAGTGATAATCGAGATAGCATCTTCCACTATCTCTGGCAATAAACGGATAATGGCATTCATGGAAGATAGTGCTGAAAAGAGAATATCAACAACTAAATAAAGATACATTTATGAATTCTGAAAATTCCATCTTAGGCAACCAATTGGTTGTGATGAGCAGAGCAGACTTGGATGCTCTGGTAGAGAAAATGGCAAGCAACCTGATTGCCATGAGAGCTGAAGCAGAAGACAAGACCACCCGTGGGAATGATGTCTGTCCTGTAGTGTATGACGATGAGCGTTTCATCACCCGTGAAGAAACAGCAAAACTGCTCCATGTGGATTTCTCCACATTGTGGCGATGGAACAAGTTGGACATTCTTCGCCCCAACAAGGTTGGACCGCGTCGTGTCATGTACAAGTACTGCGATGTATTGAGGAAACTTAATGGTGAAGGACAACAAAAAGAAGAAAAGAAAGGAGAAGGCAATGAAGAAAGATGCTAACACCATTTTGCTTTTTACCGAGCATCGAGCAGCTATCGATTATTTGTCGGATGAAGATGCCGGCAAACTCATCAAGGCACTCTTTGCATACGTGGATGAAGGCCAGTTGCCCGATTTCAATGGGCCGATGATGTCTCTCTTCACGGTAATCCGAACCCAGATAGACCGTAGTCACGAGGCGTACAAGGCAAAATGCGAGAGAAACAGTGCTAACGCAAAGAAACGCTTCGCCGTTCATTCCACGTCAGCGACCGCAAGTTCTGGCAACCCATCGCAAGCGAACGTAAGCGAACGCATGCCACCGCATACGGGTGCATCCCTTCCTAATCCTAACCAAAATCCTATTCCAAATCCAGGCATTGATGATGGTGCTGACACACACATCATCAATGATACGGAGGTGGTAGAGGATGAAGAATACTCCTTTGATAAGATTTGGGATTTATACGATAAGCATGTTGGGAATGTCGAGTCTCTACGCACTACATGGGCAACATTGTCTGCCAACGAAAAGAGAAAGATCATCGACTACGTAACAGTCTATGTACGTGTGCGACCAGACAGGAAATACAGGAAGAACTTTGAAAACTTTTTGGCGTGTCGTACATGGGAAACAGAACCGATTAATCAAACAGACAGAAATGGAAGTAACAATCAGTACGGTAATCAATCAAATGAGAGCAGAAGGGAAACGATCTGCCGAAACGCAACAAGGCTCATCACAAAACTCATTGGCGAAAGCAATGCCACCAGCGTTGGCGAGACTACGGAAGAAACACCCAACAATTAGCGAATTCCTTGTAGCTTATAGCCCCAATAGGCAGACTGAGATATGTCACACTCCAGAGGCTTGTTATTTCAGTGATTCTCCTACATTAGCCATGCTAAACACATGTTACGGAAGGAGGGCTGCTGAAGCTTGGCTGGTTCCTGAGATAATTGACGCTTGCCTATTCTGTGGACTAAAAGAACAGCCAGACACCTATCAGTTGGAAAAGCTGGCGCAGATTATTGTGGTAAACTTCGGTTACCTAAGCGTAGATGAATTGCAGTTGTTCTTCTTCTTTTTCTGCTCTGCCCGTTATCGTCACTTTTACAATACCTTTGACCCTTCCATCATTATTCTCAGCCTACGGGATTTCCTGCGTGACAGGAATCGAGCTTACGAGGAAAGGGAACAAAGGGAAAGAGAACGTGAACGGGAAGAGTGGAAGAAGAACGCCATAACTCATGAAGAGTATCTTCGACGGAAAGAAAGTGGTACGCTTTGATAAGTTCAGGCGATGGGCTTGCCCATGCCACATTTTTAGCAGTAGGGGTAGCCTAATACCCCTGTCGGAATTTTCCGACGGGAGACGTGCCACTTTTGAGCAAGCTCGGGAACACTTAATGAACCATTATAGGCGCTAAGCGAAATAACCAACAGGAGAAGAATACCTAATATGCAGGCTTTTCCCAAAATAGAAAAACCTCGCAAATCGCCCAAAGTTTATACGTCACTACTTAGCAATAAACTTGCTCATGCTCTATACAAAGCCTATTGATGTGAACTAACATAAGCGGGCTTGCCCGTGCCACATTTTAGGCAGCAGGGGCAGCCTAATACCCCAGCCGAATATATTCGCTGAGGAGTGTGCCACTTCGCAAGCGGATGTTAAAGTGCAAATCATGTCGTTATTCGTTTAAAAAACAAAACCGGAATAGATAACTCTCGCAGTATGCACCTCCTCTTGCCTTATTTCTTCTCCAACAGTTCCATAAGCAGAGCAGCCATTTCCACCTTACTCAACTCATTTTCTTGATGTCCGTTTTTGTAATCGTTGGAACGGGGGATAAGTTCAGCAGCTTAGAGTTATACTCCATCTGCTTTTCCAGCGGATATTTTGCAATATATAGGTCGGTGATTGATTTTGAAACCGCATGAGCCATGCTTTCATCAATGTATGAGCGTTCTACTCCAGCATGATCAAGGTTGGTTGCAAAGCTATGGCGACACCAAGTTCCTGATGGTCTCACCTCCCAATGGAGAACATCTTGACAGACTTTTATAACTCGATCCTGTATATTGGAGTTCTCATTGCTTACACGTTCTCTGATTTCGTTTTCCTTAGTTACCCCATTTAATATCTGAGGGAAAACGGGGGCATTTAGTTTTGGTGGGGCACCTATTTCTTCAACAATCCGTCGAAGGGGCTCAATAATGGGTATAATTACCTCTGAGCTATTTTTGCTACGCAACCGAGTTTTCTTTCGATAAAATCTAAAGGCGCGACGCTCTGTATCGAAGAAATACTGTGAATAGGTCAACTGTGCGACATCAACAAGATTGCAGCCATTGCCCAAGTATTGTACCAAGAACAGGCCCAAAGATTCATGGACATTTTTTACATAATTACGTTTCCATGTAACAGGATAGTTCTTGTTAATGAAAACGTTGTACAACTGAGTCATCCTCTCCACGTCCAAGTAACAATCCTTTCGAGATGCAGGTGCAGGTATTGCGACCAACCCTGGCTCACTATTTGAAAATGGATACTTTGTTTGCAGCAGATACCCCCTACGACGACACTCATTCCACACGGCACGGCATTGGCGAAGGTTGATGCCGCGCGTAGTATCTGATATTGCTCTCAACTGCTCACCGTTCTTTCCTACACCTCCATTAATCATTCCACTCTCCCACTTCTTGATGTGTTCAATTGTTACCTCAAACCCTTGGATGTTCTCATTCCATAGAAATTTCTTGAATGACTTTAATGCTGTTTCATATGGTTCAGCCGTAGTATATCTGGCTCCATTGTTTTCTGTGCGCAAGTTATGGATTATCTCTTCCCAAATGCCAATGAAAGACTCTTGGGAATGCGAAGCCACTTTCCCCTCAACGACCATACGAACCGCATCTAATGTAAGCTCATGGCCAGGATTGAGGCCAACGAGCATCTCCTTGTACTTGTCAACAATCTCTAACAAGCGCTTCTTCTCTTCGTATTTGGGCGATTTGCTTTTTTGAACATTACAAATCTCAGAGAAGCCCTGTTTGGAGTAGCTTCCACCAACAGGATAATAGTACGAACGACGATCAATGGTGAAGCGAGCCTTCACTGGATATTCAGTCACGTCCTTACGATTACTACGTATGTCCAGGACGATTGCCATTGTGCACTGGCGCTCTTTGAAACCAGTTAGCGAAGTTGTGAGTTTCTTTGCCATAATCCCATCAATGTTTTCGCGAATTGTCTTCGCAATTTTATCCAACTATTTTCAACCCTACAGACTCTTTTCCGTTATTTTCGTTCAGTTTTCGCGAAAACAATGCGAAAACAATCGGTGCGAGTTACGGGGTATTTTAACATTTCGTTTGATGGTGCAAATTTACTAAATATCTGTGTATCAACCAAATTTCAAACAAAGGAAATTTCATAAAATTGCATTCTCTCAGACTCATAATCTGGAGATCCTTGGTTCAAGCCCAAGCTGGTCCACGATAAAAATCAAGCACTTACGGAAAATTCCGTAGGTGCTTTTTATATTGACCCTCAGGCGACCTTTTTTTAGCCTAAACTAACACCTTTGCAATGAATCCAACAGGTTAGATGCGATCTCCGCGTTCCTAAATCTGATAAGATTGTCTTCGACAGAGTGAAAACCAAGGATTTTAACACTTCCATACCAGATAATGCTTTTATCGATAATGGCTGCATGAAGAGAAAGATGATCTCTATAGATAACGGATATTCCCTGTTGTTTCAATCGCAAAGTGTCATCTGTTTCTTCTCTTGTATATAGCATTACCTCCTTGCCATTTGAAGCAAGATCAATGAGCCTATCTGATATTTGTGAATATCTGCCAATCCTCACCTTCGGACAAGAAACGACAACCGATTGCTTGCACTTAGCTAAATCAGAAATAAATGGCGGCTCAAAGTTCTGTCCGTTATAGATAACGTCTATCGTTGGGAACAGACTATCAAGCACTTCGTTATTCCTTATTTTATAACCAATAGAAGCATAGCCTTTCAATCGCTTACGATACATAGACTCACAAACAGGAACGCGAATGTCGATGTAATCATATATTTGCACTTCCTTCTTACCTTCAAACTCTCGATGCAAGCGACCTGCATATTGGGCAACAATACCCTTCCATGCTACTGGCGAAACCAGAAACAACGTATCAAGACGAGCATAGTCAAATCCCTCTCCCACATACTTTCCGGTAGCTACGATGACAAGTGGTTCTGTTGACGGAGTGGATTGCAAATATTCCATCTTCTGGCGTTTTTCCTTAGCACTTTCCGAGCCAATAAGAGTAACAACATTTGGACAATGTGGTTTGAGCATATCAGCCAACATTTCCACATGAATGGTTCTACTGGTTAGTATTATTGGTGAACGTCCTTCTTTCAGGGCATCAATAACATCCTTAACGATAAACAGGTTGCGATATTCATCCTCTGCCAGTTGCTGAACAAGTTTCATGAACGAAATATCCTCGTCATTTACAGGTCTGAATGGAGTAAAGCGAGGTATTAACAGGCGTTGGAATGTCTGACTATGCATCTGCGCCTTTGCATCAGCCATATAACGGATTGGTCCACATTGCATGAAAATAATGGGCTGATGACCATCCTTACGAATAGGCGTTGCTGTCAATCCATAGACATATCTGGCATTAACAGCTTTCAAGATTTGTTCAAAATTTACAGCCGATACATGATGACACTCATCTACAATCACCATACCATAATCTTTGACGAACGGTTTTGCCTCATTCTCCGATATACACGATTGCATTAAAACGATGTCAATAATGCCATGCAGTTTATTGCCCGTTGAAGAGAGGGTACCAATAGATGAAAGCGATTTCTTCAGCTTGCGCTTACCTTCCTCAATCTCTGGAACATCATCTATTACAAGAAATTGCTGCAACCTTTGAACCCATTGGTCGAGTAATGCTTTCGTATGAACAAGTATCAGCGTATTGACACCTTGTTTAGCTATCAATCCAATAGCTGTAACCGTCTTGCCAAAAGCCGTTGTTGCAGATAACACACCCGTATTGCTTGCAGCTAAAGCATTTACGGCTTCCTGTTGATTCTCATGTAGTTTTCCATTGAAATGAACAGAAATCTGCTTACCACGATTCGTTTTATCCTCGTAATGGAAAACCGTACTTTTCTCTTTAAACAATTCCGTAACAGCATCCTCACATCCACGAGGTAAGGCAAGATACTCATCCGTAAGGTCTGCGCAGGAAATAATACGTGGTGTTGAATAAGTAGATAGACGCATTGCCTGTTTGCTATAAAATTCAGGATTACGAAATGATGCAATACGTCTAAGATGATTGATAACCTTTGAAGATAACTGATTCAAAGGAATATAGAGCATGTTCGACCTTGTAATGACAATCTCCGACGAGAAATCGGATTTCTCAATATTAGTCGTAACAGGCACTTCCCACGGTTTCGTCTCACAAGTCTTAGACAAATCGCCAAGCGGTAAGATATTGGCAGTTTTCTTTAATATCTCCTCCAATTGAGTATCAGAGAGTTTACCAACATTTAGCAGATATTCCCATTGGTCATCATAAGGCTCAAAACTCTCATTCACAAAAACGCTATTACCTTTCTTTCTCGCATTCCCTTGTAGTGGTAAAGCAACAAGGTTTCCAAACCCACCTTCAGGCAATGTGTCCTGATTTGGGAAGAACCTATCGTAGGACTTGAAATCAATCTTCCCATCCCTATTCATAGCCTCCGTAAGGATGGCATTGCCCAATCTTCTGGCTTTGACGGCAAGAACTGGACTTTCGAAGAATATCCACACATGTGCACCATTGCCAGAACGAGAACGTTCTATTGAACAAGGAATATTCCAACTCTTACAAACATCCACAAATGCCAGCACATCATTTTGATAGCCATGCTCACAGCTTTTGTCATCAAAATCGGTACACAGTAAACGGCAGGCATTATCCTCATTAAGCACATATAGCCCTATCACATCCCTACCATCCGCATCCCTTCCTTCCAAATGACGATAGACCTCCCTATCAGTAAGTGGCGAGAACTGACGATTAGGGCAATCAGCGCATTTATAACTCTTTTTATCGCAAAGTGAACTCCATTCATTTTGACATACAGGCTGATAACCCGCTTTCCCACTTGTCTTGCTACACCATCTACGAGCAAAAACATCAATACGACCATTGAACAGGCTTCGGAACAATTCAACTTTCTCTTGAAGCGACAACCTTCGCATGGCAGTAGGTTTCTGAGGTAATGTCACGACCTTCTCACCAAGCCTTTTCCATAGCTCAGCATTCTCAGCTTCCAACTCTTTGATGCGTTCAAGAAGTCTTGTGCGTTCTGTTATAAATTCCTGATACTGTTGTGAGGACATACTATCATCAGACTAATGGGGATTTGCGGTTATATGCAACATTGCTTAATCCATATATTATGCTCCAAATTCTGCGTAACATTTTGTTACACTCACTTTAGGGCATATCAAACAGATTCCAATTCCGGTAATATCACAGACTCCTCACCATGTTGGGTTTGAAGGAACATACAATAATAAATAGGCAAATAGGTTACACCCTTTTTCGTAAAAATCTCGCGTTTATTGGAAAAGACAATAGCACGATTAATACCGTAATCAGGTGTTTCGAGGAAATTCGTGAGTGCACTATGCTCTGTATAGTCCTTTCCTGATTTTATCTCTAAAGGAAGAACAGTCAATCCGTCATAATCATCAACCAAGAAATCTACTTCGCCTTTTTTCTTGTTGTCGTAATAATGCAATTTGAAATTATGGGCAGCAAGTTCTTGTGCAACAACGGCCTCATACACAGTACCAAGGTTGATGCTCTTGATGTCTTGCAATACCGCATTTACGTTCAACTCATAAAGAATATTGGTCAATAGTCCGACATCGTTAAGATATAGTTTCACCAACTTCTTTTGATCTGACTCTGCAAGTGGAAAGCGGGGATTACTGATAGCCGACACTTCTAAAGCAACACCTGAATTTGTCAGGTATTCAAACTCATCTGCATAATCAGAAAAGGTTTTGCCAACCTTTCCTTCTATATTCTTATATACAATACGTTTCTTTTTGTTTTCCAGATTGCTGGGGATAAGATCATATATCTTACGAATCTTCAATTTGTGCTCTTCATCATATTGTGAAGCATCAATACGATAGAGATTGTGAATATCCCTATGTGTCTGTCTGACTCGCACCATATTTCTGTCAACCAGATAATTATTTATTGCTTCAGGCAGCCCTCCTACAAGCAGGTAGTATTGAAAACGCTTTAACAGAATATTATGCGTGCTTTCATCTAAAGCTTTTTTGTCAAGAAAGCATTGACGTATGTTTTCTATCCACTCCCTGCCAACACCCGTAGCCCATAGGAACTCCTCAAAGTCAAGAGGGAACATCTGCGCAATAGTAACACTTCCAAGTGGTACAGAAGGTGTTTCCGATAAGGCAACACCTAATTGGGAACCACTTGCAATAAAACGATAGCGTGACTCCTGATTGAGAAACTTTAGCATAGTCATCAAATGAGGATAACTTTGAATCTCATCCAAGAAAATTAACGTATCTGTTTTGTCACCCAAAGGCTCTGAATAATAATTGCTCAACCGCATATACAGGTCATTGGTCGTATGAACATCGGCAAAAACCTGATCACCTTCCTTATCTTCTTTAAGGTTAATCTCAACGAAATGCTTAAATAGTTTTTGACCGACATAACGAATAAGATAAGACTTGCCTATCTGCCGAGCACCATTTACGAGCAGAATCTTATTAGACTCTTCCATAAGGAAGCTTGTCAAAAATGAAGTGAATTTACGTTCAAGCATAAGTATATCATTTGAATCCGCTACAAAAATACATTAAATAATTCATTTTACTCAAAAAAAATCCACTTATTCCGATATTTTAACGCTATTTTTACCAACTTATCCCGTTTTTTTAATTGCAAATATAGCCACTTATTCCGTTTTTAAAGTCTCATTTTTGCTTACTTATTCCTTTTTTATCTATCCAATCTGAAGTTCCTTGGTTCAAATCCAAGCTGGTCCACGATGTTTTTTCGGATTACCTTCTCCAAAGAATACCTACAATTATCATAAGATAACCTGTCAGGCACAGAATTGGGGCAACGACAATTATGCGGAACGAAAAAATTTCGGGATTGAAGGACTGTTCGGTACTTCCTGAGCAAAGCATCAGAATGTAGCCTGCAAGGATTACAAGACACGATGCCATGACGATTCGCCTTCTGGTTAGTTTGTCGAGGAAACGAGCCTCAACCTTTCTGAAATTGCTTGATGTGAGATTCATATTGTTTATTGTATTGATGATAGATTTTTGTTCTGTCGAATTGCTTTGCAACAGCAAGTGCCCAGCCCATAGTCTGCGCCCATGAATACCATGTATGGAAAGAGCCAGAACGGCGCGAAGGGGCGATGGTCTCAATCCATGCGAGCCACTCGTCGGAACGGCACAACAGATTTCCTACAATCTCATCTCCCCGCTCGGTCTGACTGGTAGCGTAGAAACATCGAGCCATAGAAAGCGCCGATTCGGTATAAGGTACATTTTCCGGCGGCATCTCATGCTGCCATTTGCGGCACACGGCAACAGCCCGACTGATATCTCCACGATTCAGAAGCGAGTCGATAAGCACTCCCATAACAAACTGATGCATATCTGCCATGCGCCTAACGTCCTCATCAACATAGATTCCCTTTGTGTTAAGACCGCCAAAGCGGAAACGATGCATTATGTTTTCGTAAAGTCTTTCGACATCAACCTGCTGGTAGGCAGATGCTGGAGATACGCGATAAGCCAGTCCCTCGAGCACAAGATGGTCGCGGAGGAAAGGTACGTAGTCAGAGCCCAAACCGACGGATATGTAGACGGGGCGACTCCAGTCGGCTTTCGACAGCATTTCAAGCACCATCAAGTCGCTTTTGTACAAGACTTTCTTATCCTTCAGAGAAAGAGCCATCGTGCCCGAATCGGAAGTGATGGTTACGCTATCGGTCGGAACACATTGCATCTCAGCCTCATCGTTTAGTATCCATTTGCCGATGATGTTCTTGAGTTCGAACGGCTCTTTGCCAAAGGCCTCAACGGCTTCGTCGGGATGATGCTTCATACATTCCTTCACTTCGTTTTTCCATTCAGGACGAACACACGCATATTCGCGCTTTCCTTCCTGATAATCCTCATGATGCCAACTTATTGGCAAGGCTGGAGAATCGTAAGCAGGCCGTTTCATCTGGTCGATATACCAATCTGTCTGGAGATATTCAAGATTGCAGACTCGCGTGTCGGTTCTGAAGCCCTCGACCTCTTGATTGTACCAAAGCGGAAATGTCTCGTTGTCGCCGCTTGTAAAGATGATTGGATTTCCTTCGCGTTGCATACTTTCGAGATAGTTTGCCCCGAAATCGCGACACATATAACGATCTGAGCGGTCGTGGTCGTCCCAAGTCTGGCCGACCATCTGCAACGGCACAAGCAGACAGATTATTGCGCCAGCAACCGCAGCCGTCAGAGCCTTGTTTTTAAGCAATTTCTGAAGGAATGCGATGACGCCTCCCACTCCCACGCCAATCCAGATTGCAAAGGCGTAGAAAGAGCCTGCATAGGCATAGTCGCGTTCGCGCGCCTGAAGCGGCGTCTGATTCAGATAGACGACAATGGCGAGTCCCGTCATCACAAACAACAACGCGACAATAAGAAGTTGATGCCTGCCCTCGCTCCGCCTGCGCCATTGCCAGACTATTCCTGCCAAGCCAAGAATAAGCGGCAAAGCGTAGAACACGTTGCGCCCCTTGTTCTGCGCCAAATCCGAAGGAAGTTCCGACGTGTCGCAATCAAGCAGCCAGTCGTCAAGCCACCCGAAGCCCGTTATCCAGTTGCCATGCTCTACCTCGCCATGTCCCTGAATATTGTTCTGCCGTCCGACAAAATTCCAAAGAAAATATCGCCAGTACATGAAGTTCACCTGATAAGTCAGAAAGAAGCGCAGGTTCTCGCCCATTGTTGGCATGCCGTTCCGCTTCTCTACTCCGTTCATCCACTCTTCGTAAGCCTTGGCATGACGGGCAGAATACATTCGTGGAAATTTCATGCTATTCTTGTAAACCGCCTGCGTGTCGTGGCGAATAACGTCGTACCGATACTTCGAAGAATCGGCAGATGGTCGGTAGATGGCTCTACCCTCTTCGTCCCCAGCCTCATAGTCAATCTCGCTACAATAAGCCGGGCCATAAAAAAGCGGAGTGTCTCCGTACTGCTCACGATTCAGGTAACTTCCCAGCGAAAAGATATTTCCGGGCGCATTCTCGCACATCGGCGTATTGGCATTAGCCCGAATGAAGATGACTCCGTAACTGCTGTAGCCTGCCAATATCATCAGAAGGCAAGCCAGCGACAATTTCAGAATCCTCTTCCGAACCCTATAATATGCAAAGACGAGCGTTCCCGTCAGCAGAACAATATAGAAGACGAGTCCTGTATTATACGGACAGCCCATCACGTTGATAAACAGCAATTCGAACCATCCACCAACCCTCACCACTCCGGGAATGAGACAATAGAGAATGATGCCCACCAGCAATCCGCCAGCCACGAGCGTCTTTATAATTCCGAATTTTGTGACACGCTCGGCTTTTCGGAAATAGACAACGAATGACATAGCCGGCAGGCAAAGCAAGCAAAGCAGATGCACGCCTATAGAAAGTCCTGTGATGTAGGCAATAAGAACAACCCATCGGTCGCTCTGCGGAATGTCGGCTTCGTCCTCCCATTTCAAGATTAGCCAGAACATCAGGGCCGTCAGGAAACTGGAGAAGGCATAGACTTCGGCCTCAACAGCCGAGAACCAAAACGTGTCGCTGAAGGTATAAGCCAACGCTCCCACCACGCCGCACGCCTCGATATTGACGACCTTTGCGATAGTAGGGCTGTCGCCAGAATGACATACCAGTCTTCTGACAAGATGCGTGATTGTGAGAAACAAGAAGAATATACAGCCCGCACTCAGAAGAGCAGACAGTCTATTCACCATAAGAGCAACCTGCGAAGGGTCTTTGGCAAACTGCGAGAAGATATTTGCCGCCAACATAAAAACCGGCGCACCCGGCGGATGCCCGATTTCCAACTTATATCCGCACGCGATGAATTCCGGACAGTCCCATAAACTTGCCGTCGGCTCAACGGTCAGGCAATAAACAACAGATGCTATGGCAAAAACGAGCCATGCCATGCAGGTGTTGATTTTCGAAAATGTTGTTTGCTTTATCATACCTCGTTCGTTTTTCCGACAAAGCTAACAGCAAGAGCTCGAACAAGGCTAAAAAACTTCCTGACATTTGTCTGACATTTATCCAGTACAAAACCATCTACCTGATTCTCAACAACTAAAGCAAAACTGTATAATGACTCATTTTTACCACAAACATCCGATTTTGCCACAAATCATAATCCGTAACAATATGCAAAATGAAGAATTATTATGCAAGTAAAAGGTCCAAAAGCGACTTTTTAGGCATAAAATAGCTTCGAGGTAGCAAGAGGATAGCAAGACGATAGTAAGTAGGTAGCAAGTAGGTAGGAAGGGGAACTGCATATCGATGCAAAAACGAAAGCCGAAAGATAATTATCCCCATAGCACCAGCAAGCGTTCGTTTTCTTCGGGATGCCTTCGGGATTCGTTCGGGTTTTCAAGTCTGCAAGAAGAACAATCAACGGTCGGGCTGAATTCAAAAAACCGTCTGAAAAGTTTGAGGAATGACAAAAAAAGCGTAAAACACTCATTTTCGTGAAGTATTTTACGCTTTTACGTTATTTCTTCTCTTTTGCCTCGAAAGCAAACTTCTTGTCGGCGTTTCGCCTGACAATTATATTCTCGCTCTGTTTGCCAAGGTTGAAACTTCCCGTCAAATCGGTTCGGGCATCGACAACCATCAACATCGAGTTGTCCTCGAAACGACGAATCGGAATCTTAACGCTATCGCGCTGCACCACCTTATTGTACAGCAGACTGTCGTTTACATAAACCTTTATCGAGTCGCCCACGAAACCGCTTTGCAGTTCAATTCCGTACGACTCCTGATATTGTTTTACCGCCATTCTTTCGAGGCACATGTTCATAAAGATGAACACTACACCAAACACGGCAACAGCCATGAAAGCCACTCCCCACATGAACGAACGGTTAAACCTTGATGCCTTGTTTTGTATCATATCACTTTTTCTTTTCTTTCTTTACAGGAGCAGGAGCCGAAAGAATCTTTGTGTACTCGTCTGAGTTCAAGACTCTTATAGCCTCGTCTATCACTTTGTCGTGCTGGTTGCGCTCAAGAACGCCACCCTTCTGATAGAACCATCTCAAGGCAAGTTCCTGAGTAATAAGCTCGCAGATGTTCTTCTTGAAGTGGTTGAGGTCGTGCTCAGTATTGTGTGTCAGTTTCTTCTCGAGCGAAGCAAGTTCGTCCTTAATATCCTCCGAATATCCCTCAAACTTGGCAATATCCTTCAGAACCTTCAGCGTCTTCTCGCTCTGGCGGTCGTATTTAAAATCTCCGTCAATCACCTTCTTCTTGAACACCTCATAATCGGCATCGGTATAGTTTATCTCCTTTGCCGATGCAGGCTTTGGATGAGATGCCACATACTCGTTGGCATAATCGAACAGGATGTCGTCGTTTGCCATGTAGTAGATGAGGTTCGGCAGACTGTCGCCAGCCACAACGATGTCGGGCAGGATACCACCGCCGTCGCGCACCTCACGACCAGCCGCTGTCTTGTATACGGTTGTCAGGCTGTCTGGGATTCTGCCCACCGAGCCGTCCTCGTTTCTGTGTTCATAGTCGATAGCCTGAATACATCTTCCGCTCGGAATGTAATACTTTGCAGTCGTAACCTTCAGACCGCCGCCGTAAGGAAGGTCGTGCACCACCTGCACAAGACCCTTTCCGTAAGTTCGTGTTCCGATAATCACGGCGCGGTCGAGGTCCTGTAACGAACCCGAGAGAATCTCGCTTGCCGAAGCCGACGCGCTATTCACGAGCACGGCCAAAGGAATCTCGGTATCGAGCGCGTCCTTCGTTGTCTTGTAAACCACGCACGACGATTTAACCTTTCCCTTGTTCTGCGCAATCATCTTGCCCTTCGGAACAAAAAGATTTGCAATATCAACAGCCTCAGACTCCAGACCGCCGCCGTTGTTGCGAAGGTCGATGATAATCTTCTTTGCACCTTGGCTCTTCAGTTCGATAACAGCACGGCGAACCAACTTAGACAAGCCTTCTTGTGTAAAACTGTTAAGACAGATGTAGCCGATGCCATCGGCAACCATGTCGTAGCAAGTGAGCGACGGAATCTGAATGTTCTTTCTAGTTATCTTAAATTCGAGAGGCTTGTTAACGCCTGCGCGCTTAACCTTCAGGATGAAACTTGTGTTTGGGTCGCCTCTAAGCTGGTTACTTACCGAAGATATATAGTCAGAAACCGGCTTGTCGCCCTTCTTCGGAATATCCTTCCCGTCTATCGACAGAATAACGTCGCCAGCCTTTACGCCAGCCACGAGAGCAGGCATATCCTCGTACGGTTCTGATATTACGGCTCTGTCCTCAGCCTTGTAATAGCGGATTATCGCGCCCATTCCGGCATACTTTCCGGTAACGAACATCTTCAAGTCCTTCGACTCGTCTTCCGAGAAGTAGACCGTATAAGGGTCGAGCTCGTTCAACATACCGTTGATACCGGCGTGGATTATCTTTTCGTTTTTCACCGTATCAACATAATGCATATTCAGCTCTTTCACCACCGAGTTGAATATATCTATATTTTTAGACAACTCAAAATTCTGCTTTTGTGCCTTCATGCCTGCAACCATGCACAGACCGAAGAAAATCAACATATATCTTTTCATACATTATTTAATTTGGTTACAAATATAGCGCAAAAAACAAAAATCAGATACAAAATTGTATTTTTTTTCTGAATTGTTTGGTTATTTAAAAATTTGATATTACTTTTGCACCGCAATTCTGAAACAAACATGCTTCAATAGCTCAGTTGGTTAGAGCACCTGACTGTTAATCAGGGGGTCGTTGGTTCAAGCCCATCTTGAAGCGCTCTTTAAAACAGGATTGCAACATGCTTCAATAGCTCAGTTGGTTAGAGCACCTGACTGTTAATCAGGGGGTCGTTGGTTCAAGCCCATCTTGAAGCGCACGAAAAAGGAATCTGCATCTTGCAGGTTCCTTTTTTCATTTTTCTACAACTTAGACCTTAAAAGTACCAACCTTAAACTAAACCGTCACAATTTTTGTTAAATAATGCTTAAAAATTTGTCTATTTATATATTTTTTTGTTGTTTTGCATATTACATTAGGGCTAATTGTGCTCTTTTGTAAGAACTATGATGTACATTAATAGTAATCTAAAGAATGAAATTGATGAAGAACGCGTTAATTAGGACGCTAAACGGAACCCTGATTTCAGCTTGTCTGATCACAGCAATGGCCAGCTGTTCAAGCGAGGAGATCAACGGTTCTGTACCAAGCGAAAATGAGCGAACAGTACCTTTGGCACTTAAAGAAGGTTCCTGTGCCAAAATCACAAGAAGCAGCGCCATCATCGACTCTGCCTCTATCAGTTACATTGGAGTCGTGGGTTACGGCTATGCCTTCATCCCCGACAAAAACGACCGAGGAGTATTCTACAAGAGTAACAACAAATGGACTTTGCATCCCGACCTTCTTTCGGAAACGGGAATGACGAAGAACGTGTATCTGTCTAAGAACAGAACCGATTTGTTTGCATACTCTCCTGCCGTAGACTCGGAAAGCAAGCCCGATTTTACGAACATCAACTACGAAAACAAGTCGATAACATACAAGCAGCCGAACATCGTAAGGTTCGACTCTGCTTTCTACAACGGAACAGACTACCTGTTCGGTTGCGAATATTTCAGATACAAGCAGGACAAGACACGCACCATTGCTACAGCCTACAGCGCACTTGGACAAGATACTGCAAGTTTCATGATGCTGCACTCTCAGGCTGCCATCGTGCTGAGATTCACCCGCGGTTCGTCTTACCGTGACGATAAACTGCTGAAAGGTGAGATTCAGAACATCACCCTCAGCAACGGATACAACAAGACTTTCATCTGTACCGAAGGCGAAATGCAGTTCGACCCTACCCTCGACGACAACACCCGCATCAAGGGCAAGACGTTCGAATCGACCTTGCAATGGCAGAAAGAAGACGGCTCGCCTATCCTAACCCTCGACAATCAGGTAGGAAACATAGTTTCCTGTATGGCGTTCGTCGCTCCAACCGAAATTAAAAAGGCTGAGTGCGACGAAGAACTGTTCACGTCAAGTTCCAGAACGAAGAAGTTTGTTAAGGGCAATGTTTACGATAATCTTTTGAAGATTAAACTGCTCTGCGATAACACGGAGATGACAGTCTACACAAACGAAATTCCAAGATGGGAGGCAGGAAAGAGATATTTCTACAATATCCGCGTAATTGCCAACGCACTTTGGATTGACAACGTGTATGTTGACGAGTGGCTCAACGGAGATGTCAGCGGAATGACAGGCTCTGGCGAAGGTATAGGAGATGAATTTGAACTGGATTAAACATTTAGGCAGTATGATTAAAAAGATATTTACAGTAGCCTTTGTCGTATTGGCAATATGCTCATGCAAAAACGACGACGTCGTTGTGCCAGACAGCCCCGAATCCAACAGCTATCTGACAATTGGCAGCACATTGGTTGACGCGAGCGAGGACAACACTACGCGAAGCGCAGGAAACGCTTTTACAAGCAGCAAGAGCAACACAGGCTGGAGCGAGGGCGACCAGATGGGTATCTGGTGCATCAACACCGAGCTTGCACACTTCAAGATTCACTCAGATCTTGCTTGCTCTAACACAATCGCAACATTTACAAATGCAGGATGGGACATCGAAGGAGCCCGTCGCAGACTTAACTCTCCTTACCTTGCCGCCATGTTTGCATACTATCCATACGTAAAGAACTATGCTACAACCGACAAGGAAGTTACGGCAGACTCAATTCCTATCCGAATTGCAGAACAGCACGACGTAATATACGGCAGTAACCTGCATAGCGAAGACGCCGAGCTGAACCGTGCAATGAACATTGCATACGATTCGGATCTTATAAACGATGAGACCGAAGGCATTCTTTCGAACAGAAACATGCGCGCGAACCTTTATATGCATCACGCATTAGGATTGGTTGAGTTCAGAATAAGAAGACGCAACTATTCAGGACTGGGCCACATAGACCGTGCCGTAATTACCGACGAGACTAACCGTTTCGTTAATAACGCGATACTTACCGTTTGGTTCGACTACAACGATACCGAAAGATACCGTATGGTTGGCGGAGGCGACATTGAATCTGTTGTAAAGAATCTGCCAAACACAAAGAAACTCCCTCAGTTCGAGGAGAGACTGAGAGACGACGACGGCAAGTTCATAGACGAATACACCCCTATCGACCTTGGTCGCGTAAAGGCTGTTGACTATACAAGCAGTCTTACATCCATGACACCGGAGGTGATTCTGCCAAACGATACAGTTACTCGTGTTTCTGTAAACTTCTTCGTTGCTCCGCAGAAGAAGATTAAGCCTACGCTGAAGGTTTACTTCGACGGCGAGGACAATCCGTTTGAATTCACATTCGACAAGGAACTGGAGATTAAGGCCGGCTACCGCTACGTTCTCTACGGAAGAGTTGACGGCGGTAACTACTTGTACTTCGGCGAGCCACAGGTTGTTAAGTGGGACGAAGAGATTAACATCGACCCTAAGCCTAACGACGGCGAGGAGACCATTCCTGTTGAACAAGAACAGAACATTCATTTACAATATTAAGAAATACATATCATTATGAAAAATAAATATTCATATATCATTCTTGCGGCTGCCATTGCAGGCCTCACTTCTTGCTCTTCTGAAAACAATGCGCAAGATATAATCAACGAAAAATTGGAGAATGAATGTTCATTCTTGAGTTTCAGCCCGTCGTTGGATGTTACGTTGTCATCAGAGTCAAAAGCCAAGACTCGTCTTTCCGACCCTCTTGACGCAAACTACGCATACTTTGAACCGGGTACATACAACTTCGGAATCTGCGTAATGCAGAACGACTGCGCCAACGGAAGCGTTATTGAGGAGAACTCTTACGTGCCTTGGAAGGTTGGCGACACAAAGGCCGAGACAATGTGGAGAAACTCTGGATTCCAGTCATACTATAACATCAACGGCGAATACAGAAAAATCAGCGCAAATACCTCAGATACAAACAGCGAACTTAACTGGTATCTGACTTCAGCCACAGGCAAGGAGCTTTATCTGAGCAAGGACAAGGCTTCTGTAGCCCTCAGACGCAAGGAGGACAAGCTGCCAAAGATTTTTGCATACTATCCTTGGCAGGAAATCTCTACTTGTCAGAAGATTCCGGTAAACAACTTCAACATCGACTATCTGTACGCCACTCCAATCCAGATTCAGGAGAGCGACTTTGTAGAGAACGACAACAAGCGCGATTACTATCGTGCAAAACTTCGCTTCAACCACGTTACTGCAAAGGTTATCTTCGATATCGTAAACCAGAACAAGACTGAGGAAGACTCAATCTACAGCGCAAAAATATGGGGAACAACAATCGCAACAAGCGGTTACTATGACATAGCAAACGGCGGATTCACAGTTGGCGAATTCGGAGCTATCACAAGCAACAAAGAGCCTGCGCTGGTTATCCCTGCACAGACTAAGATATCCGACGCATTCACATTCTACATTGCGCCAATATCAACTCCGACAGCAGCCGATGGCGACGACTTCTTCAAAGTTATGTTCGACATCTGGAGCCTTCGCGAGAACACGACTTCGGCTACAATGCCTAAGATTGCATACGAGAAGGGAAAGCAGTACAGAATAACTGTCTACATCTCTTCAAACAGAGTTCAGTTCGGCGAGCCACAAGTTGAGGACTGGATTCCTGTAACCATCGATAAAGATATCATCCTATAAAAGAACGACCAATGAAAAGGCTAAATTTATTAACAACGTTAGCAGTTGCTCTCGGAATAGGCTTTGCAAGTTGTTCTGAGGATAACCTGCCGATTGGACCAGACGTCGACACCGTTGTTGAAAGTGATCTGAAGATTACAAGAGCAGCGCTGGAGACAAACGATCCGTGGATTGCCTTGGGCTTTAAGAAGACGGGCAACACATGGAGCGCGCTCGGCAACTATAACAAGAAGGATAATAAAGATACTGCAAGATACAAGATTACATTCGACGAGGATGTGCTGAAATACCGCTTCATCGCGGCAACTCCACAGCAGGCAAACATCATCACGCTGAAGGAGAACGACAGCACTACATTTGCCGTAAATCTTGCACACTCTTCAGACGTTGCCATCTCGTACAAGGACGTGAAGTTCTCTCGTCCTACCGACAAGACTCAGATTATCGACTCGACAATCGCCTTGCCAAACATGCGCCATCAGGCTGCATTGCTGGGCTTCAACATCAGCATGCAGGACAAGCGCAACAGCAGCGGCGAGCAGATGAACCCATTCTACGGCTGGTACATCAAGATTGATACCTTCCAGTTGCACAACGTTCTGAAAGAAGGCGTTATGCGCTTCATCAAGGATGGAGAGAACAAGGGCAATCAAGCAGACAAGGTTGAGGAAACATCAGGCAAGTTCATCGTGACATCGCAATGTGCCTTTACAAACAAGCCATCGAGCACTACTCAATATGTGCAGGTGGCTATGGTGCCATACAAATACAGCGAGACTCACAGCGTAACAGCCGACCTTATCATGCATCTTATCAACCCTGCCGACCCAACCGATACTCAGCGCGTATCGTACACCGTAGGTTTGTTCAGTCTCGACGATGCAAACGAGCAGACAGCCCTGAACATATTCAGCGGCAGAGCATACTCGTATAACCTGAAGATTGCAGCATCGCAGCCTCAGCTCTTCCTCTATGTTTCTGACTGGGACGGAGATGAGCAGACAAGCAACACAACCGTAGGCGGCGGCAACAATTCCGAAGGTACAAACGATGACGGAACTCCAAAGACTCCAGACAACGTAAGCGACTGGATTATCGATTGGGAGTCTACTTGGGGCAATGGTGGAAACAACAATGACTATAATTCATTAGGAGATTAACAGAATATGAACAAGTTCTTTAAATCAAGCATACTGATGGCTTTCGTAACAGCCATCTCAACAAGTACTCTCATAACAAGTTGTCAGAACGACAACATCGACGAGTACACACAGAATCAAGAGGACAAGGTTCTTGTGAACTTCTGTTTGAATGCAAGCGATCTTATTGACGATTCGAAGGCTACAAGAGCAGCAGGCGGCGCATCTGACGACGCTCTCGACTCGCTAGTTTCGGACGTATGGATTATGCAGTATGTAGGACAGGGCGAGCAGGACATTCCAGATCTCTGCACATACAAAGACCTCTCAAAGGTTGAGCCGAAAATCGACCCGAAGACAGGCAAGAGATACTACAACCTGCAGATGTGGGTTAAGCCTTACAAGAATCTTGGCGGCGACACCGACGAGACTCCGGTACGCTTCTACTGCTTTGCAAACACTCACGACGAGAACTACTTCCAGTCAAACACAATCAAATGGGGTAACCGTCCGAAGGAGAGTCAGGCTAAGTCTGTAATCATCTACCTGCCAAAGGCAACTACAACCGTTCCGGGAGCATACGTTCAGGACTCACTCTACACAGAGAAAGGTATTCCGATGGTGTGCTTCAAGAAGTTGAAGGAGTTGCAGGCAGACGATACTATCAAAATAGACCTGAAGAGAACTGTCTCTAAGGTTACGCTGAACCTGCGCGTATCTAACAAGGTTAAGGTTCTTACCGCCCAGATGAAGAACGTGAACAAGCGTTGCTACTTCGACGAGGGCGATGCCGTGTTGCAGATTGGTGACAAGACCGACCTTTCGGAACTTGGCTGGGAAAGTGCCGAGACCGTCAGCCAAGAGGCAGGATACACCACAAAACGATTTGTGTGGTACATCCCAGACAACCTCGGTCTGTCGGCAAAGGGCAAGGCAAACTACATAAACGTAGTTGCAAGCAGCGAGGACAAGATTATGAATGTAAGATACTACATTCACGACGCAGAGGCTGCAAAGGACAACTATCATGTTGAGAAGAACAGAAGATACACATTCAACAGCACCATAGAGAACATGGGCGTTGTTGGAACAACCACATACGGCAAACTTAACAACAACAGCAACGACCAGAACGTGGTTATCACAACCGAGCGTCTGGGTGCCGTACGCAATCCTTCTCACCCTGCAAACTGCTACATCATCAACCCTACATCGGGTACAGGATTGAATTACTACTTCCCTATCACTCAGCTTAACAGATACGGTCTGCAGTTCAAGGGCGACAGCATCATTAAGCACGATACCCAGTGGAAGGCTCAGATTCTGTGGCAGTCAACCGACAGTCTGATAACAATCTCAGGCTACAACACCAAGGGCGAAGGAAACATCATCGTTAAGACAAACAACAAGAAGTCGGCAAGCAACATTACGGGTAATGCCATTGTTGCCGTTCTTGACATGAAGGACAACGTGCTTTGGACATGGCACATCTGGGTAACCCCTACTCCGGGAAACACAACCGTAAGAGACGTTACCTTTATGAACTGTAACCTTGGCGCACGACTTACAGACCCAAGCATCGAGGACATCAACATCTTGTCTTTGCAGTATTCTAACATCAACGGCCTTTACTATCCTTGGGGATGCAAAGACCCTGTGTACACTTACAACCCGAAGACAGCAAACAATGACAAGACTGCTGCCATCGACTACCCATCAGGTTATATAGACGTGTCTACAAGTTGGACAGGAAGTTATCCAAGCGGCGGCTCAGACGTTGACAACAAGAGCTGGTACGACAACGGCAAGACCGTTTTCGACCCATGCCCTTACGGATACCGAGTTCCTACATTCGAGGAAATCAGCGCGCTTGAGACTGCCACATCTGGTACAAGCAACGGTTTGTACGAGAAGATTACAGACTTCAACTACTTCTACCACTTGTTTGGCAGCGCATGTCTGTTCCCTATGTCTGGCTACCGTCTGCCAGCAGGCAACAAGATGGACGACAACAAGTATGGTTACTACTGGAGCGCCAACGCTATGTCAGCCAACAGAGCATACTATTGGAAGACTGCCGATGGCTACACAACCGTAAACAACGATATGTCGCGTAATAACCTTATGCAGATTCACCCTGTAAAAGAATAAGCAATTATGAAGATAGCATCAATAAAATACTCAGTTTTGGCTTTGTGTGCCACTATGTTCTTTGGCTGTTCTGAAGACAACGTAGAGGATAGCGGCAACGCAATGGGAAATGTAACCATCAGCCTTGACGTCCTTGAACCAAAATCAACACGTGCCGGCGAGACTATCGAGACTTCGGCTCTCGATAAGAAGATCAGCAACATGTGGCTTGTTCAGTACGTCTACAACAACAGCGGAAAGGAGATTGAAGCCGACCGCGCCATAAGATACGTTACCGTTACGAACAACAAGATAAATACAACGCTTCGCACAACGCTTACCGGCGAGACTACGAAGTTGTATCTTATTGCCAACACTCACGATGACGAGGCTTTCAGCCGCATCGCGCCTCCTTCTGAGGATGAGTTGCAGAAGGCTTCGATGGACATTGACTACAACACGATTGAGCTGGGCTTGCCTATGTCATCAGTCGTTTCGCTAAGCGGATTCAAGGACGGCGATGCCATCTCGGCACAATTGAAGCGTCGCGTTGCAAAAGTCGTTGTAAACGTGTCAAGCCCAACAACATCGTCTGACAACATCGAGATTCTGAACGTTCAGTTGCAGAATACAAAGTCGTCTTACTACCTATTCAGCGACAGCAAGGACGATATCAAGAGCGGCGACAGCCAGAATTTCTCTTCTGAGACATGGAGCAACAGCAACGGCGGCAAGAATACGTACACTTACTATATTCCTGCAAGCTATGCAAGCGATTACAGCGAGTTCCCATACTTGTATATAAACGCTGTTACAAACAGTAAGTTCGTTACATACCGTCTGCGTCTTCAGGGCGAAGGTGCATCTACCTCCGATACTTGGAGAGAGGTTGAGAACAACCACTACTACGTTATCAACGCGCCTGTTACAGGCTCTAACAACTCTGGCGACGAGAGCAGCAACAAGTACATCTACTCTTCGCCTTGTAAACTCGTTGACCACGGCGATTCTCCTGAGAACTGCTACGTCATAGACAGCGACGACAACGATGCCATGTACTACCGCTTCCCTGTGAGCCAGATTAACGAGTACAGAAAGTTGTACGACAAGGGACATCTGATTACAAACGATACAATCTATCACGCAAAGGTTATCTGGTGGAGTACAGGCTCTCAGGATGCCGCAGCACGCCAGAACAGCTGGGTTTCAATCGTTGGTACAACATGCCACGGAAACGACGGTCATGTAATCATCAAACGTAAGGACAGCGAGGGAAATGCAGTTACCGGAAATGCGCTTATCGGTGTGTTCAACAGCAAGGAAGAGTTGTTGTGGAGCTGGCACATCTGGCAGACTCCGAAAGTTGACGACCTTACAATTGGCGGAAACACATTCATGTCTATGAACCTTGGCGCAGTTGAATTCTCACCAAGTGTGAGCCGTGCATACGAGTTCTATAACAGCGTTGGACTGTACTACCAGTGGGGTCGAAAAGATCCGTTCGGAACAGATTTCGAGACCAACACAAGCGCCATAAACCTGAACTACGTTCTCAGCAACTATCCATTCAAGATTGAGAACTTCTCAGAACTTGGCATCTCTGACGTAAACGCCAATATCACAGCATCTCGCACAAAGGCAGTAAAGAACCCAACGACATTCTTCTACAACACATCTGCCGACGAAGTTGAGAACTGGGCAGGTTGCGACGGAAACAGCAGTTGGAACAACAGCGGCAGCAAGACAGTATTCGACCCATGTCCTTACGGCTACCGAGTTCCTACGGCAGCCGAACTTGCAGTACTCGAAAACAATACTTTCGTGTCTGATGCAGGTAGAACCGTAATCGAATACAAGACGTCTCAATTCTATGTGCCAATAGCAGCATGGCTTACAGGTGTCGGAACAGCAACAACAGCCGGTACTCTTCAGAGCATCGACTACTCTAACGCCGGAGGCTCGCTATACAGTTCAACAACAGGTAATGGCCAGCAGAAAGCCCGCTACTTGCTGCTTAAGAGTATGGGCAACAACAACGCCAACGCCGACGCAGCAAGAACATACGCGCGCCCTATACGCCCTATTAAAATGAATTAACTATGAAGAGATTGAAAACACTTAAATACATAGCATTCTGCACTCTTGCCGCCGCAGCATTCACCTCGTGTGAAATCTTGGATAGCGGTAGCCGCTCAACTTCAGACCTTGTGATTGACGGTACGACTATCAAGCTACATGTTGCAAAAGGCAACACGAGAGGCGTTGAATACTATACTCCTACCGACGAGGAAGGAGGATATACCCTGCCTATCGACCCCGACAATGTTTCTCTTCCGCTGGCCATCAAAGTCATGACCGAAGAGGTGGAGAGCAAATGGCAGAACATATCGGAATTCACCTGCTACGACTACATGTGGAATCCCGACAAACTCAGACTTACGCACAAGCCGACATACGTTTATGCTTGGTATCCTACAGATTTGCCATCTAACGGCAAGATTGATGTCAAGGCTCCGAAGATTGTAACTCGCCAGAGTTGCTTCGACCCGGAAGAAACGGAGACCGTTGACTATCTGTACGGCAGGGGCGTGAATGCCATTACTCAGGAATATTCTGTTTCGGCAGACGATAACGACAACCACGTCAGACTTACAATGAAGCACGCTCTGACTAAGATTCACGTTATCATACAACGCGACGAGACATATACGGGCAAGGGCGCAATATCTCTTCTCGAAGTAATTACCGAGGACAATAAAGTCTGCAATAACGCAAAGATGAATGTCAAGACAGGCGAGATATCAGACTGCACAGCAGACAACAACGTTATACGCTGGGAGATTCCGACAGAGAAGGTAAATACCGACCCGACAACCCACTACTACGCCCTTACGGTGCCAATTCCTAACGGCGAGCAGCGACCAATAAAGTTTGCGCTGGTTGACGGCAACGACTATATTGAGTCTGAGAACCTGAAAGAAACCTACGGCGAAAGATGGACACAAGAGTATCTGGCTTGGGAACAAGGCAACGAGTACATCTACATCCTTCGTCTGAGAGGCCGCCAACTCAAGGTTAAGGTAGTAAGCGTTGAAGATTTCGAAGATATTGATGGAAACGGCGAGGAAGACTGGATTGACATCGAGCCAGACAAAGACCAATTCGACGACTAAAATAACAGAAGAAAGATGTCTGCACGGTTGCAGACATCTTTTTTTACACATCATATTTAGACATAATTATGAACGAATTATTAGAAGAACTGGAATCTGTTCTAATAGAAAGCGGTAATCCTATATTGAATAATATGGATGAAGACCTGCATTACAAGACAAAAGAACTTATTGTTGAGTATTTCAACAATTGTGACTTTAATTGTCTCCCAGAATTGCTGGATTTGTATCTGTGGAAAACGGGATGCAGCCATGAGTTGCTTTTTAATTACAGAAAGACTGTTGAGTCTGATTCTTTCACCAAACTCACAACTTTTGGTAATTACGCATCATACATAACGGCTACAAGTCTGTACATAAACAATCTACATTCAAACGTTTTTTATCCAAAATGTTGCGACAATATGCTGCCTTTCATTTTTTATGGTAACTTCGAGTATCCAATATTCTTGGACATGAATCCACAAAGTGACACATACAAGTCACTATGTCTGTTTTGCCCACCTGTCACAAAGTCGGATAAGCCAGTTATGATGTATGACTCTTTAGAAAACTGGCTGAAAACTGTTATCCTATGCTATAAGCAGAAAATATATCACATTGACGAGAGGGGTGCTCTTATTACTAATGCAGACGCAGAATACATTCTGTCAAAGGAAATGAATCCAAAGTCTCCATACTGGAAAATATATGTGTAACATAATTAAGACATGCCAAAACACTCATTATATGCTACAAACAAAAAGACATATCATATTGATGAAAAAATACTTTTATTACTGATATTTATGCTGAATATATGCTGGCAAAAGAAACCAGTTCAAAATTCCCACACGGAAAGTCATACGTGTAATAATCAAGGCAAAGTCGATAAGATGAAAGAGCTATTTAAAGAATTAGAGACGATCTTAATTGAAAACGGGAACCCAATATTAGACAGTATGGATGTAGAAGCAAGCCGTAAAAGCGAAGAAGACATCAAGAATTCATTCAAGTCATTAGGACTTTAGTGCTGTCCAGAGCTATTAGAACTGTACAAGTGGAAGTCGGGATGCAACGAGAAGATTCTGTTTTATCTTGAAGACTTTGACAAAGCGTTGAGACTCTGTAGCTTCGGGAATCTGATAGCATACCCAATATCAGCCAAAATGTATAATGGATATCAACAATTTGACCAATACTGGTTTACAGACAGCTGTCTGGTTCCAATCACCTCTGATGGAATTTACGAAGATCCTGTTCTAATCAACCTAAACCCAAAGAGCAAGGATTTCAAGGCTATTTATTTCTACAGCCCAGCTTGTTGTCTGTGTCCAGTTCCGATGAAGATATACGATTCTATAGAAAGTTGGTTGGAAACAATTATCCAATGCTACAAAACCCACATTTATCAAATTGATAAAGACGGTTTTCTTATCTACGATGCCAAAGCAGAAGCTGAACTGACAAAGAAACTTAATCCAAACTCAGAATATTGGTTTGATCCACGTAATGCATGGTAAATATCAATAAACCCAAATCGGTCATTAGAAGTACATAAATCCGTGGTTAGGGTTGTAAAATATTGAAAATAAGCCACTTATAAAGTTGCTTTTCTAATGGCGGTCATTAGAAAAATGCAATATGTAAAGCATTTATTATCAAGTAATTACGAAAGCAACCACGAAAATATTCATCCTAACGACCGATTTGGGATAAAAAGTCACTTCACAATACCAAAGAAGCCATTTCGAAATTTGAAATGGCTTCTTTGTGTTATTTTTAAGTTTCGTCTAATACAGGCCAAAACAGCCGAGAAGAAGCACTATAAGCATGATTGGGACAACGTACTTTAGCATTACAACATAGAGCGTCTTGCGGCGAAATTTATAGCCGTTAAGACGCATCTCGCCAACAAGCAGATTTGGCTTTACAACCCAGCCTATAAGTACGCAAGTACAGATGGCAAGGAATGGCATAAGAATGTTGTTGCTAATATAGTCGAAAATGTCGAGAATCTGCCCCTTTGTTCCGTTTGGCAATACATACTCGAAATACAAGTCGTTGTATCCCTTGCAGACGATAAACGAGAGCACCATGCCAATGCCGCCTATCAGAAAGACTGATTTCGTTCTGCTCCACCCAAAACGGTCAATCAGACTCGACACACACGCCTCGAGAATAGAAACGGCACTCGTTATGGCTGCAAAAAGAACCATAACAAAGAACGCCGCGCCCAAAATTGCGCCAAACACGCCAAGCGAATGGAATACTTTTGGAAGAACCACGAACATCAGTCCAGAGCCTTGCGACATTCCCTCGGTTCCCATAAACACATAAACTGCCGGAATAATCATCAGACCGGCAAGAACGGCTATAATCGTGTCGAAAATCTCAATTCGGTCTACCGCCTTGCCAAGATTCACATCGCGGCGCATATACGAGCCGTAAGCCACCATAATGCCCATGGCTATGGAGAGCGAGTAGAACAACTGTCCTGTGGCATCGAGAACAATCATGAGGAAGCGCTTGAACGTAACGCCCTCGAAATTCGGGACAAGATAGATTATCGCTCCGTCTATTCCCGTACGGGTAACGCCATTGGCATCAGTATGCGATATTGTGAGCGAATAAAGGCAGATGAACAGCACGAGGACTATGAGCAACGGCATTATTATGCGCGAGAACTTCTCGATGCCCTTCTCCACTCCGCGATAAACGATAACGAAGCAGAGCGACGCAAAGACAATAGTGTACAGGAGCGGAGTCCATTGTCCGCTTATAAAACTGCCGAATGCCCCGTCGGCAACAACCTCCTTGCTGTTGAACGAAACATAAGTACACATATATTTCAGAACCCATCCGCCAATAACGCAATAATAGGGATAGATTATAAACGGAACGACAAACGACAGGTATCCGATGAAACTCCACCGTTTGTTGAAAAACTTGTAGGCTGTAAGAGGTCCTTGCTGAGACCTTCGGCCGATAGCCACCTCGGTTATCAGAAGCGTGAAGCCGAACGTTATGGCAAGAACGATGTAAGTCATGAGGAATATTCCGCCGCCGTCTCGGGCTGCAAGATACGGAAATCGCCATATATTTCCGAGACCGACGGCGCTACCTGCCGCAGCAAGAACAAAACCTAAAGAACCACTAAACGAGTTTCTATTTTCTTCCATTTATTAACTAAAATGTATTTCTTGCTGCAAAATTATAAAAAATACGGACTATTCCATTACAAAATTCAACTTAATGATTCAATTATGAGTTTTGCGGCATGTTCTGGCGCGCCTGTTTCACCAAGTTTCTGTTTCAGTTCGGCATACGAAGCCAGCATTTCGTCGCGCGCCTCTCCGCCATTCAGCACCTTCAGAAGTTCGGCTCGGGCAGCCTCGACGGTCATGCCGTCGGCAATGAGTTCCTTAACGCCCTCGCGACCGAGAACAAGATTAACGAGCGAGACGTAAGGAATCTTGAGGAAGAAACGGCGCAGGAAACTGTAAACCTTTCCGAACGGCAGATAGTAGCACACCACCTGCGGAACGCCGAAAAGAGCCGTCTCGAGGGTTGCCGTGCCCGATGTTACGAGCGCAGCCTCGGCTTGCATAAGCAGACTATATGTTTCGTTTGGAACAACCTTCACTCCCGTTCCCGAAAGATATTTGTCGTAGAGAGCCATGTCGATGCTCGGCGCACCAGCCACAACAACCTGATATCTGTCCATAAGCGGACGGACGGCCTCGACCATCAGCGGAAGGTTGTCGGCAATCTCCTGCTTACGGCTTCCTGAAAGAAGGGCGATAATCGGCTTTCCTTCGAGATGCGTTCGGGTTGTGAAGCCGGCAAAGTTCTCGTTGTGCTCGCTCTTGAACTTCTCAACCTCGTCGAGCGTAGGATTGCCAACATACTGAATTGGATAATTATGCTTCTTCTCGAAGAAATCGACCTCGAAAGGAAGAATCGAGAACAGTTTGTCTACATCGCGCTTTATGTTCTTGATGCGATATTCCTTCCACGCCCAAATCTTTGGCGCGATGTAATAAGAAACCGGAATGTTGGTTTTGGCATGAATGAATTTTGCGATATCGAGATTGAAGCCCGGATAATCTACCAGAATAAGCACATCGGGTTTCCAGCCAACAATATCATTCTTGCACATCTTCATGTTGCCGAGAATGGTTCGAAGATGCATCATTACGGGAATGAAGCCCATGTATGCAAGTTCTTTGTAATGCTTCACCATCGTTCCGCCAACAGCCTTCATGTTGTCGCCGCCAAAGAAGCGGAATTCGGCTTCGGCATCGCGTTGCTTTATCGCCTTCATCAGGTTCGAGGCGTGAAGGTCGCCACTCGCCTCGCCTACCACAAAGTAATATTTCATAGATTCCAGTTTTTCATTTCGTCGAGAAGCGAGTAACTCGTCGCGTCTACCGTTGTTGGAGTGATGGCAACATAGCCGTTGGCCAAAGCCCATCCGTCTGTTCCCTCTTCGAGTTCGCGGTCGGTCATCTCGCCCGTGAGCCAATAAACCTGTCCGCCTCGCGGATGCTCCATCTTAACCCATTCCTTGGTCCATTGTGCATTCATCTGGCGGCATATCTTAATGCCCTTGTACGATTCTCCCTTCGGAAAATTAACGTTCAGACAAGTGTTTCGGGGCAAGCCCTTCTCGAGCACCACGGATACAATTTTGCGTACATAGTCGCGCATCGGTTCAAAATTGGCATCGGCGCTATAGTCGTCGAGCGAGAAACCTATGCTTGAGATGCCCTTCATGCAGCCTTCCTTGGCAATTCCCATCGTGCCAGAATAATGAACATTTATCGATGAATTGTCGCCGTGGTTTATTCCGCCCACAACGAGGTCAGGAACACGGTCGGTAAGTTCCTGCAAGCCGAATTTAACGCAGTCAACCGGCGTTCCGGTAAATCCGTATATTGCCAGTCCCGGCTTCTGGGTTATCAGTTTGCACGTTGCTGATGCTGTGACATTTATGGAGCAAGATGCGCCGCTGCGCGGTCCGTTTGGTGCTACGACCAGAATTTCGCCCAATCCCTGGAGCATCGAAACAAGCGTGTTTATGCCTTTTGCATTTACTCCGTCATCGTTAGAAACAAAAATAAGTGGTAATTTTGTCATTCTTTCTATTAATTTTTTAAAGACAAAATTAAAAAAAAATAAATATTTATGAGTATCTTTGCGAAATTAAATGCTCATAAATGAGAGTTTTCAACAATTAACATAAGTTATCAACAATTTGTTAAATAACTTTGTATGCAGAAGATTGCAAATTGAAGAATTTGCTTAAATTCGCACCGTTAAAATATTTTTAATGTATGGGAAAAATTATCGCACTGGCAAACCAAAAGGGTGGCGTTGGAAAGACTACCACTTCTATTAACCTTGCTGCTTCTCTTGCAACTCTCGAGAAGAAGGTTCTTGTTATTGATGCCGACCCTCAGGCAAATGCATCTTCAGGTTTGGGCGTTGACATTAAGGAGATTGAAACATCTATATATGAGTGCATTATCAACCAGGTTGACATTCACGACGCTATCTACACAACCGACATCGAAGGCCTTGACATCGTACCTTCTCACATCGACCTTGTAGGTGCCGAAATCGAGATGCTCAACCTCGACAACCGCGAGAAGATTATGAAGAATCTGCTCGACAGCGTAAAGGACGAGTACGACTTCATCCTTATCGACTGCTCGCCTTCTCTTGGACTCATAACCGTCAACTCTCTCACCGCAGCCAATTCGGTAATAATTCCGGTGCAATGCGAATACTTCGCCCTCGAAGGAATCAGCAAACTGCTCAACACAATCAAGATTATCAAGAGCAAACTAAACCCATCGCTCGAGATTGAAGGATTCTTGCTTACGATGTACGACTCTCGCCTTCGTCTGGCTAACCAGATATACGAGGAGGTTAAGCGTCACTTCCAAGAACTTGTGTTCAAGACAGTTATCCAGCGCAACGTTAAGTTGAGCGAGGCACCAAGCCACGGAATCCCAGTAATCCTTTACGATGCCGACTCGGCCGGCGCAAAGAGCCATCTTCAGTTGGCTCAGGAAATAATTCAGAAGAATAACAAGTAATATATGGCAGTTCACAAGAAATATCCAGCACTTGGCAGAGGTCTTGATGCGCTCATTTCAGAAGAGCCAGTCAAGGCTGAAGGCTCGTCTTCGATAAACGAGATTGAAATAAGCAGCATTCAGGTAAACCCAGACCAGCCGCGACGCGAGTTCGACGAGACCGCACTTCAGGAACTGGCAAACTCAATAAGCGAGATTGGCATCGTTACGCCTATCACGCTGCAAAAACTGGGCAACGACCGCTACCAGATTATTGCCGGCGAACGCCGTTGGAGAGCATCGCAGATTGCAGGCAAGACTACCATTCCGGCCTACATCAAGGAAGATGTAAGCGACAAGTCGGTAATGGAGATGGCTCTTGTAGAGAATATCCAGCGCGAAGACCTTAACCCGATAGAAGTTGCACTCGCCTATCAAAAGATGATTGAGCAGTACGATATGACTCAGGACCGCTTGAGCGAGCGCGTGGGAAAAAGCCGTCCAGCCATTGCAAACTCACTCCGACTGCTCAAGCTGCCTGCACCTATACAGCTCGCGCTTCAGGGCAAGCAGATAACGATGGGACACGCACGCGCCCTTCTGTCGGTAGAAGACCCAAAGAATCAGATAAAACTGTTTAACGAGTGCATAACACACGGATACTCGGTCCACAAGGTTGAGGAACTGGCAAAGAGACTTAGCGAAGGAGTTGCCGTAAACACCAAGGACGGAAAGAAGATAACCCCAAAAGGTGCAAAACTCCCCGAGGAATACAACATTCTGAAGAAGCAGTTGTCCGAATTCTTCAACAGCAAGGTTCAGATGTCTTGTACAGCCAAGGGAAAAGGCAAAATCAGCATCTCGTTCAACAACGAAGAGGATCTGGAACGAATTATGAACATTTTCGATTCACTAAAATCTGAATCAAAACAGTAAAATACCAAGGTGTGCATTAACATAACCATAAAGCGTACCTTACTTGTCCTGCTCTGTCATCTGATGATGTGGAGCGGGATATGTGCTTATGCGCAGAATCCAAATCCGGCCGACAGCACCGCCGTTCAGAACATCGCAGGCGACTCGGTTGTGGCAGCCATAGAAACGCAGTCTGCCGAGATAGCGGCAATGCCAAAGGCAAGCATGAAGCGAGCACGCATCAAAGCCGACTCGCTCATAGCCGACACGGCATCGCTGGTAAAACAGACAAAGAAACTAAAGAAAGATTTCGCGGCCAACTGGCAGCCAAATCCAAAGAAGGCTCTGTGGATGGCACTCGTCATTCCCGGCGGCGGACAGATATATAACCGCAAATACTGGAAGCTGCCGTTCGTCTACGGCGGATTCATGGGGTGCGCCTACGCCCTGACGTGGAACAACATGATGTACCGCGACTATACAAAGGCGTATGTAGACCTCATAGACGATGACCCAAAGACGCAGAGCTACAAGAATTTGCTATCAACCCGATACAGCGACGACAACTACGTTGAGGAAAATAAGACACGACTCGTTGACTTGTTCAAGCGCCGCAAAAACTATTTCAGAAGATACCGCGACATGAGCATGTTCTGCGTCATCGGAGTATATCTTCTGTCGGTAGTCGATGCCTACGTAGATGCCGAGTTGTCATCTTTCGACATTTCAAAGGACCTGAGCATGAAAGTGAAGCCTACCGTGATAGGCAACCACAACGTACCGCTTAAAGGACAGGCGTACGGCGTTCAGTGCTCACTAAACTTTTAAAAATATATGATGAGAAAAATAGGTATTATCTGCTTGACAATGTTGATGTCTGCCCAGATGCAGGCACAAAATGAAATCACCGTATACGACACAAACACAGGCGAAAACGAGGTTATCGAACTTCCTGAGGGAATGACCGAGAACATCGACAGCCTGCTAAGCAACTGGCACTCACAGAAGTTCCTTCAGGTTAGTGGCGACTGCCAGATGAAGGACGAGAACCGCGAGTACACGCCAGAGACATACACCGAGCGTCTAAGCATGATACCTAACGTCATAGAAATGCCATACAACGATGTTGTGCGCAAGTTCATCGACATTTACACAGGCAGACTGCGCCGCTCTGTTTCGGCCATGCTCGGAAGTTCAAACTTCTACATGCCGATATTCGAAGAGGCCCTCGATGCCTACGGTCTGCCTCTCGAACTGAAGTATCTGCCGATAATCGAATCGGGACTTAATCCGAAGGCTACATCGCGCGTAGGCGCAGCCGGACTCTGGCAGTTCATGATTACAACCGGAAAGCGTTACGGACTCGAGACTACAAGCCTCATCGACGAACGCCGCGACCCGATAAAGGCAAGTTACGCAGCAGCCCACTATCTGAAAGACCTTTACAACATCTATCAGGACTGGACCCTGGTTATTGCAGCCTACAACTGCGGTCCGGGCACGGTAAACAAGGCTATCCACCGCGCCAACGGCGAGAAGGACTATTGGAAGATTTACAACTATCTGCCAAACGAGACCCGCGGATATGTCCCATCGTTCATCGCCGCCAACTACGTCATGAACTTCTACTGCGAGCACAACATCTGTCCGATGGAGGCAAAGTTGCCAGCAGAGACCGATACGATAATAATCAACAAGCAGCTTCATTTTCAGCAGATAGCAGATATGTGCAACGTCAGCATGGACGAGATAAAGGCCCTCAATCCACAGTATCGCACAAACGTAATTCCGGGAAACCAGAAGCCTTGCATCCTCAGACTTTCGCACAATGCCATAAACTCGTTTATCGATGCCGGCGACAGCATCTACGCCTACAAAGCCGACGAGCTGTTTACAAAGCGTAACATAGTTGAGGTTAGCAACGACATCAGTTCATGGCAGAACAGCCAGCCAAAGCGCGGCAGATACGTACGCCGCCACGGCAGAAGAGTTTGGGTGCCTTACAAGAACCAGCGGGCAACGGCAGCAAGCAAGCGCAAAAGACGCGGCGGTAGCGGAGGAAACACAGCCTATCACAACATCTCGGGCGGCGAAACCCTAAGCAGCATAGCCAAGAAATACCACACAAGCGTAAAACATCTGCAAAAGATAAACGGCATAAAAGGAACAAACATTCGCTCGGGCGAAAAGATAAAGGTTAAATAACAAAAAAAGGAGTACCGATGGTGCTCCTTTTCTTTTTTTTATTACCTTTGTGAAATAAAAGGATAATACAATGGAAGAACTACATACAAATGCAGTCATTGATGAAGAAAAGATGATTGACGATGCGTTTCAGGAACTTCTGAACGACTATCTTGCTTCGCCTCACCGAAAGAAGGTTGAAATCATCACTAAGGCTTTTAACTTCGCGCGTCAGGCTCACAAGGGTGTGAGACGACTGTCGGGCGAGCCTTATATCATGCACCCTATCGCCGTTGCAAAAATTGCCTGCAACGAGATTGGACTCGGCTCTACATCAATATGCTCGGCTTTGTTGCACGATGTAGTCGAAGACACCGACTATACCGTAGAGGACATCGAAAACATCTTTGGTTCTAAAATAGCTCAGATTGTTGACGGTCTGACAAAAATCGCCGGAGGAATCTTTGGCGACCATGCGTCGGCTCAGGCAGAAAACTACAAGAAGCTTCTGCTCACGATGAACGACGACATACGCGTTATCCTGATAAAGATTGCCGACCGTCTGCACAACATGCGCACACTCGGTTCGCAGAAACCCGAAAAGCAGTACAAGATTGCAGGCGAGACGATGTACATCTATGCTCCGCTTGCCAACCGTCTTGGACTTAACGCCATAAAGACAGAACTCGAGGACTTGAGCTTCCGCTTTGAATATCCCGAAGAATACAAGAAGATTGAAGAAAAGCTTGCGTCTACACAGGCAAAGCGCGACTCTGTCTTCGAGGAGTTTACCGCACCTATACGCGCCGCACTCGACAAGTGGGGAATAAAATACACCATCAAGGCAAGAATAAAGTCGCCTTATTCCATCTGGAACAAGATGCAGAACAAGCATGTTTCGTTCGAGGAGATTTACGACATCCTTGCCGTGCGCATCATCTTCGAACCTCTGAAAGAGGAACAGGAGCTGAACGAGTGTTTCGACATCTACGTTGCCATAACCAAGATATACAAGCCTCATCCCGACCGTCTGCGCGACTGGATTAGCCGTCCGAAGGCAAACGGATATCAGGCTCTGCACGTTACCCTCATGAGCCATCAGGGCGCATGGATTGAGTGCCAGATCAGAAGCAAGAAGATGGACGAAATTGCCGAGCAGGGTTTTGCCGCACACTGGAAGTACAAGGAAGGCACAACATCTGAAGGCGAACTGGAGAAATGGCTGCACACCATCAAGGAGATTCTCGACAATCCGCAGCCCGACGCCATCGACTTCCTCGACACCATAAAGCTGAACCTGTATGCTTCAGAAATCTTCGTCTTCACTCCGAAAGGCGAGATAAAGACGATGCCGGCAGACTGTACCGCGCTCGACTTTGCATTCAGCATTCACACCTTCCTCGGAAGCCATTGCATCGGCGCAAAGGTCAACCACAAACTCGTGCCAATAAGCCACAAACTCCAGAGCGGCGACCAAGTAGAGATTCTCACATCAAAGTCGCAGCACATTCAGCCTTCGTGGATTACGTTCGTATCTACCGCCAAGGCAAAGGCTAAGATTGAGGCAATACTTCGCAAGGAGCGTCACGAGGCACAGAAGAACGGTGAGGAAATATTCAAGCAGTTTGTTCAGGACAACGACCTGAACATTGCCGAGGTAAACATGCTCAACCTGCTCGACCTTCACAAACTCGAAACCGTAGACGAACTTTACTATCAACTTGGACAGAAAACCATCACACTAGGAAGCGAGGATGTAAACGCACTTCACGGTCTGCCATCTGAAAAAGACCGCAAGTGGACACGCTATATCCCATTCTTCGGCGGAAAGAAGAAAGAAGGCAACGGCAAGAAGGCTCAGCAAGGCAAAGAACCTAAGAACGAAAACATAGCCGTAACCATAGAGAAAGGCAAACCGCTAATCCTCAACGAGGCTACGGTGGGCTCAAGATACATCATTGCCGAATGTTGCCACCCTATTCCGGGCGACGACGTGCTTGGTTACTACAACGACAAGAACAAGGTTTACATCCACAAGCGCCAGTGCAGCGTGGCATACAAGCTAAAGACAAGCTACGGAAACCGCATTCTGGCTGCAATGTGGCAGATGAACAACAACTCGCTGTTCTCGGCAACCATACAGATGCAGGGAATCGACGTTGTGGGACTTCTGAATTCGGTAACAAGCGTGCTCACAACCATGCAGGTGAACATAAACATGCTGCACGTTGAGACCAACGACGGAATTTTTGACTGCAAGGTAGAGATAAGCGTCCATAACACCAAGGAGATAAACGATGTTATAGACCGCCTTAAGCAGATAGAAAGTATAAAAGAAATTGCAAGAGTTTAGGTAAGATTGCCGAGTTGTTTTTTTATTACAAGCAACTCGGCTTTTATGCTTTTAAGACGTTCAAGAAGTTCGGTATTCTTTGCAACGCCCTCCTTGTTCCCCTTCAGGGCTTTCTTTGCGCCTTCGAGCGTCATGCCCTTCTCCTTTACAAGATGATATACGAGTTTAATCTGTTCAACGTTTTCCCGAGTGTACTGTCTCACGTTACGACTGCCCTTCTTAGGCGCGATATTCGGAAATTCCTTTTCCCAATAGCGCAGAAGAGTGTCTGTAACACCAAACATCTCAGCAACTTCCTTTATCGAGTAAAAGAGTTTATGATCTTTATTGGAATTTAGCGACATTTTTTTGTTTTTTACACAGGAGAAAACAATATTTTAAACAAATTTAAGGCAAAAATAATATAAACAAGTTATCTTTGCAAAGATTATTCAAGAATATTAACTTCATAACTATAAAATATGTTGACTGCAAAAGAAATCAGAGAGTCATACAAGAAATTCTTTGAGAGTAAGGGGCACCTGATTGTGCCTTCTGCACCTATGGTCATAAAAGATGACCCAACCCTTATGTTTACCAACGCTGGTATGAACCAGTTCAAGGACATCATCCTTGGCAACCACCCTGCAAAGAGCAAGCGATGCGCCGACTCACAGAAGTGTCTGCGCGTTAGCGGAAAGCACAACGACCTTGAGGAGGTAGGACACGATACCTATCACCACACAATGTTCGAGATGTTGGGCAACTGGAGCTTCGGTGACTATTTCAAGAAAGAAGCCATCGAATGGGCTTGGGAGTACTTGGTAGACGTACTGAAACTCGACCCAAAGGATTTGTACGCAACTGTTTTTGAAGGCTCTGCCGAGGAAGGCTTGGAGCGCGACAACGAAGCCGCTGCCATCTGGGAGAAATTCCTTCCGAAAGACCACATCATAAACGGAAACAAGCACGATAACTTCTGGGAGATGGGCGACACAGGTCCTTGCGGTCCATGTTCAGAAATCCACATCGACTCACGTTCTGAGGAGGAGAAGGCTAAGGTTCCGGGAGCACAGATGGTAAACAAAGACCATCCGCAGGTTATCGAGATTTGGAACCTCGTGTTCATGCAGTACAACCGCAAGGCAGACCACTCTCTCGAGCCACTTCCTGCAAAGGTTATCGATACAGGTATGGGATTCGAGCGTCTGGTGCGCACTCTTCAGGGCAAGACATCAAACTACGATACCGACGTATTCCAGCCAATCATCAAGGTTATTGCCGAGATGGCAGGCGTTGAGTACGGCAAGGACGAGAAGAAGGACATCGCAATGCGAGTTGTTGCCGACCATCTTCGCGCCATCGCATTCTCTATTGCCGACGGTCAGCTTCCAAGCAATGCAAAGGCTGGCTACGTTATCCGCCGAATCCTTCGCCGTGCCGTTCGCTACGGCTACACATTCCTCGGACAGAAGAAGGCATTCATGTACAAGCTTCTGCCTACCCTCATCGCAGAGATGGGCGACGCTTATCCAGAACTTCCTGCACAGAAGGAGATTATCTCTCGCGTAATGCAGGAGGAGGAAGAGTCATTCCTTCGCACACTTGAGACTGGTATCAAACTGCTCGACGGCGTTATAAGCGATACAAAGAAGGCTGGCAAGACCGAGATTGACGGTGTTCAGGCATTTACTTTGTTCGATACATTCGGCTTCCCTCTCGACCTTACAGAACTTATCTGCCGCGAGAACGGAATGACCGTTGACGAGAACTCTTTCAACGCCGAGATGCAGAAGCAGAAGGAGCGCGCCCGCAACGCAGCATCTGTAGAGACTGGCGACTGGGTTACTCTGAAAGAAGGCGAAACTGAATTCGTTGGATACGACTATACTGAATACGAATGTAACATTCTGCGCTACCGTCAGGTAACTCAGAAGAAGCAGACATTCTTCCAGATTGTTCTCGACAAGACTCCTTTCTACGCCGAGATGGGTGGTCAGGTTGGCGACAGCGGTGTTCTTTGCAGCGCAGACGAGACAATCGAGGTTATCGACACAAAGAAGGAGAACAACCTTCCAATACATATCGTTAAGAAGATGCCGGCTAACCCTAACGCACCTTTCATGGCATGTGTAGATGTTGACCGTCGTCATGCAAGCGAGGCAAACCACACAGCTACTCACCTTCTCGACAAGGCTTTGCGCGAGGTTCTCGGCACACATGTTGAGCAGAAGGGATCATACGTATCGCCAGAGGCTCTGCGCTTCGACTTCTCTCACTTCCAGAAGGTTACAGACGAAGAACTTCGCGAGGTTGAACGCAAAGTTAACGAGGCAATCAGAGAGAACATCAAACTCGAAGAGTTCCGCGACACTCCAATCGAGGAGGCTAAGAAGCTCGGCGCAATCGCCCTCTTCGGCGAGAAGTACGGCGACAAGGTCCGCGTTGTAAAGTTCGGCGATTCTGTTGAGTTCTGCGGTGGTGTTCATGCATCAGCTACAGGTCGCATCGGTATGTTCAAGATTGTAAGCGAGAGCTCAGTTGCAGCAGGCGTGCGCCGTATCGAGGCTATCACAGGCAGCAAGGTTGAGGATATGCTCTACAAGATTGAGGACACAATGAAAGATTTACGTGCTTTGTTCAACAACGCACCAGACCTTACCGTTGCCATCAAGAAGTATATCGACGAGAATGCAGGCTTGAAGAAGCAGGTAGAGACATTCGTAAAAGAAAAAGCCGCTTCTGCAAAGCAGGAACTCATCAACAAGGCTGTAGACAAGAACGGCATCAAGGTTATCAGCGCAGTTCTTCCATTGCCAGCCGATGCTGTGAAGGATCTTGCCTTCCAGATTCGTGCCGAGGTTGAGAATTCTGTATTTGCCGTAGGTAGCCTTTCTGACGGCAAGCCAATGCTTACAGTTGCTATCAGCGACAATCTTGTAAAGGAGAACGGTCTGAACGCTGGTCAGATGGTACGCGAAGCAGCCAAGTTGATTCAGGGCGGCGGTGGCGGTCAGCCTCACTTCGCAACAGCCGGCGGAAAGAACGCCGATGGATTGCAGGACGCTGTAACAAAACTGGCTGAATTGGTTAAGTAACTTTTGTTTTTTCCATAAATGAGAAAGAGCCGTGGCAGACTTCAACGTTTGTCACGGCTCATTTCGTATCAGAGCACCTGCTCCTTTGCCCAGTTTACCAGAAATAGTTTTTCGGTAGCGCGGGTAAACGCGGTGTAAAGCCATCTGAAATAATCGGGAGCAAGCATATCGTCGGTCATGTAGCCTTGGTCAACATACACGCAGCTCCATTGTCCGCCCTGCGCCTTGTGGCACGTTACGGCATAGGCATATTTAATCTGAAGTGCGTTGAAATATTCGCTCTTGCGCATTTCCTTCAGTTTGTCGCTCTTCAGCGGAATGTCGTTATAATCCTCGAGCACAGCATTGAATAGTTTTTCCTGCTCGTCGGGCGTGAGCGAGGGCGATTCGCTGCAAAGCGTGTCGAGAAGCACGGTAGCACTCAGTTCCTCGTTGTTGCGGTCGGGCAGTTCAATCTCGACATCGGCAAAGCGGAAGCCGTACAAATCCCTCACCCTTCGGTATCTTCTCAGTATAGCAATCTCGCCGTTGGCTATGAAGTTGTCTTTCTGAGTCCAGAAATAGTTGTTCTTGGCAATCATCAGCATATCGCCCGATGCGAGTTCGTCCTCGTAGTCGAGAACCGTCTTTCTTATTCCTTGATTATAGATGTTGGCACGCTTGTTTGAACGCGTTATCACGATGGTGTCGTCGAGTCCGTACTTGTGATAGTTCTCTGCCAGACTCTCTATAAGTTGGTCGCCGCGCACGTTTACGATGTCGGCAAAGCCCTCGAACTTTATCTTCGGAAGCGACATTCCGCCGCCGTCGGCAACAATCTGCCTAAGGCGCGTTGCGTTCCACAAAATTCCGCCGCCGTTCTTCTGGCGCACCACATCGCTCAGTTCTGCGCTGTACACCTGCAATCCGTACGAGCCTACGACATGAGCGTCGAGCGCAGGCGATTCGCTCTCGCCCACCGGCGGAAGCTGGGCTGTATCGCCTACCAGAAGCATCCGGCACGACTGGCCGTTGTAGATATACTTTATCATATCGTCTAAAAGCGCGCCAGAGCCGAACTGCGACGTGGCAGACTGCGCTCGCGATATCATCGAAGCCTCATCAATGATGAACAGCGTATTCTTGTGCAGATTGTCGTTAAGCGAGAATCTGCCGCCGTCGGCATCGAGCACCTGCTGGCGGTAAATCTTGCGGTGAATGGTGAAAGCCGGGCGTTCGGCATGGAGGGCAAACACCTTTGCAGCCCTTCCCGTAGGGGCAAGGAGCATCACCTTTACGCCCATCGCCTCGAGAGCCTTTACGAGTGCCGAGATAAGCGTTGTCTTACCTGTTCCGGCATATCCGTTAAGAATGAACGCACTCTCGTCATCGCCGCTGCGCAGGAATTCGGCCAACTTTTTTATTACATTTTCCTGCTGAAAAGTTGGCTGGTATAAAAATTTTTCTTTAATTTGAAGCGCTATTTGGATATTATTGTCCATATACAATTAAAAAGTCAGCCGAAAAATCGGTGTTTTAATAAATTTATCTTATTTTTGCGGTACGAATATAAACAATAAAATTAACATAACATTATGAAAACTGTTTTTAATGTCATTCTGGTTCTCTGCGTTGCAGGATTAGCATACGTCAGCTACCAGAGCATCAAGGCTCCTATCGAATTCAGCGAGACAAAGGATCTGAGAGAGAAAGCGATTATCAAGAAACTTATTGATATCCGTAGTGCAGAAGTTGCATGGGCCGAAGCTCACAACCGTCACTATACAGCGGATTTCGACTCACTAATCGATTTCGTAAAGAACGCTAAGACTAAGGAAATCAAGAAGGAAGGCGTTCTTTCAGACGAGCAGCTTGAGGCAGGAATGACAGAGGAGAAGGCTGTTAAGTTGGGTCTCATCAAGCGTGATACAATGATCGTTTCAGTTGCTGAGAACCTTAAGATTAAAGACATCGACAATTTGGCTGAGGTTCCTTACGGAAACGGCAAGAAGTTCAACTTGAAGACTGGTCAGCAGTACAACTCAAAGACTGAGACTACTCTTTACTTGTTCCAGTGCGACATCGATTATGACACATACTTGAGCGGTCTTAACGATTCAGAGCTTAACGCATTGAAGAACAAGGCTGAGAAGGGAGGCAAGTTTGCAGGCCTTAAGGTTGGTGACGTAGAATCTCCAAATAACAATGCAGGTAACTGGGAGTAATAACATTACAGCATATAGTCTATCCATCCGCCTTTCAGCGGATGGATTTTCTTTTTTTCTACACACACCTTCGCAAGAGGATTCGTTCACTCACATTCAGTATGCCACAAAATCGACCATCTCGATTACAGCTAACCTGAAGAACGCCTTCCAGAGCGAGGATGTGCTGAAACGCGACTACCAGAGGGTTAACATTATCCTCTGCGATTCGAGATACACCATCATTCCAGTAGAAGAATTCGACGAGGATAAGGCTGAAGAGATATTCTGCTACAACTATCCCGAAGAGACAGGAACAATGGTGATGCACAACGTACTGCCAAAAAACAAGGCGGTAATACTGTTCTCGGTAGACAAGAATACGGAGCAGCTTATAAGAGAGCATCATCCAAACTGCCGTTTCTTCCATCAGATGACATCGATTGCCGAGCACTTCTTCGAGAAAAGCTACGTTGGCAGCACCCTGAAGATGTTCGTCTACCAGCACGAGAGATGTAGCGACATCTTTGTGTTCGACCGCGGCAGACTTCAGTTTACCAACACTTTTCCAAACCGCGAGACCGACGACAGCATCTACTACTATCTCTACATCTGGAAACAACTCGGACTGAGCCAGGAGAACGACGAGATGCACTTGGTTGGCAACCTGCGCGACCGCAAACGGCTCTTAACCGAGCTGAGAAAATATGTGAGAAAGGTTTATCTGATTGACCCAGCAATGGAGTTCGAAAATCAGAAGATAGCGGAGAAAGAGGATGTTGCATACGACGCAAAGACTCTGCTGCTCTGCACACCACAACAATAACGATTTTTTATTTATGAGAGTAATAACAGGAACGCTAAAAGGACGTCATTTCGATGTTCCGCGCTCGTTCAAGGCACGCCCAACAACCGATTTTGCAAAGGAGAATCTGTTTAACGTTGTGCGCGCATATATCGACTTCGAAGACGACTGCGAGGCACTCGACCTCTTTACGGGAACGGGAAGCATAAGTCTGGAGCTCGTCTCACGTGGTTGCAAGCGCGTTATTTCGGTCGAAAAAGAGCCGCTGCACTACACCTTCATAAACAAGATTGCAAAGGAACTGAAGGCAGAACAATGGCTTCCGCTGAGGGGCGACGTATTCAAGTACATTACGCGATGCGGCGAGAAGTTCGACTTTGTGTTTGCCGACCCACCCTATGCGCTTAAAGAGCTTGCCACGATTCCCGATTTGGTATTCGAGCATAATCTGCTAAAAGACGACGGTCTGTTCGTATTGGAACACGGCAAGGACTACGATTTTTCGGAGCATCCCAACTTTGTTGAGCACCGCCACTACGGCAGCGTAAACTTCTCTTTCTTTAAGAACAAAGGCGAAGAATAGCACAAGAGTCCTTCCCTTACAAAAAGCTGTTTATGAAATCACGATTCATTCTCATTTTGCTGTTCTGTCTTACTTTTGTTCATGCCACAAGACAAGAACTGAATTTTGATATCAAGGGAAAGGACTATGTTTATGCCTTATTCGAAATTGAAAGACCATCTAACTGGCCCGTTATCTTTGCTGTCGCCATAGACAGCAAAGATACGTTACATATAAACACAAATTCTATAGACGATTGTGTGCAAAGTGTTCACAAGAACTCACGTTCTACAGTCTTAGTCGAGATAGAGTGTCATGACGTTTTCGCTAAAATATGGGGAAGGACTCCAAGAACCTACGATATGTGTTTGCAATCAATGATAAATTTCAACTACGAAACTGACAAATACAAGACCGTTAAAAAAATAAGATTCAAGACTGGTGAAACTCTCATCCTAAAATACACACGAGTGTTTGGTCTTGTTGCTGATTTAGAAGAAGACCATTCAACGTCTATAGGTTTAGACTCGAAAGAGTACCCGATAATAAGAAAAAGAAGCATCCCCATTTCTTTTGTGACGTGCAACAAATTTAAAGACTTCCCTATCATCATCGAATAGCATTTATTATATCTACGAGCAAAAGATACTTTCTTCGAAGCAATAGAATTATTGACAACGAAAAGGCTTATGCTTACACAAGGATTCCGCTTTTTTGTAAAAGACGGCAATAAACTAACCGTGTATGTTTCTAACCTAAAATAATAAAGACATAATGCTAAAAAAGGCATTTATTTCCCGAGCAGACATATTATACCACCTAACCATATCAAGAAATAAACATTAACCATTCCACCAATTCATCACTATTGATATTTTCCTTACAAACCTTTGTCGATGCCGCAAAAAATCATAATTTTGCAAACAACAAAAATTTAAACATTATACAAGAAAAGATTTTTTTTAACATATTGATAAAATCATAGCGTTTGCTATTTATTCGAGATGCTCTGAAAATTTGGCGATTAGAAGATGCAATCACACGAATAAGTTCAGTGAACGTTCGCGCCTTGGCGTGGACGGAACTTATTTGTGATTGCAGGTCACGCCAAATACCTCAGAGCGCAATAAGGGAAGTCCGCGCTTCTTTTATTTCGGCTCAGAGGTATTTGTTTGTGAATCTGTATTCATCGATAAGTAGCTGAACGCTAAAAGCACAACGTTCAACTATGATAACAGTAGAAAAGCTGACAAGTCTTTTAACAAACTTTGGCTTTACCGAAAGCGATAAAGTTTACAAAAAGACATATACCAATGGCGCAAGCATCGAGGTCAATCTCAAAACACAGAAGATTACATACGCGCCATTAGATAACAATTTTCAGAACGGAGAATATCCCACTAAAGAAAATCCAGCCAAAGGTTTTGTGATTCACAGAGACACGACTTTGGACTTCAAGGCAAAAGAGAATTTTGTCTGCCTTGTTTGCGTTCATCTTCTGCTCGAAAAGGGATATGAAGCAAAACACATTGTTTTTGAACCTGCTTTCAAGGTTGGACATGTAAACAAGCCATCATACGGAGATATTCTTGTTTTCGACAAAGAATATAAACCACTTGTGCTGATTGAAAACAAGACCTACGGCGGTGAATTCAGTCACGAGTGGAACAATATGCAAAAAGATGGCGGACAGCTATTCAGCTACCTCGGTCCGCTTGTCAACGAACTTGGGTTCTGCGAGAACCTTGTGCTTTTTGCAGCTGATTTTGAGGATAAATTGATTCTGAAAAATCATATTATCACGCTGAAAGATAATAAAAAGCGCATCGACGAACTGAATAATCCTAAAACATTCAGCAACGCTCAAGGCAAATATTTTGATGTGTGGAGTGAGACCTATGCAAAATCATTCGAGACAAAGGGATTGTTTGAGAAAGATATTGCCGCATATTCCATTGGGAAACTGAAATATACTGTTGCCGATTTGAAGGAGCTTTCGCACGCCGAAATCCGCCCTATTTATCATGAGTTTGCAACAATACTGCGCAACCATGCCATAACAGACTTTGAACACTCGTTCTACATTCTGATAGATTTGTTTCTCTGCAAGATTACCGACGAGCGCAACAATCCCGAAGATTTGCAATTCTACTACAAAGGCATCACTCGCGACACGCCAAAGGAATATTGCAACAGATTGCTAAAACTTTATCAAGAAGGCAAAAAACAACTCTTCAATGTAGATGTTGTAAACAAAGAGGAAAGCGACATCAAACAGATTTTCGAGGATACAAACCGCTCTGTCACAAACGGACTTTTCGCTGGCATCAAAGAGTTGTTTGAAGAAATCAAATTCTACAACATCAAGAAATTCAATTTTATAGATGTTGAGAACAAAGAAGACTTCGAAAAGAACTTCCAGATTCTCATCAAGATAGCAGCACTTATACAAGACATCAACCTAAGCAACAGCGAAACGAACCACTTCTTCGGCGATTTGTTTGAGGGTTTGCTCTCTAAGAACGTACACCAGACGGAAGGTCAGTTTTTCACTCCACTTCCCATTGTAAACTTTATCATCAAATGCCTACCCGAATTCCCTAATTCTGGAAACGTTAAGGTGCTTGATTATGCTTGCGGTGCTGGTCACTTCCTTACGGAGTTTATAAAAAGCTACCCTGCCGCCAAAGCATACGGCATAGAGAAGAGCCAGACACTCAGCCAAGTGGCTAAAATTGCAACCATCATAAATGGTAGCAAAGATGCACGAATTGTTTTCAAAGACTCGCTTAGTATCCTAAATACGCAAGAAGTACGTTTTCAAGGGTTTGATAATGAAAGTTTCGACTGCATTATTGCTAACCCGCCATATAGCGTGAAAGGCTTTCTGAATACGCTGACGGATAATGACAGAAAGCAATTTTCCCTTACAGATTCGATAGAAGAAAAAGCATACGGTGCAAACAACAGCATAGAATGTTTCTTTATTGAGCGCACAAAGCATTTTTTGCGTTCAAATGGACTTGTTGGTATAGTGTTGCCGAGTTCCATTCTTTCAAACGGCAATCTTTACATAAAGACAAGAGAACTATTGTTTGCCAATTTCAACATCTTGGCAATAGTAAACCTAAATAGCCGTACCTTTGGTTCAACAGGCACAAATACCATTGTACTTTTTGCGCAAAGAGTAAAGAACAAGAATTCGCATGGACTTTTAGAGACATTCGAAGCCAAAAAGGATTACACCCAATACACAACGTATCAAGCAATTAACAATTATATTCAAAAGCAAGGCTACGACAAATCGTCGTATTTCAAGTTTATGCAAGATGAAGAATTGTCTGAAACACTTAAACAACACGAGATCTTTGCCGATTACAAGCTGAAATTCAAATCATCGCCAATAAAGAAACCAATTCAAATGGAATGGTTCAAGACTTCATCGTTTTTCGATGACAAGGAAAAGGAAAACAGCAAGGCGTTCAAGAAACTCTTTGACGATTTTTGCAAAAGCGACGAATACAAAACGTTGGCAGAGGAAGAACAAGAAAGACAGTTTATTTCCTTTGCTAAGAAGATTGAACACGACAAACTCAATACGTTCATTCAGATAGAAAGCAACCAAGTAGCCATTCTTCAATCACCGCCCGACAAGGTTGGCAACAAGAGCAATAAGGCTCAGATTGTGAAGTTCTTGGGCTACGATTGGAGCAATCGTAAAGGCGATGAGGGCATAAAGTATGAAACAACTCATAAGGAAAATAACGAAGACATCGCTGATAGCGATGAAAGCGACGTAGAAATCGCAACAGCCATTAACTCAATAAAATATATTGACACTCCACTTTATAATCCTAACGACGCGTGGGATAACTCAAAATTTGCATTTGCCATACGCAAGCATATTTACAATCAATGTCGCAAATTCTCTTTCGGCGAAAACAAGGAGGAGATAAAATCGGATTTCAACGGCGAAATGGGCGAACTGCTTTCATTCGCCAACTTGTCGGATATGGTTGATTTCAGTAGAACAGAGTTTGACAAGGCTATCAAACTAACTGTTGATAAGAAGATTGAGATTAAGAGTAAGTATCCGTTGGCTAAGTTGGGGGGTGAAGATGGTGTATGTGAAATTAAAATTGGCGGTACACCTTCAAGAAAAAATATGGCATACTTTTCTGGTACACATCTTTGGGTTTCAATTGCAGAAATGAACGGTCAAATCATAACAGACACTAAGGAAAAGATAACGGATGCGGGGGTGAAAGACTCTAATGTCAAACTTATTCCGAAGGGTACAACTTTGTTAAGTTTCAAACTTAGCATTGGTAAAACTGCTATTGCTGGTACTGATTTGTACACAAACGAAGCAATTGCAGCCTTGATTCCAAAGAATAAAACACAAATAACAGACAAATATTTGTTTACTTTATTCAATTGTAAAATGATTGACTTAGAAAATGTTGGAAATAAAGCTTTTGGTAAGAGTTTGAATAGTACATATTTGAACGAAGAAGTCAAAATACCTCTCCCACCTCTTGACATCCAAGCCCAGATTGTTTCCGAATGTGAAGAGGTTGATGAAGAATATAACAACAACCAAATAAACATTGAGAAATACAGAAAAGAAATTGCGGAAGTATTTGATGAACTCGATAACAAAGCAACTAAGGATATTAGGTTCTCCAATACAAGCCTATTTGATATTTCCATCGGCCGTAGAATACTAAACTCGGAAGTCAATCAAAAATACAACATCCCTGTGTATAGCGCGAACGTATTTGAACCGTTCGGAATGATAGATAAACTTTTGATAGAAGATTTCTCTGTTGATTCTGTAATTTGGGGAATAGATGGTGATTGGAGGGTAAATGTAATACCTGCGAATCATCCTTTTTACCCAACAGACCATTGTGGCGTGTTGCGAATAAAAGCCAATGACATATTGCCCAAATATATGGCTCACTTATTGGAGGAAGAAGGCAAAAAGGTGGGGTTCAAAAGAAGTTATCGTGCATCAATAGATAGAATTGAAAGTCTATCCGTAAAGATTGCGCCAATAGAGCAACAGCACAACGCCATTTCTAAAATAGAATCCTACGAAGCAGAAATAGCCAAGGCAAAGGCAGTTATGGAAGGATGTGCAGAACGGAAGAAGCAAATTTTAGAGAAATATTTGCAATAGCATCAGCATAACGCTACAAAACAAGAAGTCGGGCGAACCGTCAACATTGATGGGGCAAAAGTTATCAAACGCAGAAAGTGGCTTTTACTAATCTTCTGCCAACAAAAAAACTTGCTTGTGTGGGAGATTCATATTATATGTTTGGATTTTGTCAAAAATCGGCGTTTTTTTTGTTTGGATTTTATCCAAATATGCCTTACATAGCATAAGAAAACACCTCAGCTCTCCCCTTCCAAAACACATAAAAAACAGAGGTCGAATCTGCGTGATTCGACCTCTTTAAATATCCTTAGAAACGTCCGCCACCCGGAGGAGGTCCCATTGGACGACCGCCGCCTCTGCCGCCCGTTGGGAAGTCGCCGTAACGCTCGCGCATCTTGTCGCGTGCAGCCTTGCTTCCTATGATGTTAAGGCGATAGATGAAGTGGAGCATACAATAACTGTTTATCGAGTTGTAGCGCGAATCCTGACGGCTTGTTGCCGAGATTGAGCGCGACAGATTGCTCTGCTTGCCCAAGATGTCGAACACCTGCAACGTGATGGTTGCCGCATTACCCTTCAGGAAATTCTTTGACACTTGAGCGTTCCACACAAGTTCGTTGGTGTTCATGCTGCTCTCCGAATAGCCTCGGCGGAAGTTGTTGTTGATGTCCGACGACAAGGTTATTGACCAAGGCAAGGTAAAGTTGGCATTCAGGCCATACGAATAATCGTAGATATTCTGGTTGTTGCTATTCTTCTGCGCCTCGCTCTCCGAGTGAGAGTAGTTGATGCTTCCGTTAGCCGTTACATCGAGCCAGTTGTTTCGGTAGCCAAACGACAAGCGTTCAGCCAGCGTTGAGTTCTGTGTTGAATACTGCTTGCAGTACTTGCCCATTGAGTAGAAATCAATGTCAGACACATCTACACCCGAAATCTCGCCTGTATACGACTCATAGTTCTGGTATCTTGCCGAAGAACTTGAGTTGAGCGTAAGTTTGTTGTCGAGGAACGCCACGTTGTAGTTAAGGTTCATGCTTCCGTTCCAGTTACCGTTAATGTTGTCGTAGCCCGTGTAAGTAACACCGTTTGTGCTGTTGTAAAGTTCTGTACGAGCCACATCGTCCTTGCTGAAGCTGGCGTTGATGAAGGCTACAATACTGCTCTGCTTGCTCGTGTTGTAGTTGTTATACATCAAACGGAAGTTGTTTGTGAACGATGGCAGCAGCGTTGCGTTACCAAACTTGATGTTTGTAGGGTTACTGTAGTCGGTAATAGGCAACAGATAAGTCATTGACGGCTGACTTGTGTTTCCACGATAAGTAAGTCTGAGCTGATGCGTCTTTGTGAATCGGTATCTGAAGTCCATTCGTGGAGAGAAGTTCGTAACATTTCGCTTTATGTCGTAGTTCTTTCCAGCCTTTGTGTAGAGCATGTTACTGCTCTGTGGCTGAAGAACCGCTCCGATGTTGAATCTGAACTTGCTCTTTACAATGCGCAACATCATGGTGATGTCGTTGATATAGTTGCGATACTCTGCCGAATTGCTGAGCGTATCTACAAGCGAGTTTGCATATCCGGCAGGCAGAGAACCGAACTCACCAGTATATCCGGCAACATCGTAGGTATTCTTGCTGTTGTCCTGAGTTTTGTATGTGTATCGGTATGTAAGCTGCAAGTAACCGCCCTTGAAGATAGGCTCGCTGTAACCAATCTGACCGTAATAAGTCCACTGGCTGTTTGGTGCGTTATAGTACTGGTTTCTGTAATAAACAGAATCGAGTCCCATAAAGTTACGAAGCTGGAAATAGTCGATTTGAGAGTTGTCGTACTGCTCCGACTCGCTGTCTGAATATGAGATTGAGCCTCGTGCCGTGATGTTTCTGCCCTCCTTGCCGAGTTTGCGGTTAATCTGGGCATCTGTTCCAACCTTCAGGTTATTGCCGGTAGAAAGCGACTTGCCTATGTTTCGGTTCACACGGTCGGTTTCGCCCCATGCTATAGACTCGTTGGTTACATCCTCAAGAGGGTCGTTGGTCAGTTCGTAAGGGTCAATCTTGAATGTAGCCGATGATGACTGTCTTGTGCTCTCGCTCTCTGAATAAGAGAATGTAGGGCGAAGCAAGATGTTCCAGTTGTCGTTTGGCTTCCATTCAAGGCGGAAGTCAGCTCCGAAAGAGCCGTTGCAACTGAGCGTTGACGACAGCGACTTAGAATAAGACGTTGTTCCAGCCGACAGACGCTCTGAATAAGTGTCGCTCTTAACATCGCCGTCGGTGTGAGAGTATCTCACGTTTCCGCCAACCTCGAGTTTCTTAGTGCTCTGAGCATAGTTTATACCGATGTTCTTGTTAGCCTGCAACCCGTTGCTTCCGCCAAATCCGCCGCCAGCGAAACCGCGGTCGCCCGTATTGTTTGCCGAGCCGAATACCGAAATCTGCTGATTGTCGCGGAATCGGTTAACCATCAGCTTCTCCGAATATCTGTGCTTTGTTCCGGCAGAGAGGTCGAAGTTTCCGAACCAACCCTTCTTCATGTCTTTCTTTACGGTGAGGTCGAGAACCGTCTCCTCCTCGCCATCGTCGATGCCAGTGATTCGCGCTTGGTCGCTCTTCTTCTCGTAAGCCTTGATTTTCTCTACCATCTCGACAGGCAGATTCTTCATTGCCACCTTTGTGTCGCTACTGAAGAACTCCTTTCCGTCGACCATAATCTTAGAAACGCTCTTTCCGTTGATGGTGATAGAGCCGTCTTCGGCGACCTTCGCTCCCGGCAGTTTCTTCACAAGTTCCTCGAGGGCTGAGCCTTCGGGAATGCGGAAGGCAGCGGCGTTATACACAACCGTATCTTCTACCACCTGAACCTTTGCTGCCTGAGCCGTAACAACCGCCTCTTTCAGCATTATGGCATCGACCGCCATTCTGAAACTGCCGATGTGATGCTTATCGGCGGTTACACTAACGTTTCGGGTTTGCGTAACATATCCGATGAAGGATACCTTTGCAACGTAGTTACCAATACTCACACCTTGAACCGAAAAACGGCCGTCATTTCCGCTCACCGCACCAGCCACAAACGAGCTGTCTTTTGGGTTGAGCAACTGCACAGTAGCCTGAGGCACAGCCGTTTTCGTTTCTCTGTCGATTACCGAGCCTGTAACGTTCACCTTCTGCGCGAAGGCAAAAGCCGCTACGGTCATCAGCAAAAACGACGTAACAAACCTTTTCATAATTAAAATTGTAAATTAAAAATAATTTGAAATTAATAATATGTTTTAGTTTCACTTTGTGTTCTTTTCAATCCATTGCGAAGGCGTTGTGCCCTCGCGCTTTACGAACTCTCTCACAAAAACGTGATATGAGGAATAGCCGAGTTCGAACGACAAGTCGCCCAAGTCAGTATTTCTCTTCTCTTCGAGCATACGCTTCTTAGCCTCCTGCATACGCATCTTGCCAATCCAGTCGTAAAAACTGATGTTGGCTCTCTTCAAGTAGTTGAGGATGGCAACCTGCGAGCAAATCACATCCTCGCTCATGCGCACCACGTTTATGTTAAACTGAGTGTAGCCGCGTCTCTGCTTCCACTTCTCAATCTTCTCGTCAATCTTCTCGGTCGAGCCCATCTCCTCTTCAAGTCTCATCCTCAGACTTTCGGGTGCCTCGATTACCGAACTGATGTCGAAATATGTTATCGGATACATCAGATACGAAACCACGAAGATGAACATGAATGTGAGCAGCACAACAACAAAGAACACGAACAGAGTCTGCGAGTTTACCGCCACGCACACGATAGCCAGAATTCCCACCATAATCGCCCCGTAGAAAGCCGAGCGCACCCACGGAAGGCTGTATCTCTCTGCCTCGGAGAAGAACATGTCGATTATCTCCTTGAACTTCTTTCGGGTAGACTCGATAAGAATGGCATATTTCAGGAACAGGAATACAGCCACGGCAAGCATCACCACTCGCCAGTACATCGCAAACTCGCCAATATGCGTAAGGAAATAGTCTAAATCATAAATCTCCATTATGTTGTTGCGCTCGTGAACAAAGTAGACCAAGATGGCAACGGCGGTAATGCCCACGTCGGCAAGCGCAGTCCTTATACCGATATGCTCGGAGCGGTAGAGCGCGAGAATGGAATATCCGAAGAGAATTATAAACATGAGAATCAGCGAGATAACATATGGCGACAGAAAGTCGGCATAGACCTGCGGCGTCTCGCCGAAGGCTGAGTTGTACATTCTGAAGCAGTTTCCGACGCTTATAGCCGTAAACGTTACGCCAAACATAATCTTAGAGTCGCGGTACTTGCTCAGTTTGAAACTTCCGGTAGGCCAACACACAAGCATTGTCAAGCCCAGAGCCAGACTGAAAAGACCGAACAATAGGAATGAATACTGATATATCGTTAATTCCATGATTTTACCTTACTGGTTGTTGATGCTGAGTTCTGAAAAGTTGTCTTGTCATCCAACTGTTTCTCTGAAAAAGTCGAGCATCTCGAAAATCTCTGTCTTGTCTGCGCTCTGATTTATGCGGATGTCTCCAATCTCTCCCATCAGCGTGAAGTTGATGACGCCGGCGGTGTTCTTCTTGTCATGCGTCATCAGCTCGTAGAGCCGGTCGTACTGTTTGCAGTCGAACGCGAACGTTCCGTAGTACTGCTTAATGTAGTCTACCGTCTGTCGGAGTTTATCCTTCGGGAAGTCGGTCTTCACGGCACTCAGATAGAGTTCGCACACCATTCCCCACGCCACGGCATATCCGTGCAAGACAGGACGGTTTTCCTCAAGAGCCAGACTCTCGAAGGCATGTCCGGCTGTATGGCCAAGGTTCAGAGCCTTGCGTATGCCCTTCTCGAACGGGTCTTCCTCAACAATTCTTTCTTTTATGGCAACACTTGTGGCAACCATCTGCTGCAAGTGCTTGTAATCTACGTTCTGAAGGTCGAAGTTAAGAAGTTCACTCCAGTTCTCGGTATTGCTTATCACGCCGTGCTTCAGCATCTCGGCATAACCCGATGCAATGTTTGCCGCGTCGAGCGTCTTCAGAAATTCGGTATCGAGAAGAACCGACGATGCCGGGCTGAACACGCCAATCTCGTTCTTCAGTCCGTTAAAGTTGATGCCAGTCTTTCCGCCAACCGAAGCGTCGACCATAGCCAGCAGCGTTGTAGGGATGTTAATGTAATTTATGCCTCGCTTAAAGGTCGATGCAGCAAAGCCGCCAAGGTCTGTAACCATTCCTCCTCCGAGGTTTATCATAAGCGAGTGGCGTGTTCCGCCGTTGTCGCCCATCTGCTTCCACACCGAGGCTATTGTTTCGAGATTCTTGTGCACGTCGGTTGCTCCGATAACGATGTGTATTGCATCTTTCAGACACTCGAATTTCTCAATCATAGGCCAGCACAATTCCCTTGTGGTGACATCCGTAAGGACGAACAACTTGTCGTGCGGACACTTCTCAACTGCGTGTGCAATACTCTGCTCAAGATTCTCTGAAATGATAATTTCTTGCTTTGCCATTATTTTTAATTACATTTTTTAAAGAAACAACATTGCAAATGTAACAAAAAAATTCTTTTCTGTAACCTTAGCATTTGCCTTTATAAAAAAAAGTTTAATTTTGCCCCGTTTTTATATATCAACGATGATAAAATACATTTTTTGCCAAATCTTAGTCATTCTGATAGGAATTTTGCCAGTTAAGGCTATTGATGCAACGGTTCGTAGAGTTTCGTTCAGCGTAAAAGCCTCGGTTAGCGACAGCGTTGTCTGCGTTGGGCAGAAGATTCACCTTAGATTCGAAGTACAGACGAAAGACAAGGTTTCGTTCGATTTTGAAGATGGCGACGTGCAAAACATGAAGATTGTTTCGGGACCGATGCATAGCAGCCAAAGTTCAATATCCGTTCAGGGCGGAAAGAGAGTGGAAAAATATTCGCAGATTTACACCTACATTCTCGAAGCCAGCCAGAAGGGCAGCACTACCATTCCGGCAATTGTATTCAAGACCGACTCAACCATGTCGTTCTCACATCCGATAGCAATCCTGATAAATCCCGCGCCAAAGCAGGAGAAGCAGAAAGAAGCAGAAAAGAGCACGGTTTCTGACGATGAGGTCTTTGTTGATGTTCAGTACAACAGTCACAAGATTGCCGCGGGCGACAGCATGATTATAAACTACCGAATCTACTCGACTTACGACTTGCAGGAGATTCTCGACGTTCAAGAGCCTACATTCAAAGGATACAAGGGTCTGAAACAGCCTGTAAACCGTCTGACGCGCAGACAGGGCTGGGACATCGTGAACGGCAGAAAATACACAACCCTAAACTGGTATCAGTATCTGATTAAAGCACCTAACAAGCAGGGCGAGATTACCATTCCGCAGATAAAGCTGAAGGTTATGGTGCGCGTGGTAGAGAGCCAGACTGTCGACCCATTCGACCCGTTCGGCTTCTTCAGCCAGCCTAAATACCGCATCGAGGAGAAGATTATAACCTCGCCGGCAAAGAAAATCAAGGTGGTTGCGCCGGGAAGCATAAAGCAGCAGCCTCAGCAAGCCGAAAAACCTCAGCCAAAGCAGCGAGAACCGGAGATTGACCGCAGCATGCTTCGCGAATTATGATGCTAAGAACGGCAAAGTGAGTCGTATATGCACATTTTTTTGTATTTTTGCAGCCGCAAAACAAAAACGTATGTTAGAACTCACTCAAGAAGAACTTGTTAAGAAGCTCGATCTTCCCATTTTTCACACCATTTCAGAGACTGCCGATGAACTTGGCGTTGAGTGTTATGTCGTAGGCGGATACGTGCGCGACATCTTCCTCGAACGTCCTTCGAAAGACATCGACGTGGTTGTTGTGGGAAGCGGAATAAAGGTTGCCGAAGCGTTAGGCAAGAAACTGGGCAAGAGAGCCCATGTGTCTGTTTTCCGCAACTTCGGAACGGCTCAGGTTAAGTTCTCAGAAAAGATAAACGGCGAGCGGCACGAGACGGAGGTCGAATTTGTTGGCGCACGCAAGGAAAGCTACAGCCACGACTCGCGCAAGCCTATCGTCGAGGACGGAACACTCGAAGACGACCAGCTGCGACGCGACTTCACCATAAACGCTCTGGCTATCTGCCTTAACAAACCGCGATTCGGCGAACTTGTCGACCCTTTCGACGGTATTCTCGACCTCAGAGACAAGATAATCTGCACACCATGCGACCCCGACATCACGTTCAGCGACGATCCGCTGCGCATGATGCGTTGCATCCGTTTTGCCACCCAGCTTAACTTCTTCATCGAAGACGAGACGTTCGAGGCTCTGGAGCGCAACAAGGAGCGCATAAGTATAATATCAAAAGAGCGCATAATCGACGAGCTTAACAAGATTATGCTCTCGCCTATCCCTTCGAAAGGCTTTGTTGAGCTTGACCGCTGCGGACTGCTTGCCATCATCTTCCCCGAACTTGTTTCGCTTCAGGGCGTTGAGGTGCGCAACGGACGCGCCCACAAGGACAACTTCTACCACACGCTCGAGGTGCTCGACAACATCAGCAAGCACACCGACAATCTGTGGCTCAGATGGGCTGCCCTTCTGCACGACATAGGCAAGCCGCGCAGCAAGCGATGGGAGAACAACATAGGCTGGACATTCCACAACCATAACTATATTGGCGAGAAGATGATTCCTGAGATATTCAGGAACATGAAGCTGCCGATGAACGAAAAGATGAAGTATGTAAAGAAGCTCGTTGGTCTGCACATGCGCCCTATCGTCATTGCCGACGAGGAGGTTACCGACAGCGCGGTGCGCCGACTTCTGTTCGAGGCTGGCGACGACATCGACGACCTTATGATGCTCTGCGAGGCTGACATCACAAGCAAGAACGAAGCCAGAAAGCAGCACTTCCTCGATAACTTCAAGCTTGTAAGGCAGAAACTTGTCGACTTGGAGGAGAAAGACCGGATACGCAACTTCCAGCCACCAGTTGACGGCAACGAGATTATGGAGATTTTCGGCGAGACTCCCGGTCCGTGGATTAAGACGCTGAAGGATACGGTAAAGAATGCCATCCTCGACGGAAAGATTCCGAACGAGCACGATGCCGCCCTCGACCTTATGCTGAAAAAAGCTGCATCGATGGGCAAAACGCCGATAAAGAAGAATTAAATTAGCAATATTTTTATACAATACATCCCTAAAAATAAGGATTGTGTATATAAATATATCTATTTACTTTTGCAACTGCAAATTAAAAAACATTATAATAAAATGAGCAAACTGAAATTCATTCTGATGGCTATATTCATGGTCATTACATCATCAGCCTTCATCTCATGCGGAGACGATGAAGAGACACCTAACGTAGAGACAACTTCGTACAACGGCTATCTCACTCCAAGCGTAAAGGATATGCCAGAAATTCTGTATAATCCTATCGCAGTAAAGGCAACAGTAACAAATACAGACAACAAGACAATCGACATTCTGGTTGACAAGTTCGAGAGCCCTACAACTGGCGGAAATACTATCACTTTCGAGGCTTTCAGCGTTACAGGCGCAAAGGTTACAAGCAGCTCTAACGGCAAAATCACCTTCGAGCAGAAGGAAACAACAAAGTCAAAGAGCGGTTCTTTCGATATAGAGTGTACTTATAGCGGTTCTATCGAGAACGGTGTTCTTACATTCAGCATCGTGATGACAAAGGTCGGCACTATGCCATTCACCCTTATCCTTAACTACTCTTCAGAGCCTCTTACATTGGCCGAGAAGGTTGCAGGCTCATACAAGGGCGATGCAGACCTTCAGGTTATGGGCAACTCTCTTGGAAACAAGGAGCAGAACATTACCGTTACTGCCACAGACAAGAACCACATCAACGCTACAATCGGCGCAGTTGAATACAATACGATGACAATCCCAGCCTTCACAATCGAGAACATCGAGATTGAGGAACTCGAGGACGGCACAATAAGCATGAAGCCAATGCAGTTTACAGCCAAGACCGAGACCATGGATATTACCGGCGAGATTGTTTCGGGAACTCTGAAAGATGGCAAGGCTAACGTAAAACTCAACGTTCAGGCTGGAAAGATGCCGATGGCAATCACAGTCGTTTTCACATCGAAATAATGAGGAACAAAAAAATAACAAATACTATAGAAGGAGCGGCAATAACATTGTCGCTTCTTCTGTTATCATCGTGCAACGGACTGTTCGACGGAGTGTACGACGAGCCTTCGGAGGGCAACGTCTCGGAGGGCGAATACAACCCTTCGACCCGCCGCGGACGCATCGTCGTTAATGCTTCGACATTCGACAAATGGCATTACATCAACCTGCACGACCGCAGCGTTACGGCTATGGATGTTCCTACGTTGCTCACGGGCGAATGGGACGGCAAATCGGGCATAACGTATCACGAAGTAGATTTGAAGAACGACACCTATACATTCAAGAAACTTGTCAAGACCGATGCCATGCCCGAGCCGTCGGACTGGGATTTTGCCGTGCATAAGTTTGACTCACGAATAAAAAACGGCGGCGCATACGAGACTGAATTCACATCGCTCGACGACCTTCCGGCGGCATCGGAATTCAGTAACGTTGTCTTTACCGAAGATGTGTGGAACGAGAACAGCGTGATGACCGACATTTCGGGGATGCTCTCCTACTACATAGGCTATCAGAACAGCCTCAGCAACCCTGTCTTGGGCAAATGGCTGGTGATGGACATCACCACTCCGCCGCCAACATATCATCCTTCGGGAAAGGTCTACATCGTGCGTCTTCACGACGGAACGATGGCGGCTCTGCATCTTGCCAACTATATCAGCCCTAACAATCTGAAGGGATATCTAACCATCGACTACATTTATCCGTATGAATAAAAGACAATACATCGCGCTCGCCTGTCTGCTTGCATTTGCAGCCAACGCAGGCGCGCAGACCGAATATGCCGACTCTGTGCAGATGGAGGAGTTTGTGGTTACTGGCACTCGCACGCTCAAGGTTCTTGCCGAAACGCCTATCCAGACGCGTCTTATCTCGGCAAAGGACATAAAAGAGAGCGATGCAACGAACATAAGCGACCTTCTTCAGCAGGAGATTCCGGGCGTTGAGTTCAGTTATTCCATGAGTCAGCAGGTAAACATGAACATGGCTGGCTTCAGCGGTCAGGGCGTGCTGTTCCTGATTGACGGCGAGAGGCTTGCCGGCGAAACAATGGACAATACCGATTTTCAGCGCATAGACATGAGCAACGTTGAGCGAATAGAGATTGTTAAGGGCGCAGCCTCGGCTCTCTACGGCTCGAGCGCGAACGGCGGCGTTATAAACATCATTACTAAGGACAAACAGAAATCGCTATTCAAGATAAACGCCAACGCGCGCATAGCGGCGCACAACGAGCAACGCTACGGCGCAGGCATAGGCATAAGCAAAGGCATCGCAACCAACAATCTGAGCGTTCAGCATACGAGAATAGACACCTACGATGTGCATAGCGCCGAGGGCGGTCTGTCGTCGAACATCGTGAGCAGCGTTTACGGCGGAAGGACATGGAACTTTAAAGACCATCTTGTGTTAAAGCCTTGCGACGGGCTGAAGATAACGGCAAGAGCCGGATATTTCTTCAGGGAGAGGCTCTTCAACCCTCTTCTGCCCGACCGCTATCGCGACTACTCGGCTGGTCTGCGCGCCAAATACCGCATTTCTGAAAACGACGACATCGAGGTTTCGTACAGTTTCGACCAGTACGACAAGAGCGATTTTCAGAAACTGGCGAAACTCGACATTCGCGACTACAGCAACGTGCAGAACATTGTGCGCGGACTTTACAACCACTCGTTCGGCACGTGCAACACGCTTACCGCAGGAGGCGAGTTCATGCGCGACTATCTTAGCAGTTATCAGTTCGACGATGGGGCGAAGGTTCAGAAATCAGCCAACGTCTTTGTTCAGGACGATTGGGAGATAAACCGCCAATGGGAAGTAATCGGCGCGGTAAGATTCGACTATTTCAGCAACGGGAAGACGAGTCGTGCCACAACCAAACTGGGCATCTGCTACAAGCCAAGCAGCCGTCAGACATTCCGCGTGTCGTATGGCGAAGGATTCCGCACGCCTACCCTGAAAGAGCGTTTCATGAACTTCGACATGCTCGGCACAGGCAGCATCTACATCCGCGGAAACAAGGATTTGAGGCCCGAGACGAGCCACAACTTCAACGCCTCGGCAGAGTTCTACCTGAGCCACTACACGCTTAGCGTTACGGGCTTCTACAACAAGGTGAGCAACCGCATAACAACGTCGTCGCCACAAACCGATGCCGAAAGTAACCAGCAATACATGAAGTACATGAACATAAGCAACCTGAGCATCTACGGAGGCGAACTAACGGCACAGACGCAATGGGCTTGCGGACTGGGCGCAAAGTTGAGTTATGCCTATTCAAGAGAGGAGTCGAAAGGCACGAGCCTCACGCCTTATCTGCCGGCGCGTCCTCATTCTGCCACATTCAAACTGAACTACACCCGTAAGTTCTGCAAGAAATACGATTTTACGGCAACTCTAAGCGGCAGATACTTGTCGGCCCTGAACAACAAGGAACTGGACATAACATCATACGTTGTGTACAACATCGAATATCCAGCCTACTCGCTCTGGAAAATCAGTCTGTCGCAGCAGTTTGCCAAGGGCATCAGCCTAAACCTTGCGCTCGACAATCTGCTGGGCTACAAGCCTAAATACTACTATTACAACGCTCCGCTTACAACCGGGCGCAACCTTATGGTTGGCATGAGCTGGAACTTGTAAATTGAAAATTTAAACTTGAAAGTTGAAAATTCAGAATTGACAATGGACAATTGACAATTTTCTTTCGAGGAATCCCTGTTTCTGTTTTATCAAAAAACAGAAATGGGGATTTTCCTTCTGATAATTAGGGATTTTACATTTGCTTAGGATTTTTCTCCCTATATCTTTGCAGCAGTTAAAGCAAACAAATCTACATTTTTTACAATACTAAATTTTAACAACAATGAAGACAAGACTTTTTTTCCTCGCTGCTGCATTCGTTACAGTAATCACAGCAAACGCACAGAAGAACGACAACGCACGACAGATGCGCGAAAGACCATCGGCCGAACAGATGACTGAACAAAGAGCCAAGAAGATGTCAGAAACACTTCTGCTCGACGACAAGACAAGCGAGAAGTTCATTCCGCTCTACAAACAGTATCTTACTGAGCTACAGGCTGTACGCCCCGAAAGACGAATGATGCGCGACGGCAACAATCCTAAGGAGGCAAAGCAAGAGATGACCGAGGAGCAGATTGCCGAAAGAATAAAGGAGAGTTTCGCCAACGAACGCAAGGCTCTCGACATCAAAGAGAAATATTACAAAGATTTCTCGAAGATTCTGAACCAGAAGCAGATTGAGAAAATGTACCGAAACGCCAACGCCTTTGCCTTTGGCAGAAACGGACAGAACCCAGGAAAGATAAACGTCCCTCACGGCAAAAAGAACGGCAAGAAAACCGAGAAAACAGAAAACGCAAATAAGTAAAACTAAAGAATCTCAAGTAACACAAAATAGACACATTACCTTATATAAATCCAAGTAGGCATCTTTTACAATACTTCGGTATTGTTTAAGATGCCGTACTTTTTTCTGATAATATATCTTTATCTAATCTTGATTCTAAACAGGGCGGATTCTCTAAAAATGCCTTAATACAGTTCTACTTACACTCCCTCTGATTGTGTCGCAATGTCTTGAGTGGAAATACTTTTTAATATCTTACAATTTCTTTTACAGGGACAAGAACGTCCTCAATGTTATGTGGAACTGAAAGTCTTTCTACTTTTCCCTTTCCGTCTCCCATCTCTGTCCATCGGTAAGAAGTTTCCCACATAATCAGTCCTTTTTGCTGATTGAAATAGCAGCATGTAACCAAAATTCTGTCATCAGAGAATTCTACTTTAGGGAATATTTTCTCAACATCATGCATACGACAACAGTGTGCGATATAATCCTTAATATAGTTCGGCAATCGGTCTATGTCTGAAGGGGCACATATCAAATTTCGGCGGATATAGTTCCCATGATTGAAAGTTGGCAGAAAATGTTTCAATTTGTCCAATAAGAAAACTTCCCAAATAGCTTCTTCTTCACGATTTATTCTAACATACTCCAAAGGCGAAGGCACACTCTTAGCCAATACATCTATTAAGAGTTCTGGAATTAGCATGTCAGGGGAATACTCATCTAAGGAATAATACTCCTTTTTCCATGGTTCACATTTTGCCAAATGCAATCTCTGGAGCCAAGTCTTCTTCGGAGGTTGGGTTGTTTTTAGCTCTGGAGAGAAGAATTTCGTGGCATTCTCTTTATGGACGTATGGCATTGTGTAGTAGTTCCTATAATTGCTATCTATTTCTCCAAAACTATATCCATGGGGATAAAGTCCCAACACATAGCCTTGCTCTATTTCAAGTTGGCTTAGGGCATTCATTATAAACGATGCATCTTCAATACATAAATCATCTTCAGAACCTTCAAAGGCTATATTCTGACTAATCGTCAGTTTCAAGTTTTCGTAAATGTTTGCAAATTCTGTGTTCATATATGTAAAAGTTGATATTTGGGGTCAAAACAGTCTTATTTATTGGGGCATTTGACAGTAAAAAAATATAATCTAATGCGGTCATCTTTAAGTATGTCTAAAATGTTCAATGTTGCATTCATCAGCAAAGAATAGGGCATAGAATATGGCACAAGTAATGAGTATTGCAATTATCCACCCTACTATTCCCATGCTTTCTTTCTCTACTTTGTCAATTTCATTTTTCACAAGTCCTGCTATCAATAGAAAAAGAGGAATGCCTACTATTATGAGGACAATAATAGCCCATATAACAGCCAATATAACTTCAAATTTACTCATACGTCAAATGCTAAAATGGTAAATCGTCGTCAGACTTACTTTTAAGTGAAATATATTCCTCAACTATTAAGGAGGTTGCATTATCCAGAATGTTTGCATAATCCAACCCATATTTTTTGCAAATATCTATCATGCTTTCATTATCTTCATAACACGACTTTGCATTTGCTATAGGGATGGCTAAATCTTCTAGTTCTTGGAACTCGTTGAGTTCACAATATTCTGTTTGAATAAAGTATTTCATTAAAAAACACAAACGATTTCTAATTTCCAACTCCTTTTTCAAAATTTCTTCACCCGTGTAATCTGTATATACTCCGTTACTGACTGGATGGTCTGCTTCTACATTAAGAGAATGTATAACCTTTTGTTTATTCACTAACATGAGACACGGCACATAATTACCTTTATTATTGCTCACCTCTGCATAATAGAAATCATCGAGTGATCCTGTTTCCATATTTTCCAGTGCTGCTGGACTAACATATCCCTTTTTACTACCGCAGACAAAGAAGATTTTGCCAGTGTTGGGGTTCTGGACAAACTGAAGGCTTGCATTTTCACTTATCACCAAATCTCTTGCGGACATCTTGTTGCGATAATTTATGTGATTATTTGCTGATAAGGCGGCTTCTTTTTGCAAAATTTCTGTGAGCCACTTAATCATAAAATGCGTACAAGTATTCTGAGTAGATATATTGAAGCGATTAGCTTCTTCTTTCAGTTTCGTGTTTTTCAAATGTTCCAAGATTTCTTTTGTGTCGGCATTGTCAAATGTGGATTGATATGTTTGCAGAAACTTTGTTTTTATTTCTTGTATTTGACAGCCAATGTTTCTAGCCCATCTTTCCATTGATGATATAATTTCTTGCACATCTCTTTCACTCTGCAAAGACATCTTCCTTTCTGTGATTTCTTCAATTGCCTTCGCTTTTGTTGGATTAAGCCTTTCGTATTCCTGCCATGGACTTTCTTTGACAATTGAGGATTCTTGAGGTGAACTTCTATTTATGTTTTCTTGATTAGATGTGTCTTTCTTGCCACCAAAATAACATAGAAGTCCGCCTATCGCTCCCAACAAAAGAGAACTCGAAAACTTACTCCCGGCGGCATAAGTCTCGCCACTAACGGAAGCAATAATAGCCACAAGTAGATTCCCTATGGCAAAAACTAACAATACAATACCAACTTTTCTCATATTCAATAATTAATTATGTCTTATGGTTTCTTCAAATGGAATATTACTCCCCCCAGAGCAATCTTTCATTACAACAATGTTAAACACAATAAAGGCAACAACAAAGAGGTATAGGAAAAATTTCGCAATAGCATCTCCTTCCTCACTCTGTTGTATACTCTCTCCCCGTTCTATTTTCTTGTCCCAATTGTTTATGGTAATCAAGAAAACTACAAGGACGAAAATCACAATTCCTGCTGCAATTATTCCAATGTTTTTCATTCGTTACCTGTTTTGCGACACACAAAAGAAAAGGTGCAAACAATCCTGTATTTGCACATTCGGAGGTATCGCCAAACACCTAAGTCCCACAAATAAGGAAAGCCTGCACCTGCTAAGGCGCAAGCATTTCACTAACTTGCTAATGGGACACATTCTTCTAATTGGCAATTTTCCGAATGTCACATGCAAGAAGTAAAACACTTCTCCTGATGATACGTCAGTTATACATCTACGTCATTCTATGCAATTTTCAATTTGCATATTGTAAAAGTACTCAAAAAACTTCAATTAACGGAACTTTTACTCTCCAAAAGATGTATTTTTAGATAAAATTTGCTTAAAATTACGCGCGAAACGGTAAACAAATGCCTTACTCTCGATAAAAAATGAGTACCTTTGCAAGGTAATAAACGAGAAATCATATAGGATGGAATTAAACCCAAAACGGTCATTAGAAAAAATAAGTAGCAAAATGTAAGTTGGTTTAATATTCAGAGTCAATCATTAGCACTTTTCGCTTATATTTTCATAGGCTCCGAATACTTATCTGAACATTATGTAAGGCAAAATTTCTAATGACCGATTTGGGATTAACAGAGTAGAAAATCACATCTGCCGTGACATAATAACCCACGCTCCGTTCTGCCGAATTTTCTTTATTTCTTCTTATCCTACTTTTTGGAAATGAAACACCTTTTCCCAATTTAATTTGTGTCAAACCAAAAAATTTATGCGAACTCGAAAGCTTGCAACTCGCATTGTCGCTCAGCGACAAGAGGTTATGTAAGAATACGATATTTGTGCGTTACAGATTTCTTCAGCGGTGGGAATTCTTGCGTCCCTTCGGCTTCGCATTACTTGTTTTTTAGCGGTGGGAATTGCAAATTCCCGATTTTGTTCTCAGCCAAATTCTTGCGTCCCTTCGGTAGCAAGAGCGACCATAGGTCGAGCGGCAAATTCGGCTTTACTTGTGGCTAATCCTTCGGGATGCCTTCGGGTTTCCTTAGTTCTGCCTACTACTGCTTACACTCCGATTTTTTCAACCTTCTCACCTTATATCTTCTTCGTATCTTGTCCGAACCTTCCGGCTTACTTGCCCGAACCTTCTCCGTACCCTGAACGTAACTTCCGGCTTGCTTGAACGTATCTTGAACGTAACTTGAACGAACCCTGAACGTATCTTAAACGTACCTTCCCCGTAGCTACTCCGTTCCTACCCCGTAGCTACCCCGTATCTTCCGGCTTACTTCTCCGTATCTTGAACGTACCTTGAACGTAACTACTCCATACCTTTCGGCTTGGTACTCCCTTGGCATCCCCTTACTTTCGGCTTACCGTCGGCTTACTTCAATATAGCTTGCCTCTATGTAAAATCTACCTTGATACGAATAATCAACTTTCAAGCTCCAAATTTCAATTAAATAAAATTGTCAACTGTCAATTCAAAAGAATTTTCAACTGTCAATTGTGAATTGCTAAATCAACCTGCTTTCTATTGCCGCCAAGACATTCGCTTCCGGCTTGTCGGGCATCGAAACAGACCTTTGTCTTTGTAAACTCGGGACAGTTGTACGAGTCGAGCGACTCGCGATAATGCTTCTTAGGGTTGCGTTGCGGCAGCAGGAACGGCTTTGTAGCCTTTCCGTCGTCGCCAATGCATGCGAAATAAGCGTTGGTGTACATTCCGTCTATCCTACGGCTTGAGAACACAAACCAATGGCTCTGACTGCTCCAGTTGTGAAAACTCTCGGCATCATCGCTATTAACCTCTTTCAAGGCGCGAGTGTTGCCGTTGCGCAAGTCCATTATCCACAAATCGGACTCCTTGTGGTTTACCGGAAAGTTTCCGCAGTCCATGGCATTATACATCAGCCACTTGCCATCGAACGACGGACGGGCGAAGGTGAAACTCTTGTCGAGAGCCTCGGCGTTGAGGAGCGTGTCTACCCTCTCGCCAAACGTTCCGTTAGCCGGGTCGAAGTCTATTTTGCAAAGACTGTATTTCATCTTCTCGTAATCGACAGGCACGTTGCATAGTTTTGACGTGCTGAAGAAAATGGCGGTTCCATCGGCAGAGAATGAAGGATACGACTCGAAATCGGGCGTTTGCAGACGATTGTCGAGCAAGAGTTGATTCTTCTTTACATCGTAAACCAGAACGTCGCTTATAAGGTCGTAGACCTCTATCCGACGTTTGTTGCCGACGAAGAATGCCTGAAATATAGTGTTTACCGACGAAACGATATAGTTGCCCGACGGATGCCAATAGCTGTAACTCATGTTTGCCTTGGTGCTGTCGGTCTTGGTGTTAAGCCACGTCTGTTTGCCGTTCTGCTGAAGCATCGTTCCGCTCTTCTCGCCGCGGACGTGCAACAGAAACTCGTCGGCACTTGCGCGGTTGGCTGTATGGCAGTTCATACATTGCCCCGGAACGGCATCGACGGTAAACATAGCCTCCTCGTCGAATGTGTGGATGTCGCGCTGGTAGATGCCTATGTCGCCGCCGCACTCGTAGCCCGGAGCAATACGGCGGTATGTTATTCCGTAGTCGTCGAGACGATGGCGGCTCACGTTCATCACGAAGCTCTTGTAGCGCGTCCATCTGCCATTCTTCAGAGCCGACACCACGAACGAAATCTGTCCGCCTATGTTACGCTCGGTAAGGTCGTGCCAATCTTCCACGTCAAAATCGGCATATTCGCCCTGAACGTGCAGTTCTCCTCCCTTGCTTCCGGTGGCTACCACATCAACGAGCGTAAAAGCATCGTCCTTCATTCCGAAATCCATCGGCGCGATGCCTGCAGGAATGGTTACGCCCACATAATCGGGAAAAATCTCGGGCTGCGTGCCGCTCTCCGTCGGATTCTCGACCTGCTTCATGCACGATGAAAGCAGGGCTACGATGGCGAGTAGATATATCTTCTTCATTTTTCTTAGTGTACTGAATTGTTTTCGTTAATATTTACGCCCATCTCCTGAGCCCTCTGCATGAACGAGTGCAGATAGTCGGCATAGTTTGAGTACCTTACGTTTCCTCTCTGCTGAATACAACGCACGGCATCGGCATAACCCTCGGGCATTTCTCCATAGCCGCCGTACTGACCAGCCCAGCCCAGATACTGCATGAATCCTTGCGCATCGCAGTTAAGGAGCGTCTGACCCAAGAAGTATTCGAGCGCCATCTTGTTCTTCGGATTGCTTTGGAACAACATTCCGAACATCTTGTCAATCTCGTTGTAGTTATACAGAAAATCGTCCTTGTATCTGAACGCTTTAAGATGAGGGCTCACGGCGGCCTTCTCTGCCCACGAGCGATAGAAAAGCGAATGTCTGAGCATACCAAGATGCTTCTGCGCCACATCGTTCCAGCCGTTGGCAAGGCAACACTCGGCAATACGCTTGGTCATTCGTCCGCTGCTCTTGCCCGTCAAGATGCTTTCCTGAATGTCGAAGGCATATCGCATACACTCGTTTACCATTCCAAGATGATAGAACGTCTCCATTGTAGGGATGCACGTCAGATTGTCGCGCTCAAAGCCCATAGCCAAGGCATCAGGACCGCTCTGGTAGAACGTGAACATGCGGTAAGGCAACTGCCCTGTCTTGGCAAGTGCCAGATTTACGCACACCGAGCCGTAGTTGTTCTGCATCTGATGGTTCTCTGAAAGCGAAATTATGTCGTTCCATCGCTCGTTTCTTACCAGATAGTCGAGTTTCAGAACCTCGTATTTCTCCTTGTCGAAGCCGATTTTATCGGCATAAAAAGATAGGACAACAGCCGAAAGAAGTGCCGCACAGTCCAGATATCTTACATTCTGCAACTTTTCTGATGCAAGGGAAAGCAGAACGACCGCCAGAGGAATTACAAACTGTAGCGCAGGATATGTCATCGGCACGGCATGATAGCCAATTCCGAAGAAAGCCGACTGAACGGGATATTGTAGCAGAACGACAAAGGCAAGTACCGCCGCCACGATTGCGGAATATGCCGCAAGAGCCAGTCCGAAGTACAGTTTCTGCCGGATTGACCGAAGCACGACGTAAAGCCAAGCCATCGGTCCGGCAAGCCAGAACAACGCCGGAACAACGACTACATCCGAATAAACCGGCATTTTTTTCATGGCGAGATATGCTGCAAGCGAAAGAATCGCCGCCATCATATAGGCAAGAAGGACGTTCTCGTCGCCATAATGCCAAAGCATCAGCACGCACGGAACAAGAGCGAACGACGGTTTCATCACGCGTGAAAGCAGGACGTAAAGCAGCACATAGACGAGTGCCAGCATAGCCGCTCCAAGCCACTCAACGTAGTAGAACTGAACGATGAATTCGCCCAAATAGGCAGCAAGCCCGCCCATCTTGCTCACATCCGACACGAGATAATCGGCGGTATACAAAAAAAGTTGGTTCTGCTCCTGATACGACAACGCATAAGGATAGCGCACAAACCAAAACAAGAACACGCCGACAAACATGGCAACGGCAAGAACAATTCTGCTGTTGCGACCCAGATAATTGCCAAAATTCTTAATATTCATCAGAGATTTTCAAATATGCGCAAATTTATTCATTTCGCCCCGATGCACAAACTTGCGTTGTTACAAAAAAGTGCCAAGAATGTTCTAAAGATGAATATTTCACGGAAAAACAGTTGTTACAAGCCCTACATCAGCCTCAACGACAGGCAAATTAAAAACTTGCAGATTGCAACAAAATGCACATAAATGCTTATTTTTGCAGAAAACAAAAGCAGAATCGCGCACATGAACATCGTAATAATCGGAGCCGGGGCAGCAGGTTGCTTTGCCTCTATCGAAATAAAAAGACTGAATCCATCGGCACAAGTAACCGTTATTGAGAAGCACAGCAAGCCTCTCGCCAAGGTTGCCATAACCGGCGGAGGGCGATGCAACCTCACAAACTCGTTTGCCAACGTAAAGAGCCTTGAGCAAGTCTACCCGCGTGGTTTCAGACTGATGAAAAGGCTGTTTCACACGTTTTCGTATGCCGATACCTACGCGTGGTTCGAGAACGAAGGCGTGCAGCTGGTTACACAAGACGATGAGTGCGTTTTTCCGCAGTCGCAGAACGCCATGGAGATTGTAGGCACTCTGCTCAGACTAATGGAACGGCATAAAATAAGGCTTTTCACCGGCACGGAGGCGAAAAACATCCATTTTAACGAAGGCAGATACGAGATTGAGACGAACGGTGGAACGCTCTCTGCCGACAAAATCCTCGTAACCACCGGAGGCCATCCGACAGCCAAAGGCTTCGAGATGCTTAGCGGATTCGACTTAGACATCGTTCAGCCTGTTCCAAGCCTTTTCACTCTTAACATAAACGATGAGAGTCTGAAATCGCTTATGGGAACCGTGGTTGAGAACGCGCAGATAACGCTCGTAGGCACAAAGATAAAATCGCAAGGCGCGCTGCTGATAACGCATTGGGGAATAAGCGGTCCGGCAACGCTCAAACTGTCGGCTGCTGCCGCGCGTATTCTGGCAGAATCGGACTACAAAGCCTCGGTAAGCATAAACTGGCTCAACGGACAGAACGATGAAACCGCGGCAAATATGCTTCGAAGCATGGCGGCAAAGAACGAAAAAAAGCAGATTTCATCAGCATATCCAACCGAGCTGAATGCCCGTCTATGGAAACATCTGCTCGACAGAGCGCACATCTCGCCCGAGATGCGATGGAAGGAACTCCAAGGCAAGTCGCTTAACATGCTCGTGCATCATCTCACCAACGACGAGTATCAGGTTACGGGGAAAAGCAAGTTCAAGGAAGAATTTGTGACGTGCGGCGGCGTTGCACTCAGCAATCTAAACCAAGAAACGCTCGAAGCAAAGAAATACAAAGGTCTGTTCTTTGCCGGCGAGGTTACCGACGTAGATGCCATAACCGGCGGCTTCAACCTTCAGGCGGCATGGACTATGGGCTACGCGGCAGCACACGGAATATGCAACGACTAAAAAAAACGAAAAGCTTCACAATAACGCTAATCTCACGATCGGCAGAAATGTGAAGCTTTTTCTAATCATTCAATCTTACAAATCTTGTAAATCACTAATCAATCCAATAATACCCTAATAATACCTTTTATTCTTTTTTGAATTCTATAGAAACCACAATCATAAAAACTGTTTTTAATCCTTGTTTTGCACGCAAAATTACAACATCATTTTTCACGACAAAGAAGAAAATCCCTATTTGCTTGGGGCATTTCCCTAAAAGTTGCTAATTTTGCAAGAAAATAAGAATCATATTCAAAATGTTAAAAGAAATACTGATTTTTGCCGCATTATCATCGTCAGCTATCTTCTGCAATGCACAGAAACTGAGCAAGACAGCGCAGGAACTCGAAAAGCAAGGATATGTTAATATTCACACTTTGGACAAGACGATAGTCGTAGACTTGATGTACTCGCGCGCCGACAACTTCACGGGAAAAGTGCTATATACCGACCTGAAAGAGGCTTATCTCGAGAAAGAGGCGGCAAAGGCTCTGATGAAAGCGCAGAAAATCCTACATCAGAAATATCCCGACTACAACCTGAAGGTGTGCGACGCGGCCCGCCCTATGCACATCCAGGCGCAGATGTGGAAGGTGGTCGAGAATACCAACAAGCAGCGATATGTGAGCAATCCGGCACACGGCGGAGGACTTCACAACTTCGGTCTGGCGGTAGACATTACCGTGGTAGACAAGAACGGCAAGGAGCTCGACATGGGAACGTGCGTTGACCATCTTGGCAAAGAGGCGCATGTTAGCACCGAACAGCAGATGATTCAGCAGAAGATTCTGACAAAACAGCAGGTTGCCAACCGCCGCATTCTGCGCAACGCCATGACAGCCGCCGGTTTCCACGTCCTGAACTCGGAATGGTGGCACTTCAACTTCAAAACAAGGGCACAATGCAAGGCTCTGAAATACAAGGTTATTCCGTAAATCCCGAAGAAAGATGCAGGAGACATTAGAATTCATCGAGCAGCACAAGCACGACAATGTGCGCGAACTTGCGTTGAAATCGGCAAAAAACAAGAACATCAACCTTCAGTATGCCTTGGAGCAGATTGAGGGCTGGCAGATTGCTGAGCACAAGATTCCCACATGGGCAGCAACAAAGGGCATCGTCTATCCACCGCACCTGTCTATGGAGCAATGTTCGAGCGAGGAGACGGCACGATACAAGCAGAGGGTTATTGCCGAGATAAACACCTCTGACAGCAGCCTCAACAACTCGATGGCTGATTTGACCGGTGGATTCGGCATAGATTGCAGTTTCATCGGGTCGATGTTCAAGAAAGGAACTTACGTTGAACGGCAGGAGCATCTATGTAAAACAGCCGAGTCGAACTTCAACCTGTTGAACCTCAAACATATCGAAATCATCAATACCGACGGATGCCAGCATCTCGAAACGATGGAACCGGTGAATTGGCTCTATCTCGACCCGGCAAGACGGAGCGCGTCGGGCAAAAAGACGGTTCTGATAGAGGAATGTGAGCCGAACATCATAGCGTTGGAACCGCTCATTCTCGACAAATCGGACTATGCCATGATTAAACTATCGCCGATGCTCGACCTTTTTCAGGCGGTTCAGAAACTGGGGAGCGTCTGCCAAATTCACGTTGTTGCCGTACGCAACGAATGTAAGGAACTTCTGCTTATTCTGAGCAAAGACGGACGCAACATAGCCGCAGACGACATTCCTATCCACGCATTCAACATTTCAGCCGATGGAAACGCGCAATTCTACGCCTCAACCATCAGCAAAGAACAAGAGAGCGACTGCCCCGTAACCGATGAAATCGGCGCATTTCTGTACGAGCCTAACTCAGCCATTCTGAAAGCAGGACTGAACCGCTCGCTCGCCGCCCGATTCGGCGTTACGAAGTTGCACCACAACAGTCAGCTTTACACAAGCAACGCACTCGCCGAGGATTTTCCGGGACGAATATTCAAGGTCGACGGCTTCTGCTCGTTCGGCAAAAAAGAGCTGAAAGAACTTACCAACGGCATAAGCCAAGCAAACATAACCGTGCGCAACTTTCCGAGCACAGCCGAGGAACTTAAAAAAAGGCTGAAGCTCAAAGACGGTGGAAGCGTGTATTTGTTTGCCACCACCACGGCAAGCAACAAAAAAACAATTATAAGGTGCAGTAAGAAATAAAAAAATTAAGTATATTTGCCCCCTAACAAAAAAACAATACAAGAATATAATGTCATCGATAACTGTTAGAGAGGTATCTTCGAAGAAAGATCTCGATACCTTCATCTGCTTTAATTACGACCTGTATAAGGATAATCCTTACGCAGTTCCGGAATTACATTCGGACTTGATGAAAACATTCTCTCCTGAGGGAAACGCGGCGTACGAATTCTGCGATGCCAAACTGTTTCTTGCCTACAAGGACGGGAAAGTGGCCGGTCGAGTTGCAGCGATAGTAAACCACAGAGCCAACGAAACGTGGAACCTGAAGAAAGTAAGATTCGGATGGATTGACTTTATTGAAGACATCAACGTGTGCAAGGCTCTGCTCGAAAAGGTTGAGGAATTTGGCAGACAGCACGGAATGAACGAGATTCAGGGTCCGCTGGGATTCACCGACTTCGACCGCGAGGGAATGCTCATCGAGGGCTTCGACAAACTCGGCACAATGTCAACCATCTACAACTATCCATACTACCCTAAGTTCCTCGAAGAACTGGGATACAACAAGGATGCCGACTGGATGGAGATGAAGATGCAGGTGCCCGACCATATTCCAGAGAAATATGCGCGTGTGAGCGAACTCACACTTAAGCGATACAAACTGCACATCAAGAAACTGAACGGCAACGACGACATCTTCAAGAAGGGCTACGGACAGAAGATTTTCAACGTGCTGAATGCGGCATACGCACCACTGTTCGGTTTCTCTAAGCTTACGCAGAAGCAGATTGACCAGTACGTCAAGGAATATCTGCCAATGGCTGACATGCGCATGATTACGCTCGTTGAATCGGACGAGACAAACGAACTTATCGCCGTGGGAATCTCAATCCCATCAATCGTGCGTGCTCTTCAGAAATCAAGAGGAAAACTGTTCCCATTCGGATGGTTCCACATTCTGAAATCACTCAAATGGAAGCACGAAGACGGCGTTGAACTTCTACTGATTGCAGTTTTACCCGAATATCAGGGCAAGGGAATCAACTCTCTGCTATTCAACGACCTCATTCCGGTTTACCAGAAGATGGGATTCAAGTGGGCAGAGACAAACCCTCAACTCGAAGAAAACACCAAAGGTCTGGCACAGTGGACATATCTCAACCCCGAGATTCCGAAGCGCCGCCGCTGCTATACCAAGCCACTATAGATTATAAACCAAAAAGATTTATTAAGTAAATGGCAGAAGAAGAAATAATTCCAAGCCAAGAACAAACTGTTAATTATACAGATGACAACATCCGCCACCTGTCGGACATGGAGCATGTCAGGACACGTCCCGGAATGTACATCGGAAAACTGGGCGACGGAAGTCACCAAGAAGACGGAATTTACGTCCTGCTGAAAGAAATCGTTGATAACTGTATCGACGAGTTCAAGATGAACGCCGGAAAGCGCATCGAGATTAACGTAGAAGACAATCTGCGCGTAAGCGTGAGAGACTACGGACGAGGCATTCCGCAGGGAAAACTCATCGAGGCGGTAAGCGTACTCAACACCGGAGGAAAATACGACAGCAAGGCGTTCAAGAAGAGCGTCGGCCTGAACGGCGTGGGAACAAAGGCGGTAAACGCCCTTAGTTCGCACTTCGAGGTGCGCTCGTACCGCGACGGAAAAGTGCGCACGGCAACGTTCGAGAAAGGCGTGCTGACATCCGACAAGACCGAGGATACCCAGGACGAGAACGGAACGTACATCTTCTTTGAGCCCGACAACACTCTGTTCAAGGACTATCAGTTTCACAGCGAATTCATCGAGGTTATGCTGCGCAACTACACATACCTCAACACCGGCCTTGCAATTATGTACAACGGCCGGCGCATCTTGTCGCGCAACGGTCTGGAAGATTTGCTTAACGACAACATGACGAACGACGGTCTTTACCCTATCATTCACCTTAAGGGCGAAGACATCGAGATTGCCTTCACGCACTCAAACCAGAGCGGCGAAGAGTATCACTCGTTCGTAAACGGACAGCACACGACCCTTGGCGGAACACATCAGTCGGCTTTCAAAAAGCACATTGCCGAGACAATCAAGGACTTCTCTAACAAGAACTTCGACTACGGCGACATCCGTAACGGACTCGTTGCAGCCATCGCGCTCAACGTGGAAGAACCGATGTTCGAGAGCCAGACTAAAATCAAGCTCGGCTCGCTCACCATGGAGCCTAACGGCGGCGTGAGCATCGACAAATATGTAGGCGATTTCGTTCACGAACAGGTAGATAACTTTCTTCACAAGAATCCGGATATTGCCGAGGTTCTGATTCAGAAGATTTCGGAATCGGAAAAGGAGCGCAAGGCTATGGCTGGCGTGGCTAAGATTGCACGCGAGAGAGCCAAGAAAGCCAATCTGCACAACCGCAAGCTGCGCGACTGCCGCGTTCACCTGAACGATGCCAAAGGCGACCTTCTTGAAGAAAGCGCAATATTCATCACCGAGGGCGATTCTGCCAGCGGAAGCATCACCAAGAGCCGCGACCCTAACACGCAGGCCGTATTCAGCCTTCGCGGAAAACCGCTGAACTGCTACGGTCTGACCAAAAAAGTGGTATACGAGAACGAGGAGTTCAACCTTCTTCAGGCTGCGCTAAATATCGAGGACGGCCTTGAAGGACTGAGATACAACAAGGTTATCGTGGCAACCGATGCCGATGTAGACGGAATGCACATCCGCCTGCTCATGATTACATTCTTCCTTCAGTTCTTCCCCGAACTGATAAAGAAAGGTCATGTGTTCATTCTTCAGACTCCGCTCTTCCGCGTAAGAAACAAGAAGAGCAAGATAAAGAAGGCTAACATGCCAAAACTCGAGGCAAAACTCAAGGGCAAGGAAGAAGATAAGAAAGGCAGAAAGAAAGAGAACGAGTTCATCACGCTCTACTGCTACTCTAACGAAGAAAGAGCCGAAGCCATCGAACTTCTCGGACCAGACCCGGAGATAACCCGATTCAAAGGTCTGGGAGAGATTTCGTCAGACGAGTTCAAGAACTTCATCGGTCCCGACATCAGACTCGAACCGGTTTCGCTGCACAAGAGCGACCAAGTTCAGGAACTGCTCGAATACTACATGGGCAAGAACACGTCGGAAAGACAGAACTTCATCATCGACAACCTCGTTATAGAGGAAGACCGTCCTGAAGAGGAACTGCTCTCGGAAGGCGAGAAATTCTAACAAAACAATCCGAAGAAAACGAATGAAAAGAGCTATCTTCCCCGGAACATTCGATCCGTTTACCATAGGGCACGCATCCATCGTGAAGCGTGCCATAACCTTTATCGACGAGCTCGTGATAGGCATAGGATACAACGAGAACAAAAGAACGATGTTCTCGATCGAAGAAAGGGAGAAAACGCTTCGCGAACTGTACAAGAACGAGCCAAGGGTTAAAATAGCGTCGTACAACGACCTTACCGTCGATTTTGCACGGCGAATGGACGCGCAGTTCATAATCCGAGGCATAAGATGCGTAAAGGACTTTGAATACGAAGAAACCATTGCCGACATAAACCGCAAGCTGGCAGGAATAGAGACAATTCTGCTCTTTACCGAGCCGGAACTTACAAGCGTAAGCTCGAGCGTGGTAAGAGAACTTATAAGCTTCGGCAAGGACGTGAGCGCGTTCCTGCCACAACCCGATAATAAAGAATGAGAAAGATAATAATTGCACTACTCGTGCTGGCCGCCAATACCATGATGGCACAGCAGACTCAGATAATAACGAACGACCGCAACGCTACGAACATGCGCAAGTTGCAGATTGCCGAATATCTGATTAACCACATGTATGTTGACAAGGTTGACGAGACAAAGCTCGTTGAGGATGCCATAAAGGGAATGCTCAACCAACTCGACCCTCACTCAACCTACGCCACTCCCGAGGAGGTGAAGAGGTTCAACGAACCGCTGAAAGGCTCGTTCGACGGCATCGGCGTTCAGTTTAACATGGCAGAAGACACCCTGCTCGTAATACAAACCGTGAGCAAAGGCCCTTCGGAGAAAGTGGGCATCCTTCCCGGCGACCGCATCGTAATGGTGAACGACACAGCTATAGCAGGCGTAAAAATGCCGAAAGAAGACATAATGAAGCGTCTGCGAGGTCCTCGCGGAACAAAGGTAAAAATCGGCATCGTGCGCCGCGGAGTAAGCGGAATTGCTGATTTCATCGTAACACGCGCTCAGATTCCGGTAACAACCGTAGATGCCTACTACATGATTACTCCAGAAATAGGATATCTCAAGTTCGGCAGCTTCGGACTCGAAACGATAAAAGAGGTTCACAACGCTCTCACAGCCCTTTCAAAAAAAGGAATGAAGAAACTGATTATCGACCTTCAGGGCAACGGCGGAGGCTTCCTGAACGCTGCGGTAGACATAACAAACGAGTTCCTTGCCAAGGACGAGATGATTGTCTACACGCACGGAAGAGCAGTCAGAAACGAAAGTTTCAAGGCTAACGGCGAGGGCAAATACCAGAAGATTCCGCTCGTGGTACTGGTTGACGAATATTCAGCCTCAGCAGCCGAGATTCTGACAGGAGCAATACAAGACCACGACCGCGGCTTGGTTGTAGGCCGACGAACCTTCGGAAAAGGGCTTGTACAGCGTCCTATCGACCTTCCCGACGGCTCAATGATTCGTCTTACCGTGGCACACTACTACACGCCTTCAGGACGATGCATCCAGAAGCCTTACGAGAAGGGTAACAGCGAGGATTATCACAAGGACATCATCCACCGCTTTAACAAGGGCGAATTTACGAACATCGACAGCATCCATCTTGTAGACAGTCTGAAGTTCACAACGCTCAAACAAAAGCGCACGGTATATGGCGGCGGCGGAATAATGCCCGACTATTTCATTCCTCTCGACACAATGAAATATGCCCGATATCATCGTGAGGTGGCTGCGCACAGCGTTCTGTACAACGTGGTTCTTCAGTACATCGACAAGAACCGTAAGTCGATGAACAGCAAATATCCTAACTTCAAGGCTTTCATGAAGAAATACGATGAAACCGAGAAGATTCTGAAGGAGATTCGGGAGAAAGCCGCAGAGCAGAAGATTACCTGCACCGACGACGAATGGACTAAGGCTAAGGAATCGCTCGCGCTGCAAGTAAAGGCTCTCGTAGCTCGCGACCTCTTCGACATGAGCGAATACTTCGAGATAATGAACGCAAACAACGCCACGGTTCAAAAGGCAATCGAGTTGCTTAGTAAGAAATAGAAGTCGTTTTCACATAAAAGCAAAATCCCTCTCTGCAAATTTCAGCAGAGAGGGATTTTACTTTATTCTTTCAACATAGCCAATGCCTTGTTTTCGTTCTCTTCCATTATTTCGCGCTCGCCGGGTCCTTTGTCGTTTATTCCACAAAGGTGAAGTATTCCGTGGATAATAACGCGGTGAAGTTCCTCCTCGTAGGTTGCTCCAACCTGCTCGGCATTGGTGCGAACGGTATCGAGACTGATAAAGAGGTCGCCGCTGATGACATCGTCCTCATCGTAGTCGAACGTGATGATATCAGTATAATAATCGTGCTGAAGATACTGGCGGTTCACCTCAAGAATCTTCTCATCGTTGCAGAAGATATAGGCAATATCGCCCACCTTACGTCCGTGACTGGCTGCCACCTTCTTTATCCACGCCGTTGTTTCGCGACGCTTTATTGCCGGCATCTTTACGCCGTCTGTCTGATAACTAATCATATCTTTATTGTTTTTGATTTTTCCTTTCTACAAATCTGTCGTACTTCAAGAAAATTCCGGCAAGCACGGTGCCCGAGATTGAATGATAGGCGCAACTTACGGCACACGGCACCACGCAGAGGATTGCCTTGGGCGTATGAGCCAGAATATCGGGATTTGCAAAGAACGACGTGGCAAGAACCGTTGCCATTCCAGCATTCTGCATTCCGACCTCTATCGAGATTGTCCTCTTTTTAGGTTTGCTGAAGCCGCAGAGAGTGCCAACGCCATATCCGAGGCAATATCCTAAGGTGTTGTGACAGAAAACGACAACCATTACAAGCAAAAACAGTTGTATTCCGTTTTCGACAAGCTGAGGTTTTACTGAACTCACAACGCCGCTAACAATCAATCCGAGGCAGAAGACGCTGATGCCGGGCATAACGCTCTGCAAATCCTTAAAAACGGGCTTATTGCCAAGCAACACGTTGCAGGCAAATCCGATGGAAACAGGCAAAATTGTTACGAGCAGAATATTGCAGAACATTCCCAACGCATCAACCTGAATCTGCGTGCCGGCAAGCCAGAGCACCAGCAGCGGGGTGACAATGGGCGCAAGAAGTGTAGAAGCCGTTGTCATTCCAACAGAGAAGGCTACATCGCCTTTGCAAAGAAACGACATGATGTTGCTCGAAACGCCGCCCGGACAGCAGCCTACCAAGATTATTCCGGCTGTGAGATAAGGATTTAGCCCGAAAACGTGCGAGAGCGTGTATGCTAGCAACGGCATTATGGTGAATTGTGCGCACGCTCCGATGAAAATATCGAGCGGACGCGAAAACAGAATCTTGAAATCGTTGGTTGTGAGGGTAAGTCCCATCGTGAGCATGATGATACCCAATATAACCGAAGAGACATCGCCCTTAATCCACAAAAAAACATCGGGCACAAAAAAGGCAACCACAGCCACGGCAATGACGAAAACCGAAGTGTACGACGCAAGCCAGCGGCTGATAATCTGAAGCAACTTAAACATTATCTTTCTCGTTAATAAACTATTCCAGAGGCTTCTGACAAGCCTCACTAAACTGCAAAATTACAAATATTTGAGAAGAACGAAACAAAAAAGGCACATTTAACGTGCCCTGCCCGATGATTTCAGCCATTCAAGGAACTCACCTCGCCACTGCCGACATTCTTCCGTACCCTTCTCGTCGCTTGCCCCGAAGCCGTGACCTCCTGTCTTATACTGAATATAACGATGCTCTATGCCCTTTGCCGTCAAAGCCGAGTCGAGCAGTTCGCTGTTCTGATACTTCACGATAGGGTCGTCAACACAATTTACGATGAAAGCGCGCGGAGTGTCGTACTTTACATGATGCTCAATCGACAGCGAATCGTTCATCTCCTTTGTGTGCCACTCGCCTATCAGTCCCTTTCGGCTGCGCTTGTGCATGTATCGCTTGTCTGTAAAGGTAACAACAGGATAAACAGGCACGACAAAATCGGGACGACGGCTTTCGAGCCAGCCCAATCCAGCATAATCGGTATTGAAATACTCGCCCGATGCCATTGCCAGATGTCCACCGGCAGAGAAACCCATAACACCCACATCGTTCGGATTAACCGAATAGACCGCTGCATACTTGCGCACAAACTGAATGGCGCGCTGAACATCGACAAATGCATCGGGAAATCTGTTTCCGCGGAACAGAAGACGATAGTGCGAAGCGTAGGCAAAGCCCGTTGCCACGCGATAATTTAGCACGAAAGCCGATATTCCGTTCTTCTGAAGCCATTTTGCCACCCCCGTGCCCTCGGTCTCGGTGTCGTGCCAACTGTAACTGCCGCCGGGACATACGATGATTGCCGTGTGTGGCTTTCCGTCGTACTCGGCAAGATATGGCGTTAGGGTTACGCTCTTTGGATTGAGCGATGCCCACAGTTTCTGAATGCGGTTCAGTTTCTCGACGTTGTATCCGTTCTGAGCCTCTGCCGTGCCCTTCCCGAACATCAGGAAGGCGGCGAGCACGATGCAAGTGTATCTTTTCATCTTAAATTCGTATAAAAACGATGGCAAAGATACAACAAATTAGCAAGACTGTCGCATATTTCACTTCTCCACTTCAAGAACACAAACCATCTGCGGTTCGGTTCTGACGGTTTTCTCACCGTCGCCCTGCATGGTGTTCTGTACAAAAATCTGAAGTCTGCGCTTTTGTTTCCAAAGTTCGCTGTCGATGCTCGGTTCCCATGCGTTTACGGTGAAATCGGTCAAATCGGAAAGTTGCCACTTGCCCGAATGAATATCGTCGGTGTAATACATCGACACTTTGCTTCCGCGTTCGGCATCGCGAACAATGTAAAAAGCCTTGTTTCCATCGACCGCCATTCGCGGACGCGCCACTGGAATCATCTTTGTTCCGCCCCCTTTCAACGTGAAAGGTGTTTTTCGGTCGGAAACCTGCTGATTGTGCCAGCCCGACGCATCGTGCCACACAACGCGATACTGTGGAACATCGCTGTCTGCGCTGCGCCAGTATGTCGCGATATACGGATTCCCATCGGCATCGGTCGACATACTCGTCTGGTTTATCAACTCGCTGTTCTGCGGAATGATGCAGGCATATTCGGCATTGTCTTTGTTTATTGGCAGTTGATAGAGCGAGCCGTCCGAACGCTTCCACGTCTTACCGCCGTCGTCACTCTTGGCATAGCAGAGGTCATGGTTTGTCTCAACCATCCACGTCTCGCGCCACACCCACGACACATGAATTGTGCCCTTTCCATCGACATAAAGCTGCCAATATGCATTGCGTTTTTTCTCGCCGTCAATCAGAATATCCTGAAGGCGAGTCCATTTCTGACTTTTGGCATCGTAGCGATTCATCACAAGATTTCCTCTGCCAGATGCGCCCGAACGGTAGGCAAACAAAAGGTCGCCGCCTTTCAGATAGTAGAATTCGGGATAAGTAACGTCCTTCTCATCGACGCCCGTCATCGGCATCAAATCGCCTAATTTCAGCGAATAAGGCGCAACACTCCGGCAATATTTCAGGGCATTTCCGTGATGGTCGAACGAGACGTGAATATATCCGTTCCCATCGAGCATGATGCTTATTACGTTGTGGGCATCCTGCACCTTTCCGCGATATTGCGAACGTTCAATCTGCCATTTGTCCTTGCCCTGTTTTCGCTTGCCAAGAGTAAGATATCCGTCGGCATCGTAAAAGGCGATATATTGCCAGCCTTTGTGCGTTACGAGCGAATTATTGCGAAAAACTGCCGTATTCACCGATGTCTGACTGTATGCCTTGGCAACCGGAACCAACTTCTGCGCCGATGAAACCACAGGCATTGACAGAAGTACGGCGAAAAGAAGATATCTGAAATTTACCATAAGTCTTTTGTTACGATTTCATCTTTCCATTGATGGTCTTTCGGGAACGGCTCGCCTCCCCATGCCTTACGGCTTGTCCAGTCGTCGGCGGCATCAGTCCAGAACGGATGCGTTGCCGGCAGTCCAAGCGGAAGAAATCCGAGCGATGTCATGTACAGACTTCCGTTGTTTGTGTACCAATCGGCAACATTTGGCTGTCGTCCGCAGAAGCCGATAGTCAGGAATCCGCCTTCGTTAAAATTCTCCTTTCCATCGAACATCCGGTGCATCACGGCTGTAAGTGCGCAACGAACCTGAGCGCGCGACATTCCGGCAGGAAGTTTGTCGTACCAAGCCATGAGAGCCAGAGGCTGAAGACAGGCCATTCGGTAAGGTATGCTGCGACCAAAGACAGGGAATGTGCCTTCGGGCGAAATCATTCTTTCCAAAATGAGGCTGAATTTCTGGGCACGTTTCTCGGCACGGGCGTAATAATCGGTATATTTCAGTCGCGAACCGTAATGCGATTCGGTCATTGCCCTGAGAGTTTCGAGATACATTGCGTGGAACACAAAACTGCTGTAATAATCGAACGCGAACGTCGGTCCGTCAGAATACCATCCGTCGCCGACATACCATTCTTCGACCTTGCGGATGGCAGAATTTATGCGATAACCGTCGAATTCACCGCCAGCCTTTGCCATAAACGACTCGATTGTTGATGAGAACAGAAGCCAGTTTGTGTAAGGCGGGTCAATTCGTCTTAGCAATGAGAATTCTTCGAGATAGCGTTTCTTTGTGGTTTCATCGAGCGGAATCCACAACTGGTCGTAGGCGCGCAAGAAACTCTCGGCAATATAGGCGGCATCGACCAGCGGCTGACCTTCTTTTCGCCATAGCAGATAGTCGGGACTCTCGGGATTCACGGCATTGGCATAACTCTTCAAAGCCCACTCACGAAGTTGCTTGCGCTGCTTTCCCTCGGCTGTATCGTCATCGGGCAGCGAGAGCCACGGAGCAAGACCGGCCATCAGCCTTCCGAAAGCCTCCATGTAAGTAACACGTTTGTCGCGCTTGTCGAAACTTGGGCTGACCTCAACCTGCATATTCTTCTGCAGATTGCCCTCTGCCATGTTGCTTAGAATTGGCTTTGCCATTTTGTACAGAAGATTAGTCCAGTACTGGCGGTCGTTGTTTGCCTTAGGAGCCTCAGCCTCGAGAAAACGGACGTACTCGCACGATGCCAGAAGAAATGCTCCCACACCAAAGTTGGCTGTCGAATTGGCGTCGACCACCTGTCCCGGAATGGCTTTCTCGCCTATCGGCTGAACGTAGCCTACGCGACCGTCTTTCTGAAGCGCGGTGTTTTTCAGGAAATTCCACGCTTTCATCGCAACTGGCAGATATGTTTCACGGTCGAGATAGCCGTTGTTTATTCCCCAGAACAATCCGTAAGTAAAGAATGCCGTGCCGCTTGTCTCTGCTCCCGGTGCATGTTCGGGGTCGAGGATGCTGCGCGTCCAATAGCCTTGCGGCTGCTGTGACTCGGCAACAGCCTTTGCCAATCGTTTATATCTGTCTATGAATAATTTACGATACTTGTAGTCCTGCGGAAGGTCCTGCAGAACCTTTGCGAATCCAGCCAGAACCCATCCGTCGCCGCGCGCCCAGAAATCTTTCTTTCCGTTCGTGCTCTTGTGCTTCGGATAAGTGTATTTTGCATCACGATAGTAGAATCCGGTTTCTGAATCGTACATTATGCTGTCGCTGTACAGAAAATACTCGTGCAGTTTGTCTATATACTTTTTGTTTCCGGTAATCTTGTACATCTTGGTCATTACCGGCATAACCATGTAGAGTCCGTCGGCCCACCACCAATAGTCGTGCTTTGCGGTAGACATCTCGTATTCCATAACCTCACGAGCGCGTCTTATGCGTTTGTCTTCGGGCATGATGTTGTACAAATCGGCATAAGTCTGAAAGCAAATCTGCCAGTCGCCGAAAAGAACAAAATCGTCCTTTTCACCGTAGGTGTACTTCCATTTTGAGCGGTCGTTGCCTTTTGCCCCCTTCCACTCGTTGAATTCGGCCCATTTAAGCGAATAATTCAGGTAATTCTTGTTGCCTGTTAGTCTGTATGCTTCCATATTGCCCGTGTGATAGGCAGCATTGTCCCAAAACGAACGGACTTCGGGCTTGTTGTTCTTCTGCCAATAATCGTTTACCTTGGCAATGATTTTTCTTACATCGGCTGCATTATCGGGCTTTGCGCACGATAACAACGGCACGATGAGACATAGCATCAAAAATCTGATTTTCATTATATAGTATTTGTTATATTTTAGCAATCGCAAATATAGCACATTTTATTTTTTTGTCAGAATTTCAGAAAATATTAGTAGAAAAATATCAGAAATACACACTAAATAATTACATTTGTCTACTTTTTAATAAAAACAGCAAAATGAAAAGAATAATTTCGGTTGTATCATTTTTTTTCTTACTGCAGCTTTTCTTCACCATACCGGCAGTGCTGCTGAGTTCTTTCGGAAATGTGATGAAGGGAATGACGGGCAGACCAAATGTTCCGTCGACAGATATAGACCCAACCATTTATGCCTGCGCACTCATAGCATTCAACATTTGCATGATTGGCATTTTGATGAAGACCAGATGGGTAAACAGCACCATTCATACGTGGAAGGAGATTGAAGCAAAGCATCTGCTTGCCTGCATTCCTGCCGTTTTATTCGGCATATTCGTTGTTAACGGAATTTCAGAACTGGCAGAACTGCAAGACAACAACATGGAATTATACAAGAGCATGGCTACAAGCATTCCGGGAATAATAACGATTGTAATTCTTGCCCCGATATGCGAGGAACTTACGTTCCGCGATGCCATTCAGGGATATCTGCACCGAAACGGATACAAGGCTTGGCACTGCATCATTGCCAGTGCGATGCTGTTTGGCATAATACACCTTAATCCTGCACAGATTCCGTTTGCCTTCGCCATGGGGCTTTTCCTCGGATGGCTCTACTACCGCACGGGCAGCGTGATGCCGGGAATCGTATGCCATATTCTAAACAACGGTATTGCTATTGTCAGCATAGCTACGTCCGACAGCGACGAAACTCTCATCGAGACTCTTGGCACAACAAATTTTGTCATCGCCATGATTGTAAGCACAGTTGCGTTTGCGGTTCTCACATTCTGGCTTAACAGACATTTTGACAATCACCCTGAAATAACAATAGAAGAAAACATAGTACCAAACGAAGAATAACATGAAAATGAAAAAACTCGTATTAGCCATAGCACTTGGCGCGCTGTCGTCGGGCGCAATGGCACAGGAATTACCTCCGCTACCTGTCGACAAAGGCGTGCGAATCGGCAAACTCGACAACGGTCTTACTTATTACATCAGACACAATGCCTATCCAGAGCATCAGGCCGATTTCTACATAGCGCAGAAAGTCGGTTCTATTCAGGAGGAAGACAACCAGTGCGGTCTGGCTCACTTTCTTGAGCACATGTGCTTTAACGGAACAAAGCATTTTCCGGGCAACAATCTGATTTCGTATCTCGAAACCATCGGCGTAAAGTTCGGTCAGAATCTGAACGCCTATACCAGCGTAGACGAAACAGTCTACAACATAACAAACGTGCCTACGATGCGCCAAGGCGCAGTGGATTCGTGCCTTTTGGTTCTGAGCGACTGGGCAGGCGCGCTCACTCTCGACAAAAAGGAGATTGACAAAGAGCGTGGCGTTATTCACGAGGAATGGCGAGTAAGAACGGGCGCGCAGATGAGAATAATTGAGAAGATTCTGCCAAAACTCTATCCGGGCAGCAAGTATGCCAATCGTCTGCCTATCGGAAAGATGAGCATTGTAGACAACTTCCCAGCCAAGGACTTGCGAAAGTACTATCAGAAATGGTATCGCCCCGACCTTCAGGGAATCGTGGTGGTTGGCGATGTTGACGTAGATCACATCGAGGCTAAGATAAAAGAACTCTTCGGCGGCTACAAAGTAGCAAAGAACGCGGCAGAGAGAGTCTACTTCCCTGTTGCCGACAACGACGATATGATTGTTGCCAGCGGACAGGACAAGGAGCAGACTAACATTGTGGCATGCGTAATGTTCAAACATTCGGTTACTCCCGACAGCGCAAAGAACAACGTTGCCTACATCATCGAACGCTACTATCAGAGCATAATTTCATCGATGATGAGCAGCCGTTTCCAAGAGATGTCGCAGAATCCCGATGTTCCTTTCGTGTATGCCGGACTGTCTAACGGCGGCTTCCTTTTGTCAAACCGCACAAAAGAGGCTGTCGAGATTAACGCCGTTGCAAAGGAAGGCAAACTCGAAGACTGCTACAAAACCATCTACCGCGAGGTGCTGCGAATGTGGAAGCACGGCTTCAACGCAGCCGAATACGACCGCGCACGTAAGGACTATCTTGGCGGACTGGAGCGCAGCTATACCAACCGCAACAAGCAGGAGAACAACTCTTACACCGGAGCATACATCCGCAACTTCCTATCGTGCGAGCCAATCCTTAGCATCGAAGACCGCTACTCGCTGCTAACCAACATTGCGCCGCAGATTCCGGTAGAGGCAATAAACGAGTATTGCAAGATGCTCTTCAACCCAACTGCCGACAAGAATATGGTAGTGATGAGCCTTCTTCCAGAGAAAGAAGGAGTCAACTATCCTGACGACGAAAGTCTTAAGGAGACTCTGAAATCTGTAAGAAACGAAGATTTGACGGCTTGGGTAGACAATTCAAAGAACGAGCCGCTAATAAGCCAGATGCCTGCCGAAGGCAAAATCGTAAAGGAAGAAAAGGCTGATTACGACTTCAAGGTTTGGACTCTTAGCAACGGATGCAAGGTCTACGTCCGCAAGACTGATTTCAAGGACAACGAGGTTCGCTTTGCAGCCGTAAGCCACGGCGGAGAAAGCATGTACGACACAAATGAAATCAACACTATCAACCTGTTCGACCAAGGCATCAACGCATCCGGACTCGGCAACTTCAGCAATCTCGAGCTTCAGAAGGCACTCAGCGGAAAGCAGGTAAACGTGGGCGTAAATATGAGTACTAACAAGGAGTCAATCTCTGGAACGTCAACTCCAAAAGACTTGGAGACTATGTTCCAGATGACTTATCTGTATTTCACCAACGTTAAAGCCGACCCTGTAAACTATGCTTCGGAAATGAGCACTCTGCACACCGTTATTGCCAATCGCGCAGCCAACCCAATGACGGCCTTCAACGACAGCATCACAAAGACGCTCTACGACAACAATCCGCGCATACAGAACCTTACTGCCGAGATGATAAAGAAGGCTGACTACAACCGTATGCTCGAAATTCAGAAGGAGCGTTTTGCAAACGCAGCCGATTTCCATTTCGTAGTTATCGGTAACTTCGAGGAAGATTCGCTCAAATCATACGTTCAGAAGTATATCGCTTCCCTTCCTGCATCTAAGGACAGAGAAAAGGCGATAGACCGCAAGCTTTACACTCACAAGGGCGTGCGAAGCAACATCTTCAAGCGCAAGATGGAGATTCCGCAGGCAACGACAGCCCTCGTGTGGATGGCTCCATGCGAGTACAACACACGCAACCGACTTCTTGCAAACATCGCCGGACAGATTCTGAGCAAGAGATGTCTTGATGAAATCAGAGAAAAGAACGGAAAATCATACTCGCCAAGCGCAGCAAGCGGCGTTAGCTTCGACTTCAAGCCAGAGGCAAGAATCCAGATTTTCACGGCTTCAAATCCCGACGGATATGAGGAAACCGTAAATCAACTTAAAGAAATTCTGAAGGGAATGACCGAAAAGGTTGACCAGATTGAACTCGACAAGGTTAAGGAATTCCTTATCAAGGATAACAAGCAGAGTTTGAAGAATAACAATTATTGGCTCAGCCTGATGACCGACAAACTTCTGTACGGCTTCGACGTGCGCACAGATTTCGACAAGGTAATTAAGTCGATTACAACCGACGACATCAAGTCGTTTACAAAATCGGTAATCGATGCCAACAACATGATTGAGGTGGTTATGATTCCTGAATAAGACTATTGCAGTCTGCTGAAAACATCAGCAAAGAGCAAAAAATTAGGCTGAAATCCTTGTAGGGATTCCAGCCTTTTTTTATTACCATTGTTTTCACCACAAAAGCCCAAGTAACAATATGCAAAACATCCTAACCGTTATGCAGGAAAGAGCCAGAGAAGCAACATTCAAGGTTGCTTCAGGGTACGGGCAAGGTTCGGGAAAGTAAGCCGGAGGGTTAGGAGTAGATTTGTGGTAGGAACGGGGTAGCTTCGGGGTAGCTTCGGAGTAGCAACGGGGAAGGTACGGAGAAGAAACGGAGAAGAAACAGAGAAGAAACAGAGAAACAAACCACCACACACAAGCCATATCTGCTTATCGTTTTATTTAGCGAAAAGATACAAACTAAGAACATCACGCTACAAAGCCGTATGGAACGATTTAAGCTCGTTTCGTACGGCTTTGCTGTTTCCTCCTATGCACTTGTCAAGCAAAGTCCAGAAACGCGCTCCGTGGTTCATCTCCACCGTGTGGCACAATTCGTGCAGAAGAACGTACTCAATCAGATGCTTGGGCAGAAGCATCAGATAGAGCGACAGATTTATGTGCTTCCTTACAGAACAACTCCCCCAATTGCTTCGGTTAGCCTTTATCGTCACGCCCGAATAGATGAAACCGTGCTTTTCGGCCAATTCGTGCAGCATTTTTGGCAGAAACAGCTTAGCCTCTGCCCTGAGTACGTTCAATATTGCCTCCCTGAGCCATTTCTGGCGCTCTGGAGCGAATGTTTCGCCCTGCGGGTAGAAGAGTATCGCCTCGCCCATTTTAACGCGAATTTGGTAGCTTTCCGACTTTATCGGCTCGAAACGCAGCGAAAAACAGTCTGTCTGTATGCCGAAAGATGCATCGATGACGGTTTCGCGCGGCTTTCGGCTTTTCAGTTTCAGCAACGAACCGCGCAATTTGTCGATGGCGTTCAGCACATCGTTCCGCGTTGAATGTAGCGGACATGTAACCCTAATTCCGCCGTCTACCGCACGCATAACGATGCGATATCTCGCCTTCGGATTAGGGCAGACCGAAATAATGCCCAATTCATCGTCGATGAAACTATATTCGTTCATGTTGGTTCTAAAATAAAAGTAAGCTCCTTCTGTTAGAAAGAGCTTACTACTTGTAGTAATTTTTGTTATGAAAATTTGAGAGAGAGTTCGAAGCTTCACAGCTTCCGAAAAAAGATTGTTTTATTAAGCACTATATATTTAAAAAGCAAATAGAAATATCTTTGGTAGTGTTACTCCTTCACCCCGTTTTTCTCGACGTTTACCGAAGTAACAGAATCTCCGTCAATTGTTTTGTTGAGACCTTCCGAAACCATCATCAGCGACGATGGCTCTTCGTTTACGATATGGCTCTGTCGTGCATATCCGGCCTTGTCTACAACGCTGCTGTAATCGTTCTCGGCATTGTTCTTATCGATAGCCTTCTCTGCCGCAATACCGAGCGTGAGGAACACCGCAACCACAGCCACAGCCTTATAGAAAGGCTTCATGCTGCTGGCAAACGATACCTTGCGTGCCTTAACTGTTGTCTTGTTAATCTCGGCCATAACGCGCTCGTCAAAATCAACTCCGAGCTGCAAGTCGTGCTGCTCCTTCTCGTACACGAAAAGCGAGCGGTAAGGCAGCAACTCAACAGGCACTTCTCCCTGACTGAAGAATGTGCGCAGAATCTGCTCCTCCTCTATTGTAGTCTCGCACTTCCAATAGCGCTCCAAAAGTTGATGTATGTATTTATAGTCCATAATTTTCGAATTCTAAAAATTTTTGTTTTATTTTCTGGCGTCCTCTGAAGATTGACACTTTTACATCTTCTTCGGTTATGCCCATTATGTCGGCGATATCCTTGTAATTCTTGCCTTCGATTTCTCTTAACTGGATGGCGATTTTCTGTTTGTCCGGCAGACTGTTTATGAGTCTGTGAACCAGCTCAACCCTATCCTTCAGTTCGAGGCTCGACTCGGGATTGTCGCTTATCTCGGCAGAATCGTGAAGAGCCTCATCCAACTGAATGTTCTGGGCATCTTTCTTCTCGTGTCTGTCGAGAGACAGGTTTTTGCAGATGGTCATGCAATAAGCCTCAATCGATTCGAGTTCGTCCCATTCATCGCGTTTGTTCCAAACCCTTATGAGAGTGTCCTGTACCACATCTTCCGCCTCACCAGTGTCCATCGTGATTCGGAGTGCCAACCTGTAAAGTTTGTTCTTCAGTGGCAGCACATCGTTCTTGAAACTTATCTCATTTTTCATCGTCCCTATATGCAAGACGGACGGGAATAACAGAAGTTACACCCGTCCGCAATATTTTTTTAATTTTTTTTATTCGATTATGGTTCCGTGCTTTCCGTCGATGGCTGTAGAGAGGGTTATATTCACCTTCTTCACGCCGCTGTGAATCGCGTTGAAAGCATTTTCAAGTTTCGGAATCATTCCGCCTTCAACGATTCCCTGCTCAACGAGTTGCTTGAATTCGGGCTCTGTGATGTGAGGAATAACGCTGTCATCGTCGTTGGCATCGCGAAGAACGCCTTTCTTCTCGAAACAATAAACCAAGGTTACGTCGAAGAACTTAGACAGGGCTTTTGCCGTTTCGCCTGCGATGGTATCGGCATTTGTGTTTAGCAGATTGCCGTTGCCGTCGTGTGTAAGCGGTGCCATCACCGGAACGATTCCCTGCTGAATGAGGGTTGATAGCATCTTTCCGTTAGCCTCATCAACATCGCCCACAAAGCCGTAGTCTACGTCCTTTACCGGGCGTTTGTGGCTTCTGATGGCGTTCATGTCAGCTCCGGTGAGTCCCAAGGCATTTACGCCGCATGCCTGAAGTTTTGCCACGATATTCTTGTTCACCAATCCGCCGTAAACCATTGTAACGACTTTCAGCATCTCGGCATCGGTTATTCTGCGTCCGTTTACCATCTGGCTCTCTATACCGAGTTGTGCGGCAATCTTTGTTGCCGAGCGGCCTCCGCCGTGAACCAAGACTTTATATCCTTCGATTGCCGAAAAATCCTTCAGAAGTTGCTGTAGGCTTTCTTCCTCCTCGACGATTTTTCCGCCGACCTTTATGACTGTTAACTTTTCCATCTTTTACTTTTCCAAATAAGTGTAACCGTAAAGTCCCGAACGATAGTTGTTCAAGAACTCTCTGCCTTGCTCGAGTGAGATTTTGCCGTCTTTCACGGCCTTTGTAACCCATGTCTCGAGTGTGCGAACCATCTTCTTTGTGTTATACTGAACGTAGTCGAGCACTTCGTCTACGGTTTCGCCGTCGATAATCTGATTTATCTTGTACCCGTCCTTATCAACAGAAACGTGGACGGCATTGGTGTCGCCGAACAAGTTGTGCAAGTCACCCAAAATCTCCTGATATGCTCCGACGAGGAACACGCCGAGATAGTACGGCTCGCCCTTCTTTAGAGGATGCACAGGCAGAGTGTGCGAATTATAGTTTGATGTTACGAAATTGGCAATTTTACCGTCGCTGTCGCAAGTTATATCCTGAATAGTGGCGTTGCGCGTTGGTTTCTCGTCCAACCGCTGGATAGGAACGATTGGGAAAAGCTGGTCTATCGCCCACGAATCAGGCAACGACTGGAACAGCGAGAAGTTGCAGAAATACTTGTCGGCAAGCAGTTTGTCGATTTTCCGCAACTCGTCTGGAATGTGTTTCTGGCTCTGTGCCAGCGAGTTGATTTCGTGGCAAACACTCCAGTACATCTGCTCGATGTCCGAACGAGTCTTCAAATCAACCAAGCCGTGGGCAAACAGGTCGAGTGCCTCCTCGCGAATCTGCTGAACATCGTGCCAGTCCTCGAGCATCGTGCGAGTGCTTAGATGACACCAAATATCGTAAATATCGCGCACAAGTTTGTGAGCCTCTGGATTTGCCTCGTATTCCTCAGGCATCTCAGGCAGAGAAGCCGTTTCGAGCACCTCCATTATCAGTACCGAATGATGAGCGGCAAGCGAGCGACCGCCCTCGGTGATAAGGTTTGGATGAGGAACGCCGTTTTTGTCAGCCGCCTCGACAAACGTGTAGACGCAGTCGTTTACATACTCCTGAATTGAGTAGTTTACCGAACTTTCGCTGTTAGAAGAGCGTGTTCCGTCGTAATCAACGCCCAAGCCGCCGCCGCAGTCAACGAAATCCACGCCATAGCCCATCTTGCGGAGCTGAACATAGAAGTTCGAAGCCTCGCGAAGGGCAGTCTGTATTCTGCGAATCTTTGTAATCTGGCTTCCGATGTGGAAATGAATGAGTTTCAGGCAATCCTGAAGTCCTTTCTCCTGAAGAATCTCAAGAGCCTTCAGAACCTCGCTCGAGGTAAGTCCGAACTTGCTGGCATCGCCGCCGCTCTCTTCCCACTTTCCGCTTCCCGAAGAAGCCAGTTTGATGCGTATTCCGATGTTTGGACGCACATCGAACTTCTTGGCAGCCTGTGCAATAAGTTCGAGTTCGTTCATCTTCTCAACCACTATGAAGATGCGCTTTCCCATCTTCTGCGCCAGAATGGCGAGTTCGATGTAGCTTTGGTCTTTGTATCCGTTGCACACAATCAGCGAGTCGCTGTCCATGTTTACGGAGATAACGGCATGAAGTTCAGGCTTTGAGCCTGCCTCAAGACCGAGGTTATATTTTTTGCCGTGTCCGATAATCTCCTCAACAACAGGGCGCATCTGGTTTACCTTGATTGGGTAGATGATGAAGTTCTCTGCATTGTAGTTGTACTCCTTTGCAGCCTTGGCAAAACAGTTTGCAGTCTTCTCGATACGATTATCAAGGATGTCGGGGAATCGTACGAGCACCGGAGCCGACACATCGCGCAGCGACAGCTCGTCCATCAGTTCCTTAAGGTCTACCTCAACTCCATCCTTACGCGGAGTAACCACCATGTGACCTTTCTCATTGATGTTGAAATAATTCACACCCCAACCACAAATGTTGTAGAGTTCAGAAGAATCCTCAACACGCCATTTTCTCATTTTTCTGTGTCAAATAAAAATTGTAAATAATATAGTTTCAGTTCATGCAATTGTGCCTACCTACAAACCGAGCAAATCGACAATTTTACCAACCGACAGTTTTACGTCGGCGATGGTGTCGAGCGGGTCGACGTTGAATATATGTTTTGCCTTGCTATAGAACGGTTCGCGCACTTTGAGCGACTCGGTTATGAACGAGAGCATCTCTTCTTCGGTCTTGTCCTTTAGCAGCGGACGCTTGCTTTTTCCGTATTCAAGATGATGGCACAGGACCTCGGGACTTGCCTTGAGATAGACCGTCATCGCCTGCTGGTTCATGTATTCCATGTTGTCGAAGAAACATGGCGTTCCGCCGCCCGACGAGATTATCACATTCTCGAATTCGGCAACCTCGTGAAGCATGTTTCGCTCAATCTCGCGGAATCCGCTCTCGCCTTTCTCGGCAAAAATCTCGGTTATCTTGCGATGAAAGCGGTCTTCGATATACCAGTCGAGGTCGAAGAATGTCATCTTCAGTTGGTCAGACAGGGCTTTGCCGATGGTTGTCTTGCCAGCCCCCATGTAGCCTACGAATATTACTCTCTTCATGGACTTATTTCTTAGCAGCCGTCTTGCGTGTTGTTGTCTTTCGGGCTGTCGTTCTTGTCTTCTTGGCTCCCGATGCAGGCTGAGCCTTGATAATCTCCATACATTGCTCAAGAGTCAGTTCGGCAGGCTTCTCAACCGTCTTTGGCAGACGATAGTTTGTGCCGTCGTAGGCGATATACGGTCCGAATCGGCCGTTCAGAATCTCGAGTTTCGGTTCTTCGTCGAAACTTTTGATATGCTTCTCAGCCTCGGCCTTGCGCTTAGCCTCGATAAGGTCGATGGCTGTATGCAGAGCCAATGTCATCGGGTTGAAATCCTTCGGAACAGACACATACACGCCGTTGTGATAAACGTATGGTCCGAATCGGCCTGTGCCTACCTTTACCGTCTTGCCCTCAAACTCGCCAAGGATTCGCGGCAGTTTGAACAGGTCGAGAGCCTCTTCGAGAGTGATTGTGTCCATTCTCTGTCCCGGCTTCATCTGGGCAAAGCGAGGCTTCTCCTCGTCCTCGGCTGTTCCAATCTGAACCACAGGGCCAAAGCGGCCGATTTTGACGAATACAGGCTTGCCGCTGGCTGGGTCGACGCCAAGTTCATGCTCGCCAACCTTGTGCTCGCTCTGAAGATGTGAAGCCTTCTCTACCATCGGTTCAAAATCGCCGTAGAATCGGCGCATAAGGTCGGTCCATTCAATGCTTCCCTCTGCCACCTCATCGAAATCCTTCTCTACGTTTGCCGTAAAGTTGTAATCGAGGATAGATGTAAAATGCTCAGAAAGGAAGTCGTTTACAACCGTTCCTATATCTGTCGGAACGAGCTTTGCCTTCTCGTATCCAGTATTTTCCTGCTTTGTTTCGGATGTGATGCCCTTCTCGTTGAGTGTGAGGACGGCATAATCGCGCGGAGTTCCCTGCTGGTCAGCCTTCTCTACATACTCTCTCTGCTGGATTGTTGAGATTGTAGGAGCATATGTTGACGGACGGCCGATGCCAAGTTCCTCCATCTTGTGAACGAGGCTTGCCTCGGTATAGCGTGGCGGATGCTGAGTGAAACGCTCCATTGCCACGATTTCCTTGCGCTTAAGGTCTTCGCCCTTGCTAAGCGGCGGAAGAAGGCTTGTGCTCTCGTCCTCGCTTGCGTCCTCATCGCTCGACTCGCGGTAAACCTTCAGGAAACCGTCGAATACAAGAACCTCGCCGTTGGCAACGAATGTCTCGGCACGGTTAGAGATTTTTATCGTAACGGTTGTCTTCTCCATCTCGGCCTCAGCCATCTGCGATGCGAGAGTACGCTTCCAAATCAAGTCGTACAGGCGTTTTTCCTGAGAATTGCCGTCGATGGCATTGTTCTCCATATATGTTGGGCGGATGGCCTCGTGAGCCTCCTGCGCGCCCTTAATCTTAGTTGTAAACTGGCGAGAGTGAAGATACTTCTCACCCATCTTTTCAGAGATAACCTGCTTGCAGGCATTTATACACAGAGCCGAGAGGTTTACCGAGTCGGTTCGCATGTATGTTATAAGTCCCGATTCGTACAACTTCTGCGCAACGCTCATTGTCTGCGATACAGAGAAACCGAGTTTGCGCGCAGCCTCCTGCTGCAATGTTGATGTAGTGAAAGGTGCAGCCGGATATTTCTTCAGCGGTTTTGTTACGATGTCGCTTACGGTGTATTCTGCCGCCTCACATTCCTTCAGGAAGTCTTCGGCTTCCTTTTGGGTTTTGAATCGGGTTGAAAGTTCCGCCTTCATCTCAACGGTTCTGTTTCCGTCGGGAACGAGGAACACGGCAACAACGCGGAATGCCGACTCAACCTTGTAGTTCTTGATTTCGCGCTCGCGCTCTACGATAAGACGAACGGCAACGCTCTGCACGCGTCCGGCAGAAAGCTGCGGCTTTACCTTTCGCCAAAGCACAGGCGACAGTTTGAAGCCCACTATGCGGTCGAGCACGCGACGCGCCTGCTGTGCCTTTACCAAGTTGATGTCAATCTCGCGCGGATTCTCGATAGCCTTAAGAATGGCTGGCTTTGTAATTTCGTGGAATACAATGCGCTTTGTCTTTTCGGGAGTTAGTCCGAGCACCTCGTACAAGTGCCATGAAATAGCCTCTCCCTCGCGGTCCTCATCGGATGCAAGCCACACAGTATCTGCCTTCTTAGCCTCTTCCTTCAGGCTTTCTACTATCTTGTATTTGTCTTCAGGAATTTCATAATTCGGAGTAAATGTGTCTACGTCAATACTGAACTCCTTCTTTTTAAGGTCGCGGATATGTCCATAGCTCGACATCACCTTGTAATCTTTTCCCAGAAACTTCTCGATAGTCTTCGCCTTGGCAGGAGACTCTACAATTACCAGATTTTTCATTCTTTTGATTTCTCTGTTTTTATTTTTCGTGGCAAAAGTATGAAAAAAATAAATATAATGTGTATATTTGCGAATAGATTTTAATTTAACTCATAAAACCTTTATCTTTTTATCGTTATGAACGACCAAGAAATACTGAATGTCATGACGCTGACGCTACTACCGAAACTTGGCTCAAGCAATGCAAAAATTCTCTACGAAACATTCGGTTCGGCTACCGAACTTTTCAATAACATCGGCTACATAAAGGATTATCTTCCAAACGCATCAGAACTTCTGATAAAAACGCTCTCGTCACACAACGATTATCTGCCACGGGCGGAAAAGGAACTGAAGTTTGCCGACGAGAAACGGATAAGATGCCTTTCCATCGGCGATTCGGACTATCCGCAAAGGCTGAAGGATTGCAGCGACGCGCCCCTGCTCATCTACTACAAGGGAAATGCAAGCCTAACGCCGCCCAAGAGCATAAGCATCGTTGGCACCCGCCATTGCACCGAATACGGAAAGGAACTATGCCGCAGGTTTGTGTCGGATTTGAGGGAAGCCGTGCCCGATGTTCAGATTATCAGCGGACTTGCCTACGGAATTGACATCGAGGCACACAGGAATGCACTCGACAGCGGTATCGACACAATTGGAGTGCTCGCTCACGGTCTCGACCAGATTTACCCGTCGTCGCACCGCTCCACGGCTATAAAGATGCTTGGGCAAGGCGGACTGGTTACCGAATACATGTCGGGCACGAATGCCGACAAGTTCAACTTTGTAAAAAGAAACCGGATTGTTGCCGGACTGGCCGACGTTACGGTAATAATCGAGAGCAAGAGCAAGGGCGGCAGTCTTATCACGGCAGATATTGCCGAGAGCTACAACCGCGATGTCTGCGCCTTTCCCGGAAGGGTTACCGACGAGAACTCGGCTGGCTGCAACCGTCTGATTCAGGAAAACCATGCAAATATGATTACTTGCGCCGACGACTTGGTTAAACTGATGCGATGGAACGCTCGTCCTGCAAAGAAGAAATCGGTTCAGCAAGAATTGTTCATCGAACTTTCGGAAAACGAGCAGGCCGTTTGCAACGTTCTGAAAGATTGCGACAGTAAACAGATAAATCAGATTGCCGTCGAGACAAATATTCCGGTCCACGAGGTTAGCGTGGTTCTTTTTGAACTCGAGATGAAGGGTGTGACAAAATGCCTTAACGGCGGAAACTACAGGCTTATCAGACTCTGAAAATAGGACTAATTGTTCAGATATTGAACAAATTGTTCTTTCTTCGGAAACAGCGAAAAATCGCGCTCCAAAAATTTTGCTGTCAATATTTTAACCCATATATTTGCATCAGAAAACAAAACAAAATCAGAACCAAGAAACTAAAAAATATAAAACAGGTAAAGCGAAGATAGGTTTAAAGATTGTGGTAACAATTAGGTAAAATCAAAGGTAAAAGATTTTGGATAAGAAAGAAGATATAGGTAAACGCAAAAACAAAAGCAACGTTTTATTAGGTAATTCTAAAAAGGAAAAGATTCAGAGTGATGGATATCTTAATTTGTTTAACACTCAATTTGGATTACGAGGTTAAAGACAAAAAGGAGAAGCTGCACAGAGCTTCTCTTTTTGTTTTTATATACCCTCTCCACACGCAAGTTTGGCATAAGCATTTTCGCAACAATATACAAAGCAATGAATTATCATACAGAAAAAACGGCAAAAAGCCACTTTCAAGGTTCGAGATAGCAAGATGGTAGCAAGTAGATAGTAAGTAGGTAGCAAGATGGTAGGTTCGAGATACGTATATTGATGCAATAACGAAATATCTCATTGCCAGAATAGGAGCATTATGAATTTATGCCGAACGTGGACGTACATTACACTTTCAGCCCGTCAATCTCGTTCTGAATAGCATTGAGAAAGCGTGCCGCATGCGCACCGTCCATCTGCGTGTGATGAAACTGGAACGAAATGTTCTGATAGAATCTAAAGAAACGACGTGAATAGCGTCCCCACATGATAAACGGATTATTAAATATTCCGCTATACATACCTCCGGCACAAACCAATTCTGTATCAACAATTGCTGAAGTGCCAATTACCATACAGTCGTCCGACAAATCGCGGTTAGCGCATGTTTCCGCCACTTCTGCTGTGTATCGCATATAATCCCCGCAATATCTCTCAAAATCGCCATCAAACTCGATGTCGCACGAACTCACCTCACCCGTGCGGTTCTTCACAATTGTGTTTATAGCAATTTTGTCAAACTCCATCAGTTTATCGCCTACGGGCAATAGCCTGAACTCCTTCTGACTGAGAGCCGCCTTGCCAATGCAATAGTCGAGCAGCATATTGAATTTCAGATGTTTCCTTCTGCTTTTCCTTACGAGATTCGTCACATCCATTCTTTTCACGAATGTCACCATCGGGTTTGGCGCGTTCTTCCAGATTTCGAACTGACAACCTCTGGTTGTTTCCTGCGGATTTACTTCTTTCATACTCATTCTGATTCTTTTTTGATGAATTAGGCTGCAAAATTAGCCGAAGCATCAGAATCGGGATAGAACAAAAGAGACATTCAGACGGGATTTGCAAACAAATCTGAGTGCAGAGCCGTGTCTTTCAGCAGAGTAGCTGGCGTGCAACCGCTGAAATGCTTGAATTCGCGGCAAAAGTGCGACTGGTCTGAATATCCGCTTGCGTAGGCTATCTGAGCCAGATTTACGCTCTGGCAAGAATGATTCTGCATCAAAGACAAAGCCCGTTGAAAGCGGACGATTCGGGCATATTCCTTAGGATTGATACCGACGAGAGAACTGAATTCTCTCTCGAACTGTTTCTTGCCAAGGCATGCAACTGATGCCAAATCGCCCACCGTTGTCTGCGGAAAGCCGAGAATCTGCCGCACGGAAGCATCAATCCGGTCGATTTTACGAAGCGTTTCGGTCTTACAGCCGGCAAGTCGTGCCAGAAGCCAGTTTTCGATGAGATTTATGGCGATTTCATCGCTCTTGCTGTCGAAAATCCGTTCCGTAAGTTCGTTCAGACTTCGGTCGTCAAGATTGTAGCCAGATGTTTCAATATTATAGAAGAGCGACGTCGGAACGTTAAGAAACGCGCTCATGGCATGAGGATGAAAAACGACGACAATCATATCCAAATCGCCTTCGGAACACAGATGAGACGAAAAGTTAACCTGTCCGCTGATTGTAAGCCAATCCTGCGTGACGCAAAATTCGGGGATATAGAGCGGCTTTTTCCTGTGGAAGATAATCTGTGTACACCCGAGGGGAAAAGATAGCGTATTCAGCCTCATATTACTTCTGAAAGTCCAATAGAAGCGTACAAAGGGCTGCAACATTCTGCAAGGCTTGTAAAATTTAAAATCATCTTGAATCATTCTACAAAACTAATGTATTTTTCTTCCGAATGGCGAAAAACGTGCTCTATTATCACCAATTACTATTGTTTCTTAAATAATTAACGTATTTTTGTAATAGCAAAATCTCTGACACTTGGGATTCTGTTATTACAAACACTTTTTTAATTGCATATAAAAATGATTTCATTTTACTATTTTTCCCATCGTTTCAAAAGAAGTATGTTAGAGATTACATCTGAAACCTCTTACGATATACTGGATAAATGCTTAGATCCAACTCAGACAGAAAAACTGCCTGATGATGTGTGCTTTAAAGTTGCTATTGGCAAAAAAGACTATGATATTATCAGATATTACGGAGTCGGTTGGGAGTTTTATTCTCAAAAAATCATTGATGTTTTGTCTCAATTTGTCGATATGTCAGACAAATGCTACCCTGTTAAGATTGATGGTGTAGAAAAGCAATATTATGTTATATACAATTTAAAGACATATCCTTTTTGGAATAAAGATGATGTGGTATCTATGTATGACGACCCTTGTTATTTTGGAATCAATGATAAATCAATCTCAATTTTCGGTATTGAAAATACGGCATTTATAATTGTTTCGGAAGAGATTAAGGACGCATTGCTGAAAAGTAAAATCTCAAATATAGAATTGAAAGAAACTTTCGGATGTTCAATTGAGGAATACAAAAAAATAAAAGAATCTAATTTTAAGCCTCAGATACATATATACGAAGATAAATAGGGCAAATCTTTAACAACATCCCCCACTTGTGAGTTCCTTGGAGGAATCTTTTTTCTTAGTACAAAACTGAGAATTCGCCTCGGTCTCTCGTCCTTAATCAAGCGTAAGCTATGCTTGTAAGTAGACAACGAAAAAAGGGGATTGTACCACAAAAGGAGTATAGCAAAAACATCTCCCGCCCTTGTCTGCACGGATGTGCTCAAGAAAGCATACAAAAAAAGTACAACCCCCAAATGCAAAAGTAAATATTATTTTGATAAAAACAAAAAAAGGCTCTGGATTTTACTCCAAAGCCTTCTATTTTATGACATTGACGTACTTTTAGTCGTTCAATTTAGCCTTGATGAACTCGCGGTTAAGACGAGCGATGTTAGAGATTGACTCGCACTTAGGACAAACAGCCTCGCATGCGCGTGTGTTTGTACAGTTACCGAAGCCAAGCTCGTCCATACGCGCAACCATTGCCTTAGCACGCTTTGCAGCCTCTGGACGGCCCTGTGGCAACAATGCCAACTGGCTAACCTTTGAAGATACGAACAACATTGCGGAACCGTTCTTACAAGCAGCAACGCAAGCACCGCAGCCGATACATGTTGCGCAGTCCATAGCCTCGTCGGCATCCTGCTTAGGGATAAGGATTGCGTTTGCATCCTGTGGCTGACCAGTACGAACTGAAGTGTAACCACCTGCCTGAATAATCTTGTCGAATGCAGAGCGGTCAACCATACAGTCCTTTATTACAGGGAAACCTGCTGAACGCCAAGGCTCTACAGTAATAACGTCGCCATCGTTGAACTTACGCATGTACAACTGGCAAGTTGTAGCGCCGCGCTCAGTCTTTCCGTGTGGAGTACCGTTGATGTAAAGAGAACACATACCGCAGATACCCTCGCGACAGTCGTGGTCGAATACGAATGGTTCCTGACCCTCGTTGATAAGCTCTTCGTTAAGCATATCAAGCATTTCAAGGAAAGAAGTGTCGTCTGGCACGTTCTTCATCTCATGTGTATCGAAGTGTCCCTTGTCCTTAGGACCATTCTGCTTCCAATACTTTATAGTAAAACTTATATTTTTAGCCATTTTGTTTAATCTTTAAGTTTGTTCGACAAATTAAATTAGTTCTTGTAGTTACGAGTCTGTACCTTGATAGCCTCATAGTGAAGCGGCTCCTTTATAAGTGTTGGAGCAACCTCGTCAGAGCCCTGATACTCCCAGCAACCTACATAGAAGTAGTTCTCATCGTCACGCTTAGCCTCGCCCTCTTCTGTCTGGTACTCCTCACGGAAGTGACCACCACAGCTCTCGTTACGAGAAAGAGCATCGTATGCTACAAGTTCGCCCATTGTGATGAAGTCGCGCAAGTGGATAGCCTTGTCAAGCTCTACGTTCAAGCCCTCTTTTGTGCCCGGAATGAACAAGTTTGTCTCGAACTCCTTGCGAAGTTTCTTCAACAACTCAAGACCTTCCTTCAAGCCCTCGGCTGTACGTCCCATACCAACGTGCTCCCACATGATGTGACCAAGCTCCTTGTGGATAGAGTCTACAGAACGCTTACCCTTGATAGCCATCAACTTATCGATAGCCTCGTCTACGTTCTTCTCTGCCTCGGCAAATTCTGGAAGATCTGTAGAAAGACGTGGCCAGATTGTCTGGTCTGCCAAATAGTTCTGGATTGTGTAAGGCAAAACGAAGTAACCGTCAGCCAAGCCCTGCATCAACGCGCTGGCACCCAAGCGGTTAGCACCATGATCTGAGAAGTTACACTCACCAATTGCGAACAATCCCTTGATTGAAGTCTGAAGCTCGTAGTCAACCCAGATACCACCCATTGTGTAGTGGATAGCAGGATAAATCATCATTGGGTTGTAGTACTCTACGCCATCGACAGTCTTTGCAAGCTCGCCCGGATTAACGTCGGTGATTTCCTCGTACATATCGAACAAGTTACCGTAACGAGCACGAATCTCGTCGATACCAAGACGCTGGATAGACTCAGAGAAGTCGAGGAATACTGCAAGACCTGTATTATTTACGCCGAAGCCCTTGTCGCAACGCTCCTTAGCTGCACGTGATGCAACGTCGCGTGGAACAAGGTTACCGAATGCAGGATAACGACGCTCCAAGTAGTAGTCGCGGTCTGCCTCAGGAATATCGCTACCCTGAATCTCGCCTGACTGAAGCTTCTTAGCATCCTCAAGCTTCTTAGGAACCCAGATACGACCATCGTTACGCAATGACTCTGACATCAGAGTAAGCTTTGACTGGTTGTTTCCGTGAACTGGGATACAAGTTGGGTGAATCTGTACATAAGAAGGGTTTGCGAAGTAAGCACCCTTACGATAGCACTGAACAGCTGCTGTACAGTTACATCCCATAGCATTTGTTGAAAGGAAGTAAGCATTTCCGTAACCACCGGTTGCAATTACAACTGCGTTTGCAGAGAAACGCTCAAGCTTACCAGTTATAAGGTTCTTGGCAATGATACCGCGAGCACGACCGTCAACAATAACAACGTCCTCCATCTCGTAGCGAGTGTAAAGCTTTACCTTCTTTGCCTCGACCATGCGGCTAAGTGCTGAGTATGCACCAAGAAGAAGCTGCTGACCTGTCTGACCCTTTGCATAGAATGTACGAGATACCTGAGCACCACCGAATGAACGGTTTGCAAGCATACCGCCATATTCGCGAGCGAATGGAACGCCCTGAGCAACACACTGGTCGATGATGTTGTTTGAAACCTCAGCCAAACGGTAAACGTTAGCCTCGCGAGCACGATAGTCGCCACCCTTTACAGTATCGTAGAACAAACGGTAAACAGAGTCACCGTCGTTCTGATAGTTCTTTGCAGCATTGATACCACCCTGTGCAGCGATAGAGTGAGCACGGCGTGGAGAATCCTGAATACAGAAATTCAGTACGTTGAAGCCCATCTCGCCAAGAGAAGCGGCTGCAGATGCACCTGCAAGACCTGTACCTACAACGATTACATCAAGACGAAGCTTGTTCTTAGGATTCACCAATTTCTGGTGTGCCTTGTAATTGGTCCACTTTTCTGCTACTGGACCCTCTGGAATTCTTGAATCTATTGTTGACATAATGATTTTTCGAATTAAAATGAATGAATAAAACTATCAAGCAGCAAATATTGAGAACTTAACAACTACTGCAAGGAACATAAGGATAATGATTGTTGAGAATACATAACCAATCATCTTCCAACGGTTGAACCAGATCTTACCGCTAACGCCAAGAGTCTGCATTGCGCTCCAGAAGCCGTGTGTAAGATGGAACCACAAGGCAATAAGCCATAGTACATAGATTACTGAGTAAACAGGCTGTTTGAATGTCTGCTCGATGAATGCATAGCCGTCAGATGGCTTTGGAGTGTCGAAAGGACCAGCGATGCCAGCCAACTCTGCAAACATCATATTGTACCAGAAATTGTACAAGTGCAGCAACATACCAAGAATGATGATAATACCAAGGACAAGCATGTTCTGTGAAGCCCACTCAACCTTCTCTGGCTTGTTTGTAACAGCATAAGCATTGTTTCCGCGAGCCTTTCTGTTCTGGTAATTCAAAATGAAAGCCATAACGAAGTGAACGACTACCAGTGCGCCAAGTCCAATAGTAGCTGCAACAGCATACCAATTTGCGCCCAAGAACTCACAAATCATGTTGTAGCCCTCAGCAGAGAACAATGCTACTACGTTCATTGACGCATGGAACGTCAAGAACAAGATAAGGGCAATGCCCGATACAGACATCACAACCTTACGTCCAATTGAAGAATCAATTAACCACATAAATGATTAAAAATTTAAAGTTATTTTATTATTAATACAAATTTGTTCTTGCCTTCTTTGCGCAAAAGTATACTAAAAAAATGAAATTTTACGGAATATATAAGGTAAAAAATCAATCCCGACCTAAAAAAAAGCGTTTAACACTCGTATTTGCAAACTACACATTTCAAAAGAAAATAATTTTGTTTATTTTTGCGCTAATATTAAAATCGGACTTATGGAATTTAAATTTGATGTGATTGTTATCGGCGCAGGACACGCTGGATGCGAAGCAGCGGCAGCCTCCGCCAATATGGGAGCCAAAACTTGCCTTATTACCATTGACATGAACAAAATCGGACAGATGAGCTGTAATCCTGCCATCGGAGGCATCGCAAAAGGACAGATTGTCCGCGAAATCGATGCTCTCGGAGGATTCATGGGCATCGTCACCGACCGTACAGCCATTCAGTTCCGAATGCTTAACCGCTCTAAAGGTCCGGCAATGTGGAGTCCAAGAGCACAGTGCGACCGTGGCAAGTTTATCTGGGCATGGCGCGAGATTCTCGAAAACACACCAAACCTCAGCATCTGGCAAGATGTTGTAAAGGAAATAATAGTAAAGGGCGATGAAATCGTTGGTGTAAAGACGATTCTCGATGTTGAATTCTATGCGAAATCGGTCGTTCTCACCGCAGGAACATTCCTTAACGGACTAATGCACTTCGGAAGAACACAAGTTCCGGGCGGAAGAGTTGCCGAGCCTGCCTCATATCATCTTACTGAATCGATAACTGCTCACGGCATCAACGCGGCACGAATGAAGACTGGAACTCCGGTAAGAATTGATGCGCGAAGCGTTGATTTCTCGAGAATGGAGGTTCAGGACGGCGAAAACGATTTTCACAAGTTCTCTTACATGGGCGAATCGCGAAAACTGAAGCAACTTCCGTGCTGGACTTGCTACACAAATTCAGAAGTTCACAGAATTCTGAACGAAGGTCTGCCCGACTCCCCTCTCTACAACGGTCAAATCAAGAGTATCGGTCCGAGATACTGTCCGAGCATCGAGACAAAAATCGTAACATTCCCCGACAAGGAGCAGCATCCGCTATTTCTCGAACCCGAAGGCGAAACAACACAGGAAATGTATCTGAACGGTTTCTCGTCATCGCTTCCGATAGAAATTCAGTTAAACGCCCTGAAAAAGATTCCAGCTTTTGAGAATATCCAGCTCTATCGCCCGGGATATGCAATTGAATACGATTTCTTCGACCCTACGCAGCTCACGCACACGCTCGAATCGAAGATTCTGAAAGGTTTGTTCTTTGCCGGACAGGTTAACGGCACAACTGGCTACGAGGAAGCTGGCGGCCAAGGAACAATTGCCGGAATAAACGCAGCTCTGCGTTGCAGCGGAAACAAGACTTTCACTCTCGGACGCGACGAAGCATATATTGGCGTTCTCATCGACGATTTGGTCACAAAGGGTGTGGACGAGCCTTACCGAATGTTTACTTCGAGAGCCGAATACAGAATCTTGCTCAGACAAGACGATGCAGATGCTCGCTTGACAGAAAAAGCATTCAACATCGGACTTGCAACTTCTGCCCGTTTTAAGTATTTCAAGAAGAAAGAAAAACAGATGAACGACATCGTTGAATTCTGCCAAAATTTCTCAATCAAACCAGACAGAATAAATCCGTTTCTTGAGCAAGTTGGCGCTACCCCAATCAAGCAAGGTTGCAAGCTAATCGATTTGATTAGCCGCCCTCAGATTGGCATCGAAAACATATCTTCGCAAATCGAATCTTTCAGAAATCTCCTCGACAAGATTGATGACAGAAAAGACGAAATTATCGAAGCCACCGAGATACAGATAAAATACAAAGGTTACATCGAACGAGAGAAACTTGTGGCGGACAAAATGCAGCGTCTCGAGAACATCAAAATCAAGGGTCGCTTCAAGTACAACGAGATTCAGAATCTCTCGACTGAGGCTCGCCAGAAGCTCACGAAAATCGACCCCGAATCTCTGGCTCAGGCAAGTCGAATTCCGGGCGTTTCACCAAGCGATATCAACATCCTGCTCGTGCTCCTCGGAAGGTGATTTTAGGCTGGGTTTCACGTGAAACAATTTGTTTCACAAAACTTATAACCATCCGTCAAATCAAGAAGTTACAAAAGTTTATTAAAGCATTTTTTGCTGAAGTTATACTTTAACACCACACTATCATGAGCGAGCAGAAAGCGTCTTCTTACAGGGATTATATCATGGGCATCGTACACAATTTACCAGAGTGTCCGGGATGCTATCAGTACCTCAACGAGGAGGGAGAAATCATCTATGTTGGCAAGGCAAAAAATCTAAAAAGAAGGGTTAGTTCTTACTTTAACAAGAACCAGATTTCGAACAAAACGAGGATGCTTGTAAGCAAGATTCGAGACCTGAAATATGTGGTTGTAAACACCGAAGAAGATGCTCTTTTACTCGAAAATAACCTCATAAAAAAGTACAAGCCGAGGTATAATATTCTGCTAAAAGATGACAAAACCTACCCTTCTATTTGCGTAAGCAACGAGTATTTTCCACGCGTTTTTAGCACCCGGAAAACAGAAAGAAATGGCGCAACCTACTACGGTCCGTACTCGCATATTTCGACAATGTACACGCTTCTTGAGCTAATAAAAAAGCTATATCCTTTGCGGACTTGTAACCTTGTTTTATCTCCAGAAAACATAAAATCCGGCAAGTTTTCGCCTTGTTTGGAGTATCATATCAAGAACTGTTTAGGACCTTGCATAGCGAAACAAAGTCACGAAGAATACATCGAAAATATCCGTCAGATTAAAGAAATTCTGAAAGGAAACACGCACGAAATAGAGAAAGAAATGTACGAAAAGATGCTTCAGCTTTCGGAAGAAATGCGTTTTGAAGAGGCTGAAATCATCAAAAAAAAATACATGATTCTCGAAAATTACAGGGCAAAAAGCGAGGTTGTAAGTCAGATTTTGCATAATATAGATGTGTTCTCAATCGGCATTGACGAGGATAATGCATTTATAAATTACCTGCATATCACCAATGGCGCAATTAACCAAGCTTTCACTTTTGAGTACAAAAAAAGGCTCGATGAAACCAAAGAAGAACTGCTTTTAATGGGTATAATCGAGATGCGCGAGCGTTATAAAAGCACCTCAAAAGAGATTATCGTACCTTTCGAAATTGAGTCGGAACTGAACAATGTAACGTTTACCGTGCCGCAAAGAGGCGATAAAAAGAAGCTTCTCAGCCTGTCGGAAATGAACGTAAAGCAATACCAGTTCGACCGATTAAAGCGCGCAGAAAAGCTAAATCCAGAGCAAAAGAGCACCAGCCTGATGAAGGAACTACAAGACGCACTGAAGCTAAAACAGCTGCCAATGCACATAGAATGCTTCGATAACTCGAATATTTCGGGCGAATATGCCGTAGCGGGCTGCGTTGTATTCAAAAAAGCAAAGCCAAGCAAGTCTGATTACCGCAAATTCAATATAAAAACGGTTGAAGGTCCTGACGATTACGCATCTATGCGCGAGGTGGTATTTCGCCGATATTCGCGTCTTGTAGAGGAGAATCAGCCTCTGCCCGACCTCATTATTGCCGATGGTGGAAAGGGACAGATGGAGGCAATAAGAAGCGTTGTAGAGGATGTTTTACACCTTGATATAGCCATCGCAGGACTTGCAAAGAACGACAAACACCGCACGTCAGAACTGCTCTTCGGCAACCCTCCGGCAACAATTGGAATCGATATAAAGTCGCGTCTTTTCAAGTTTCTTACACAGATTCAAGACGAAGTTCACCGATATGCCATCACTTTCCATAAGGATAAGCGAAGCAAAGCACAGACAAAATCGGAACTCGACGACATAAAAGGCATCGGAGAAAAGACAAAAAGTGCCCTTCTGAAGCATTTCAAGAGCGTAAAACGCATAAAAGAAGCGTCTTTCGGCAACTTGAAAACTGTCGTTGGAGAGAGCAAGGCTGGCATTATCGTGAAGTATTTCGGCACTCAAAAAGAGTAAATTTTCTGCATAAAAATAGCATCTATATAGAATATTGTTTATCTTTGTAAATAAAACATTGAAATGAGAGTTGTTATACAAAGGGTTTCGAAAGCAAGCGTAACCATCAACAACAGCATAAAATCGGCTATCGGAAAGGGCTTGCTTATCCTTGTCGGAATAGAGGAAGCCGACACTCCAGAAGACGCCGAATGGCTCTGTAAAAAGGCTGTAAACATGCGTATTTTTGACGATGAAAACGGTGTAATGAACAAATCAGTCCTCGATATCGGCGGCGAAATCATCGTAGTAAGTCAGTTTACGCTCATGGCATCGACCAAGAAAGGCAACCGTCCTTCGTACATCAGAGCCGCCAAACACGAGATTTCAATACCTCTCTACAACAAATTCTGCGAGATAATGGAGAACGAACTGGGCAAACCGATAGGCACAGGCGAATTTGGCGCAGACATGAAGGTTGAGTTGCTTAACGATGGCCCGGTAACCATCATTATGGATAGCAAAAATAAGGAATAAAAATGACGATAGAAGAGGCTCAGAAGCAAGTTGACGAGTGGATTCGCCAGTACGGCGTGAGATACTTCAACGAGCTTACAAACATGGCTTGCCTTACCGAAGAGGTGGGCGAGCTGGCACGAATAATGGCAAGGACATACGGCGAACAGTCGTTCAAAGAGGGCGAAAAGCACGATTTAGACGATGAAATGGCGGACATTTTGTGGGTTCTGATATGTCTTGCCAACCAGACGGGCGTAGACCTTACAGAGGCTTTTAAAAAGAATCTTGAGAAGAAAACATCGCGCGATAAAGAAAGACATTTGAATAATACAAAACTGAAATAATTATGGATACAAACAAGTACGAGGAAGCTTTAAAGCAGTATAATACTGCACTCAACGACGAGGCTGTAAAGGCTAAGGTTGAGAGAATTATCAGCGAAAGACTGGCTGAAAACCGCACTCCAGAGACAATGAAGTTCTTGTTCAACAGCATCGAACTTACTTCTTTGAGCTGTACCGACAGCGACGAGAGCATCTTGAAAATGGTTGAGAAAGTAAACAGTTTCGATGCCGACCACACCGATTTGGGACACGTTGCAGCCATTTGCGTCTACCCTAATTTCTCTAAAATCGTAGCCGATTCACTCGAGGTTGACGGCGTAGAAATCACTTGTGTATCAGGCGCTTTCCCTTCTTCACAGACATTCCAAGAGGTTAAGGTTGCCGAGACAGCCCTTGCTGTTAAGGACGGAGCAACAGAAATCGACATCGTTCTGCCTGTTGGTCAGTTCTTGGCTGGTGATTATGAGGGTGTTGCCGACACAATTTCTGAATTGAAGGCTATCTGCGGCGAGAAATCGCTTAAGGTAATCCTCGAGACTGGCGCGTTGAAAACCGCTGAAAACATCAAGAAAGCAGCCATCATCGCAATGTATGCCGGAGCCGATTACATCAAGACATCTACCGGAAAAATCTCTCCTGCAGCCACTCCAGAGGCAGCTTACGTTATGTGCGAGGCTATCAAGGAATACAAGGAGAAGACTGGCATTCAGATTGGATTTAAGCCTGCTGGCGGCATGAAAACTATCGACGATGCCCTAACCTACTACACCATCGTTAAGGAAGTTCTTGGCAATGAGTGGGTTAACAACAAGATGTTCCGCCTAGGAACAAGCAGTTTGGCAAACCTTATCTACAAGGAATTAACAAAGGATACAGAGAATTATTTCTAATCGAAGCATTAGCGATAAAATCTTTTGATTTAAAGACGAAAAACGGGACTAAATACGCAATTTAGCCCCGTTTTTTTATTTCTGAAATACTATAAATTACGGTTTGTTACGAAGTCGAGATATTCGAAAAGCGAATCGCGAATATCGCTTTTAGGGAAGCTATCGAGAATATCTTTCGCCTTCTGTTCGTACTGTTTCATTACCGATTCGGCATACTCTATTCCGCCATTTTTTATGGCAAAATCCATCAGTTTTTCGCGCTCTTCTTCGGTAGATTCGAGGCTTTTTACCTTCATCGCAAGCTCGCGATATGCAGCATCTGTGCTCTTATTAACGGCATAAATGGCAGGCAGAGTAAGCTTGCCTTCGCGCATATCGTTGCCCGTAGGTTTGCCTATTTCGGACGATGAAATGTAGTCGAAAATATCATCTTTTATCTGGAAGCAGATGCCCAGAAGTCGGCCAAAATCGCGTATTTTAGCGATATTTTCGTCGGATGTTCCGACACTTACCGCCCCCATTTCGGCACTTGCCGCAAAGAGAACAGCTGTTTTCTTCTCGATTACATCGAGGTATTTCTCTTCCGAAATATCCTTGTTGTCGATGTTTTCAATCTGTTTTATCTCGCCTTCTGCCAACAGCTGTCCGAGGATGCTAATGATGTTTACGATGCGGCAGTCGTTTGTCTTGGCCGAATTAAGAAGAGCCGAAGAGAGAAGATAATCGCCCATAAGAACAGACAACCTATTATCAAACAGAGAGTTAACACTTCTCTGTCCTCTTCGTCTGTCGCTTTCATCAACCACATCATCATGCACAAGGCTTGCCGTATGCAGCAGTTCGAGAGTGACTGCCGAATACAGAGTCTTGTCGTTTATCTCACCGTTAAGTTTTGCTGTCAAGAGAACCAGAATGGGGCGCATCTGCTTTCCCTTTTTCTGATGAATGAATTGTAAAATCTTATTTATCAGATTATTATCATGCACAAAGCACTTGTCAAAGACAACATTAAACGCCTCTAACTCTTTCTCAACGGGTTTTCTTATAAAACTAATCTGATCCATAAATATAATAGTTGCAAATTTACTAATAAAATGATTGTAAATCATATTTTTTAGTTACTTTTACATCTCAAAGTTAAAATAAATGGAAAAACTATTCTTACTCGATGCCTACGCGCTCATCTACAGAGCCTACTACGCGCTTATACGAACTCCAAGAATAAACTCAAAAGGGCTGAACACATCGGCAATACTCGGTTTTGTCAATACTCTTGAGTATGTTCTTAATAATGAGAATCCTACGCACATCGGCATCGCCTTCGACCCAAGCGGAAAGACATTCCGCCACGAGATGTACGAACCTTACAAGGCTCAAAGAGAGTCAACTCCCGAAGATATAAAACTTTCTGTTCCGATAATAAAAAAGGTTATCGAGGCTTACAACATTCCTATTCTGGAAGTTGCTGGTTTCGAGGCAGATGACGTTATCGGAACGCTTTCGCATCAGGCAGATGAGAAAGGAATCCAGACGTTTATGCTCACGCCCGACAAGGACTACGGTCAGTTGGTTACAGAAAACGTGAAGATGTTCCGCCCAAAGCATACCGGCGGCTATGAGATTATGGGCATAGAGGAAGTGAAGAAGAAATTCGGCATTGAGAATACCGACCAAGTTATAGACTTCCTCGGACTTATGGGCGATGCGTCCGACAACATTCCGGGATGTCCGGGTGTTGGCGAAAAGACGGCACAGAAAATCATCGGCGAATTTGGAAGCATCGAAAATCTTCTTAACAGCACCGAGCAGCTGAAGGGTGCTCTGAAGAAAAAGGTCGAAGAGAACAAGGAGCTGATTTCGCTTTCGAGAGTTCTCGCCACAATCCGAAAAGATGTTCCGATAACTCTCGACATGGAAAATCTGAAAATCGCCAAACCGAACGAGGAGGAGTTGAGAAAACTTTTTGAGGAACTCGAATTCAGCAAACTTCTAAACAAGGTTTTGGGCGTTAAGCCGAAGGCGGTCGAAAAAGGCCCGATTCAGGGCGATTTGTTCGGCGGATTCGCGGCAGATGTTCAAGAAGAAAAAAACGAGAGCAAACAAACTACACTTTCAGACATAGAACATAAATACATTCTTGTTGACAATCAAGAGATTGATGATAAGCTTTTGCGAAATATCTTGTCACAAAAAGAAGTCTGTTTCGACACCGAAACGACCGGAACAGACCCGATGAACGCCGATATTGTGGGTATGAGCTTCAGTTTTGCCGAAAACGAGGCTTACTACGTTCCGCTAAGCAAAAACAGAGACGAGGCGCAAACGACACTCAACAAATTCAAACCGTTCTTCGAAAATGAAGAAATCAGCAAGGTTGGTCAGAACATGAAATACGACATGCTCGTTCTGATGAACTACGGCATCAAGGTTAAGGGCAAGATGTTCGACACAATGGTGGCTCATTATGTGATACAACCCGAGTTGCGTCACAACTTGGACTACATGGCTTCTACCCTGCTCAACTACACCACCATTCACATCGAGGAGATTATCGGAGCAAAGGGCAAGAACCAAAAGAACATGCGCGACCTCTCGCCAAACGACGTTTACGAATATGCTTGCGAGGATGCCGACGTTACTCTGAAACTCAAAAACATTCTTGCCGACAAATTGAAGGAGAAAGAATGTGAAGATTTGTTCTACAACATCGAGATGCCTCTCGTGCCTGTTCTTACAAAGATGGAATACGACGGCGTTTGTCTCGACACCGAATCTCTGAAGGAAAGTGCAAAAAGATTCACCGAAGAACTCATAAATATCGAAAAGGAGATAACCGAACTTGCCGGTCAGGAGTTTAATATCTCATCGCCGAAGCAAGTTGGCGAAATTCTCTTCGACAAGATGAAGATTGTAGAGAAACCGAAAAAGACGAAAACTGGTCAGTACGTTACGTCCGAAGAGGTTCTGCAATCGCTCAAAGGCAAGCATAAAATCGTTGAGCGTATTCTCGACTATCGCGGACTGAAGAAGCTTCTCAGCACATATATCGAGGCTCTTCCAGAACTGATAAATCCGCGAACGGGAAAGATTCATACTTCTTTTAATCAGACTGTTACGGTAACAGGCAGACTAAGTTCGAGCAACCCTAACTTGCAGAACATTCCTATCCGCGACGACAACGGAAAGGAAATCAGAAAGGCATTCATTCCCGAAGAAGGATGCCAGTTCTTCTCTGCCGATTACTCGCAGATTGAACTTAGAATAATGGCACATCTTAGCGGCGATGCCAACATGATTGAGAGTTTTAACGAAGGTCTCGACATTCATGCTGCAACGGCTGCAAAAATATACAAAAAGGATGTTAGCGAGGTTACAAAGACGGAGCGAAGCAAATCAAAGACTGCCAACTTCGGCATTATCTACGGCATCAGCGTGTTTGGTCTTGCCGAGCGCATGATGGTTCCGCGCGCCGAGGCTAAAGAACTGATTGACGGATATTTCACCACCTTCCCAAGCGTTAAGGAATACATGAACAAGAGCATCGAGGTGGCTCGCGAAAAGATGTACACCGAGACGATTTTCAAGCGTCGCTGCTATCTGCCCGACATCAATTCGGGCAACTCGGTTGTTCGCGGATATGCCGAGCGCAACGCCATAAACGCACCTATCCAAGGTAGTGCCGCCGACATCGTAAAAGTGGCAATGATAAATATTTACAATCGTTTCGAAAGAGAAGGAATCCGCTCAAAGATGATTCTTCAGGTGCACGACGAACTTAACTTCAGCGTATATCCCGACGAGAAGGAGAAGGTTGAGCAGATTGTAATTGAGGAGATGGAGAATGCCTATAAGATGAAAGTTCCGTTGAAGGCTGATTGCGGCTGGGGCAAAAACTGGCTGGAGGCACACTAAATGGCACTATCCACCCCCGAATTCATTATTTTTTACTATTTTTGCGAACTGAAATTTTAATTAGAAAATAATAAGACTAAAATATGGCATTAAAAGCAGGTATTGTAGGACTTCCAAACGTGGGAAAGTCTACCCTATTCAACTGTTTGTCAAGTGCTAAGGCACAGGCGGCAAACTTCCCTTTCTGTACCATCGACGCACAACTCGGACAGGTATCTGTACCAGATGAGCGACTCACAAAGCTGGCAGAGATTGTTCATCCGGGACGCATCGTTCCAGCCACTTGCGAGATTGTTGACATCGCAGGTCTTGTTAAGGGTGCAAGCAAGGGCGAAGGTCTTGGAAACCAGTTTCTTGGCAACATTCGCGAGACCGACGCAATAATCCACGTTCTGCGTTGTTTCGACAACGATAACATCGTTCATGTTGACGGAAAGGTGAACCCAGTTCACGACAAGGAAGTTATCGACACCGAACTTCAGCTAAAGGACTTGGAAACCGTTGAAAACAGACTGAAGAAGGTCGAGAAAATTGCCAAAATAGGTAACGACAAGAATGCCAAAATAGAATACGGAGTGCTTGCTGCATACCAGAAGGCTCTGATGGAAGGCAAGAGCGCGCGTACCGTCTCTTTCGAGAGCGAGGACGAGCAGGAGATTGCAAAGAATCTCTTCCTTCTTACCTCAAAGCCAGTACTTTACGTCTGCAACGTAGACGACAAGAGCGCGGCATCGGGCAACGAATATGTTGAGCAGGTTAAAGAGGCTGTAAAAGATGAGAATGCCGAAATTCTGGTCATCTCGGCTCAGACCGAGGCTGATATTTCTGAACTCGAGTCGTACGAAGAGAAGCAGATGTTCCTCGAAGACCTCGGCTTGAAACAGTCTGGCTGCGACCGACTTATCAACTCAATCTACCACCTTCTAAACCTTCAGACATTCATCACGGCTGGCGAGATGGAGGTTAAGGCTTGGACATTCCACAAGGGCTGGAAAGCTCCACAATGTGCAGGCGTTATCCACACCGACTTCGAGAAGGGATTCATCCGCGCCGAGGTGATAAAGTACGAAGACTACATCAAGTACGGAAGCGAGGCTGCCGTTCGCGAGGCAGGAAAACTTGGCGTAGAGGGCAAGGAGTATGTTGTGCAGGACGGCGACATCATGCACTTCCGCTTCAACGTATAAAACTTTGCCGGTATGATGAATCTTCTTTACTTCATAAACTGGAACCCCAACCTTGAGTTGTTCCGCATCGGTCCTTTCTCGGCAAGATACTATGGCGTTTGCTGGATTTTGGGACTTGCGCTGGGTTACTTCATAGTTAAATGGCTGTACGAGAAGCAGAAAATAAAGCCAGAACTGTTCGACCCTCTGTTTACATACTGCTTCTTGGGCATCTTTATCGGTGCACGACTGGGGCATTGTCTGTTCTACGACTTCGGATATTTCTCGAACCATCTTATAGAGATGTTTTTGCCAATACGCGAGGTGTTCGACCCTAACCACGCACAATGGTTCTTGGGCTGGATTCCATGTACGCACGGTGGCTGCGGATGGGACCTTATTGGATATCAAGGACTTGCAAGTCATGGCGGAACAATAGGAATCATTATCGCATTGCTGTTGTATGTAAGATGGTCGAAACTGAACGTTATGCGAGTGCTCGACAACATTGCGATAGCCACTCCGGTTACGGCATGCTTCATCAGACTGGGCAACCTTATGAATTCTGAGATTATAGGCTGCCCTACCAATGTGCCTTGGGCGTTTATCTTCCACAGAGTAGATGAAGTTCCGCGACATCCGGGACAGCTTTACGAAGCCATAGCCTACTTCATCATTCTCTTGGCTGGGCTTTACCTCTACAAGAAACACGAAGAAAAGGTTGGCACGGGATTCTTCTTCGGATTCTGCCTTGCTTCTATCTTCACGTTCCGCTTCTTTGTTGAGTATGTTAAGGAAGTACAAGAAGATTTCGAAAACGAAATGTTGTTTGACATGGGACAGATTCTCAGCATCCCATTCATCATAATCGGATTCTATTGCATGTTGGGCGGAAGCCTCTGCAAGAAATTAGGCGAGAAGAAATAAAGACTTATAGTTCGAGGGGAAACGGTGTGAAACATTGTTTCCCCTCGATTGTTTCACAAGAAACAAAAAGTTATAAACACGCTGTTGATAATCAGAAATCGTCTGTTTGTGTGGATTTTGGCGGTTATCAACAGAAAATACGGTTGTTTTCCACAGATTTCAGCCTTGTTTTAAACAAAACGATGATTTTCAGACGGTTTTTCAACATCGGCAAAGCGTTTTAGTTTGGAAACAAAAAGAAATCGGAAAATGACGTTTAGAAAAAATCAGAAGGCGTATCGTGCGCCAGTAATAAACATTCCCTGATAGCCGTAGCCTGTTTCGAAGAAGCCTTTCAGCCTGCGGCCACCAAACTCAAAGCCGAGGGGCATTATCTGTGTACTAATTCTAAAATTGTTAAGCAAACGCAAAATTATAGCATTTTTATTCCCCTAACGAACAAAAAGCATTATTTTTGTTGCTCAAACAAAAAAAGACAATACAATAATGGCAAGAGAAGATGTGGTAATGACTCCGATGATGAAGCAGTTTATGGATTTGAAGGACAAGAATCCCGATGCAATCCTGCTGTTCAGATGCGGCGACTTTTACGAAACATATTGCGAAGACGCAGTTACTACTGCCGACATAACCGGCATAACCCTTACAAAGCGTAACAACGGCGGCAAGGGAACGGTTATTGAGATGGCAGGATTTCCACATCACGCTCTCGACACATATCTGCCAAAACTGATACGCGCCGGACATCGCGTTGCCATCTGCGACCAGCTCGAAGACCCTAAGTTGACAAAGAAGCTGGTTAAGCGTGGCATAACCGAACTTGTAACGCCGGGCGTGGCTATGGGCGACAATGTTCTTAACTACGACGAGAACAACTTTCTTGCAGCCCTTCATTTTAACAAGAACGTAATCGGTATTGCCTTCCTCGATATCTCTACAGGCGAGTTCCTTACAGCCGAAGGCACATCCGACTATATAGACAAGCTTCTTGGCAACTTCTCGCCAAAAGAGGTGCTCTTCAGACGCGGATACAAGGAGCTGTTTCAGAGCACGTTCGACTCAAAACTGTACACTTTCGAGATGGACGACTGGGTGTTTACCGAGTCGCAGGCATACGACAAGCTGATAAAGCATTTCGATACAAAGAATCTGAAGGGATTCGGCATAGAGCATCTGCGCAACGGTATTGTAGCTGCCGGAGCAATCTTGCAATATCTTGAGATGACTCAGCACACACAGATTGGTCACATCACGTCAATCTCGCGTATCGAGGAGGACAAATATGTGCGCCTCGACAAGTTCACGATACGCAGCTTGGAGCTGATGAACACCATGAACGAGGGCGGCAACAGTCTTCTGTCGGTCATAGACCGCACTATTTCGCCCATGGGAGCCCGAATGTTGAAGAGGTGGATAGTATTTCCACTCAAGAGCGTTTCGGCGATAAATGAGCGCCTTGACGTGGTCGAGTACTTCTTCCGCGAGCCAGACTTCAAGGAGTGCATAACCGAGCAGATGCAACTTGTGGGCGATATAGAGCGAATAATCTCGAAGGTAGCCACAGGGCGAGTGTCGCCGCGCGAGCTTGTGCAGCTAAAGATTGCGCTTCAGGCTACGCAACCGATAAAGTCGGCGTGCGAACATTCTGCCAACGACCGTCTGAAGCGTATCGGCGAACTTCTTAACGACTGCTCCATCATTCGCGAGCGCATAGCCAAGGAGATTGTAAACGACCCTCCGCTGCTGGTTGCCAAAGGCGGCGTTATTGCCGATGGGGTCAACGCAGAGCTGGACGAACTGCGACGCATAGCCTTCTCGGGCAAGGACTATCTTCTTCAGATTCAGCAGAGGGAGATTGAGGCTACAGGCATTTCGAGCCTTAAAATAGGCTACAACAACGTTTTCGGCTATTATATCGAGGTCAGAAACACATACAAGGACAACGTACCGTCCGACTGGATAAGAAAGCAGACGCTTGCCAACGCCGAGCGTTACATCACTCAGGAACTGAAGGAATACGAGGACAAGATTCTGGGCGCGGAAGAGAAGATTCTGACGCTCGAGACGCGCTTGTTCAACGAACTTGTGCAGGACATCTCGGGCTATATTCCGGCCATTCAGGTTAATGCCACCCAGCTTGCCAACCTCGACTGTCTGCTGTCGTTTGCAATAGCGGCGCAGGAGAACAGATATATCCGCCCGGAGATTGACGAGAGTCTGGTTATCGACATAAAGCAAGGCAGACACCCTGTTATCGAGAGGCAACTTCCGCTTGGCGAGAAATACATAGCCAACGATATTCTGCTCGACAGCGACAAACAGCAGATTCTTATAATTACTGGTCCTAACATGGGCGGTAAATCGTCGGTTCTGCGACAGACAGCCCTCATCACCCTTCTGGCTCAGATTGGCTGCTTTGTGCCTGCCGAGAGTGCGCGCATTGGCGTGGTAGACAAGATTTTCACGCGTGTGGGCGCAAGCGACAACATCTCGGTGGGCGAATCGACCTTCATGGTAGAGATGAGCGAGGCTTCGAACATCCTCAACAACATAACATCACGCTCGCTCGTACTCTTCGACGAGCTGGGACGAGGCACATCAACCTACGACGGAATATCTATTGCATGGGCAATAGTTGAGTATATCCACGAGAACAAGAAGGCTAACGCGCGCACGCTCTTTGCCACTCACTACCACGAACTTAACGAGATGTGCAAGAACTTTAAGCGCATAAAGAACTACAACGTGGCGGTTAAGGAGATTGACAACAAGGTTATCTTCCTGCGCAAGCTTGTTGAGGGCGGAAGCGAGCACTCGTTTGGTATCCATGTTGCCAAGATGGCTGGTATGCCAAAGCAGATAGTATCGCGCGCCAACACCATTCTGAAGGAACTCGAAAGCAAGTATCAGGGCGACGGCAACGGCAAGGCTAAGAGCATAAGCAAGCCGTCGAAGAGCAGCGGAATGCAACTGAGTTTCTTCCAACTTGACGACCCTGTGCTCTGCCAAGTGCGCGACGAGATTCTGGGCATAGACGTAAACAATCTTACTCCGCTCGAGGCTCTGAACAAGCTTAACGAGATTAAGAAGATTGTAAGAGGAAAATAAGAACCACTTGCCTTTATCGGATTTCTCACGACATAATCCGATAAAGGCAAGAATTAATTTATAATGCCATGGAAATAGAATTTTCGCCCCAAGCCTATCACTACGATTATGAATATCTTAGGAGTAGAATATACCATTTAGGCAAAGAGCTAAATAAACATCTATCAGGTAGATGTTATATAACAGACATGGAACTTGAAAAAGTCACATTCGAGTTTATTAATACCGAATTATTCAAATGCAGAGTAAGACCAATATATATGCCAATACATGCATATGAGGCTTACGTCATGGCACTATTCTTTGAAATTCCAATGCCATTGGCAGAACTCACCAAGGTTAGCAGAGAAACCACGCCTACATACATCGGCAAGGCTATAATGCAAAAACTCGAATCGCAGAACGTACCAACCAAGATACGCAAGCAGTTCGACAGAGAACGCTTCATCGCCGATGTGCGCGACTTCTTCGTTAATGTTAAGGGCTGCAAGTTAGATTAGCAGATTGCGACATAACAAACAGAAAACAAATAGCTATGACAGATAATTATTATGAGTTTTTAATGAACGGCGAGGATAAAAAAGCCGGAAACATATCCTCTCCTAACTGGGACCTATGCCCCAATATCAGGGACGCAGAAGAAGTTGTTATTAACAACGATTTTGTATGCGAACTACAAGACGGAATGTATCCTTCATACGACAGAGGGCCACATTGTGTAAGACTTGTAAATGAAGAACTTAAAGAGCTTCTTGAGCAGTATGCAGAGCGTGAATTTGTTGAGTTTATCCCCATTACAGTTAAAAGCAAGGAATATGGGGACAGACAATATTACATCGTACACTTCAAGAAGATTTACGATGTAATAGACGAAGAGAATACGGTATTCAATGATTTTACCGGCTCGGTAATCATGTTGCGTGTAGACTATGCGAAGGTCAAGAACCTTCACGTTTTCAACTCGCAGCCCATTATCAACGACCTAATCGTTTCCACAAAACTCTACAAAGAGATTAAGAAACGCAAGTTGAACTTTGGCGTAACATTCGGACCAATCTATTGTCTCAATAAAGACAAGTATGTTACAAAATAACATGCCTTTGTAAGAATTAGCGGAGGTTTCGGCACACAAAGCCATGAAACCTCCGCTTTTTTCGTAAAGATGCCGTTGTTCCCAACTTCTGCAATCCCGAACGAATCCCGAAGGCATCCCGAAGAAATCTTACACCAAACGCGCTTACAGACGCTGAAGTTGTCTCCGCTCAGTAACCATAGGTCGGAGCGACCTGCGGAAAATAGCGCACAAGCCCAAAAGCACTCTGAAGGAGTGCCCCATCTTTGGCAAAACAAGCTTGCAGAAAATCTGCACAACATATCATAAAATAAAGAAAACTACGTGTTTTTATATCAGTAAAGTTTTTCAAAACGCAATATTTCTGTTCTTTATTTACAACGACATTGTACTATTCTATGCGTATCCAGTATTTTACAAACGACTGGCAGTTTATTTGGGAGGGAGGAGCAACGGGCTTCCCACTATGCCCTTGCTATCGGCTTACTTCAATTCCTCCAGTCAATTAAATCACACTCCCAATTTTCAACTTTCTTCAACTTCACCACAACCTACCCATCACCTAATCTGGCTATACTTTGCATATATCTTACATATACCCAACATATACCTTGCATATACCTTGACACTATTTTGTATTTACCAAAAGACTAAAAGCTTACTTTTTCTATAATTTTGAATTATACGTCAAATAGCAGTTAGGCTTTCCACAGAGTTTCACGTTACCCATACCAACCCCAATTGTTACATTGGTAAATTCATATTAAGAGTTAACCTATTCCGATTCTCAACCATTAGTCTACCTTTATAAGCTCTTCCCCGTACCTTCCGGCTTACTTGAATCTACCTTGAATCTATCTTCTGTCTTGCTACCATCTTGCTTCCTTCTTTCTACCTTCTTTCTACCTTCTTTCTACCTTCTTTCTACCCACTATTTTGTATTTACCAAAAGAATATTTTCCGCGCAATTTATTACAAATTCAAAACTTTCAATTTTCAAATTTCAAGTTTCTCAGAAT
>FNBQ01000009.1:0-7397 GCA_900102385.1 Bacteroidales bacterium KHT7 | reverse complement strand
ACGTTCCTACGACGTTCCTACGACGTTCCTACGACGTTCCTACGACGTTCCTACGACGTTCCTACGACGTTCCTACGACGTTCGGACAATTTCTGGCGAAATTGTCCGTTACAAATCCTAAATTATCAACTTAAGAATATTCTACTTACTAATTACTAATTGTGAATTATCAATTATGAATTTTGAATTATGAATTGCCTCTGCATTTTTCAATTTTCAAGTTTCAACTCAGAATTGTCAATTCTATTCAATCTTCGAATCGAACTTTGTTCCGCAGTATTTGCAGAACTTGGCGTCGGGGTCGTCGCCACAATAGCGATGGCATTTAGGACAGATGTTATGCTTCTCCTTCTTGGCACGATGCTGACGGTTGGTATCGGCAATATTAGCCGACACGATGCCCGTAGGCACGGCAATGATGGCATAGCCAAACAACATCACAAAACTGGCTATGAACCTGCCCACCGACGTTACCGGAGCCATATCGCCATAGCCCACCGTTGTTACCGTAACGATAGCCCAATATATGCTGTGCGGAATGTTGGTAAACTGCGTTCCCGGCACCCTGCCCTCAACGGCATACATAACCGTTCCCATGGCAATAACCATAACCAGCACGAACATGAAGAACACCATAATCTTGCGCATACTCTTGTGCAGAGCCACCAAGATGAGGTTACCCTCTTCGAGATAGTTGAACAGCTTGAACACACGGAACACGCGTATAAGGCGGAACACCCTTAGCACCGGCAGATAGTGCGCTCCGTGGAAGAAGAACGAGGTGTAGAACGGCAAAATTGACAGGAGGTCGATGATGCCAAAAAAACTAAGGATGTACTCCTTGCGGTTGGGAGAGCAATACACACGCGCAATATACTCGAACGTGAAGAACACAATGAAAAACCACTCCGAATAATACAAAATAAGGCGCAGCAGGCTGTCGGACATCATCATGCTCTCGAAGATGGTAAACAGCACGCTTAAAAGAATGCTTGCCATCAGAATTATGTCGAACGCCTTGCCCGTGAAAGTCTCAGCCCCGAAAATCATGTTATACAGTTTCTGCTTCAGTCCGCGACCGGGGAAGAGGCGGTTGTCGCGAAGCAGATAATTGAGCAGTCTTTCTATATATTTCATTATTGCGTGCATATTAGTTTCAAACAGCACAAAAATAAATAAAAATATCAACAGATTAACATTTTTATTATAATTTTGCGGTCAAAGTAGAAAAACGAATAAAATGGAATACAATTTCAGAGAAATAGAGAAAAAATGGCACCAGAGATGGATTGACCAGCAGACTTACAAAGTGACAGAAGACGAGAACAAGAAGAAGTTCTATGTACTTAACATGTTCCCTTATCCATCGGGAGCAGGACTGCATGTGGGACATCCGCTTGGCTATATTGCCTCTGATATCTACGCACGCTTCAAGCGCCTTCAGGGCTACAACGTGCTCAACCCAATGGGATACGACTCTTACGGACTTCCTGCCGAGCAGTATGCCATACAGACAGGTCAGCACCCTGCCATCACAACGGTAAACAACATCAACAGATACCGCGAGCAGCTCGAGAAGATTGGCTTCTGCTTTGACTGGAGCCGCGAAATCAGAACCTGCGACCCTGAGTACTACCAGTGGACTCAGTGGGCGTTCCAGAAGATGTTCAACTCGTTCTACTGCAACAAGGAGCAGAAGGCAATGCCTATCAGCGTTCTTGTAAAGCATTTCGAGACCGAAGGAAACCAAGGCCTTGACGTTGCCGAGAGCGAGGAGCTGCGCTTTACTGCCGACGAATGGAACTCGTGGGACGAGAAGAAGAAGAACGAGGTTCTGATGAACTATCGTATTGCATACCTTGGCGAGACAATGGTTAACTGGTGTCCTAAACTGGGTACGGTTCTTGCCAACGACGAGGTTGTCGACGGCGTTTCGGAGCGCGGCGGCTATCCTGTGGTGCAGAAGAAGATGCAGCAATGGTGTCTGCGTATCTCTGCCTACGCACAGCGTCTGCTCGACGGACTGGAGACAGTTGACTGGACCGACTCAATCAAGGAAGTGCAGCGCAACTGGATTGGACGCTCAGAGGGTACTGAGGTTCAGTTCAAGGTTAAGGACAGCGATACTGAGTTTACAATCTTCACAACCCGTGCCGATACAATGTTCGGCGTAACCTTCATGGTTCTTGCTCCCGAGAGCGAGTATGTTGCAAAGGTTACTACAGCAGCACAGAAGGCTGATGTCGACGCTTATCTTGATGCTACAAAGAAGCGTACAGAGCGCGAGCGTATTGCCGACCGCAAGGTATCGGGCGTATTCTCTGGCTCATACGCCATCAACCCTATGACAGGCGACGAGATTCCAATCTGGATTTCAGACTATGTGCTTGCAGGCTACGGAACAGGCGCAATCATGGCTGTTCCGGCTCACGACAGCCGCGACTACGCATTTGCAAAGCACTTCAACCTGCCTATAATTCCGCTTATTGAGGGCTGCGACGTGTCTGAAGAGAGTTACGACGCCAAGGAAGGTATCGTTACCAACTCGCCACGCAAGGACGCAAAGCCATACGTCAATTTCAGCCTCAACGGTCTTACTGTTAAGGAAGCTATCGCCGCAACAAAGAAATTCGTAAAAGAGAATAATCTGGGCCGCGTAAAGGTTAACTACCGTCTGCGCGATGCCATCTTCTCTCGCCAGAGATACTGGGGCGAGCCGTTCCCTGTGTACTACAAGGACGGAATGCCTTGCATGATTCCTGAGGAGTGTCTGCCGCTCGAACTGCCTGAGGTTGACAAGTTCCTCCCTACCGAGACAGGCGAGCCTCCATTGGGCAACGCTACCAAGTGGGCTTGGGACGAGGCTAACAAGCAGGTTGTAGAGAACTCAAAGATTGACGGCAAGACCGTGTTCCCTATCGAACTGAACACCATGCCGGGATTTGCAGGTTCATCGGCCTACTACCTGCGCTATATGGATCCTCGCAACCACGAGCGCATCGTTTCGGAGAAGAACGAGAACTACTGGCAGAACGTAGACCTCTACGTTGGCGGTACTGAGCACGCAACAGGACACCTCATCTACAGCCGTTTCTGGAACAAATTCCTGTTCGACTACGGATTCAGCGTTAAGGAAGAGCCGTTCCAGAAGCTCGTTAATCAGGGCATGATTCAGGGACGAAGCAACTTCGTTTACCGTATAAAAGATACCAACACGTTCATATCTCTCGACATGATTGAGAATATGGATGATGTTACACCAATACACGTTGATGTGAACATAGTAAGCAACGACATCCTCGACGTAGAGGCATTCAAGAACTGGCGACCAGAATACAACAACGCCGAGTTCAAGCTTAATGCCGACGGCAAGTACATCTGCGGATGGGCCATCGAGAAGATGAGCAAGTCTATGTTCAACGTGGTTAACCCGGATATGATTGTAGAGAAGTTCGGAGCCGACACTCTGCGTCTGTACGAGATGTTCCTCGGTCCTGTTGAGCAGTCTAAGCCTTGGGATACAAACGGTATTGACGGCTGCCACCGTTTCATCAAGAAGCTGTGGGGCTTGTTCTACAGTCGCGACGACAAGTTCCTGCCAGAGGATGGCGAGGCTTCAAAGGACGAGCTGAAGGCTGTTCACAAACTTATCAAGAAGGTTACTGGCGACATCGAGAACTTCTCTTACAACACCAGCATCTCGGCGTTCATGATTTGCGTAAACGAACTTCAGCAGATAAAGGTGCGCCACAAGGCAGCCCTGAAGGACATCGTTGTCCTTATCGCTCCGTTTGCCCCATTCCTTGCCGAGGAGTTGTGGGAGGCTCTGGGCAACACCACATCGGTATGCGATGCCAAGTGGCCTGAGTTCAACGAGGATTACCTGAAGGAAGACAGCGTAACGCTGAGCATCTCGTTCAACGGAAAGACACGCTTCACAATGCAGTTCCCTGCCGGCTCTTCGAACGAGGCTATACAGGAAGCTGCGCTCAGCGACCCTCAGGCTCAGAAGTACCTCGACGGATTCAACGTTGTAAAGGTAATCGTTGTGCCTAACAAGATTGTGAACATCGTGCTAAAACCAAAGGCATAAGGACAGATGAAGTTAGTATTCGCAACCAACAACGCGCATAAGCTCGATGAGATACGCGCCATATTGGGCAACAAGATAGAGATTCTCTCGCTCAACGACATAGACTGTCACGACGAGATTCCCGAGACAGCCGACACTCTTGAGGGCAACGCCCTTCAGAAGGCTATGTACATAAAGGAGCACTACGGCTACGACTGCTTTGCCGACGACACGGGTCTGGAGGTGAGCGCGCTGGGCGGTGCTCCGGGCGTACACACGGCGCGATATGCCGAGAATACCGACCACGACTCGGAAGCCAACATGAACAAACTTCTGAAGGAACTGGAAGGAAAAAATGACCGCAGCGCACAATTTCGCACGGTTATCGCGTTATTACTTAATGGCGAGCAGCATCTCTTTGAGGGCATCGTAAAGGGCGATATCCTTACGGAGAAGCGAGGCAGCGAGGGCTTTGGCTACGACCCTGTCTTCTCGCCCGAGCAATACAGCGAGTCGTTTGCCGAACTGGGGGCTGAGGTGAAGAACAAAATCAGCCACAGGGCGCGCGCCGTAGCCAAACTGGTTGAATATCTAAACAAATAAAAGTTAATGAAGAAATATATTGCCATTGCACTGGTTCTGCTGATTACCGTCTGTGCAAATGCGCAGAAAATCGGCGAATGGCGTATTTACAAGTCGTACCACAACGCAACCAAGTGCGTTGCCGGCAATGGTGTAATCTACGCCCTGTGCAATGGCTCTATATTCTCTTACAACACATCCGACAGCGAGGTTATAACCTTCGACAAGAGCAACTATCTTACCGACGATAACATTGCCGACATAGCCTACTGCGCCGAGCAGAAGGCTCTTGTTGTCATCTACAGCAACGCCAACATCGACCTTCTGTACGACGATAACGAGGTCTACAACATATCCGACTTCAGACTGAAGGATGTGAGCGACAAGACGATAAACAGCGTGAGCGTTATTGGCAGCACGGCATATCTGTGTACCAACAACGGACTGCTCCTGCTCGATGTAGAGCGTCGCGAGTTCAGCAGCAACTACAACTTTGGGCAGAAGGTGCTTTCGAGCACCATCATCGACAATCATATCTATACATCTACAGGCGATGGAGTCTACGCCGGAAATACGGCAGACAATCTGCTCGACAAGAACAACTGGCAGAAGATAATGCCGGCAAGTCCAAAGCAGATAATAAACTACAAGAACCAACTTCTTTACATGTTTGGCGATGCCATCTACAACGCCAGCCTGAGCAAGGCTTACGTTTCAGACCCTTCAAACTCGCTTAACTATGCGTGCGAGTGTAACGGAAGCCTGTGGGTTCTGGGCACGCAGCATCAGTTTCTTATCAACGAGGCTCTCGAAGCCTGCGAAATCCGCTTCCCTACCAACTATGTTGCCTACGCCAATAACTTGTATTGGAGTGCCGAGGGCTACAACGGTCTGACAGCCTACGAATACAGCGCGGAGAAGGGGCTTAACATAAAGGTTTACAGCATCATCCCCGACAGTCCGATAACCAACAAGGTTTACAAGATGTCTGTAACCCCCGACGGCGTTTGCTTTGTGTCGGGAAAGCATCATTTCGACGGAATATACTACGACAACGACGGATATGCCGCCAAGTATATCAAGGATGCCGACAGATGGCTCAACTTCGACTACGGCAAGGCGGTTAGCGACGTTACGGGCTATCCGTTCGTAAACCCTACGTCTATTGCGCAAGACCCGAAGGACGACAATCACCACTACATTACCGCCACGGGATACGGCCTCTACGAGTTCCGCGACGGCAAGATTGTAAAACTGCACAAGGCTGCCGACGAGGACAACACCATTCACACGCTCTACGGAAATCCGTACTACACATGGCTCAACAGCGCCATTTACGACCGCAACGGCAACCTTCTGTTTACCAACACCATTACCGATATTAAGAACAACAATTTCGACTGTCCGCTCAAGATTCTGACAGCCGACGGCACTTGGAAGCAGATTGAACTGAATGACATCTGCAAGGAGCAATATTGCAACAACATCATTCTGCAAAGCAACGGTCTGCTGTGGGGAACGCTACATTGGGGCAGCAACGGCTTCTTCTGCGTTGACACAAACAATACCATCGACGACAGCAGCGACGACAAGAGCCTCAACACCAAGGAACTGACGAACCAAGACGGCATACACATACAGACGGAAACGATAAACTGCATTGCCGAGGACATGAAGGGTCAGATTTGGATTGGAACGAATGTCGGTCCGCTGGTTATAAAGAACCCGACAAAATACATTCAGAACGGCAACAGCACCACCGTCCTGACGCAGGTTAAGATTCCGCGCAACGACGGCACAAACTATGCCGACTATCTTCTCGACAACATCAGAATAAACACAATAGCCGTAGATGGTGCCAACCGCAAATGGTTCGGTACGGAGAACGGCGTGTTCCTGTTCAGCGCAGACTGCCTTACGCAGATTGAGCACTTCACGACAGAGAACAGCCCTCTTATTGCCAACTCGATAAGCGACATAAAAGTGGCGCAGGACGGCACGATTTTCATCGCGACGGACAAAGGTATGGTTTCGTACAAAAGCGAGGCTTCTGAGGCGTCAGAATCGCTCGACGCAGCTAATATCTATGCTTATCCTAACCCCGTGAAACCTGATTACGACGGATACATAACTATCAAGGGACTTACATTCGACAGCAAGGTTAGGATTGTAAACACGGCCGGACAACTTATGGCCGAGGGCACATCTACTGGCGGTCAGTTTGTGTGGAACGGCAAGAACGGCAACGGAAGCAAGGTGGCTTCGGGCGTGTACTTTGTGCTGATTGGCGACAGCGAGCTGAAGAATGGATCGGCTACCAAGATTCTGGTGCTGAAATAGGTATTCAATTGACAATTCACAATTGACAATGGACAATTCGGAATTGAAAATTGCTTTCTATGTTAAAATCCAAATATTTCGACCATTTTTTTTGTTTATGCTGATATTTTATAATCTTTGTCAAAAAGCTGCTTGTTTCTGACCATGGCAGTCACAATGTGTACAAGTTTGTTCTTGACATTGTTGAGGACAATCTGCCTCTTTTTTCCCTTTGCTATTAGCCTTGAATAATATGAGGCTATGACGGGATTGAATCTGGCGGCAGAAAGTGCAGCCTGAGACAGCATTGCCTTAATCTGCCTGTTTGCCATGTAGTGTACGTGCGGATCGGTATGCACGCTTGTTCCGGAATCCCTGCCGAATGGGGCTATTCCATAGTAGCAGGCAATCTTTCTTGAATCGA
>FNBQ01000007.1 GCA_900102385.1 Bacteroidales bacterium KHT7 | reverse complement strand
ACCTTCTTCCTACCTTCTTCCTACCTTCTTCCTACCTTCTTCCTACCTTCTTCCTACCTTCTTCCTACCTTCTTCCTACCTTCTTCCTACCTTCTATTTTGTATATAATAAACGGACAATTTCTGGCGAAATTGTCCGTTATAAATCCTCGGCAATTATGAATTATTAATTGCAACTGTAAGTAACGAATTTACTTATTTTATTACGGAAACTCATGTTCTTTTTTTATTTTGGTCTGCAAACAAGCCAATTTTTGCGAACTCAGCATTTCGGCTTATCAACAGACCAAAATTACCCATTAAAAAGAGCAGCAACCAAAACCCCATTACCCTATTTTAAACAAGCAACAACTGAAAAAAATACAGAATAAGTTATTAAATATATAAGGTACAAACAGCAAGAATTAACAAAAAACATACTTTTTCTATAAATTTTCTTGTCAAAAGTTTGCAGGTTTGGAAAAAGTTCGTATCTTTGCATCGCTTTTGAGAACGAGAGCAACACCAAAACAAAACATGGTGCCCATAGTTCAGTTGGTTAGAGCGTCAGATTGTGGTTCTGAATGTCGTGGGTTCGAGTCCCACTGGGCACCCAACTTAATCCTGCAAACAAAATTTGCAGGATTTTTATTTTTAACACTTCGACAAAATCCGAACCCACCTAAAACATTAAAACGAAAAAACGAGGTAAAAATTTGTACAATACGGAAATAAAATGTATTTTTGCAAAAATACGTGTACCTTTAAGATGCAAGATATATGAAGAAATTTATACTTATCCTATTCTTTACGTTAGTTTGTTTTGCGCCAAAGGCAATGGCTATGGGCAGCAGCGAGCCTAACTTCTCGGTTGAGGAAGAAGTTTCGGCTGTATCTATCATCGCTACAGACCAAGGCGTAAGAGTTCTGAACGCAAACGGAGCAACCCTCGAGATTTACAATCTCGTCGGCGTTAAGATTGCATCGTACAGAATAGATTCAACAGACAAGAACATAACGCTAACACTTGGCAAAGGTTGCTACCTGTTCAAGGTGCGCGGCGTTGTTAGAAAGATTTCCATCAGATAACGAATGAGTTTTTCAAAAAGTGAAGCACTTCTATTTTTCATACTAACTCTTTTCATAGGAAGTTGCCAGTCAGACAAAGTTGAATATCCAAATAAAAATCTAACGCTCGAATCGTTCGGAGAACTCCGCGACTCGGCTTATATGTTAAGCTACTCCCAGATTACAGGAGTAGCCGAACGTTTTTCTCGTAAGTACTCAGACTCTACTCTGGTAGACCGTAACAACCGAAAATATTACCGCGAAAACAATCCTATCGTCTGGTCAGACAGATTCGGCATGGCACATCAGGCCGACACAGCAATGAAGTACATCCGCAAGGGTTATGAGCATGGTATTTCTCCGAAGACCCTGTACCTTAGCAACATAAACGATTGCTATAAGCGTCTCAAAAGACTGAATTTCGACAAGAAGCACCCGATAAGCAAAGTATTGGGCGAGTTCGACTATTACATGTCGAAGTCGTTTCTGCGCTACACCTGCGGAATGCAATACGGCTTCATCGACCCGTGCGACATCTTGAACCACTTCAGCGAGGACGATGACACCTGTCAGCCGAAAGTTCTCTTCGACCTCGACATCGCAAAGAACTCAAACGAATACATCGACAGCATACGTGCGCTTGCAAAGCACAACAAAATTGGCAGTCTGCTTGCCGAAGTTCAGCCGACAGACTCTATCTACAAGCAGATGCAGGCGATGTATATCGACATTACACGACACAGACCCGACACCGTAAAGCTCGACAGCGCAGATGTTGTGCGTCTTCTGCTTAACATGGAACGTCTGCGCTGGAAGCCAACGCTGAAACGCGGCAGCAAATATGTCGAGGTAAACATTCCGTCGTACACGGTGAGAGGCGTGGACTACGAAAGGCATTACATCGAGGAAATGAAGGTGGTTGTAGGCAGAAAGAACCATAACACTCCTATCCTCAGCAGCATGATAAAATGGGTTGAGATAAATCCGCAGTGGACTGTGCCTAAGAAGATTCTACGCAAGGAAACTCTTGTGGGGTACGCCAAGGACAAGAACTATCTGGCAAAGCACGACCTTAGGGTTTACGAAAAGGTTATGAAACCGAACAGCGACAGATATCAGCTGAAGCCAGTAGACATAGCCAGTCTGAAGAATCCTAACGAGATTCTGAAAGAGAAATACAGCGTAAGGGAATCGCGAGGCAAACGCAGTTCTATCGGACGAATGATTTTCAGATTCGAGAACAACTTCTCGGTCTTCCTTCACGGAACACCAGAAGACTACATGTTCCGACGCGAGAACAGAGGTGCGAGCCACGGATGCGTGCGTCTGGAACGTCCTATCGACCTGATGCTCTTCCTCTTCAACAAAGAGAAGCGCAACGACTCGCTGCTCATCGACAAAATCAGAGTAGCGACCGATCTCAAGCCGCGTACAAAGCAGGGCTACGAAAAATATCTGAAGAACAAGAAGAATAACGAAATAACATATTTTTCAAGGCTGTTCGATCCGAGCATTCCGCTGTTTATCAGATACTTTACAGTCTATCCAGACCGCAAAGACTCGCTTTGTTTCTACAAAGACAACTACAAGTACGACATGGTTCTGTGGAGTTATCTGAGCGACTACTCCGACGTACAGAAATGGCTCAAGGCGAAGTCTAAGCCTGCAAGAGTACAGTATCTCACGGGCGATGCCCTAAGAAAGAAACGCGAGGAAAAAGCCGAGCGCGAACGCAAGGAGCAAGAAAGACTCGAAAAAGAGGAAGCAAAGAAAGCCAAGGCAGAGGAGACTCTGAAGAAAAAGAAAACAGACAACAATAATTCTTCGGACAAAAACAGCCCAAAGGATAGCAAAAACAAAAAGAAGTAAGATGCTACTATCAGAACTAAAAACCGGAGACAAGGCAGTTATCGTAAAGGTAATGGGCCACGGAGGATTCCGCAAGCGTATTGTCGAGATGGGATTCATCAAGGGCAACACCGTAACCGTTTTGCAGAACGCGCCTCTGAAAGACCCTATCGAATATAAAGTACTCGGATACAAGATATCGCTGAGAAGAGAAGAGGCAAACATGATTGAAGTCATCAGCGAGGAAGAGATAAAGAAACAGATTGAATCGGACAACGCAAAAGCCAGCGACAGCAAAATCACGGTCTCGGAGGAGATTATGAGACAGAAGGCAAAAGACAAACGCCGAACGATAAACGTGGCTCTCGTAGGAAATCCGAACTGCGGAAAGACATCGCTCTTCAACATAGCATCGGGCGGACACGAGCACGTAGGAAACTACAGCGGCGTTACGGTAGATGCAAAAGAGGGCTTCTTCGACTTTCAAGGATACAAGTTCAGACTCATCGACCTTCCCGGAACATACTCACTATCAGCATATAGTCCCGAAGAACTATACGTCAGAAAATACATAATCGACCAGACTCCAGATGTTATAATAAACGTCGTAGACTCGTCTAACATTGAGCGAAATCTGTACCTCACAACTCAGTTAATCGACATGAACCTGAGAATGGTATGCGCCCTGAACATGTACGACGAACTGGAGAAAAGCGGAAACAAACTCGACTATCACTCGCTTGCAAAACTGCTCGGAGTGCCGATGATTCCGACGGTGAGCCGAAACGGACGCGGTATTGAACAGTTGTTCCACATCATCATCAACATCTACGAGGGCGGCGACTTCATAAAAGCTGACGGCTCGATAAACGAGAATGTCCTGAAAGACATTCAGGAATGGCACAAGGAAAACGTGTTTGCACCCGAACATGCCGAACATCTTGCTGACTTTACGAGCGAGCACGGCTTCGGCGACAAGAATGCAAAACATGCGTACCGCCACATTCACGTAAACCACGGAGCCGACCTTGAGCAGATTATCTCGCACACCCAGCACGAGATAGGCAAGAACGAGAATATCCGTTCGCGCTACTCTACCCGATTCCTCGCTATCAAGTTTCTCGAGGGCGACAAGGACATCGAGTCGATTATCGCAGAAATGCCAAACAGCAAAAAACTGATGAGCATCCGCGAGAACGCGCAAAGGCAGATAAAAGACCTGAGTTACGAATCGCTCGACAGCGCGATAACCGATGCTAAATTCGCCTTCATACAAGGCGCATTGAAAGAGACTTACGAGCCGAACAAGGTTGAACAGAGAACCATAACGGACAAGATAGACGCCATAGCAACGCATCGCTTCTGGGCATTCCCGATATTCATATTCATTCTTTACGCGATGTTCCAGTGCACATTCACCATCGGACAATATCCTATGGACTGGATTGACTGGTGCGTGAACCAAATCGGGCAATTGGTAAACACCTACATGCCAGACGGTTCGCTAAAAGATATGATTGTAGACGGAATAATCGGCGGCGTGGGAAGCGTCATCGTCTTCCTTCCAAACATCCTGATACTCTACTTGTTCATATCATTGCTCGAAGACTCTGGCTACATGGCAAGAGCTGCCTTCATCATGGACAAACTGATGCACAAGATGGGGCTTCACGGAAAGTCGTTCATTCCGCTGATAATGGGTTTTGGCTGCAACGTGCCTGCCGTGATGGCTACGCGAACCATCGAGAACCGCAAGAGCCGACTAATAACAATGCTGATACTGCCGATGATGTCGTGCAGCGCCCGGCTGCCAATTTACATCGTACTGATAGGCGCATTCTTCAGCCAGTACGCAAGTCTGATAATGCTTTCAATCTACGTCACCGGAATCGTAATGAGCATCTTGCTGGCGCGAATCTTCAGCAAGTTTGTGATGAAGGGCGACGACTCTCCTTTTGTCATGGAACTTCCGCCATACCGAATGCCAACCGCAAAATCGGTAATCAGACACACGTGGGAGAAAGGTGTTCAGTATCTTCAGAAGATGGGAGGCGTTATTCTCGTAGCGAGCATAATCGTCTGGTTCTTAGGATATTTTCCTCGCCAGCAAGAGGGGCAGACCATTGCCGAGCAGCAGGAAAACTCATACATCGGCAAACTTGGAAAGAGCATCGAACCGATATTTGAGCCGATGGGCTCGAACTGGAAACTCGATGTCGGACTCATCTCTGGAATCGGAGCGAAGGAATTGGTTGTGAGCACCTTGGGCGTTCTCTACAACATCGATGAGGAAGAGGCTTCGGAAGCATCCGAGAGCATTTCGGCAAACACAAGCATGAGCCATCAGTTGGCAAAGGAGATAACTCCGCTGGCGGCATACGCCTACATGCTGTTCGTGCTCATCTACTTCCCTTGCATAGCCACAATTTCAGCAATCAAAGGTGAAAGCGGCAAGTGGAAATGGGCTATATTCACCGCTGTCTACACCACAGTTCTGGCATGGTGTGTGGCTACAGCATTCTATCAGATTGGCACCTTCATTCTGAAATAAAAAGGTAACAATAAAAGTTTTTTGCTATTTTTGCAGATTCTGAAGAAAACAATTTAAAAACAACAACAAAATACCAATGATTACATTTAGTATAGCAATCGTATTGCTAATTCTGGGTTACCTTGTCTACGGCGCGATAGTCGAGAAGATTTTCGGCACCGACAAGGACCGCAAGACACCATGCTACACCTGTGCCGACGGTGTAGACTACATTCCGATGAAAACATGGAAAGTTTACCTTATCCAGTTTCTGAACATCGCAGGAACAGGTCCAATCTTCGGAGCTATTCAAGGAATTCTTTTCGGCCCTGCGGCCTATCTGTGGATTGTTTTCGGCTGTATTTTCGGCGGAGCGGTTCACGACTTCCTTTCAGGAATGATTTCGATGCGCGAGAACGGAGCAAGCCTTCCCGAACTGGTTGGAAAGGAACTTGGCGACAGAGTGCGCTTCGTTATGCGTCTCTTCTCGCTTGGACTGATGATTATGGTGGGCGCGGTCTTCGTAACCACTCCGGCAGGACTTCTTTCGAGCATGACAGCCAACTGGGGCTTCTTCGGAACACCGCTTTTCTGGAGCATTCTGATTTTCAGTTACTACATACTCGCAACGCTTCTTCCAATCGATGCGCTTATCGGCCGCATCTACCCAATCTTCGGAATAGCATTGCTGATAATGGCAGCCGGCGTTTTCGGCGGAATCTTCATCAACAGCGGTAGTATGCCAGAGATTACCGAGGCTTTTGCCAACCATCATCCAAAAGATAATCTTCCGCTGTTCCCGATGCTGTTCATAACAATCGCCTGCGGAGCTGTGAGCGGATTCCACGCAACACAGAGTCCGATGATGGCAAGATGCCTGAAGAACGAGAAGCACGGTCGCAGAGTTTTCTACGGCGCAATGATTACCGAAGGAATCGTGGCACTTATCTGGGCTGCCGCAGCAATCAAGTTTGCCGACAGCCTCAATGTCGAGGGTGACACTCCTTACCAGAAACTGCTCGCCATCATGGCACCCGAGGGCAAGATGAATCCGGCTATTGTGGTAAATAGTATCTGCCAGACATGGCTCGGCCCTGTTGGAGCAGTACTTGCTATCCTTGGCGTTGTGGCAGCGCCTGTAACATCGGGCGACACGGCGTTCCGTTCTGCCCGACTCATCACGGCCGACTTCCTGCACTTCGACCAGAGCACCATCGTGAAGCGTCTGATGCTGTGCGTGCCTATTTTCGTCATCTCAGGAATTCTGATGAGCATCAACTTCGACATTCTGTGGAGATACTTTGCATGGGCAAACCAGACTCTGAGCATCTTCACATTCTGGGCAATAACTGTCTGGCTGGCTCGACGAAAGAAGTGTTTCTACATCACGCTCATCCCCGCCTTGTTCATGACTATGGTCTGCACGGCCTACATCACCATCGACAACAATGGTCTCGGACTTCCGCAGAACGTGGGATATATCATTGCAACAGCCGTTACGGCATTGCTGCTCGGTCTGTTCATATATCATTACAAAAAGGGGCTTTCTGCTGAGGGCTTAAAATAAAAAACATTCATTAACCCAAACCAAAAACTATTTTATATGGCAAAGAAGATAGACAAACACATATGGCTGCCTCTACTGCTCTTTGTGTACTTCACAGGCATGGCAGTGTATTTTATTCCGCGCAACAACGAGATGACCGACACGATGAAGATTGTTACCATCGTAGTCGGCTATCTCATTGTGGCTGCTCTCTACTTCGCTCTGAAAAAGAAAAAGAAGTTACAGAGCGAACGCGAGGAAGACATGAAGAACTCCGATACTGAACAAACTAATATCAATAACAACTAAGTAAAGATGAAAGCAATTAAGTTAGCCATTCTTCTGGCGGTATCGCTCGTATGCAGCAACGCCAAGGCACAGTTCGACGAGAGCACTTACATCGTAAACGCCTCGGTTACAGGCTTGAACATCGCCTACAACGAGACAGAGAAACTGAATGCCGAAGTAGACATCTCGGCTGGTTCGTTCGTTATGGACAACTTCGCCATTTTGGGAAACATCGGCTCTAAGTTCAACAACAACGGAAACCAGAAGTTCTATATCGGAGCCGATGCACGTCTCTATACAAATTTCGGAATCTATCTCGGAGCAGGACTCGAATACAATTATCTGAGAGCCACCGACTGGAAGGGAATGATGTACGACCTTCACCTCGGATATGCATATTTTCTGAGCCGAACGGTAGCCATTGAGCCAGCATTCTACTACAAGCATGCCTTCAACGAGAAGGACAAATACGACTACGGATTCAAGATTGGATTCGGCTGTTACTTCTAAGCAAAAACAGAACAACAATTTAGGGTGATACGTTTTTACAAAATTCTGATGATAATGCTATTGTGCGCTTGCGATAAGGTGAGCGCACAATTGTGCATAAATGCTGATAACTACAGTTACGCCCCAAAACACGAAATCAGGGCGGTGTGGCTGACAACTCTGTGCGGACTTGACTGGCCTACAACGCGTGCAACCGATGCATACAACGTTCAGGTTCAGCAGCAGGAACTGATAAACATTCTTGACGCCTACGCAGCTGCCAAGATAAACACCGTGTTCTTTCAGACACGCATCAGAGGAACAGTATCTTACCCTTCGCAATACGAGGCGTTCGACTTTGCCTTTACCGGAAATTATGCGCAGTCGCCGGGCTACGACCCGCTTGCATTCGCCATCGAAGAGTGCCACAAGCGCGGTATGGAATGTCATGCGTGGGTTGTAACCGTACCGTCGGGCAATACCGACATCATCGGAAAACTCGGCAATCTGAGTACGAAGGCAAAATATCCGTATCTGTGCAAGATGTACGACGGCATCTGCTATCTCGACCCTGGACATCCGGAGACGAAATACTATCTTGCAAACATCTGCAAGGAGATTGTTGAGCGATATGACGTTGACGGAATCCACATGGATTACATAAGATATCCCGACAATCCGACACGCTTTCCTGACAACGACACATTCGCCCAATACGGCGCAGGACAGCACAAAAGCGACTGGCGCAGAAACAACATCACCGCCATCGTGCGCGAGATTTTCACCACGGTGAAACAGGTAAAGCCTTATGTAAAAGTAAGTTGTTCGCCTCTCGGAAAATATTACGACACAACAGGCTACTCATCAAAAGGATGGAACGCTTGGGGCACTGTGTACCAAGATGTTAAGCGTTGGATGATTGAAGGCATCGTTGACATGATTTTCCCGATGATGTACTTCCGCAACAACGACTTCTTTCCTTTTGCCTACGACTGGCTTGAGGCAAGCAACGGCCGTCCCGTAGTACCGGGAATCGGACTCTACTTTATGGAAGAGGCTAACTGGCCGCTCGAGGACATAAAGCGCGAAATTAACGTGATGCGCACACAGGGAACAGGCGGTCAGGCATATTTCCGCTCGCAATTCTTTACGGGCAACACAAAGGGCATTTATTCGTGGCTCGCAGGTTCGGTTTACAAATACAACGCAACAGTACCAGCCATGACATGGCAGGATGCCAATCCGCCTTCACCGCTGAGCGCAATACGTGGCACAAAGACCGTCGATGCCATCACCCTCGAATGGGACAACGGATTCGACAAGGAAACGGGCTGGAACGTAACGTACAACATCTATGCCAATCCGTCGACATACCCTAACGTAGAGGATGCAAGGAACATTCTTGCCACTCGATTAAGATTTCCGAACTTCAGGTATCCGACGAATGCAGACAAAGGTGCATGCCCATACTTTGCGGTTACAGTTGTTGACCGATTCGGCAACGAGAGTCAGCCGACATTCTTCAACCCAACAACAAAGCAAGAGCGCAACACGCTCCACAACGACGGTAGCATTCTGCAAGTGCCTGTAACAACAAAATTCGTGGGGCTGTACATCTCTAACCTCGCCGGAAGGCACATCAGAAAATCGCCATACGGCAGTCAGGTTGATATAAAAGACCTTCCGAAAGGCGCATATCTGCTTTGGGGCGTTAAGCGCACCGACCTTCATCTCGAAAAAATAGGAATATTCATAAAAATGTGATAAAAATATTATGGAAAAGTTCGAAATAAACATACTGGGATGCGGCTCGGCGCTGCCCACCACTCGCCATTATTCAAGTTCGCAAGTGCTGAATATCCGCGAGAAACTTTATATGATTGACTGCGGAGAAGCCACACAGATGCAACTTCGCAGAAGCAAACTGAAATTCAGCCGTCTGAACCACATCTTCATCAGCCACCTGCACGGCGACCATTGCTTCGGTCTGATAGGACTGATTTCGACATTCGGACTGCTTGGCAGAACGGCAAGTCTGCACATATACGCACAGAAGGATTTGGAAACAATCCTGAAGCCACAAATTGAGTATTTCTGCAAGGGAATAACATACGAGGTTGTTTTCCACACCATAGACCCTACGAAGCACGAGATGATTCACGAGGACCGCTCGGTAGAGGTTTACAGCCTTCCGCTAAGGCATCGCGTGCCATGCTGCGGTTTTCTTTTTAAAGAAAAACCTACCCAGCCAAACATAAAAAGGGATATGATTGATGCATACAACATCCCAACGTTCATGATTCCGAGGATAAAGGCAGGCGAAAACTACATCACAAACGATGGCGACGTAGTTCCGAATGCACGTCTTGTAATTCCTGCTCCACAGCCAAGGAAATATGCCTATTGCAGCGACACAATGTACATTCCCGACACGCTTGTGCCGCAGATTATGGATTGCGACCTTCTGTTTCACGAAGCAACATTTGCCAACGACAATTTGCCACGCGCCAAAGAAACGTGCCACAGCACCGCAGAACAGGCCGCAGACATCGCAAAACAGAGTCGAGCAAAGAAATTGCTCATCGGACATTTTTCGGCGCGCTACGAAGACGAAAGCGTTCTTCTGAAAGAAGCACAGAAAATATTCATGAATACAGAACTGAGCAGAGAAAATATGGTTGTAAAACTATAAAAAAGAGCGAGACAAAAATCGTTTTGATTATTGCCTCGCTCTTTTTTTATCTCAGTTCCTTCAGAATCTGCTTTAAATTATTCAGGTTCAACAGCGTTGTCGATGTAACCACGCCGTCACCATTTATCGGATATTTCGTTACCGTAAAATGAAGCAGTCTGTCGAATTGGTCAACCTTGATTCTTGTCGACTTCCATTCGTCGTCCTTCTCTTTTATCGAATAAACTAACGGAGAAAGTTCTTTCTTCTTAGCCTTTCCATATTCAAGAAGTTTCTCCACGAATAAGGTCAAATCGGCCTTGCCTGCAAACTTAATAACAACTCCAGCCTTCTGTCTGTACTCAATGTCTCTGAAATCGTTGTCGTCAAAGACCTCGAAAGTCCAACAATCCGCCATTGTCGTTTCCAACTTTTCGTTTTGGTCTGTATCAATCGAAATCTTGAATTTTCCACAAAACTCCATCTGAGCCATACTCTTTGACGTTGCCAGACAAAGTAACATCACAATAAATAGTCTGAAACTATTCTTCATCTTTCTCTTTTTGATTACGTTCACCATAGCCATAGCCAAATCCATAGCCATAGCCACTTGCCTTATAATTGTAATAATGACGATAATATCCGTATCTTGAGCGATAGCCATATCTTCCGTAATGACCGTAACTGTCTTGTTTGCTCAAATCAATATCGTTGATTACTATGCAGATATTATTCAACTTATCATCGATGTTTGAAACCAAATCCAAATCCTCCTTCGGAGTGAAGTTTGCACGACAAACATATACGCTTGCATCTGCCAACGGACCGATGCTCAACGTATCAGCCACCATTCCGACTGGCGCAGTATCGAGAAGGATATAATCGTATTTCGGCTTCAGATAATCGATAGCAATCTTCAGTCTGTCGCCTGACAACAACTCGGCTGGGTTCGGCGGAATTGTACCACTTGGAAGAATATCCAAAACACCATTGTTAATAATCGCAGCATCAAGCAAAGAAAAATCTATCTGAGCAGAACTCAAGAAATCCGTAATTCCACGCTTTTCGTTATTCTGTCTCTTGATATTGAATATCTTCAGCAAACGAGGCTTACGGATATCAAGACCGACAATCAGCACTTTCTTGTCCAACAAAGCAAACGACATTGCCATGTTAGAAGAAATGAAAGTCTTTCCCTCCTCGCTCGATGTAGACGTGAAAAGAATTACACTATGCTCTTTGCCCTTAAGCATAAAGTTAAGGTTCGTTCGAAGTGTTCTGAATGTCTCAGCCATCAAGTCATTCTTGTCTTTCTTGACAACGATGGCACGCTCGCCCTCCTGAAGCACATTTGCTCTCGGAACAGTTCCAAGAATAGGCTTATGCGTTGCCTTTACGACATCCATTCTCGTCTCAACCTTATATTTGAGCAGACGGTTTACATAGAATACGATTATCGGAATAATGAATCCGATAGCCAAAGCGATTATATAGAAGATGTTCTTCTTAGGAGATACCTGTCCCAACAACGTAGGTTCATCAACAATCTTAGCCTTGTTTGTTGTCGAAGCCAAAGTTATGGCATTCTCCTCACGCTTCTGGAGCAACAGCAGATAAATGCCATTCTTTACCTCCTGCTGACGAAGAATATCATTCAGATACCTTTCATGCTGAGGAGCCTTGACAATCTTCTGGTTAATGCTACCCTCTTGTCTGTCGAGGTTACGTCTGTTAATCTGCAAGCCATGCTGAACACTCTGAATAGTGTTCTTGATGTTTGCATACATGTCCTGCACGGTACTTGTGATATCGCGTACACTCGGGTTGTTCTCTGTAGATGTCTTCAGCAAGATATTTCTTTCGAGAACCTTTGCATTGTAGGCAGTTATGAGCTGGCTCAAACTTGCATCTGAAATACCGATGTTTGCAGGGATTACACCCATATAGTTTTCGTCCTTGTTCACATAGTCCTTCAGATACTGAACAAGATTCTGCTGAGTCTGAATATCCACAATCTTCTGCTCATAAGATGAATTCTGAGTCAGAGCCTGTCTGCTGTCAGTCACAAGATCAACCAAACCGGAAGACTGCTTATAGTCTTCGAGATTCTTATCTGTACTGCTCAACTCACCGCTGATAACGGCAAGACGCTCGTCGATGAATAATCCCGTTTTTGTGGCAACCTCGTCTTTGTCAGCCTGAGCCTGTTTGTTATACGCATTAACCATAGCACTCAGGAATACAGTAGAACGTTTTCCGTTTATGTCAACGTACGAAAGGTCGGCAACAGTCGTTGTCTTAGAAGCAGGTTCAACATTGAAACCACTCATGAATCTGCGAGCAACAACTACTGGAGGCTCAATATTTATAATGAGTTTTTGAGGCGCAATCTTAGAATTCTCATGTTTCTTTGCCAGCATTATTTTACCGAGTGAAGTAGAAATGACATGTGGCAGCGACTTGAAATTCTCTTTTATGCTTTCTTTCTTCTTTCCATTTGAAACGACTCCGACAAGACTATACTGATTGTCTTCTTCGATATCCAAATGGAACGATGCTCCTGCCGATTCATTCAAATTAAGAATGTTTATAGCTGCGGTATCGACAGTTGTGACAATCTGTTCTTCGCCATACATGTCATACTTTTTGAAACGTCCTTCTCTGAAACAAGAAATATACAAGCCTTCATCTGTAACGGCCTGCTTTCCCAACGTCTTACTTTTCAGAACAAAAACTTCGTTGTCGAAACTGCTCGTCATGTCCATTCCCATGTCGACCATGGCAGCAATTCCGTTCATTGCCGGGCGCTGGCTCGACTCATCGTCCTTTATCATAATTTGGGCAACCGACTTGTAAGTCGGCACAGCCAGACGCAACTTCAGATAAGCAAACGACAAGCACACCGCCACAGAAATGGCGAACCATTTCCAGTGAACAAGAAAAAGTGCGATTATATACTTAAAGTCAATATCAAGGCTATCGTCTTCAAGATCGTCATCTCTCAGATCATCATAATATTCGAGTCCTTGTTGGTCGAGATTTGATTTGTTGTTATATCTCATAATAATTTACTTTAAGATGTTATACATAAGCGATGCCAATGATATTACGATAGAAACGGTTGTAAACCACAACGACGTGCTGCTACCAATATCAGAGTTTTTAGCCTTTGCCTTGTTTGGTTCAACATATATGATATCGTTCTGCTGCAAATAATAATAAGGTGATGAGATGATGCGCGCATCATTCAAATCGAGTCTTACGATTTCTTTCTCTCCCTTATCATTTTCGCGTATAAGTTTAACGGCATCACGTTTTCCGTAAATTGTAAGGTCCTTGGCAAGAGCCAATGCCTCGAAAATATTAACCTTTTCATTAGAAATAATGAAGACTCCTGGAGATGTGACCTCACCAAGAACAGAAATCTTGTAGTTACTCATTCTGACAGAAACAACAGGAACCTCATCTTTGATATAATCCTTCAGTTTTTCGCGAATCATATCCTCGCACTCACTCTTGGTCTTGCCTCCAACCGTGAGTTGTCCCAATACAGGAAAGTCAATATTTCCATTATTGTCAACAAGATATGTCTGAAGCGTTCCCATTGATCCCAAACTATTGACATAAGTACTTTGAACGACAAGATTAAAAGGAGACGACACATCCCTATTTGAACTATTTACCGTAATTGTAAGCAAGTCTTTCGGCTGTATACGAGCATCGTACAAAACAGCATTGTCCTTGAATACATTTACACTGTCACTGTTCTGAATATAAGGAACTTTTTTATAGCTATTACAAGAAGTAAAGGCTACAAGCATCATTAAAATAAAAAATCTGAAAAATCTCATCAATAATAAAAATTATTTTACAGAGTGCAAAGATACTGCATATTTCTGATATTTTCATATCTTTGCCATCAAAAATAACGATATGATAAACGAAATTCTGAAAAATATACAGATTGAGAATCTGAACGAGATGCAAAACGCGGCCTTGAAAGCCACGTCGAAACAAGTTATGATTTTCAGTCCTACAGGAAGCGGAAAGACCGTTGCCTTCCTGCTTCCGCTTATTCAACGACTGCGCAAGGACATTAACGGAGTGCAGGCTGTAATCATTGCACCGAGTCGTGAACTGGCCTTGCAGATTGGCAGCGTAATAAAGAGTATGCGCACACCTTTCACATCTGTTGCAGTCTACGGCGGAAGGGCTGCAATGGACGAGCACAGAACAATAAAGAGCCTGAATCCGACAATCATCATCGGAACTCCGGGACGACTGAACGACCACCTGAAAAAAGGAAACTTCAGCACAGTTGTGGCAAGCAATCTGATTATCGACGAGTTCGACAAATGTCTTGAACTCGGTTTCATGAAGGAGATGACCGAGGTTTTGCAGCAACTCGACAAGGTCGAATACAGAATGCTGACATCTGCCACACAACTAAACAGCGAGGAGCAGGAACGCGAAGCCAAAAAGGATTTCGCACGACTTAACGCGCTACTCGGAGGAATGCATTCATACAAAGTGCTCAACTTTCTTGAGGACAGCACAGAACGCGATGCCAGAATCAACGTCTACAAGGTAGATTCGCCAGAGAAGGACAAACTGAACACTCTTTTCAATCTTCTTTGTCAGTTGGGCGAACAGCAGAGCATCGTCTTCGTAAACTACCGCGAGAGCGTTGAACGCACGGCAAAATTCTTGAAGCAGCAAGGCATTTTCTGCGAATATTTTCACGGCGGAATGGACCAAGACCTTCGCGAGCGCGCCCTCTACCGATTCAGAAACGGAAGTTGCAACGTATTCGTAAGCACCGATTTGGCGGCACGCGGACTCGACATCGAGGCGGTAGACAACGTGATACACTATCACCTGCCGCTGAATGCCGAAGCATTTGTGCATCGCAACGGACGTACGGCAAGATGGGACAAGACCGGCAACGCATACATCATCGTAGGTCCTGAAGAAACGGCTCTCGACGAATGGCAGGCAAGCGATTTCGAACTGAAGGTGGGCGAATTCACAGTCTCAACCCCGAAATGGATTACCATATATATAGGTAGAGGCAAGAAAGACAAACTGAACAAGGTAGACATCGTAGGATTTCTGTGCAAACAGGGTGGCTTGCAGAAAGACGAAATCGGTCAGATTGACGTGATGGCGCACCACAGCTACGTTGCCGTTGCAAGAAAAAAGGCGAAACAGATGCTTTCTAACACATCGGGATTAAAGATTAAAAATCAAAAGACAATTATCGAGATTAGTAAATAATTATAATCAATTTATTCAAAAGTTGCACTATTTTTAACATTTTTGTAAAATTAGTTTTGTTATGCAACTTTTTTTGAGTAAATTCGCCGCGATTTTTTTAATGTAGGAATAACTAATAATCAATTTATAAAACAAACATCAAATGAAAAAGCATAATTTCAATGCCGGACCATCTATCCTCCCACGCGAGGTTATCGAGGCTACAGCAAGCGCTTGCCTTGATTTTAACGGATCAGGTCTTTCACTTATGGAAATCAGCCACCGTGCAAAAGATTTCCAGCCAGTTGTTGACGAAGCAGTTGCTTTGTTCAAGGAACTTCTCGACATTCCAGAGGGTTACTCGGTTCTGTTCCTTGGTGGTGGTGCGAGCTTGGAATTCTGTATGGTTCCTTACAACTTCCTTGAGAAGAAGGCTGCATACCTTAACACAGGTGTTTGGGCAAAGAAGGCAATGAAGGAAGCTAAGGCTTTCGGTGAGGTTGTTGAGGTTGCATCTTCAGCAGATACAACTTACAACTATATTCCAAAGAAGTTTGAGATTCCAGCCGATGCCGACTATTTCCACTTCACATCTAACAACACAATCTACGGTACTGAGATTCGCAAGGACTTGGATTCTCCAGTTCCATTGATTAGCGATATGTCATCAGATATCTTCTCACGTCCTATCGACGTTGCAAAGTACAACTGTATCTACGGTGGCGCCCAGAAGAATCTTGCAATGGCAGGTCTTACTTTCGTTATCGTAAAGAACGATGCTCTTGGCAAGGTAACTCGCCACATCCCAACAATGCTCGACTATCGCACTCATGTTGATGGCGGCTCAATGTTCAACACTCCTCCTGTAGTTCCTATCTACTGCGCACTTCAGAACCTTAAGTGGATTAAGAAGATGGGCGGTGTAGAGGCTATGGACAAGCGTGCCAAGGAGCGTGCCGAGATTCTGTACAACGCTATCGATTCTTCTAAGATATTCCGTCCAACAATCCTTGATCCAGAGGATCGTTCAATCATGAACATCTGCTGGGTAATGAAGGACGAGTACAAGGAGCTTGAGGCTGACGCAATGAAGCACTTCACAGAGGCTGGCATGGTTGGCGTTAAGGGTCACCGTTCAGTAGGCGGTTTCCGTGCATCTTGCTACAACGCCATGACTGTAGAGAGCGTTCAGGCTCTTGTTGACAGCATGAAGGCTTTCGAGGCTAAGCACTAATAAAATACACCCAACAGAAAGGCTCATGCAAATGGGCCTTTTTTTGCTTTTATGGCAAGATTCAACTAAAAGAAAAACAAACAATTAACAAACAAGATAATGACTAAGGTATTAGTAGCAACAGAAAAGCCTTTTGCACCAGTTGCAGTTGAAGGCATTAAGAAAGAAATTGAAGCAGCAGGTTTCGAACTTGCACTTCTTGAAAAGTACACAGAGAAGGCTCAGCTTCTCGATGCAGTTAAGGATGTTGATGCACTTATCATACGTTCAGACAAAGTTACAGCCGAGGTTCTCGACGCTGCAAAGAATCTGAAGATTGTTGTCCGCGCCGGCGCAGGCTACGACAATGTAGACCTTGAGGCTGCTACAGCCCACAACGTGGTTGTAATGAACACTCCGGGCCAGAACTCAAACGCAGTTGCCGAACTTGTTTTCGGTATGCTCGTATATGCTGTCCGCAACTTCTACAACGGCAAGGCAGGTACAGAATTGAAGGGCAAGAAGCTTGGTATCCTCGCATTCGGTCAGGTTGGCCGTAACGTGGCTCGCATCGCTGCCGGATTCGGCATGGACATCTATGCTTACGATGCTTTCTGCCCTGCTGACGCTATCGAGGCTGCCGGCGTTCACGCTGTTGCTTCACAGGCTGAACTGTTCAAGACTTGCGACATCGTTTCTCTTCACATCCCTGCAACAGCAGAGACTAAGCAGAGCATCAACTACGACCTCTGCTCAACTCTGAAGAAGGGCGCAATCATCATCAATACTGCCCGCAAGGAGGTTATCGACGAGGCTGGCCTCATCAAACTGATGGAAGAGCGCGAAGACTTGAAGTACATCACCGACATCATGCCTGATGCTAACGACGAGTTCGCTTCTAAGTTCGAGGGTCGCTACTTCTCAACTCCTAAGAAGATGGGTGCTCAGACTGCCGAGGCTAACATCAACGCTGGTATCGCAGCAGCAAAGCAGATTGTAGGCTTCATCAAGGAAGGTATTACTAAGTTCCAAGTTAACAAGTAATTATCAGAATACAGTACTATGCACAGAGCCTTGCAATGTGCATAGTACTTTTTCCTTTTCTCAGAAGATATATAACCTTGACAAATAGCATAACCCTATGCTAATGCTACAAGACTGAATAATACACACAAAACTTTTTCAGAAAATATAAAAAAGACTAAAATATGGCAATTATAAAACCATTCAAAGGCATCCGCCCACCAAAAGACTTGGTTGAGAAAGTAGAAAGCCGTCCTTACGACGTTCTCGACTCTGAAGAGGCTCGCGCCGAGGCTGGCGACAACGAGATGTCACTCTATCACATCATCAAGCCCGAGATAGACTTTCCTGTAGGAACATCGGAATACGATCCGCGCGTGTACGAGAAGGCTGCCGAGAACTTCAAGAAATTCCAGGACAACGGATGGCTTGTTCAGGACGAGAAGGAGCAATACTACATCTATGCACAGACCATGAACGGAAAGACACAGTACGGTCTGGTTATTGGCGCATACGTTAACGACTACATGACAAACGTGATAAAGAAGCACGAACTTACACGCCGCGACAAGGAGGAAGACAGAATGAAGCATGTTCGCGTGAACAACGCAAACATCGAACCTGTGTTCTTTGCATATCCCGACAACAAGGTTCTTGACGAACTTGTAAAGAAATACACTAAGACAACTCCAGAATACGATTTCATCGCCCCTGTAGACGGTTTCGGACACAAGTTCTGGATTATCAGCGACGATGCCGACATCAAGACCGTAACGAAGGAGTTTGCCGACATGCCGTCGCTCTACATTGCCGACGGACATCACCGCTCGGCTGCCGCTGCTCTTGTAGGCGCAGAGAAGGCAAAGCAGAACCCAAATCACAAGGGCGACGAGGAATACAACTACTTTATGGCCGTGGCATTTCCTGCAAGCCAGCTGACAATCCTCGACTACAACAGAGTTGTGAAAGACCTTAACGGACTCTCTTCCGAGCAGTTCCTTGAGGCTCTGAAGAAGAACTTCGATGTAGAGAAGAAGGGCGAGGCAGAATACAAGCCTCAGCAGTTGCACGAGTTCTCGCTCTACCTCGACAACAACTGGTACTCGCTCAAGGCTAAGGAAGGAACATACGACAACAACGACCCTATCGGCGTTCTCGACGTAGATATTTCGAGCCGTCTTATCCTTGACGAGATTCTTGGCATAAAAGATTTGCGCAGCGACAAGCGAATTGACTTTGTTGGCGGTCTGCGCGGTCTGAAAGAACTGAAGCGCCGCGTTGACAACGGCGAAATGCGCACGGCTCTTGCACTCTACCCTGTCTCAATGCAGCAGATTATGGACATAGCCGACAGTGGCAAGATTATGCCTCCAAAGGCTACATGGTTCGAGCCTAAACTTCGTTCTGGACTAATTATTCACAAGTTGAGCTAAATAAACATTCGATAAAAAGTTCCGCAACCGTCATGGATTTGCGGAATTTTTTTTGGGGACATTACAAATGACTTTGGGTAGAGTGCTCGTCTCGAACGAATCCCGAAGGCATCCCGAACTTTCCGGCTTGCTTGACCGTATCTTCCACGTACCTTCCAACTTACCAGAACGTTCCTTGACGCTATTTTGTGTTTACCAAAAGGTAAAAAAGTCTACTTTTTCTATAATTTTGAATTCTCAATTATAAATTGATAATTTCAACTTTTTACAAAAGAAATTGTCAACTGTGATTGTGAATTGTCAATTGCAAACTGCATCAATATACGCTTTGTCGAACCTTCCCCCTTGCTATCCCCTTACTACCCTCTTGCTACCCCCTACCTAAAAAGGACTTTTTTTGCCATTTTTTGCATAATAACACCATTTTTAGTATATCCATACCGATTAAATATGCAATATACTGGCACACATTTATAAATGTTGTGAGTTTGTGATAGGCTCATTCCCTAAGCAGGCAGCAAAAGTTCTATAGTATAATTGTAATAATACGGAACTATCAAAAAAGTTTGCGACACGTCACAAAAGTAAGTCTCACAAAACATCCGTCCCTAAAGCCACACAAAATAAAGCAGAAGAAAAAAGCAATCAAAAAAGGACCGCGTCTCACGACGCAGTCCTTACTGTTAATACTAATACTAAGCACACTTTGCTTATTTGCAGAAATAAAACAAAAACTCTTATCTTAAATTTTAATAACCATTATTCTGCCATACTTTCTTCTGCTCTTCAGACAAGTTTGTACCGTCTTCGTTCTGGAGGGCATCGATAAACTTCTGTGGAATTGGGCGCAACTCATGCTTGTTGGCTGTTATGCCAGTAGCCTCAGGGTTGAATGCCTTGGCACGTGAAATAAGCAATCCTGCGCGTGATAGTTCCTCCCAACGGTTCCACTCGCCAAGAAGCTCGCGAGAACGCTCGTTGAAGATGAAGTTTAGCATACGATCGTAGTCTGAAGTGCAGCCTAATGCCTGCAAGATAGCCTCATCCTCGGCTGGCAGACTTGAATAGCTCTCGATCTGAAGGTTTGAAGCCTCCTTTGTCTCCTCGATGCCTGTTGAGAGATAATAAGTATTCTTGTGAGTCATCGAAGCGTAATAAGCCTCTGTATTATTCAATACCTTGCCATTCTTGTCCTTGTTTTTCTTTACAGATGTAGATGTTGCGGTAGAGTTATCGTTATCGCCGCCATCAGCCTTCAAGAAAGCCATAGAACCGTCGGTGTAGTAGCTTCTGTCCTCGCCGTTCTTCCACTGAGCGCGGGCGCGAAGAACATTAACCGTACTGATTGCATCCTGATAGTTGCCAAGACGAACCTGAGCCTCAGCCTTAACAAGATAAGTCTCGCCAGTACGAGCCATAATTACATCACGATGAGCATCACCCTTCTCGCCTGTTCGTGTACCGTCGGCAGTCTTGTTGATTCCGCAGAACACGTTTGAAGTAGAAGGATTGCCAGTGTAAGTGTTCAGCACATACTTACCATTCTGGAATGTAACGAAGGCATTAGGAACCCACTTTCCTGTGAGAGGGTTGACGAAGTTGTGAACATCACCGCCACGGCCGAATGTTCCGTAAGGATTGCCATCGAAACGAGTGTCAGACTTCTTGTTGAGGATAAAGATGATACCTTCGTCGCCCAAATCAGGAACTTGCTCGTCGGTTATTCCATACTTTGACTTTACGCCCTGTACAGTATTACCGTTCTTATCCTTTGTATCCTCGGCACTCAATGCTATATTGTTCAAGCCGTATACAGTCTTGAATGTCTTCCACATACGGGCATCGTTCACGTTGTCGAATACGCTGTAGCTGTACTCTGTTGGACGGCAACGCTGGAAGTCCATACCACCGATGTACTGACCGCGCTGAACCCAACCGCCAGAGAAGTTAGAGAACTGAGGGTCGAAATAGTTGTATGTACGGTTTCCGAAGCGACCCTGGGTTGACTTATCCTCGTTATGCTCGGCAGCCATCAGAATCTCAGACAAGCCCTCGTTCTTGCAATCAACGCCAGTCCATTTTCCGTAAAGATCCCAATAGTCTGCAGCCAGCGGGCATGCTGCAATAACTTCGTCGCAAAGAGAGATTACGCGGTTCAAATCCTTACTCTTGTCGTATGCCGAATTCCACTTTGCACAACGCTCAGACTGACGGAACAACAAAGCCTTGGCAAGGAAATGAGCGGCTGTATACTTTGTCCATGTACCGTTTCCGCGCCATTTATCTTCTGGCAAAAGATTATAAGCCTCCTCAAAATCAGAAATAACCTGATTAAGTGTCTGCTCCTCTGTTGCACGCTCGTAATACTTCTTTACATTACCGTTTGCAGGCTCGGTTTCGAGAGCAACGCCACCATACTGTGCAAACAGACGATAGTAATTGTATCCGCGAAGGAAATGAGCCTCGCCCTTTACCTTATTACGAGATTCCTCGTTCGAAATCTTGTCTGCGCCACTAATAATAAGGTTGGCTGTTGAGATTCCGTAGTACATCTGATCCCACAGAGCCGAAACGGCCGGACAGTTTTTGTTTGCAGCACCAAGAGCCGGAGTCAAGTCCTGCGGATTAAGGCGGTTATCGTATGTGTTCCAGCACTCCGAAGTAAGGTCGGCACCGTTAGTGAACTCGTCGCAACCGTAAAGGTTGATACCGTATGCCCACTCATATCCGAAGTGCCAGCGGATATTGGCATAAAGACCGGCTGCCATCTGAAGAGCTCCAGTCTCCTCCTCGAGCAGAGCATCTGTGTACTTGTGGCCGGCATCTTCTTTCAGAAAATCGTCGCTACATGATGTAGTTCCAAGCAGCGAGAGCATACACAATGCACCGCCAACAATCTTGTTATTTATATATTTCATATTCAAACAATTCTATTAAGTTTATTATTTTAGAAATCAACCTGCATACCCAAAGTGAAGCCACGGTTGAAATAAGTCTTGTTTGTATCAAGATCCATAAAGTCTACTGAAGAGTAGAGCATACCAAGGTTGCGCCCCTGAATATAGAACTTCAAGTTGCTGATGCCAAGGTTCTTAAGCAGATTCTTGTCGAGGGTATATCCAAGAGACAAATTGCGAACCTTGATGAAAGATGCGTCCTTGAAACCGAGCAGACCAGAATATGGGTCGCCACCAGACTGGTTGTAGATAGGCTTCTGCCACTCAGCACCGGTATTCTCTGGAGTCCAGTAGCTTATTTCGCGCTGCTGATACATACCAAGCTGACCTTCGCCGCCTGTGCTTATCATATACTTGAAGCGTCCCTGCAACTCGATAGTAAGCTCCAAGCCCTTCCAAGATACAATGTTAGACCATCCTGCTGTAAGGCGTGGATTCTTGTTGCCAAGAACTACACGGTCTGAAGCATCAATCTTATAGTCGCCGTTCTGGTCTACTGGGCGAACGTTACCGGCTGTGAACTTCTCGCCGTTAGCGTTGAACTTAGCCATCTCCTCGGCATCGCTCTCCTGCCACAAGCCAGCATTCTGATAGCCATAGAAAACGCCGATAGACTGTCCGATGAACCAAGAATTATTTACATCGTCCTGCTTTCCGTTAGCAAGTTCAACGATTTCATCCTTCTGCCATGCAAAATTGATATTTGAGTTCCAAGTAATATCCTTTGTCATAACAGGAATTGTGTTAAGAGTGAACTCGAAACCCTTGTTCTTTGTCTGGCCGATGTTTGACTTCATTGCCGGATAACCGTTAATTGAAGGAATGCTAACATTAAGAATCAAATCATTTGTACGAGATGTATAGATATCGATTGTACCGCCAATACGTCCCTTCAATACACTGAAGTCGAAACCTAAGTTCCACTGAGTTGTCTTCTCCCAACCCAGATACTTGTTAGGCATAAGGTTTGAACCGCTTGAATAGTAAGGCTCGTTAGTAACCAAAATCTGTGAGTTACCTGTGCTGAATGGCATCCAGTAAGAACTGATTACGCCAAGTGTTCCGTAAGGAGAAACAGCCGAGTTTCCTGTAACACCGACACCGGCACGCACCTTCAACTGGTCGAGCCAATCGAAATCCTTCATGAATTCCTCCTGCTCCATACGCCAGCCAAGTGCCATAGATGGGAAGAAATCCCACTTGTTGCCCTGAGCAAGAACAGCCGCACCATCCCAACGGGCAGAAGCAGTGAGCAAGTAACGCTCCATGAAAGAGTAGTTTACACGAGCCATATAAGATGTCATGGCAGTTTCGTTCAAATCTGAGCCAATGCCTACCTTATATTTAGAGTCTGTTACATCAACAGCACCAAGATTATTCCATAGGAAAGAAGGAATAGGAATGTTCTCCTCGCTTATTTTGCTTTCCTCTTTGTTTGACTTTGAAGCACTCTGCAACAGAGTAACGCCAACCGTATGCTTGCCAAACTCTTTGTTGAAGAGCAACATATTGTCGAGAGTCCAAGCCAACTGGCGTTCATCGTCACGGCTAACTGTATTGTTACCTCCTGCACGGCTAATAGAACTTGCATCGAGGAAGTTTCCGTTACGATAGTAGCGCAACTCAGGGCCGAACTGTGTCTTCCACTGCAAGCCACTCAGTTTCTCCCACATTTTGCCAAAGTCAATCTGAGCATAGAAACTGCCCAAAACGCGATAGTTCTCGCGGTTATCGTTAGACTTTGTCCACTCGTCTATGATAGAGTATGTGTTTGTTGTTGAACCACCCGGCTGAGTGATGAGATTTCCATCTTCATCGTATGGCAAAGTGTAACGAAGAATTGCCTTTGCCGCACCATAGATATCAGTAGGACCTGAATTTGTTCCGTATGCCTTAGAATAACCATACTGCTGTACGCTGTAAGATGCGTTGAAAGAGCCGCCAGCCTTAAACCACCTGTTGCCCTGTACATCGGCAGATGCCGAGAAGTTGTAACGCTCATACTCCTGACCTTTCTGAGTACCTTTGTTCTTCATGTAACCGAAAGAAACAAAGCCAGAAACATTCTTTGTACCGCCACGAACACTTAGCGTGTGCTCCTGAGTGATACCTGTCTGAGTTACGAAATCGGTCCAGTCGGTATCAGTAACCTTTGAGCCGTCCCAAGTTCCGCTCTCCCATCCTTTCATTACGTTGGCAAGTGCGGTGTTATCGCCCTTGAAGAACTCGCTATCCTGCTCCTTTGTTGGCTGATTGCCCGGAGTGTACTTGCTTGGGCTCTGGTTGTACATTGCCCAACGACGCCATGTAATATAGTCGCTTGCACTCATTGCAGGGCTCTTGTCGACAATCTTCTCGAATGTGAAAGAGCCACCGTATGAGACCTGAGTTCTGCCTTCCTGACCGCGCTTTGTTGTTACCAGAACAACACCGTTTGCGCCTCGGCTACCATAGATGGCAGTAGAAGAAGCATCCTTCAGAATGTCGATAGACTCGATGTCGCGAGGGTTGATAGACTCGATACCGCCAGCCTGCAATGGCACACCATCTACAACATAGAGAGGATCTGTGCCGGCATTGATTGAACGCTGACCACGAATGCTGATGCTACCAACAGTTCCCGGACGCTCGTTGGTGGTGATATCAACTCCGGCAGCCTTTCCCTGCAATGCCTGAAAAGCATTTGCCACTGGCTTTGAGTTGAGTTCCTTCTCGCCCACACGGGTAAGCGCTCCGGTTACATCGGTCTTGCGCTGCATACCGTAACCAACAACCACAACCTCGTCGAGAAGTTGTTTGTCTTCTTCAAGAGTTACCTTGATATTGTTTTTTCCAGCAACTGAAATGGTCTGAGTGCGGAATCCGATGTAAGAGATAACAAGATTCGCATTCTTTGATACACCCGAAATGTTGAAAGTTCCGTTAAAATCGGTTATAGTACCGTTGCTTGTGCCCTTTACCTGCACGCTTGCACCAATGATAGGGTCGCCCGACTCATCAACGACATTTCCCGTCACTTGCTGTCCCTGTGCCATGGAAAAAGCCGGGCATAGAGCCATCAGGACAAGAATAAGAAAGTTCTGACATCTGCGGCAGAAACCTTTCTTGTCAGCCTTTCCGCTCATGGCAGAACGACTCTTTGGATTCTTTTTTACTTCCATAATAACCTTTAAAATTAAAATTATAGTTAACTAAAATGTTCACTTTATGTTCACGCTTCTTTTTAGAAACATTGGTTTTAGTATTCTGTTAAGTCTCTCGAAACAATCCATGGTAATAGATTTCGTCGACTTGATTGCGACAAAAGTAGAAAGATTTATCAAGAACATACCGACATATTTCTGCCATTTAGAGTATGGTTTTTCAGCAGAATGGGACAAAAACATAGATTTTCAACGTAAAAAACACAATAATTCAGCAAAATGAGTACACTAACGCGTCAATGTTCCCGAAAAGCGATTTCGCTGTTTTACTTACCTGCTCTTTTTTGTATATTTGCAAAGAATATACAACACATTATTATAAACAATCGAAAATAGCAAGGCTGAAAAACCTTTGAAGATTGTCATGAGAAAGAAAATAATTTTAACAATAACATTTGTGCTGTGCAGCCTGATGCCGTATGCTCAGGTTCACAATATCTCGAAATGCATAAATTCGTCGGACGGACTGTCGAACAATTTTGTAAACGCCATCGCCATAGACGGACAGGGCTACGTTTGGGCTGCTACCGAAAGCGGAGTTAACCGCATAGCCGGAAAAATGTGTCAGCCGGTAGTTACAAACGAGATTGTGAGCGGACAGTACATATCATCGCTCTACTGGCACGAGCCATCGGGACTGATGCTCATAGGCACGGAGCGCGGACTTGCCATCTACAATCCGACAAAAGGCACAACGGAGATTCTGAATGCCAACAACGGACTGATAAAATCGAGCATCAACAACATTGCGTCGGCATCCGACGGCGTGTGGCTTGTTTATGGCAACGGCGAGGTTCAGAAACTGAAGATTGAAAAAGGTAAGTTACTGCCAGTAAACCTGAAAATGAAGGAACTTCACGACAACAGATGCGCAATAGAAGACGGCAGAGGACATCTGTATATCGGTCATCCTCAGCACGGAATGAGCATTGTTGACCTGAGCACAGGGCAGACAACAAACTATCTGTATCAGAAGGAGAAGAAAGACGGACTGCCGGGAAACAACGTAAGATGCATCTACAAAGACCGTCAGCAGCGCATCTGGGTTGGAACAGACCGCGGACTGGCACGCTTCGACCCCAACACCGGAACTTTCAGCAAAGTTACAGGCACAAACGGATTCGAAGACAACGTATACGACATAAAACAGATGAACGACGGCACGCTGTGGATTGCCACAGACATCGGCGGAATAAAGGTTCTGTCGCCCGACAATGCCGTTCTGTGCTACGAGAACGTTTCGGTGAAAACATCATCGCTTAACACGCGAAGCGTCTTGCAAGACCCTTACGGCAACGTTTGGATTGGAAACCACAGCACCGGCATTGACTTCATCAGCGCGCAGAAGTCCGACTTTAGCATTCTTGACGGAAAACACTCGATAAATGCGATGGCAAACGACACAAAGTCCGACGGACTGTGGATTGCCAACGAAAACGGTCTGTCGCTGTGGCACGACCTGAAAATGACGCGACAATGGTCGGGACAGAACAAGATGCACCGTGAATTCAGTTTTCCGCGCTGCATGATGACCGACCGCAACGGAAACGTGTGGATAGGCATCGACGACCAAGGTGTCTTCCGCTTCGACCGAAAGACAGAGCAGTTTGAACACATCAGGATTCTTCCCGAAGGCTCGGACATCCATTCTTTCTACGAAGATGCAGACGGAAACATCTGGATTGGCGCAGAATACGGCGCATACAAGTATCATTACGGAAAAATAGTGAAGCACGAGGCAATAAGCAAAATGCTGCACTCGCCTATCACCTGTATTCTGAAAACATCGAATAATCAAGTGTTTATCGCTACACTTGGCGATGGCATCTATTCATTTAACCTGAAAACGAGCAAGTACAAACATCTTACCACGCCAAACGGATTTCCGACCAACAAGATAAGGCAGGTTATAAAAGACCGCAAAAACTCGGGATTATGGTTGGCTACCGATGCAGGACTTATCCATCTTGCCGACCCGGTTAATCTGAAAGGCATAAGTTGCTACGGCCGTCAGCAAGGACTTAACGACATTCATCTTCAGGCTCTGCAACAAAGCGGCGACGGCGACATCTGGCTAAGCACTTATTCGGGATTGTCGCGCTTCGACCATGATTCAAAAAGATTCTATAATTTCGGCGTTCAAGACACGCATCAGCCTACCGGATTTGCCAGCGGAGCAGCCATAACAGGCAACGACGGAACGATATATTTCGGCTCGGCATCGGGTGCATGCTTCTTCAATCCGAAGTTATTGAACCGAAATTCGCAAGTTTCTGACGTTCAAATTATTGACTTCGGGTTTTATGCTTCCGAAGGAAAAAACACGATACTTCAGCAACTGATGCCCGACTCGCAAAAACGAGTCTACACAGAATACAACCAGAACACCATTCGCCTTACATTTACCGTGCGCGACTTTGCACAAGCCGAGAGCGTTGAATACTCGTACATGATGAAGGGCATGGACAACAAGTGGTACAACATAGACAACGACCACGACGTTATCTTCCGCGGATTGCAGCCGGGGCACTACACCTTCATTCTGAGGGCAAAACTGAAGAACCAGGATTGGGAGAATGCCAAGCAGACTCAACTTGAGATTATCATCAATCCGCCGTTCTGGCGCACTTGGTGGGCCTACATTCTCTACACAATAGCACTAATAATGTGGATTGTGTGGCTGATGCGCTCGTACAAACGCCGACTGACGCTACGCAACTCGCTCGAACTGGAAAAGCGCGAGAGCCAGCAGAAGCAGGAACTGAACGAGGAACGTCTGAGATTCTTCACTAACATAACCCACGAACTGCGCACTCCGCTAACGCTCATCCTCGGTCCACTCGAGGACTTGGCAGACGACAAACAACTTCCGCAGACGTGCCGCCGACGCGTTTCGATGATTCAGAAGAGCGCAGACAGACTGCGCGAACTGATTAACGAGATTCTGGAGTTCAGAAAAGCCGAGACGCAAAACCGCCGCCTTACCGTGGCAAAGGGCGATTTGGGCAAATTTGTGCGCGAAATCGGTCTCTACTACAACGAGTTGAACAGAAATCCGAAGGTGAAGTTCGAACTCAACATCGACGAAAATCTGCCAAACGTCTATTTCGACTCAGAAATCATAACCACCGTGCTGAACAATCTGCTCTCTAACGCCATTAAATATACCGAAGAAGGTAGCATCAGCACAACCGTAAGCATGGCAGACGACGGAATGGTAAGCATCTCGGTTGCCGACACTGGCTACGGCATCAGTCCTGAAGCCCTGCCGCACGTCTTTGAGCGTTACTATCAGGCAAACGACGGACATCAGGCATCGGGAACGGGCATCGGACTGGCTCTCGTAAAATCGCTCGCCGACCTTCACGAAGCGCAACTGAGCGTAGAGAGCACCGAAGGGCGAGGCAGCTGCTTCACTCTGTCGCTGAGTATAGACAATACCTATCCGAACGCGCTTCACAAGGACGACGAGTCTGTTCTTACAGATTCGGAAGAAGATATGCAGGATTCGGAGCAAGAGACACAGGGCGCATCAATGCCGACGCTTCTGGTTGTCGAGGACAACGCCGACATCCGCCAGTACATTGCCGACTCGTTCTGCGATGACTTCCGCATAATAGAGGCAACAAACGGCGAAGAGGGCGTGCAGATGGCTCAGGAACAGATTCCAGACATAATTGTAAGCGACATCATGATGCCGAAGATGAACGGAATTCAACTTACTCGCGTGCTGAAGGGCGACATCCGCACGAGCCACATTCCGATAATCCTTCTCACAGCCAAAGACAGCGACGAGGACAAGGAAGATGGCTACGACAGCGGAGCGGACTCGTACATCACAAAGCCTTTCACCGCCAAACTTCTGGCAAGCCGAATAAAGAATCTGCTCACGGCTCGCCGTAGACTGGCCGAATACATAAGCAACCGCAGCATAGAGCCCGAAAAGGTTGTCGAAGAACCTATGCAGACGATAAACGTGGCTCAACTTAGCCGTCTCGACCAAGAGTTTCTCGACAAGCTTAACGACATCATAACCGGCAACATAATGAACCAAGACATCGACCTTCCGTTCGTTACCGACAAGATGGCGATGAGCCACAGCACATTCTATCGCAAGGTTAAGGCTCTTACAGGAATGACCGCCAAGGAATACATCAGGAAGTTCCGCCTGCAACATTGCTACAAACTGCTCGAGAGCGGCGACTACAACGTTACCGAAGCCGCCATGATGACGGGCTTCAACCAGATGTCTCACTTCCGCGAGACGTTCAAAAAGGAGTTCGGAATCCTTCCGTCGGAAGTAAAAAAGAAAAACTCATAATAAAACAATGAAAAGATTTAACTACACTATATTATTCGTGCTGCTTTCGCTGCATATAACCAGCGGATTTGCAGCTACATACAACGTTAAGGATTTCGGGGCGATGGGCAACGGAAAGCACATCGACTCGCCAGCCATAAACGAAGCTATCGACAAGGCGGCGGAAGATGGCGGCGGAACGGTACTGATTTCTGAAGGACAATATCTCTGCTACTCAATCAGACTGAAATCGGGCATTACGCTGAGGCTCGAGAAAGGTGCAGTAATCAAGGCGGCACAAGTATCGTCAGAAGCCGGATACGACGAACCAGAGCCGAACGATTCGCACTTTCAGGACTTCGGACACAGCCACTGGCACAACTCGCTCATCTGGGGCGAAAATCTGCATGATGTTACGCTCGAGGGTGAAGGACTCATAGACGGAACGGACGTTCTGTCGCGCGGCATCAAAAACAATATAAACGGCAAGACTCTGGCAAACAAGGCTCTGGCCTTGCGCGACTGTCGCAACGTAACAGTTCGAGGATTGAGTTTTCTGAGATGCGGACATTTCGCCCTTCTCCTCACTGGTGTCGACGACCTTCTGATTGAGGACGTAACGGCCGACACCAACCGCGACGGCTTTGACATTGACTGCTGCGAGCGCGTGGTAATTAGAAACTGCAAGGTAAATACGATAAACGATGATGCCATCGTGCTGAAATGCTCATACGCGCTTGGCCGCGAAAAACCAACTGAGCACGTTCTGATTGAGGACTGCCACGTTAGCGGTTTCGACATAGGCACGATGATTGACGGAACACGTGCCACAACATCCGTAAAAGCACCCGACGGCGACGGTCCGACAGGGCGCATAAAACTGGGCACAGAGTCGAACGGCGGATTCAGACACATAACAATACGCCGATGCACATTCGAACATTGTCGCGGTCTTGCCTTGGAAACGGTAGACGGCGCGGCAATCGAGGACGTAAGCGTTAGCGACATAAGGATGAACGACATCTGCAACTCGCCTATCTACATCAGGCTGGGCGACCGCATGAGAGCACCAGAAGGTTTTCATCATTCGTCGGTAAACGGAATAAGCATCAGCAACGTGAACGTGAAGGATGCTGACAGTCGCTACGCCTGCATCATTGCCGGAACAAATGGACATCCCGTACGAAACGTGAGCATTAAAAACGTAAACATCGAATATCGCGGCGGCATAACGCTCGACGATGTGCGCGAGCAGCGCGGAGTGAATCCGTTCTTCATTCCGTCGGCACGAAAAGCCAATCAGTTTGGCGAGGCAAACTATCCCGAGCCGTCGGCACACGGCATTCAGCCGGCATGGGGATTCGCCATAACTCATGCCGAGGGCATCAGGCTGAAGAACATCAGCCTTTCGACAAAAAAACACGATGAACGTCCGCCTTTCCATCTTTCCGATGCAAAAAAGGTAAAACTCAGCAAGATCAAGACGAACAATGCAGAATAAAAAAGAACAGCGGAAAAGCCGTAATTTCACGAGCCTTTCCGCTGTTTTTCTTATGAACGAGCCGCCATCAGCATTTTCTGATTACGATTTCCAGCCTCTGAAGTCCTTTTCTGTTGACATTGACCAACACGACAACGAATTTCAGTTCTTCGCCAACTGCGGATTTCGATACGATATTGTCAAACTCAGACTCGGAAATGATATATTCCAGCAAAGGACCGTCTCCTGATACAGAAACAAGTGAAACCTTGTCTGACAACGGCGAAAAGACATAGGCATACATCGCCACATATTGCACTCTGTTGAACAGTATCCAGTTCGGATCACCCTTATCAAGAATGTTATTCAGATAGATGCGGCAATACTTGAATGACGGACGTTCTCTGCCGTTCGATGCATAGCTTTTGCCGTCCTTATCAATCAAGACTGGCGAATCCACAACATACTTGGCATACGGACACTTTTCTTCGTATTCGATATCTGCCTCTGACTTTATATCAACTGCCGGGACATCAGGCTCTGAAATGACCTCGTCCTTTAATATCGCCTTCATCTTGTAAGTAAAGTTCAGTGCGTCCTGAGGTGGATTGGCAAGAGTCGTCTTACTCACCCTAAGAGTATACGAATGTCCCTTCTCGTAAGTAAAGCCTTCGATAAAGCCGAAAGGCAGTTTCTGCCAGTCGCTGGCATCTCCTTCTTTTACAAGCATACACTCAATAGGATAAGTGCATTCGCCATCAAACAAATCGTACATGATTTCGGTTTCGTCGGAAACGTAGATATTCACTTCTGTTACAGAATCTTTCTCATCGTCTTTTTCATCGTCAGAACACGATGTAAAAGTAAACACTGCCAATAGGCTAAAAAGAATGATTATGTATTTTTTTCATATTTATTTTTTGGGGGAATTTCTGCAAATATAATGCAGTTTTTTCAGAAACCTTGCATGACCAGAATCTTTTCTTACAAAAAAGCCCGGCATTTTCAGCCGAGCTATATTTTGCATTATCAGAGTTTTACGCTTACTTCTTCGCCTGCCGGAACAGAAACGATTTTCTTGCCGTTCTTAGTCTTTACGATTATCGTTCCCTTGCCCTCGCCTGACTTAACCTTTACGACTTTCTTGTCCATGTAAACGTGAATGCAGCCGTTTGGCGTTGGCACATCGCCTTCTATCCATTTAAGACCGCCGAGATGAGGCTCTACAACATATTCCTCGTATCCCGGCTTGGTTGGACGCACGCCGAGATAATACTTGCCCAGAAGATATATCGGACTTGCTCCCCATGCGTGGCAGAGGCTCTTTCCGTAAGGGCGACCGTACATCTCCAAGTGCTGAGTGCCCTTCTCTGTCGGGTTGTACTTCTCCCAGAAACTTGTTGCGCCTTCCTTCAACATTCCGCCCCAGTAGTTCTTCATCTCCTTCATCACGTTGTCGTGCTCGCCAAGCTGACAGAGAGCCTCGAGTTCGTAGAACCGCATGTAAGGCGTTGTTATGCCAAGAATATTGTTGTTAAGCAGAACGCTCTTCTTTATCTGCTGCTTCTGTTCATCGGTAAAATAGTCGAAGAATACGCTGAACATATTTGAATATCGCGTAACAGCGTAACTCTGACTGCCGTTAACCCTGTTGTGAACCAGAGCTTTCTTCTCTTCATTCCAGAAGGCTGGCATCAACTTTGCCTTTAGGCTTACGGCAAGTTTAGAGAATTTCTCGGCATCGGCCTTCTCGCCTGCCAAATCAGCACAGAGTGCCATTGTCTGAAGGCTTCGGCAGAAAAGAACCTGCTCGAAAGAGAGTTCGCCCTTTTTGTCGAGATAGCCGTCAGCCCAATCAACAAACACCCAGTCACCTGTCATGCCCTCAACCATTCCGTTCTTGTTTGTTCTGCCCATCACATATTCCATAAGCGACTGCATGCGCGGATAAATCTGCTTTACAAATTCTTTGTCGCCGGTATACATGTAATAGTCGTATATTCCTACAAACCAATAGAATGTATAATCCATAATTGTATTAATGTGGCTCGTAACAGGGTCTTTTCCACGGAGTTGCCATGTGGTTCGCTTAACCGTCTCGCTGTCAAAGAACAGATAGTAGTTCATCAGATAGCTTTGAACGGCATCGCCACTCCACACCCAGCGGTCGCGCTTTATTCCGTCGATAAAAAACTCGCGCGTGGTGAGGTGCATTGTGTATGCTCCCACGTTCCAGATATTGTTCAGTTCATCGTCGCTGCACTTGAACGAGCCTCGATAATCAACCTTACTGAACTCGTAGTCCATGCCAACGTCGCCAACTTTCATGCCATTGTCGGCAACAACATAGACATAACGGAAAGCCTTGCTATTGCCGAGCGTGTATTCCGGCTTTCGCGCGGTGGCATCGTTCACAGCCAAATCAGTTATTTCTGATGCCGTGTAGCTTATCTTGTCGAGTGTCTCGCAATGCTCGGTATCCAACGCCTCCTCGGGACTTTCGCCGTAGTAGATGCTGACCGTGCCGTTGCCCTCGACATTCTTCAGAGTGAGATAGCCGAATGTTTCTTTTCCGAAGTCGAACAACATTCCGTCTTTAGCTGATTTCTTCTGAACGGCATCCATCGGCTTGCGCGAAAGAGAGAACTCCGAAGGCTTCTCTTCTGCCGAATTAAAGTTCCAGCAACCGGCTGGCATGTAGACTGTTGCCGATGTGTCGCTTGCCTTTCCGCTCTCATCAATCCATTCTTTGTCCTCGTATGTAACCTTCCAGTCCGAACCGCTCTTCACGGTCTTTCCGCTTACGAAGATTGCCGGCGGAGTATTCTGGTTCCACACCTTTATGTTGAGTGAATGTTTTCCGGCAGGAAGACGGAACTTCGACGGCATTCCGAACTGAAGTTTTCCGTCGAGTTTGATGTTGAACTTGCCTTCCGAAGCAATTTCTACCTCCTCGTCGGCGGCAAGGTCAATCTTCGTGCTGAATTCAACAACCGGATAGTGCGTGTCGGTCTTCCAGAACGGAGGGAAGAACGCGCCTCGCTCGGTGCGTCGGTTGTTCATCTTGTTTCCGAGCCAAATCTCATAGTCGCCCGGATACCAAATCCAAGTCTGGGCAGAGGCTGCGGCACTCATCGCAAAAGCCATCAGTGTTAAATATAATTTGTTCATTTGTTTATCTGAGTTTTATTTCTTGCTTTTTCTTGTCCTAATCTCCTTTCGCAGAGCATCGATGTCGATGTTTTTTCTGATTCCTGCAAGCGATTTTATACTGTCGCTCACTTCCGGACCGTTATTCTCCCACACGTTGCCCGGACCGGTAGCATTCTTCAGAAATTTGTCGCCTTCGGTCCAGTTGTCGGTGAGGGTTATAAAACTTGAGCCCTCATCGGTATAAAGATAGAACCAATGGTTAGGGTCGTGCGCATACGACGGATGATAGATGCTGTAAACCACATTTCCGGTTACGAACGTCTTTGGCTGCGCCCCCAAAGTGTAGATTCCGGCGCAATCGTACATGTGCTTGGCATAATGGTGAATCACGTTTCGGTACACCTCGTTGCCGCGCATACAGTTTACGCTCTGCGTCCAGCCCCAGCCAAGGTTTATTCCGCTGTACGACACCTCGCTTATCTCGTTGTGGGCAATAACCACATCGCGCACAAATCCGGCGCAGATGCCAAGCGTTCCCCAATCCTCGTTGGTTACGTCGGAAATCTTATTATTTACGATGTTCAGACCACGGCAAACCTCGCGACCGTCTGAAGGGTCGTAAGGCTGGTGAGTCTCGAACGCCTCAGGCGAGAAACTTCCGGCAACGATGCCGTTTCCTGCGATGTCATCGAACGTGCAGCCGATGATGTTTCCGCCTTCCGTTGCCCATTCGTAGTCTATTCCCGACGAGCCGAGATGCGCAAACGCACATTCTTCGAAACTGATTCCGCTTGCCGCCTTAACGACAACGGCTGATGCCGGTCTGCCAAGCCAACCCTGATTGTCGAGCTTATGATTTCGGTCTGGGCGGATGATGCTCGGACGCAGTTTGTAGGCATCGGTCAGATACATTCCAGCCTGTAGCGGAACGTGCCCCTTCTCGGTCGGGCGCATCCACGTTGAATGGCTGAATGTAAGATTCTTGAACACGACATTCTTGACTGGAGAATCAATCGTCCCTTCAACTCTGAGAAGTGTCTCGACGGCTGGAACGACGGCTTCCTTCACCACCTCGCCCGACTTCGGATAATAATAAAGTTTGTTCGATTTTATATCGTGAAACCACTCGCCTGGCTTGTCGAGAAGCGCCATCGAGTTCGTGAGATAGAAAGCCGAGTTGTGTCCGTCGGTCGTAATCATCGGACACGGCCAAGGATGCTCAAACTGAATCTTGCTCTCCGGCTGATGGAACGTTACGGCAGCACTGTCGCCCTTTATTTCAATCGACTTGATGCGCAGATTTGCCACGCACCACATCTCGTGAAGCACCATTTCGGCATATCCAACGCCGCTCTGCTTTAGTTTCTTGATTGCGGGCGTTGCCGGAACGTACAAAATCTGGTTGGGTTTGTCGAGCGACTTGACTCTTGCCATCTTGTCGAAATCGTCGACATCGCGGGCGCGTACAGCCTTCTTTCCGTTTACATACAATTGGCGGAAACTGAACGGGCGTCCGCAGAAATCGGGCACGTCGGCAACCAAGAGTTTGCCATGTTTCTTCCAGCCGCCGATTTTTACACCGCCAGAGATTACGGCTCCGTTGCCCTCGACAACCACGTCGCTGTCCTCGGGACGGACGAAAATCGGCTCGTAGACGTTGTACTCGCCCGACGCCATCACGATTTTCTTCGGCTCGCTGACTGAAGGAACTTTCTGTCCGTCCTTCAAATCAGGCTCGCCAGGAAGCGCACGAATAGCGCGAAACGCTCCTGCCAGCGTTGCCTTAGGACTGCCAGCCGAGCCGTCATTGGCATCGTTTCCGTTAGGCGACACATAGACAGTCTGTCCATAAGCCAAAGCCGAGCAAAGCAGCAAGGCTGTGGTAATAAAATTCTTCATATTTATTTTCTTGCTAATGGCATCCATACAGTCATCTCACCCTTTCCGCGGTTGCCCCACGCATAATATGGAATGAAACTTACCTTTACGGTTCTCTTTGATATGCCGACTTCGCGATACAGAGTGCCCTTCCAGTCGGCCTCGTCGCTTACGCTCACCTCGCCTTCGAGTGCGGTGATGTCGCTGCCGTCAATCTTCACTTTCTTCGGAGTCAGTTTGATGTCCGATGGAATCAGCACGTCGTCAATCTTTACGCCCGATGGCAAATCCTGACTTTCAAGGCAATAAACAATCGGGCCGCGCTTGATGGCAATCTGATTTCTGATTTCCTCTGCCAACGGATTCGCCTCCATCAAACGGGCACGCATCGGCATTACAAACTCAACCTTGTCGCCCTTCTTCCAAACACGCTTAACGCCTGCGTATGAATTTGCCTTGAAATCGCCCTCAATCTTCTCGCCGTTAACTCTCAGTTCTGCGCCGTCGCACCATTCAGGCACGCGCATGTTAAGAGTCATCTCGTTCTTGATGTTTGCCGACTTTCCTGCGTTCTTGCTCTTTGCTATTTTTGTCAGAATGAGCGTTACGTTGCCGTCCCACGGATACGATGTTTTCTGTTCGAAAACGACATCGCCAATGCCCTGAATAGTGGTTGTGAGAGTGTTTTCGCCGTAAAGATTGCAGAAAAGCGTCTTGTCGGCAACCGAATAAGCGTAGTTCTGCGCCTGACAAACGGTTCTCAGCGTGTTTGGAGGACAGCAGAAACAACTGATGTATTCGGTTCTCTCCTTTGGCCAGCGAAGCGTGTAAGGAAGGTCGGCACTGATGCGCAACGGATTGGTATAGAAATACTTCTTTCCGTCGAGGCTGATGCCGCTCAACACGCTATTGTACAACGCAGTCTCCACGATGTCGGCATATTTTGCATCGCCCGTAGCCTCTAACATTCGCCAGTTGAAAAGCATGTTTCCGATGTTGGCGCAAGTCTCGTTGTGAGCCGTACTGTTTGGCAACTGATATGGCCGTCCGTAACTCTGATGAACCTTCTGTATTGAATCAGGCTCATAGCAGGTTCCATCGGGCGATGTGCCATCGTACAACGCTCCGCAAGCGCCAGTGATATACATCTTTCGTGTGACGATATCTTTCCAGATGCTTGTAAGATTCTTCATCAGTTGCTCCTCACCAGTCTCGGCATACACATCGGCAACGCCGGCATACAGATAGTTTGAACGCACGGCATGTCCCATTGCATTATATTGCTGACGGAACGGTATTCTGTCCTGATTGTCATCAGTTCCGTTCTCAACCATTCCGCGGATGTTTATAAGATTCTTAGACAACTCCAGATAGCGTTTGTTGCCAGTCTCGCGATACATCTCAACAACGCCCATGTAGTGCGACGGACAGATGGCATTTCGTGCCAACTCGGCAGAAGCAGTCTCGTAAAAATGACAAAGAAAATCGGTAGCCTTAACAGCACAGTTGAACAGCGTAGTCTTGCCCGTTGCACGCTTGTGCATGATGCCAGCCATCATCAGATGACCAAGATTATATGTCTCAAAATTCAGTCGGTTGGCAAATGCTCCCTTCTCATTCTCGGCTCCCACTTTTGTGCCGATAACAGTCTGCTGCTTACCCGAATGTGTATCAACGCCCTTGTTCTTCTCGTCGATAATTACCGGAGTGTGAATGTATCCGTCGGCGCGCTGTGCCTTCGCCACTCTCTCGATGAAGTAGTCCATAAGTTTGTCGAGTTCTGGATTCTTAGTAACGGCATAGACCGATGCCACGCCTTCGAGCCACTTGTACATATCTCCATCGTGGAACGGAGGTCCCCAGTGCTCGCCCTGACAATCGCCGGCGGCAATCTCAAAATTTCTGAATCCGTGACTCACGTCAGGATTGTTCCATGTATTCCACATGCTCTGCAACGATGTGTTGCTGTACACGCCAAATCGTTCTCCCCAAAATCCGCCGGTCCACTTTACTGCGCCGAGCGGAGTGTTGCTCATCTGCGAAAACTTGCTTTTACTCATATCGGTAAGACCTCCACTCTGCGCCATTACCGACGAGGCAGACAACAATCCTGCCGCAATTAAAATAAGATTCTTCATATTTGTATTTTACCTATATTTTTTATTAGTAAGTTATCATCTTTTTTCGTATAGTTAGCGATTTTTTACTTACGCCTTCGGTCTAAAATCATCGTAAAGAGAAATCCCGAACAGAATATCACGACCGTGCCGAACACAATGGCAAGATAGCCGTGAAGAACCGTTCCTATTGATATGAATCCGATTATCGCCACTCCACATATAACGGCAAGAGCCGCCGCCATATTGCCCACTTTCTTGCTCACGAATGCCAGAAGGAATAATCCCAACATTCCGCCGCTAAAGACGGACGATAGTTTCCACCAAGCATCGAGAATTCCATCGACGTGCGACAGCAGAATCGCCACTACGATTCCTATCAGGCCCACAATCACGCCCGAAATCTTCAGAACATGGATGCGTTCTTTCTCCGAAGCCAGCGAGCGCACTCGCACATAATAATCAGTCAGTATAATTGTCGATGAGGATGAGATTGATGTAGCCACCGTACTCATTCCGCTCGCAAAAATCGAAGCTATCAAAAGTCCCGTCAATCCAACAGGCAACTGATGCACAATGAAATAAGGAAAGACATCATCAGCCTTGACGATACTTGCCGGCAGCAAGTCGGGCTGCATCTTGTAGAATACATACAGCGAAGTACCAATCATAAAGAAGAATGCCGACACCGGGATGAACAAAAAAGCACTGAACATCGCGCTGAACTTTGCCTGCTTCTCGCTCTTGGCAGCATGATACCGCTGCACATAACTCTGGTCTATACCGTAATTCTGCAAATTTGTGAATATTCCGTAGACGAAGCAAACCCAGAACGTAGAAGTGCCAAGTTCTAACGAAAAACTACCAAGCGAAAACTTGCCGTCAGCCAAAGCCGTCTCAACAACATTCGACGGTCCTCCCGGAGTCTGAAACAGCAGCACAAGCATACAAACAATCGTTCCACCAATAAGAACGATGCCTTGAAGAGCCTCGGTCCAGATAACCGCCTTTATTCCGCCGAACATCGAATACATTATTATTGCCACTGACGACAATACGATTACAAGCTGCAAGTCCCATCCAAGCAGAATGTTCATCGGCAATGCCATCAGAAACAGAATCGTGCCGATGCGCGCCATTTGCGTAAGCAGATAGCAGGCAGATGCGTACAGTCTTGCCCACAATCCGAATCGCTCTTCGAGATAACTGTACGCCGACACGCAGCCCATATTGCGATAGAATGGGACAAAGTACATAACGGCAAAAAGGGCGGCAACCGGTATCGACAGACTGAAAACAAACGCGTTCCAGTTTCCGGCGTATGCCATGCCCGGATATCCCAAGTAACTTATGCTGCTTACATAAGTCGAAAATATTGACATTCCGACAACCCACCCAGGCAGGTTGCGACCACCCGACACAAACTCTTCCGAAGAAATCTTCTTCTTGAAAAAAGAACAGCCAAAGAGCACTATGCCTCCTGTGAAAAGGAAAAATATTATAAAATCAATCAGATGCATAATAGACTGCAAATATAATACATTTCCGACAGTCTGCAAAAAAAAGAACCGCATATCAGCGGTTCAGATAACTTTCGAATGTCTTTATGTCCTCTTTGAACGTAATCTTGATATTCGTGCTCTCGCCGTCCACGATGAATATCGGAACTTCGGGCATGTAACGGTGCACAACTCCGCAGTCGTCGGTCGTAACAAACTCAGGGTCGGCAAGTCCTCGTCGGTAAGCCTCGGCAATCACCCTGCGCTTGAAGCACTGCGGTGTCTGCACGTTTCTGAGCATCTTGCGAGGCGGAATGTTGCAAATCAGTCCGTTCTCATCAACCTGCAAAATAGTATCGGTGGCAGGAACGGCAACATCTACGGCATCGTACATCTTCAGAGCTTCCACACAATCGCGGATTATGCGCTTGCTCACCATCGGACGGACGGCATCGTGAATCATGATGTTGTCCTCGTCGTTAGTGTAAGCCTCAATCGCGGCGATGCTGCTGTGGTAGCGTTCCTTTCCACCCATCAGCACACGCTTCAGTTTCGGATGTCTCTCGCCTATCAGTTCGCTCACCTTCTCAACGTAATCCTCGCGTGTAACGATGGCAATCTCGTCAATATCATCCGACGATTCGAAAGCCTCGACGGTGTGCTCGAGAATCGTCTTTCCACATACCTCCAAAAACTGCTTTGGCAGTGATGCCCCAAGACGGGTACCACTGCCAGCAGCTAACAATATAGCGATATTCATTATCTTCCAGCGTACATTGATTCGTAGTACTTTTCGTAATCTCCGCTTGTGATGTTGTCCATCCACTCCTGATTTTCCAAGTACCACTTAACAGTCTTCTCAATTCCTTCCTCGAACTGAAGAGACGGCTCCCAACCCAACTCCTTCTGAAGTTTTGTTGAGTCGATTGCATATCGTGCATCATGTCCGAGGCGGTCGGTAACGTAAGTTATGAGGTTCATATCCTCGCCTTCCTTACGACCGAGCAAACGGTCTACTGTATTGATTACCACCTTGATGATGTCGATGTTCTTCCACTCGTTGAAACCACCGATATTATAAGTCTCGGCAATCTTTCCGTTGTGGAAAATCACATCGATTGCACGCGCATGATCCTCAACAAACAGCCAGTCGCGCACATTCTCGCCCTTTCCGTAGACAGGAAGAGGCTTGCGGTTGCGAATGTTGTTGATGAACAGCGGAATCAGCTTCTCCGGGAACTGATAAGGACCGTAGTTGTTTGAGCAGTTTGTAACAATAGTCGGCATTCCGTAAGTATCGTGGAACGCTCTGACAAAGTGGTCAGAACTTGCCTTAGAAGCCGAATATGGAGAATGAGGATTGTACTTCGTAGTTTCGTAGAAGAAATCCTCGCCGTAAGCCTCGTGATGCTTTGAAGAAGAAGCCTTTGTAGTGAAAGGAGGCTCTATTCCCTCAGGGTGAGTCATGCTCAAAGCACCGTAAACCTCATCTGTTGAGATGTGATAGAAGCGCTTGCCCTCGTACTTCTCTGGCAACGACTCCCAATACAACTTGGCAGCCTGAAGCAAGCTCAATGTTCCCATCACGTTTGTACGTGCAAAAGTGAACGGATCTTTGATTGAACGGTCAACATGCGACTCGGCAGCCAGATGTATGATTCCATCAATCTTCTCGTCCTGCATAAGTTTGTAAAAAGCATCGAAATCACAGATATCCATCTTTACAAACTTATAGTTTGGCTTGTTCTCGACATCCTTCAAGTTGGCAAGATTACCAGCGTATGTCAGCTTGTCAAGATTGATGATGTTATATTCAGGGTACTTGTTTACGAACAGACGTACAACGTGCGAGCCAATGAAACCAGCTCCACCAGTAATAACAATATTCTTCATTTAGTATAGTTTGTCGTTAATATCAAAAAACGATTCAGCATCTTTCAAGCAAGGATGCTTCATATCTTTCTCACTCAAGACAGCCTTCTCAACCGGAATCTTCCAGTCAATGCCAAGGCTTTCGTCCTTTATACAAATGCCACCATCTGCTTCAGGATGATAGAATTCGTCGCACTTGTACTGGAAAATAGCAGTCTCGCTAAGGACAGCAAATCCGTGCGCAAATCCTCTCGGAATAAAGAACTGACGATGATTATCTTCTGTAAGTTCAACGGCAACGTGCTGTCCAAATGTTGGTGAGCCCTTGCGGATATCAACAGCAACATCAAGCACCGCCCCCTTTACACAACGCACAAGTTTGCTCTGTGTGTAAGGCATCTTCTGAAAGTGCAATCCGCGCATAACGCCGTAACTGCTCATACTCTCGTTATCCTGAACAAAATTGATTGTATGTCCAAGAATTGCACCAACTTTCTCGTCGAATTCACGTTTAGAGAAACTCTCAAAGAAATAGCCTCGCGAATCCTTGAAAACTCGCGGTTCTATAATCAATACGCCATCAATAGCAGTCTTTATAACTTCCATCTTTACTTATTTTCCTCCTTCTATTTCATCAATAACCTTTAGCAGATACTGTCCATACTGATTTTTCAGCATTGGCTTTGCAAGCTCACGCATCTTGTCTGCATCAATCCAGCCCTTGCGGAAAGCGATGCCTTCGAGACAAGCCACCTTCAAGCCCTGACGCTTCTCGAGCACCTCGATGTATGTCGAAGCCTCGCTGAGCGAATCATGCGTTCCTGTGTCGAGCCAAGCGAAGCCACGACCCAAAGTCTGTACTTTCAGTTGCCTATCATCAAGGAATTGCTGATTTACAGTAGTAATCTCAAGTTCACCACGAGGCGATGGTTTTATGTTCTTAGCCACCTCAACCACCTTGTTCGGATAGAAATACAATCCAACAACGGCATAGTTGCTCTTCGGCTTCTCTGGTTTCTCCTCAATGCTGAGGCAGTTACCTTCTTTGTCGAACTCGGCAACGCCGTAACGCTCAGGGTCGTTTACCCAATAGCCGAAGACTGTTGCCTTGCTTTCTTTCTCAGCCGTTTCAACTGCCTCGTGAAGCATCTTTGAGAATCCCGGGCCTTGGAAGATGTTATCACCCAAAACAAGGCAGACAGAATCATCGCCAATAAACTTCTCGCCTATGATAAATGCCTGAGCCAAACCGTCTGGCGAAGGCTGTTCTGCATACTCAAACTTCACTCCGTAATCGCTGCCGTCGCCAAGCAAGCGCTTGAATGAAGGCAAATCGTATGGAGTTGAGATAATAAGTATCTCCCTTATTCCGGCAAGCATAAGTACCGAAATAGGATAATAAATCATTGGCTTGTCGTAAATCGGTATAAGTTGTTTACTGACTCCCTTGGTGATTGGATACAGTCTCGTTCCAGATCCTCCTGCTAAAACAATTCCTTTCATTGAATATGTATTTATATGGTCTGATGATTAATACAGATTCCCTGCATGTACCACTGATATAGTTTGTGGATACCTTCATCAATTTCTATCTTATGATGCCAGCCAAGGCTGTGCAACTTGCTTACATCCGTAAGTTTCTTCATTGTGCCGTCGGGTTTAGAACTATCCCAATTTAGTTTGCCCTTGAAACCGATTTCTGCTACAATCTTCTCGGCACACTCTTTAATTGTAAGTTCCTTTCCTGTTCCCACATTAATGTGACAGTTGCGAATTTCAGTTATGCCGTCGCTGTTCTTAACGCTATTCTTGTATGTATCTTTAAAATCGACGTTAAGCAACACATGAACAGAGGCATCAGCCATCTCCTCGCTCCACAAGAACTCGCGAAGCGGAGCACCTGTTCCCCATAGTGTTACAGCCTCTGGAGTGATGCCGTAACGAGACAAAACGAATAAAATTGCGTCCTCGCTGCTGTTTTCATCAACCTTCACTCTGCCGTCTGACAAGACTTCTGCACCAGACAAGACATTTGCAGGCACTCCGTCGGCATTCGTTATTGTAACAGGGCGCAGTTTGATATCCTTTCTCACAGCGTCCCAATCATTCTCGTTCAGACACTTAGCAAGATGAATCTTACGAATCATCGCAGGCAGGACATGACTGTTTTCCAAATGGAAATTATCGTTCGGACCATACAGATTTGTCGGCATAACAGCAATGTAGTTTGTGCCGTACTGAAGATTGAAACTCTCGCACATCTTCAGACCTGCAATCTTTGCAATCGCGTATGGTTCGTTTGTATACTCAAGAGCGCTTGTAAGCAAACAGTCCTCTGGCATTGGCTGAGGTGCTTCGCGCGGATATATACATGTTGAACCGAGGAACAAAAGTTTCTTGACACCATGCTTCCATGCCTCGCCTATCACGTTCTGCTGAATTTGCAGATTCTGATAGATAAAATCGGCACGATACTGAAGATTTGCCATAATTCCGCCAACATGGGCAGCGGCAAGCACTACAGCATCAGGCTTTTCTTCATCAAAGAATTTCTTCACTGCCACGCCATCAAGCAAATCGAGTTCCTTGTGGCTCTTGCCTACAAGATTATTGTAGCCGCGTGACTTCAGATTATTCCAAATAGCAGAGCCCACTAATCCGTGGTGCCCTGCTACATATATTTTCGAATTTTTATCTAACATTTTACTATTTGATAATACCCTTTTCCAAATATTCGGCAAGGTTTGTGCGCATAACACTTGCTACGTGCTCTGCGGCAACCTTTTCCATATCATGCTTAACCATTATCTGAACAAGCTGCTCGAATGTTGTTGTCTGCGGATTCCAGCCGAGTTCGTTCTTTGCCTTTGTTGGGTCGCCCCACAAATTAACAACGTCTGTCGGGCGATAGAAATCCTCGCTTACCTCAACCAAAGTCTTGCCAACGAGATTCTCAGGACCTGCAACACAAATACCCTTCTCGTCCATGCCCTCGCCCTCGAACTTCAGTTCGATGCCAGCAGCCTTGAACGCAGCGTACGTAAATTCACGAACCGAGTGTTGAACGCCTGTAGCAATAACGAAATCCTCAGGTTTATCATGCTGAAGAATAAGCCACATACACTCAACATAATCCTTTGCATATCCCCAGTCGCGAAGCGAACTCAGGTTTCCAAGGTACAACTTATCCTGCTTACCCTGAGCAATACGAGCCGCAGCAAGAGTAATCTTTCGTGTTACGAATGTTTCACCACGACGCTCACTCTCATGGTTGAACAAAATACCTGAGCAACAGAACATGTTGTATGCTTCACGGTATTCTTTCACAATCCAGAAACCATACAATTTTGCAACTGCGTATGGCGAGTAAGGATGGAACGGAGTCTTCTCGTTCTGTGGAACTTCCTCAACCTTTCCATAAAGCTCTGATGTCGAAGCCTGATAGATGCGGCATGACTTTTCAAGATGGCAAGCACGAACAGCCTCCAAAACTCTCAAAACGCCTGTTGCATCAACATCGGCAGTAAATTCCGGAGCATCGAAACTTACCTGAACATGGCTCTGAGCAGCCAAATTATATATTTCTGTTGGCTGAACGGCACCTACTACCTTCACCAACGACATTGAGTCACCTAAATCTGCATAATGCAAGTGGAAGTTTGGCTTTCCTTCAAGATGGGCAATTCTTTCTCGGTAATCAACAGAAGATCTACGAATAATTCCATGAACTTCATAACCTTTTCCCAACAAAAATTCTGATAGGTATGAACCATCCTGACCGGTAACGCCAGTAATCAAAGCAACATTTCTCATATACAAATTAAAGTCTTAATCAAATCTTAGAAATAAAAATTTCTGCAAAGATAAAATAATTATATGTATTTATTACAATTTCATACAATGATTTTCGTAAACAGACACGAATGTTACTGATCTGGATTCTCCACAAAGCCCTGATATTCCTTCACCAATCCGTCGTTTATCACGTTCCAACTCTCATTGAGCAACTCTGCCATAGCTTCTGTGCCCTTGCCCTTGGGACTAATCGGTTTATGTATCGTTACACTCAGCGGAACACGATTAACAAAGCTGACATATCCTTGAGTGCGAGGCTGACAATCAAAACTGCCGTTTATCGTAATTGGAACAACAGGCAACTGCAATTTATCAGACAACAAGAATGCGCCTCTTTTAAACTCACCCATGTGTCCGCAGAATGATCTCGCGCCTTCAGGAAATACCACTACCGATGTTCCTCCCTGCAGAGTTTCACGCGCCTGTCTGATTGTCTCGGCAATCTTTCTCGGATTGCTTTTGTCTACGGCAATCTGATTCGTAGCCGAGCAAGCCCAACCAACGAAAGGAATCTTCAGTAGTTCCTTCTTCAGCATCCATTTAAAATGTCGGTTTATCGCCGCATAAATTATATAAATATCGAACGCACCCTGATGGTTTGCAACAAAGAGATACGACTGCTTAGGGTCGAGTTCTACGCCTTCATCCACATTCACCTTAACCTTCATGCCAAGAGAGCCGATGATTACCTTTCCCCACCAAACTGCCGGCTGAAAGCACAGATAATCATTGTGAATCAAAGCACCGATTACCATAAACAAGGAGGTTATCATTGTCTGTGCCACTATGATTGGTAGGGCAATCAGAACCTGATATATTTTATATAGTTTATGCATAAATCTAATTTTATGGTTGCGAAGATACTAAAAAAATCAATTCACAAAAATTGTAAAGTTGATAATTATCGAAAAATATGCATCTTTTATATAAACCATAAGGATTTTAGCAACATATTCTGCTTTTTTACTCTGATTCGCCATCAAATTAAGAAAAACAAAAGAGGTATGCCGAAGAACAACATACCTCCCATTTGTTATCTTGCGGTGTTATGAGGATCCTCGCCTGTCCCCCATAGGTCACCCCATCTCGATTCTTTCGATTCACTCACCACAAATGAACCGCGTGGCTTTGCATTAGCCGAACCATCCATGTCCGAGCCAACCACAACATCTGTGAGGAAATCTTCCATTCCGTTAACCATAACCTTATGCAAGGTCGGTTTTACATATTGATTTTTTTTCATAGTTTCTTTATTTCTTGAATACCTTAATTCCATTTATTATATAAATGCCCTTCTGCAAGCCATCGAGAGCCTCGCCGTACTTAACAGCACTTCTAACCTTCAAGCCGTCTACGCTGTAAACATCAACCTCTGTTTCTGCATCGATATTCGCAGACTCAATTGTCTCGATGTCTGTAGCCTCGTCAACCTCATAGTTCCTCCACATGCTACGGATGTAAATTGCCTTTGCACCAGCTGATGAAACATCGCCCTTGTCGCCGATTAGTTCAGACGAAGCATACAACATTGCGCGGAATGGAGTTGACCAAACACCTCCGCAAGTTGCACCACGGCGCATAATCGGATTTCCGTTCTTGTCGTAGTCAAGATACAAATAATTCTTCCAATAGTTCTCACCTTCGGTTGCATTTGCTATATATCTCTGTGTGAAGCCACGAAGTTCCATGCCATTTGCAGCACTGTTATCTGTTGGCTGGTTGAATGGTTTTGCCTCTGTATCTGTATATGGGCAGTTGGTCTTATTTATCTTACCTGAGCCTCTGAAGCATACTACCGATCCGTCTGGTCCACTGTATGTCACCATATATTTACCAGCAGGAATTATATTACCACTTGCAGTTTGGAAGTTGATATAAACCTTATTAGAACCATCCTTCTGCTCAAAATCAGAAAGTTCCTCAAACAAGATATGAGGATTATTTTTGAAACCATTGTCATTAGGATTGAAACAAACCTCCTGTTTTGCACCATTATTATAGTATGATATTTCTTCAACATCAAATGGTAAATCTAACGACGCCAACTTTCCATTCCTCATCACACGTCTGTACTCAATATCGCCTACAACTCTAATATCCGAAGGTGCATAGAAGTTATATGGTACAACAAGTTCCTTCTTGGTTGCACCATTTACAGAAGGGTCTGTAAGACGAATTTCATTCGCCTCCAGATTATTATAGTGAGTTACACCGTTCACTATGGTTGCATCGCTATCCCAAGCACAGTTTATATCAGTCTGAGATGTACGTTCGTCGCACATTTTCCACATATCGATATTTACCTCGTCAAGAAGCGCACCGCTAACCATCTTTATATAATTATTCTTGCCGTTTCCAATCGCATCAATATAACTGATGTAATCGTGAGGCACAGCCAGAACAGAATTGCTGCTGTTTGTATAGCCCTGTTTCTGCTGATGTGCCACAGGCTGGCCGTTCATTTCTTCCTCCTTATAAGAAGTATCGTGATTGTCTCTGTAAATCTCGCCCTGATAAACTATTCTGCTTGTAACATCGTTACGTGATACAATTGGATAGTTGATTTCCCATCCGTCATCCTCATTGTAAAGATCACTATCAAGCGCACGATAGTAGTAAGTCATAACTGGCATATCATCGTACGAACCGTCTGTAGCCTTGTTTTCGTATCCGTTAAGATTCTGAACATAGTGAACTTCATCAATGTCCGACTTGGCATCAGCACTCAGCAGATAGGCAACTTTTCCGGCGTTGAAGCACTCACGGTCGAGCAACGTAATGTTCTCAGCCTGATTGCTGTCGTACCAGTTAAGCTGACGGGTATCAGACATCTGCTTGCCATATTTGTCCTTAACGGCCGAAACGGCATCAGGAATAAGCTGATAGCAGTTGTCAACCTTTGCGTTACTTGTCTTTGCAAAGCATGGAATCTCTCCATCAACAGCCGAAATATTATAGCAATTCTTAACCAGAGAGTGAGCGCCATCAACGCAGCCAATTCCGTATGCCTGCTTTACGAAGTTGCCGTTTGCATCAACAAACTGAACATTTCCCTTGTTGTAGCAATACTGTACAATCATCTTGTCTGCATCATCGCCTGTTGTTCCAATGATACCGCCACAATCGCTATTTTCATCATATATCTTATCGCTATTTTCATCATATATCTTGATCTTGATTGAGCCCTCGTTGTAGCAGTCTGAAATCAGCGATGCAAATGAGCCTTCGTTTGTACCAACGATACCGCCGCAACTTGCTTTAGCCGTGATGTCTGCCTCATTATGACAATACTTAATCACCATATTGTAATTGTCGCCATCTGCATCCTTGGCATACTTCAATCTACCTACGATACCGCCGTAAAACTTCTTCTCTTTAGCCTCAGAAACTGCCTCGATAACACCCTTGTTTGTCAAATTATACAAGCGTACTGCATCTGTCGTATTTACCATTGCTACGAAGCCTGCTGCATACATTCTTCCCGGAGCAATAGTACCATTGTTCGTACAATTCAAGATATCAAGCTTACCACTCGTTCTCGAACCGCTGTCGTTGCTGCCTGTCACGCCAACGAAACCGCCGTAATAATTCTCATAATCGCCAGAGAATTTAGTATCAATAGTAATCTCACCATTGTTTTCTGAATTCAGGATTCGCAAGACGCCCTGATTTTTCGCAACAAATCCACCGGCATAGCCCTTAGCCATAACCTTTCCGTTGAATGAGCACTTGTCAATATTCAAAGTTCCGTCGTTATAGCCTACAAGACCGCTGACGTACTTACCAGAAGTCTTGTCCAAATCAACCATCGAACCATAGATGTTCGAATTACTAATATTGAATTCCGTTCCTTCACGAATAGTACATGTTATACCGCCAACACCGATGCCAGTCTCTGTACAACCCGAAACGTTTACATACAAATTGGCATTCTTTATATCAGCTCCATTATCTGCGAGACCAACGACACCGCCAGTATAAGCCTTGCTCAAGCTACTCTTACATGACACGTTACAATAACCATCAGCCGAGCCGTTTACGCCGTCAACAAGAAGTTTGCCTTCTGTATATCCAACTATTCCGCCAGCAAAATCTCTATCGGTATAAACAGATACATTCTTAAGAGTTATATTAGAGATAATCAAATCGTCGCCTTTCGAATATCCTACATATCCGCCTACAGGATTTGAAATCTCAACACCTCCTTTGGTATATCCAACATATCCACCAACATGATTAGAACCTACCATTACGACATTAGAGACTTCAGAATTTGAAATCTCAACACCTCCTTTGGTATATCCAACATATCCGCCTACAGGATTTGAACCTACCATTACGACATTAGAGACTTCAGAATTTGATATAGTTATCGTATTATCCGAAGTACACTCACCAACGACTGCTCCCAAACAATTACCGTTAAGCTCAATGTTTTTAAGCGACAGACGATTCACCTGCAACTCTGTACCCTCAGCCATCAAGGCCACGCAACCAGCAGCAGCGTAACTATTATTTTTAATCTTATATGAATATCTTTTTTGTGCATCGCCCATTGTGAAATTATCTACAATAAGCTTATCACTATACACAATATCCTTTTTCGGGCCCAAATTACCAACAATTCCGCCGACATAACTTGGCCACGTACCAGACTTTTCATTCAACGTTACACTACAATCCTTAACCGTAATGCTTGCATTTTCTGTAATGGCGACATAGCCTCCTACTGCAAAATTTGAATTAATTCCACCTTTAAACGAACATCCAGTAAATGTAACATTCGCAGAAATAACCTCTCCAAAAAAGCCAGCAATACGTGCCGAGCCACTCAAGGTCAAGCCCTCTGATTTACAATCGGTAAGAGTTGACTTATAACTACCCTGCAGCCTGCCCACAAAACCGGCTACATACATATTTCCACCAGTAAGTCTGCCATTCGCATTATCAGAAATAACCGAACATTCTGATGCATTAATAGACTGTGCAAAACCGGCACAACCACCGACATAATTTGCTCCAGACATTAAACCGTTTAACTTTACATTTGTCTTAGCAACAGTTATATTACCACCTACATTACCTGCCAAGCCACCTACATAGTCACCTGAGGACTTGAAATTGTCATTATTTGCCAGAGTAACGTTACAATTGTTGAAATCCAATGATCCTGGTGTATATCCTACGAATCCACCAACAGGCTTTGTTCCAACCATTGACACATTAGATATGTCTGAATTTGAAATTGTTATCTTATTCGTCGAATAATACTCGCCAACAACAGCACCCAAGCTGCTACCTTCAAAAACAACGTTTTTAAGAGAGAAGTTGTTTACGCTCAATTCTGTATTCGATGCCATCCAAGCAACGCAACCAGCCATACTGTACGATGCATCCGTCTTATATGTACGACTCTTTGTTGCATCACCCATCGAGAAACCGTCAATAACAAGTTTTCCATCAAGGTGTGATTTATCTCCAAATTTTCCTACGCCCCCGGCAAAATAACTTGGCCATTTCCCCGAAATTTCATCAATTTCTACACTACAATTATCTTTTATCGTTACACTTGCATTTAAAGTAAGAGCAACAAAACCTCCAACAACATAATCCGAAGTTATACCTCCTTTAAACGAGCAGTTAGAAAAGGTAACATCTGAATTATCCAACTGTCCTATAAGACCACCCGTACGTGCTATTCCCTTCAAATGCAAGCCTTCTGAATGACAATTTGTATATGTTGACTTTACCGCAGTACTTTGCCTACCAACAAAACTACCAGCAAAACTATTTTCAATAGAAATACCGCTATTAGAACCAACTGATTTTACAGAACTGTTGGTGGCTTCAACAGACTTTGTATAGCCGATAAAACCTCCTGCATGCTGATATGCAGAAATAGTTCCGTCCATGTAAACGTTTACATTCGACAATATAGCTTTGTTCGAAACAGAACCAACCAAGCCACCAGCAAACTCACCGGATGAAGCAATATCAGAATTCAATATTACAGAGCTATTGGCAGCTTCAAAATTGTATGATGTACCACCAACAAAGCCACCAGCATATTGACTAGCTGTAAGTTTACCATTCAACTCAACATTTGTATTTTGAACAGCCGCTCTTTCTCCAACACTACCAGCCAAACCACCAGCAAACTCACCGGATGAAGCAATATCAGAATTCAATATTACAGAGCTATTGGCAGTTTCAATGTTGGGTGTACTACCAACAAAGCCACCGACTCTATTGTTAGCAGACATTTTGCCATTCAACAAAACATTTGTATTTTGAACAGCCGTTCTGCCTCCAACAAAACCAGCCAAGCCACCGACATAACCTTTTGTAGATGTATAGTCTGAGTTTAATTTAACATTTACATTATAGAATCTTGCACTTCCTGTACAATTACCAATAAGCAAACCGTTTTTATCAACAACCTCCTTATGTTTTTTTTCGAAACTTGTAGAAGAATTTGAAGTAGAAACACTACTGAATTCAAAATTCACATTATAGAATACAATATCTTCGGCATCGCTGAAAAAACCGTAGTTTCCATTATCAGAGGTACTTCCAGAGCCAATAAGGTGGATGTTTTTTATAGTGTGTCCGTTACCATTTATAAAATAAAAACGCTTAGTTGTACCTTTCCCCTGCCAATAATAGTTATTCATATCTATATCAGCTGCCAATTCTATATAAACTCCGCGTCGTTCTAACTCTAAACCAGTAAATACTTCAGTCAATATACTAGCATCATCAACATGATGGTCTTTAGAATTAAAAACCCATGCCAACTCCTCAGGTGTCTTTATATTCGAAAAAGAATAGTATCTGCCCTCATAACCGTCAGCTCGGTATCCCCACACCTTATCAGTAAAAATGATGACCCACTCCATGCTTTTAACGCCACCTTCTCTTGCATAACTTCCCCAATCAGAAGTTCTATCTTGGGGCTGAGCAAAAGAACCAACTGCACATACAAGCATCAGTACGTGAACCAAAAACCTCTTTTTTAATAACATATCTATTCTCATAAATGTTTTCTTTTTTTGCAACTAAAACAAAAAATAGTCAAAAATAAATAATTGAACGAATAACTCAATTTATTCTGCAAAAATACATAAAATTCTAATATATAGGCATTTTAATATTTAATATTTTTTAACAAAGCAAAAAAGAGTTGTACAAAAAACGTACAACTCTTTCTTTTTATAACGAATTTAGATTTATTTTTCGTCTTCAGCCCACAGGTCTCCCCACTTGCCGCGTCTGCCACCTTCGTCGCCATAGTTGATTCTTGGCTTGGCATCAGCACCGCCAACATACTCAACCGACTCCTTAATCATGGTGTCAACATCTACACTCTCGCAATATCTCTTGTCCAACTCTATTCTGCTGAGTTTTGGAGCAATATATATCATCTTACTCATATTATCAATTCTTCTTATAAACTTTCTTTCCATTAATAATATACACACCTGCGTCAAGACCGTCGAGAGCCTCGCTTCTCAGAATCTGCTTCTTCAGCAATCTACCGTTAAGGTCGAATACATCAACCGGAACATCGTTCTCCAAAGTGCCATCCTCTGTCATTACTGCGTCTATCACGTCGGTTACAACCTCCTCGTCGTCGAACAATGACATAAACTGGATGCGAACCTTAGCGTTTGACGAAGTTGCCTGCTTTGGCATGTACATATACATTCTGAATGGGTCGACAAACGACTTATTGTCCATTCTTACCAAATAGCCGCCCTGATATGCAACATAGTCGGTAGACTCGCCAACAGTAAGCAAATTGTTGTCAAAATACTTCTGACGGAACAATCCCTGTGCATAAGAGCCGTCAACCTCGCCAGCCATACGGTCTGTCTGCTCTACTGAAGACACCTTCTCGTAGTCCTTTAACTGAACTGCCGACAAGTCGCTGTAAAGGTCGGTCTTTGAACGGAATGACAGAACGGCAGAACCTCCATCACCAACATCCTCGCCCGGAGTGTACTTCATCAAGTAGCAGCCAACAGGCAATACGTTGTAAGTATTACCGTCTACAGTTTCACGGCTCAACGCTTGCTCCTTGAATGTAACAGTAGTTCTTCCGTTCGCAGTCTTGTAAGTTGCAAACTTGTAGAACTTGATGTCCTTGCCAAGTACATCCTGGTTGTTTACAACAACACCATAAACCTTGTAAGGAGTACTGATTGTTGCATAGTCCTTAACGTTCTTGATTGTACGCTTGTAAGAAACCTTCTTTGCAGGCACAGGACATGGAATATAGAAGTTGAAGTCCTTGTGCTGTCTGCGCATATCCTCACGATACAAAGTCTTCTGGCTTGTTGAGTTATACTCAGAGGTGAAGACCTTTGAACCTGGGTCAGAAAGAAGGATTTCGTCTGCCTGAATCTGTGTTCCAGAAACAGGAGCGTACGAGCCGTCTGAGCCCTTGACAAGCTTACCCCAAACACAGTTTACACCATAATTGTCCTTCCTACCGCCGTTCATCACGGTGTTGTAAGAGTGTGGATTGTACTTATCGTTGTCGTGATTGAAGAATACAATCCAGTTATCGTGTCCAGTACCCAGTTTAGTTGATACGGCATTACCTGTGTGATAACCAGAGTGTGGATGGCGGTTAGCACCAGTATAGTTCATATAGAAGTCTTCCGGCTCGTATTTTGAAGGATCAAAGTTGTCGGCAGAGCTGTCGAACAACATACCCTTGTACACGAGGTTGTTGATATCGCTAAAGTTGACAAGTACAGGATACAAGTCTCCAGGATTGTTCTTATCCTTGATATCATTCATACACTGAACATACAGAATTGTGTCATTATTCGCTTCACCACTACCACTAACATAGTACAGGTTTGCATTATATGCAATCTCACCGCTCTGAAACTTACGTTGGTCATCTGTAACCTCTGTCGCGCTGAACTTGTAGCGAGGACAATGGAATTCTTCTTTGAAATCACCAATCATATAATTGTAGTCACCTACATACTCTACATAAATATTGTTCTTAAACTCACCATTATTATCAAACTTGATATTTTTTATCGCCTGCTTTTCTTTTTCAGTCAGAATTTCTTCCAATTCTGGATATTCTTCAAATACTGTATTATTCATTCCATGAGGTCCACTATCCGGATAGCGTGCAATAAGATTCTGACGTAAATTAGATTTATCACTTCTATAATAATAATCAACATCTTCACTTCCTGCCGTACCCATTGATTTCACAAAGAATGGCTTCAACTCATCATTACTTACAGACATCGTATTACCAACTCTGGAAATAGCTTGCAAACCGGCTCTACTCATCAGACGACCAAAGTTGATATTATTGTAAATACGAGCACCAGACCCCGTTTTATCTTTTTTATCTACTGGTTTATCTACACTACCAATGTTACTACAGAAAGTACCAGGATCACAGATTGTGTACATATCCGCGTAATTGATACAATTAATGATGGAAATAGGACCTGCTCCATGATGAGAAGCAGAAACAATTGCACCACAGTTAACATCCTCCGATATACCGAATGCTTTGTTGTAGCAATTACTGATAACGAGATGATCTGCTTTATTTCCATAATATTTCACACCTGCAAACACACCTGCGTATGAATTTGATGAATGAACATATCCACTCTCAATACCAAGATTGTGTATCCTTGTTCCACCGGCAGCAACACCAATCAAACCAGCAACCGAAGTAGATGTTGTTACATACAAGTTCTTGAGATAGTGATTATTTCCATCAAAATCTCCCCTATAAGCATTTGTAGAAGAAATCTGGTAGTACCAGTAGGGATACTCACGAACCTGAGAAGTTGACTTACCTATAGGCTCAAGATTCTGGGCTGTAATCATACCACCGCGCAGCAAAGAGTTGTCAACAACCTTATATGCACTGTAGCTCATATACTTAGCCCATGCTTCCTGGAACTCGTCAGAGCCATAATATGGCACTTTATTCTTGTTGTAGTACTCAATAAGCTCGTTATCAGTCTTGAATATAGGAGCAATAGAGTCTACAGCATGACCATTTTCGTCGAGTTTGTAGTGATAACCCTTAGAACTGAATGCAAAACCCGGATTAAGGTCTATATTATCAATCAACCTGAAATTCGTCGTTATATATGGCCCAGCTGCAGGTTCTGGTAAGCGTTTATACACCTGCAAAAATGCTCCTTTATTTATATAATACGAGAACCAGAAGAGATGAAGTTTGTCTGCAATCTCATAAATAGATTTGTTATCAAAGCCTATACCTACAGGAGAAACGGTCTCAACCGAAGCACTTGTAAACATTACGTCTTTTGTATCCTTGTTGATATGACAGTTAAGCTGATCACCAGTATAAATCTTGTTAATATAAAAGAATGGTATACTATATGCAGGCACACAATCATCATAGTGTCCGGCATCAGTAATCTGTGTCAGACTTCTTGAACCGTTGAAATACCAGCCCTTGTCAAGTTTCTCGTCAAGAGAGTATGCAAAATCTACACCGCCGTCGTATGTTACGACACCGTTGTTAGTAAGAGGCTCAACCTCTGGCTTAAACAGACCTGCCTTGTGAACATCGGCTCTTTCGCATCTTGTGCCAGCCAGTGCAGGGAATTCATCAACCTGCTCTTCTGTTACATCTGCATCGTAAGCAGCATCGCCACCCAATGTCTGACGGAACTTCAGATTAGCCACATCGTCTGCAGTCATGTTACGTCCATAACCACCAACATTCAGCAAGTAGCAAACCTTACCGTTGTTGAAGTTCTCCAGAGTTTCATAATGAATCTCGCTTGGAGTATTGATGGTAGCCTTGTCGTCTTCAGTCTCAAGGGTATAACAGTTAACAAACTTGGCAATAAGGGTATTATCGTTGTTACCTACCAAACGGTTATTGTGGTTCTGGAAATTACCTTCAATACGACCTACATGGTAGCAATTTGAAAGTTTAGTAGTCTGAATAGAACTGTTAGTTCCAATAAACGCATAATGTCTTGTATGATTCTGTCCATCATTACTATGGATATATGACCTAGTGTAGCAATTTTCGATATTAACTGAATTAGGTGCTCCACCTACAAATGCAGCTGCACCTTCGTTACTACCATTTGCAATTTCCATCTCTACACCACAGTTACGAATATAAACAGTTGATTTTGTACGACCAACTAGACCTCCTGTCTGCCATATATTATTGACATAACCTTTCAATACAAGATTCTTAATAGTAGCAGAAGCCATCTGTGCAACAAATCCTGCACGAGCCTTACCTAAAATATACCCACTGTCGTGTTCTTTTGTATAATCAATAAAAATATTACTTACTGTCTTATTATTACCATCAATAGTTCCTGTATAATGAATATCATATTTATCATTTTTAACAATTTCTTTACCATCTGATGTATAAAGATTATTTTCAGGATACTGTATATTGGCTTTTTGAGTTGCACCAAACGGAACCCATTGAACCTCATTGTAAGTAACACCACCAATTGTTACACTAAGATCAATATCATTCAGCAATCTGAAATTGATTTTATTATCAGTATCGTCCTGATATTTGTACTGTATCTTGTTCTGAAAATAGCTTGCCCAACGAAGTTCAAGACTGTCGGCAATCTCATAATAATCCAAATTATCAACATCATCATGTACAGTTGTCATTGTCTTTGTCAAACTTGGAGCAGCACTTACCGGTTGGTAATATCTCGTCAAGTTAGAAGATGATACATTCAAATCATGTCCAGAATATATATTATTATCCTTGAAATAAGGAACAACTGGCACACTACCCTCATGATTTATGAGTGCAGACAAATCGAAGTGTGACTTACCCTCTTCATCAACTGTAGCATTAGCATAATATGATGTATTATCAGTATCAGCCTTTACCGGCCAGTTTGGCACAGGCACAGCACCACTTGGAGCAGAATAAGTTGCCTTATATACACAGTTTGCATAATCTTTGTTTGCCAAATTACCTGTAAAGAATACAGGATAGTCGTCAAACTCCTCGATTGTTACATTCTGTCCATAAACAGGCTCTGTCAAGCCATTATCATGGCTATATTCATTCAAATTAAATGTAATCTCACCCTTCTTGAACTGCTCTAAAGTTGCACTTGTTACACCAGTTCCACTTTCATCAAGGGCATAACATCCAGAGAATGTTCCTACTGTCGTTACCATTGGAGCGTCAGAGATATCGTAGCATCCCTTTATAGTATTACCGCTACCCTTAGCAACAATAGCACCGATTGTCGCTGCCGTTGGATTTCCATGATTGTAAGAGTACTCAATCTTAGTATTCTTAGCAGTTGCAACCAAACCACCAGCAACAGTCTTACCATTTACTTCTACATTTGAGTAACATTTTGAAATTGTTGCTCCATTTGCTTCACCAACAAGACCTGCAGCATTATTCTTTGCAGAAGTGTAAGAACCTTCAATACCAACATTCTTGACTGTTGCGCCACTTCCTATAGCTGCAAACAAACCATGATTGTCGACAGTTGACTTCATCTCAGTCAAGCCTGTGATCTTAAATCCTCTACCATCGAATGTGCTGGTAAATGGATATGCAGCAGTTCCGATAGGCTGGAACAAGTGTGACTTGACATCTGCATTACTAATATTCTTCAAGACATTATCCTGAATAGTATTATCAAGAACAATATCATTAGCAAGATGAGCATCAGGTGCTTTTACACCATCTTTCAACTTGTCATTCACAAGTTTAGCATATACGTGCAAGTCGAGTGAGTCTGAAAGAACGTAACCTTCAGGACTCTCTGCAAATACTGTATAACTTGGATGTACGAATGCTACGTTAGTCTTTCTGTCGATAACAGGAGTACCACCGTGATATATTCTTACTTCCTCCTCGCCATTCTCATTCTTGAAGTTTGGCTCAACGAATGCGATATTAGGATACTTGACAACCTTACCTTTCAGCTTAATCTCAAGCAAACCAGTATTCTCGTTTACACTGATATTAGCATCGAGGTTGTTGTTACATGCAGCAATATCATCTGGATATTTTGCATCAGATGTCTTGTTATACTCCTTTATATAATCTGTTGCTGGAACAAAACTCCAAGCCTCGTATGCAGATGCAGATGGTCTTGTGAATATGATTGCATAAAGACCGTTCTTGTCATCCTTAAACTCAGGATACTCGTCGATTGGAGCATACTCCAGAGCCTGTCCGTAAACATCACGAAGCGCAGCCTTGCTCTCATCATACTTACCATCAGTAAATACATCAGAAGTACCACCATTCAACCAAATGGCAACTGTACCACCGTTAAACATAGTCTTAGATGCAGCATAATATGTCTTACCTGCAGCAACAGGCTCTCTGCCCTCACTTGCAGAAACATTCGCCATCTTGTATGAGTTTGTAATTTCAGCCAACTCAACGCTGTTGAAATCGACTTTTACGCCGTTTTTGTCAACAGTTCCTTCCTTTACTGTCTGGAATGCATGAGCTGTATTTGCAGCATTATCCCAATATACAACATCACCATAAGTTGTGTAGCAGTTGTCCATACGCTGCACATACTGACGATTTGTATAATTTGTTTCTCCGTTTGTAGACTTAGATGCATTACAAGATTCAAGATATGGAGTGATACCACCAGCCTTTTCTACTCCTGACAATGTACCCTGATTGTAGCAGTTAATAATACTACAGTTAGTAGCATAGTTAATCTGTCCAACAATACCAGCAACGCAACCATCAATTACAGAAGAATTGTTGTTAACAACTCCATTATTAGTTATATTAGCCTTGTTGCTACAGTTTACAATATACGACTTTGTCTCATTATTTGTGTCGCCATTGATGTAACCAAGAACACCAGCAGCGCCCTTGTTTGTAGCAACACTTACATTACCACTTTCAACGCTTACCTTAAACAATACAGACAACTCTTCTGCATCCTGTCCTGTAGCAATATGACCAAACAAACCAACACCTGTTGTCTGCTGCTCATTTGAAGTAATATTCAAGCCATAAATCTTATAACCGTTTCCGTTGAATGCACCACGGAACTTAGCTGTTGATGCACTTCCTGATTTCAGAGTACAACTTGTATAGCCATCGCCGATTGGGTTGAACGAATGTTCAGAATCAAGCGTGATGTCTGCTGTAAGAATTGCATTAGCATAATTATACACATGGTTTACATAGTAACTGAACCAGCGCAACTGAAGTTCATCTGCAATCTCATAGTAGTTTGCAGTTGCCTTGCCTGGAACAACGCCTGTAGACTCCTTAACCACATCGCGGAATTCCTCGAGAATATCTCCGTCCTTTCTCTCCATCGTTACATATGAAGGAGTAGCCTCGTAGTACAATCCACCCGGAAGAACTGCAGAAGCACTTGTCTCCTTTTTCTCAAGTTCCAATGCACCATCGTCACCAGCATAGAAAATCTTATCTACATCAAAGAAGTTATTAGCTGGATACTTATACAAACCAGCAGGCTTTGGCAAGTTTGTTACAAGCTTATTATCAGCAACACGCTCACTATCATAATAATTAAAGAATGAATAGGTTCCGTTAGGAATATATGTATCCCTATCTGTTACCTTTACATTTTCATATGCATAAACACCATTTTCAGGATAATAATACTGCAATGGGAATACACGTTTTGAGTTCTCCTCATTATACATAGTTTCAGCAGCAAGAGACAACAAAACTGGATATTCGTCAATGCTTGTATTTCCTGCAAGCTTCTGTCCGAATGTGATATTCTGCTGATCACCATTCAAATAATATGCAACATTTCCGTTAGCAAATTCCTCTGCTGATTTGAATGAAGAATTAACTTCCTTACCAAAAGGATAGTCGCCTACTCCATCAAGAGTATAACAGTTTGTCAGAACAGGATAGTTTGTGTACGAAGAACTATTAGACGCACCATGCACAATGCTACCAATATTATAGAAACTGCTAATAGTAGAATTGGTTGCAGAAGGTGAACTAAAACCAACAGAGCCATGGGCATCAGCAAGAAGTGATGTCACATTACCATGATTATAACTATTTGAAATAGCTACAGTTGCAGTACTATTCCATCCGTTCATACCTACGATACCACCTGCATTTGAATTAGTTGCAGAAGCCTTAACATCTGCCTTGTTGTAGCAATGGTCGATAAGAAGTGTACCAGCACCTGCGTTTGAAACAATACCACCAACGATACCGCCAACCGCATATCCCTTACCAGATATAGAGCCACTTTCAACACCAAAATTAGTGATTCTGACGATTGTATTATAAGCAGTACTTGGACTAACCACACCGAACACACCTGTCAAGTTGTCTGTCTTAGTATCAGCAATCTTGACATTTGTCAAATAGTGCTTTCTACCATCAAACGAACCTGCAAATGGACGAGTTGTTGAATGACCTATTGGAATAAACAACTCTTCAGCATCATCTGTAATTCCAAGTTCTGCATCCTTACCCATATCAATATCTGCAGTCAGTTCAGCTGTAACCTTACTAGGAACACTAATACCGACATCCTTTGAAGCTGTATATGACTCCGCATTATTGACATACCAGCTCAACCAACGCATTTCGAGCTGGTTACTAATATAGTATGTATTAGTAGATGCACGTTTCAATGTCTTGAACTCAGAATAAGTTAAACTTACATCATCATTCTTATCAAGTGTTGTTGCATCTGTAATAACACCGTTACGCGAGAACTTCAACGAACCATAACCATATAAACCGTCACCAGTCTCTGTGTTTACACTATAACGAAGCGACTGGTTCTTATATTCCTCAGAAGTATTCTTGAAATCACTCAAAGAATAGCTTCCCGCAGTTTTATTGTAATATTTTGTTGTGCTAACGGCAATTTCATGAGCCAAATCAGTACCGTTCTCCATAATCACACCAAATCTGTAAACCTGATCGGTTTTACCTTCAGAATCTGATGTGATACTCATTGGATAAGCGTTAGTTTTGTCGCCCGAGAGTTTCTGATAATAGTTCACATTATCATCCTGTGCCTCCACATTACACAAACCATTGGTATTCAGCAAATAAGCAAGCTTGCCGTTTGCATATGATTCATTATCAATCACAGTCATCCCTTCAGGAAGCGACTCTATATCACCATTTATATAACAGTTTTCGTATGACACATTCGCTGTTGCATCTACGAAAAATGTTGGCGCAGGAGTTGGATAGACTACATTCAAATGTGAGTAACAATTCTTAAATTCTATCACAGAACCTCCTGTTACCTTACCCAAGAACGCAGTATTTCCACTAGACTGATTACCACCCTTTACATAACCCATATTAAAGCAATTCTCAAAAGTGATATGCAAATTAGTGTAATCATCAGGAAGATTTGCACCAGTCTGACCGATAAGACCACCAGCTACTGCACTATTATCCTCAGTAACTGTTACACTTGCAGCAGAACCTACATTTTTTATTAAAATATTACCAGTTCCATATACGGACGAAGCTATAACACCTGAATAATCAGTTCTATTAGCAATATATCCTGATTCTATAAACAAATTTTCAATGACAGCTCCACCACCCAAGCATGCGAATAATCCATTTCCATACTTTGGAGTTCCTTTCGTAACTTTACCTGTATCACTAAAAAGTCTTGCTTCCGTTATAAACAAGCCTTTTATTCTATGATTGTTACCATTAAAATGACCTCTATAACATAAACTCTCGCTAAGAGCCGGACTATTATTCAAAAAAGTAAAAAAGCCTATAGACTCGAAATAATAGTCACTCATATCAAGGTCTGCAAGCAATATTGCATTTGCATTAGGATGATATTTTGAAGCATACGCTCTATTATGAACACGTTTGCCATTTTCCCAGTCATAATAATGACCTACATAGCTTGCAAACCATGCCAGATGTTCAGGTTTCTCAATCTGATAGTAGCCGTTTACAAGGGCAGGCTGTTCTGTATGGTCTGTCCAGAATGGAGAGTCAGCCGCATTTGCATTATTTGGAGTCTGACCAAAATAATATGATATTGTAATTACGTGATTTGTGTTATCAATAGTAATATTAGGACTACGTCCTTCTATTTTATTTGTTGCAATATCATCGTACTTCAATTCCTCGGTTGGAACAAAAACCTTACCAGTCTCAGAATATGAAGTTTCCAAAGAATTGGCAATTGTAATGTTTGGTGTAAATCCAAAAGCATTACCAGGAAGAATAACATTAAGACTGTACTCGCGCAATACATAAAGCATTATGTCAACAGCATTACCGCCAGCTGCCTTATATGAATCGAACTTTGAAGAAAAGCTATTAGCATCCCAATTCTGTTGATAAATAGGATTGGCTATATTTTGTCCTGTTCTTGAGTAAACTATTGAAGCATCATCCGGATTTGGATCGAGGTTATTGCAATCCATCTTATACCTCATTCTATATATACCAGCAACAGATGGAGCTGCAATATTATTTTTAATTACATTTTTAAATTTATCACTCCAATTTTCTCTACACTTTGAATTGGAGTTTCCTGTAACTGTTACATCTTTACTTCCGAAATTCGCAGTAGAAGTTGCACTTGCACCATTCTTATATGTTATCTCATTATTGTTGAAAACCATCTTGGTTCCATCCCAATATCCCCATGTACCAGCATCTTCACCTTCCGTCCAACTTGGATTACTTTTTCCACCATTATCAGTAGAAAGAGAATTATAACCAGCCATACAAGTAAAGGCATACAACTCATTAGTAGCCCCTTGCATATTCTGATAAAATTCTCTAAACATCTGCCTAATACCAGCATCTCTTACAGTAGAGATATATGGATTATCAACCTTCACAGTAAACTCATCATCACCATTGGTATTGATATAAACATAACCATGTTTATAACCGGGTGTGCTTCCACTTTCCAAAGTAAAGTTTGTGCCAAACTTCTCACCAGCATTTATATAAAAATGCTTCGATGTTTCATCAACAAAAGTGACCTTCTGCGGATTACTCACCGAAATTGTTTGTGTTTGTTTACTTGCATCATTACCCACTTTTGTAGGAACAAAAGTAATCGACGTAATGGCAGTCTTGTCATACTTACCATTTTTGCTAACAATGGGTACACTTGTTGGTGTCCTAAACGTACTCTGTGCCGTTGCCTCCGTCGCCAGACACAACAGCATAAAAACGGAGCAGAAAGCAGCTAATGCCTTCGGCTTCCCCAATAAAGTTCTCTTTTTTATCATATTAACGTAGTCCATAGCTCTACATTTTTAATTTCAATAATAAAATTCTATTCCGTGGGCAAAGATATTAAAAAAATGTTAAAAGGCGCAAGATTTCTTTTCTTTTTAATTTTACATGCTCAAAAACTTGACGTACAACATATTTTAGAGCCCAAAACGCTTGTTTTACATTGGTTTAATGACATCTTCAGTAGTCAAAACGGCGCAAGAATGGGCATAAACAACCGCGTTGAAACACCCTGTATGATATTAGCGGATATCGTTAATAACTTGCCATAATTATTAACAACGGCATGCGCACTTCTGTTAATAACCAAGCCTCGGCAATATTCAAAAACTACGCTGGCAAGGCAAAGACAGAAGCGCAAAAACCAAAATGAAAAATGGCATTGCCAGTTATGTTTTTTTACATATATTTGCAGAATGAAGATACACAAATATATACTTACGCGCTTCAATCTGAGGTTGTGGCAAACAGACAAAAACAATCACAACACACAAACCGATGAATGGTTAGAACAGCGATTCCTTCTGTTTGAACACTTCACTCTCCCATCGGTATTAAATCAGACAGACAAGGATTTTAAATGGATTGTCTTGTTCAGCAGCAACACACCTATTAAATATAAGAGCAGAATTGACGAGATCCGTTCGAGATGCCCTCAATTCAAGGCGATAGGCGTTGCTCCAGAGCAATCGGCAAACTTCGGGCAGATATTCAAGGAAGTTATCGAGAACGATTTGGACAGCAAGAAAGAAGGCATAGTTTCAACCACATACCTCGACAACGACGACGCGCTTTCAGTACATTATATGGAAATGATTCAGAACATTATTTCTGCCAATTACAAAGAGATTGTCGCTCAACCTGCCATCATAAACTTCAGATTTGGCAGCCAGTACTTTACAGAGCAGAAGATAGCAAACAGAGCAAGTTATAAACGCAACCATTTCATAACACTTGCAGAACCTCTTGGCAGCAACAGCATAAAAACGGTGTTCGGATACGGCAGTCATTACTACATCGACAAGCACAACGGCATAAGACAGATTGTTGTAGAAAAAACAGATATGTGGCTGGAGGTGATTCACGACAAAAACGTGATAAACGACGTTCGTATGAGTCTGCACACCCGGATAACAGGCAGCGAAATGCTGCTCAGAACTTTTGGTGTAACTGCAGAAACAAGCGGCAACACATTTTCTTCGTTCTTAAAACTGTTTAAGATGAAGATAAGGCAGAAAATAAAAATGCTGGCATAGTAAAAAAAAAGAAAAAGACTCAGCTTTTACTTTCTGTAAGGCTGAGTCTTTTTCATATTATTTTTTGTTATCATTACGTTCTTAATATATATTGGATTACCAAATACATATCTGCGCCACATTCGCTTAGGTTCATGAACCAACCGGTAGAGCCACTCGGCACAATGTTTCTGATACCATAGCGGAGCACGCTTAACTGTCCCTGCATAGAAATCGAATACAGCTCCGATTGTTCCACAATGACAATTTATATCAAGTTTATCCCAATGAGAATATGTCCACTTTTCTTGTTTTGGGGCAGTCATGCCAATCCATAGCAAATCAGGCTTTGCCGCATTAACAGCATCAATCATCGCCTTGCTATCTTCTTCAGAAAAAACTTTTTTATATGGTGGAGAGTATGTTTCCACTTGGATATTAGGATAATCAACTGCAGCCCTTTTCTTTATCTTTGCAAGAACTTTCTCGCTACTTCCAAGGAAAAAGCATTTACCTCCACGCTTATTTAGTTTTTCCATCTCGAACGAGAAAAGGTCGTATCCTGCAATGCGTTCTAAAGGACGCGGCTTCCAACCTTTCATCTTAAACGTATACACAATACTAGCACCATCTGGCAACACAACATCACAATATTTCAATGAATCAGCAAACAATTCATCTTTAACTGCCGTGTTGTAAGAATGTGCATTAATGGTATTTATCAACAATTTACCTTCTGGCAAAAGAGCCAATTGTTCTTTTTTACCCAATATGTGCAAATCTCTCAGATCTATCATGGCGCAAAATTAACAATTTATTTTCACCTATAATACATACTATCTATTTATTTTTCTTTTTTTTACTATTTCGTTATAGATAGCCAGAACTTGTAAAGCCTTGTTATCCCAAGACAACGCCACAGCACGCGCGGGACAGCCATTTGAAAGCCGCAAAAGTTCATCGCGATGTGTATTGAAAAAGTTCAGTTTATCTGCAAAATCACTCACAGACCGTTGCGGTTGTGTGAGCGGAACTTTAAAGCCTACTGTCTCGTCAATAACGGCAGCCATACCACACGTATCAAAACACAAAACAGGAAGATTAGAACTGATAGCCTCGAGCACTACCGTAGAAGTATCTTCATTTACAGAAGTGAAAAGAAAGACATCTGCTTCGGACATCATTTTCTTTACCTCTGGATTACTTCTATTTCCAAGAAAATGTACTCTATCAGCCACATTCAACATACGGCATAAATTCTTAGCCTTTTCTACTTGTTTTACATTGCCACTGCCAAGCACCGTCATATTCACGTTTTTCTCGGTTTTAGCAATTGCCCTGATAGCAATATCCAGTCTTTTACGGAAATCAAATTTACCAACCCACAAAACGTTAAGCTCAGATTTGAAGAAACGATTATTGACATCTGGTTTATCCACACAATCAGTTTCATTCAAAAAACATCCAGTTTCGGGAATAACGATAGATTCTAAATTATGATATTTCTTTATTGCATCGTGACTTTCGGGAATTGAAGCAATCAACGCGTCGGCAGTATGCAGAGCCTTGCATACTCGGCTGTTACTCCTTATCTGATACTTGGTTATGTTAGACTTTAGTTTATTAAAGACTTTCATCTTTAATCCCTTTCCTTCTGAATATGACATAGGGAAGAGTTTCAAGCCACCTATCGGTCCCCAAACAAAAGGAATATCATATTCTTTTGCGACCTTCCACAAATACCCCGGTTCGCGAAAACCTATCATATTTAACTGATGCAGAATTATATCTTCTGTACCACCATGTGCTGCACGAATATTTTCTACAATGCCACGGGCAATATCAGCCGTTTTCAACTGCCACTTCCGGTAATAGTAATAGAATCGCCAGTCGCCCTGATTCCAGCACATCCGGCGGATTTTCGGAGTAACCTCGTTCCAATAGAAATGCATATTCTCGCCATAGGGAATCTGTTTTAAACGAGCAACAATCTTATCTTTGTACTCACTTTCTGTAATAATATGCAACTCACAGTATTTAGCGATGTTTACACACCAATTCCACCCTACTCCCGGTTCGCTGCCCATGTCTGGACAAACGGTATAAGCATTTACAATTATCTTCAGCATAATATAATACAACCGTTGTATTTCAAAATACATCAGGACATTCGCTTTACATATAGCAAATGTCTTTCCTTCTCCTCTTCAGACTTGAATCTGTCGCGGATTTTCTTTGCAGGTACACCACCCCAGACTTCACAGGGAGGTACATTTTTAGTCACCACCGCACCAGCAGCAATAACCGAACCGCATCCTATCGTTACGCCTCCCAAAATGTTTACGCCATTACCAATCCAAACGTCATCCTCTACGACAATAGGTCTTTCTTCACCTCGAGGTGAATCCCAAATAAGTCTTTCAGGACATTCTGTCTGATGATCATTTCCCGCCAAGAAACATACTCTTCCGGCAATTAAGACATTATTTCCTATTGTAGTATCGACAGCAACATTACAATATGGGCCAAACTGAACATTATTTCCTAAAACAATGTTCCGACGGGCAAATGAGGTTTGCTTCATTACACGTATAAAGCCATTATACTTGACCCAAGGATACCGGAAATGAAACAACAAATATGTTCTGAAAATATTAAATATGTATCTCAAAGCAAATATCTGTTTATTTGCTCCGGGAGGCATGTTTTTATATTCTATTTTTATCATTTAATATATTCTAACAAATCCTTATAAAAATCACTAAAATTCTTAGTCATCAAACATTTGATATCTTTTTTCTTTTGACGTTCCAATGCTAATGACATCTTTTTCTTCAAATCATTGACATTATCACTTTCAAACACATAACCATTTTTTCCTTCGTCTATAAGGGTATGTGAACCTGCAGAATTTGAAACAATAGAAAAACAACCAGAAACCAATGCTTCATTAACAACAGCTCCAAAAGGTTCGAAAGAACTTGGCAAAACAAAATAATCAGCAATACGATACCAAGCGTATAAATCATCCCCATACAAAGCCCCTGTTAAAATGACTTTCCCGTTCAATTCAAGATCTGAAATTATCCGTTCAATGTCATCTCTCATTGGACCATCACCCACCATTACCAAACGTACATCTTTTTTATCAATCATCGAAAAAGCATTAAGCAACAATGGTAAGTTCTTTACTTGAGCAAAACGTCCTACATATAGTATGATTTTCTTATCTTTTATATCATATCTTTCCTTATATACTGATACCGCTTCTTCACAATTCTGTATTCTCTTTACTAATATTCTATCATCTTGAATGATTGGGAAATACAAGAACGTATCTTTTCCGTACAATGATTTAAGGAAGTCTCTTGTTTTTGTACTTACGACAAACATTCCGTCAATACCACAGACTACAAAATTTCTTAAAAACTTTCGGCTAAAGCTATATGACTGTGCCATCTGCAAACTATCATCACATGTTATATACAACTTATAATGATATAAACGTTTTAACAAAATTGCCCAAATAGTATTAACTCCATATTCATGCGCAAATATGATATCTGGACGAAACTCTCTTATAACCTTGATGTATATATCCGAAATCAAATGACGCCCAACATACTTGCCCTTATGATAATATTCATAATCAAAATGAGCCTGTTCGTTTACCTTATTCAAGTCAAATCCAAGACCTGCAATTTCATCGGGATGCCCCGTCAGCAGAACCTTTACATCAAAATCCTCAGCAAGCTTATTGTATAAATCTATTCTATAAGTTGCTAAATAAGGATGGAATATCAGTAATTTTTTTCTCATCATAAGACGTGAAACAATTATCTTGAAAAAAGAGATGCAACATATTTATTAAGTCTGTTTACCCCAGACTTAAAACTAAACATGCCATCATATAATTTTAGAATATCGTTTTTTGAATAGCTTGACTCTACCACATTTTTTAAAGCCTCAATGAAAGATTGCTCATCATCATAGCAAAACATACACTTTTGAGAAACGAACTCATCATATCCTCGTGCAGAAACTTTATGAGTAACTACCAACAAACCATTCTTTAAGCCGTCTAGAACCCTTAATTTCAGACCTCCTCCTTTATCCATAGGACATAAATAGAAATCTGCACTACTTATAATCTCGTTTATGTCCTTTGGTGAAGGAATCAAACGGACTCCATACTTTTCACAAACAGAATAATACTCTGGGGTTGGATTTCTTCCTGCAAGAGTCAAAGTTGCATCAGGCAATGTTTCCTTTAATATAGGATAATAATGTTCTATCCAAGGAATAATTGAAATTTTGTTTTGGTATGCATCCAATGAGGCAGTTATTACGAAATTCAAACTTTTCTCTTTATTTTCAGACTCTATACTTTGTGATTTCAAAATTCCCTCGCAATCCTTATGAAAATCAAAACAACCCAAGACCTTAATCGTTGAAGAATCACCTCCATTATAATTCTGAGCCAACAAAAATTTATCCTGCTCAGTCAATGTCAGATTAAGGTCACTTTTTGTTACTGCATACTGCTCATATTTTTTTGTCCAATACAAGACTATTGGCTTTAACGGATATTTTGTACTATCATAAAAATACTCATACTGATAATTATGATGAATTGTAATAACCTTTGCATTATACCTATGAGCTATTTCTATTAAATTGAAAGCAACAATACTTGTATCAAAAATTACTATGTCTATATTATTGCTTCTTAGAGTTATTTCAAATACGTCATAATATCTATGTACACGTCCTGACAACAAATCAAAGAACTTTAAAACTTTTGATTTGTTATATTCAACAGGAATACAATTGACTTTACTATCTATAAACTCTTTCTCATATCCATCTTTGTAAGGATACAGCAAGACTGTTTTGTCTGCTATTTCCGCAGCAGCATTTATAAATGCTCTTGAAGCAAAAACAGCGCCACTTGAGCCATTCAGATAATGATGCGTAACAAACAATATATTCATTTTATCTGTTTCGTTTGATAATATTTAACAAATAGCGCAATAACCTTCCTATAAATATCTCTATCGACGACGTGTTTTTATAGGTTCGGTAATAATAGCACTCACTCTCGAACTTTATCCACTCTATCTGATTGTTTCTGAAATGTTTTTTTGTTGTAGCACCGTGATTATGCAACACCGCAACCTGTGGATAATAATATGGTTGCAAACCTATTCTTTTCATTCTCTCCGTCAAAATGGGTTCTTCGGCATAAAGAAACGTGTGTTCATCCATCATTCCACACTCTTTGAAATCCTTACTACGAACCATAAAGAAAGACCCCATCAGTTTGTAATGGAAACCTTCTTTTGCATCTCTTGCATAATCCAATTGAAAACGTTGCCTCTTCTTTTCCTTTGAATAGAACGGAGTAGACAAATACATCCACACGTTTCTGTCCCAGAACGAGACATACGGTTCTGGACTCTGAAACTCTCCTTGTAAACCGACCACCTTCGGGCCTATAATACCAGCCTTAGGTGTATTTTTTAGTTTTTCATAAAGGGCTTCAACAACATTACTATCAATAAATTCAATATCGTTATTTGAAAAGAGCAAGTAATCGCAGTTCAAGACATCAATAGCAAAACGTGCTCCAAGATTGTTTCCTTTGGCAAAACCCGAATTTTCGGGATTACAGATTAAGTATATAGATGATTCGCCTTCCTCTAAAACATTAAAATTACGATCGTAAATATTTACGTCTACATTTTTCTTAATTTCATCAACACTTTCAGACGTTGAAGCATTATCTACTATAACAACAGAACTTGGGATAGTGACATTCTTCAACAAAACCTCTTTTATATATTTACAAGTAGGCAAACTACTTTTATAGTTTACAAGTATTATTGCAAGCATATTATTTTTATTACGTCATATTTTTCCCTATATCTATCATCAACAACTTTTTTCTCATATAACTTTTTATGGTTATATGTCTTTTTTTTAACTGTATGCCCCTATTCTCATAATAAAAAAACATAAAATAAAACAGAGAAAACCACACTATTCCAGATGTGGTTCCAAAATATGAAATAGTCACAGAACACACTAAGATATGGAGCCCTGATGCTTTTACATAAAATGGCATTTGTTTTGAGAATATAGTTTTTATAATGATAGAAACAAACACAATGACAGGAAGAATTCCAAACTGATCCCAATATCCAATAAAACCAACATCGCTATTAAATATCCCCAATGACATTAAATTAGACATATCATTTGTTGCATGGGAACTTAAAAAACCTTTTCCAAAGACAATGGCTAGCAAATCCTTATTAGATTTCAAAAACATATGTTCAAAAGCTTTTGTTCGGTTATAATCACCATCATTTATCTGTGAAGTAGTTTCATTATTTAAATCTACAAAAATATCATAACTAAAATACAAAAAAATTAATCCTAAAAGAATCGTGACCGGTATGGCTATTTTCTTTTTTTTACTTGTTACAAAAGAATATCCAACAATTATAGTTGCTACAAAAAGTGTGCTTCTATTTTGTAACATTAAGAAAAAAAATAGGTATAAACAAACCCAAAAAACATCCTTTTTTTTAAAATCACGTCGCATTCGATCACAATAATAATACAGTGGAATTGTCAATATCGGGTATCCCCTACATACAACAAGTTCTGTTATTTCAGAAGCAACCAATTGCTCTCCATTTTTGCCAACAAACCATTGCGGGAAAAAAAAGGTACGTAAAAATGTTGCTATTATACATGTTACACCAAACCAATTTAGAGATTTTATTAAACTACGCTCATTCGGTTTAACATATAACAAAGCAATCACAATAATCCATAAATACTGATGACGATATGTTATAAGAGATTGAACAAAACCTTGTTCATACAAAACATATGCCGAAACCATAGAGAGAAAAAGCCCTAAAAAAATCAAGATTACAGGAGAAACACTACCTACATTACACAGATGAGTTCTTTTTCTTCTGCGATATATTACAAAGCCCGCAAGCACCCAGACATACAAAAGAATTCCGCCAATCTCGTATCCTGAAAACATTGAATTAAACATTCTCAAACTATACAATTCACTTACGAACATTAATATGACAAATAAGTATATAGACTTTTTCACCTTTTAATCTGTCTAAAAAAATTAGAAATTTCTATTGACAAACAGTAAAAAACATTTATTTACCTTTCTTGTATATAAAGTTTTATCCCTTCTTGATTTTTTGATATGCTTTATAAATATGTTTTATCCTTTTTAGGCATTACAATAAAGGAAAGAATAATAAAAATAACTGCAAATATTATTTCTTTCACTCCTCCAGTTATTACACAACTTTCACCTATGCTTATAAAAGATACAGAAAAGTATGCAACAGCTCCTATAATTACGTATGGAAGAAAACATAAAAAAAATACACGTTTCGAGTCGATTTCCATCTTTCTAGGCCAATAATACAAATAGTAAAAGCCCATCTGTATTGCCAAATAAGCAATAAAACCAACAACAGTACCACCAACATTGAACAATGGAGTTGTAAACCATGTTGTTGCAAGTCCAACAACAGAAGCAATAGACGAACTGTAATTAAGCGCACGAATATCAGAGCCTGCAAGAATAAGACTGCTTATATGACCTGATTATGATAGAGAAGAAGAATCAACAGCCAAATATTAAGCCATGGCAAGAGATAAAGATTGTCCTCACCCACATACAACGTCAGCAATTCCTGGCCTATCGACATTTCTTACCATATTTCCCCTACCTCATCTGCCTTTTTCATAAACTCGACGCCCTTTTGGAGTTCTGAGCATAACAAAGCATTTACCCTCACATCCCGTAAAATCAGGATAACCTTTTTTCGATCTCCTACAGCAATATCAGCAAGCATACCTACTCCGTCTGGACAGATTTTACATCTGAACCCAACTTGTCTGCCTAAAACCTTTCCACAACTTTCATTGTTAGTTAGTTTAAACTCAGATCCATCCTGCCATACTGCGTGAAAATAGTCTGGCCAACCATCACCACGATATTTCAAAGACACAATCGCCATAAAAATTATAGCAAATCCTTTTGCTATTGAAACCGACGGATTTTTCATCAAGCACTTTTCTTTCTTGCCAATTCTATCAAATATGCCTTCTCTTCTTTTGGCATCACGCACCACGTCGCCGCTGCAAACAGAACCGTAAATAACACTCCTTTTGCAAAACCGTTCCACAGGCAGATGTCGCTGACATTCACAAATGAAACTGCCAGCAGTGCCACGCCACCAATGGCTGCATACGGAGCAAAGCAACTGAAAAAAACTTTTGAAGAATCAATAGACATCTTTTTAGGCCAATAGTAAAAGTAATAAAACAGAATTTGAAGCAATAGATAAACTACATAACCTATTACCGTACCACCAACTTGATATACAGGTATAGCAAACCATGTAACCAAAAGTCCCAATACAGCAGAAACTGTTGTGTTATATGTAATGGCACGAATGTCGGAACCTGCCAAAATAAGACTACTGATTGCCTGATTATGTGTAAGAAGCAATGGCAACATCCACAAATATAACCATGGTACAAGATACAAATAATCCTTTCCGACATAAACCGTAAGCAGTTCTGGAGCAACGGACATTATGCCAAAACAACCAAAGCTCATTATTATAGACACATAACGTGTTCCCGAATATGCTACACGATAATATGCGTCTTTATTTTGTTTCGCAACGACACGCGATGCAGACGGCAATAATGCACCAATAAATGCTCCACCAAACATAGATACCATTCCTGCTATTCCATTCAGTATTTTGAAATCGGCAACAGACTCAACCGTACCCTGCATGCCGAGGAACATAGGGCGCAGATTGTAAAATGAAAACTGAAATATACCAAACGAGAAAATGTTAAGGCTGTATGGGAGCATTTCACGAAACGTCTGCCAATCAACCTTTGGGCTAAAACTTACGAAAGACGTTTCTTTGCGTATCTTACGGATATAAAACGGAATCACCATCAATGTTGCTGCACACGAAAGCATGAAATACATCTCGATTGACAGTTTTCCATAGACTGTGACAAAAAGAATCACAATCATAAGCAGTTTCGTAAACAATGTACATTTCTGAATATACGCAACATTTTCAGTTGCCTTTACCATCTGATCGAAACATGACATCACCCAACTGAAAAATGCCGTAAAACAGAGTATGCATATCAGCCTCTTTAGTATAATACCCTGTGCAACATCAACGTTGAATATACTATCGGAGAATATAGACAATACCAGCAATGCTCCTGCATTTAGAAGGCCTATCACCCCATAAAAGCAAAGACTTGTCTGAAAAGCCTTGCGTACCTTATCGTATTTTTTTTCTGCAAGCCAAGCTGAAAAAAATCTCACATTTGTGGAGTTGAATCCCATATCTAGCAATCTGAGATACACATTGATAGACATTGCCAATCCAATAAGTCCATATTCTGATTTTCCAAAATAATTGATAAGTATCGGCACAGATATGAATCCATATACCGCATTTACAACATTAAGCAGCATTGTCCATACAACCCCACTTACAACTTTCTTTCCGCTACCCATTGTAACCTTCCTATATTTTTACATTATTGATTCTCCATCAACTTGCAATGGAGTGTTAAATCTTTTAGATGCAGTACTAAGTGTAACTTCCTCACAATAATGTCCGCAAAGAATCAAAACAATCGGCTGTTCATTACCTGGTATTCCACATATATTTCGAAAGTTTTCATCCAATTTTGGACTTCTTACATACATTTTAAAACATGTTGCGATATGTTGAAGATGGAAACCATAAACCAGGTTCATAGCAAAAAGTCCACCATCAATAAATACTTGATTACGTTCATATCCTCCACTGAAGTAAGATTGAACACCAGTTAACACAACTATTGCACCAGCTTTATCACACCAGCCTTGATTTCCAAGTTGATTATCAAGAATTTTATTTATAGTTTCTTTATTTTTAAAAACATACACACGTGATGACTGGCGATTACATGCTGTAGGTGTACACTTTGCGAAAGAGACCGCTTGTTGAATTTCTTCATTTGTGACTTCTTTATCTGAAAAATTTCTTACACTATACCGAGAATTAAAAAAATCTAGAATTGCTTCATTTTCAAATAAATGTGGTTTTTCTACTATTTTAACACTAGGCGTACAACAAATCACATTCTTATATTTATTTGTTATCCCACTTATTCTGCTTAACAAAACACTATCTTTACTTGCTTTAGGATCATTTTTATAGTTGTTTATAATATTTATAGAATATATAAGCACATCAGATAATATAGCATTATTTGTCAGATATTGTTCTGTATAATTACATAAAGTCATACATTTTTCCTTTCCCCAACCTGTTTTTTTTTCCTTGAATGTCATTCCTTTTTCCAACGCATGACTCAACAACAATATCTGCCTCTCTAAATTTGATTTATTATAATGATTAGACAAACTACGTATCAAATATATGTAATCGTTGATGAACAACCAAAGATTTAATAAATATTTTCTGATTCTGACTACCATAACTATTGACTATTAATTTAATTTGAAAAAAATCTTTAAATCATCTATCATAATCTTTTCGCGCTCTCGAACCACTCCGTTCATTCTTTCGTCAATGACCAACTTCAATTCTTCCCGCTTTGAGAATGCCTCTTTCACCTTGTCAAGCACTTCTGTCTCCGACATGGATTTCAGGTCGGCAAGATGATTATATTGCAAAGTATCAACAAAAAGTCCATTGAACTTTCGGCTGTAAGCCATCGGAACAACGGGAACGCCTGACGAAAATGCACCTATCGTAGCATGCATTCTTGCGCCCATAAAGAAATCCATTCCTGCAATATAGCCTTTGACATCAACAGGAGTCAATGCCAGTGGCGCAAGAACAAGACGCGGATTGTTACCATGCTCTTTCCAAATGTCATAATTTACGGCATAGTCGTTCTCTATATGCCTTTCTGCACCCACAACATGACCAATCAAGTGTAATGTTACATTCGGCAATGAAAGGAAATAATCTATCAATGATTTTACGATCTGCTGATAATCACCCTTCAAGCCAAACTGATTATCGCGAGAATATCCACCATGCCACAGCAAAGATGAAATATTTATTCCGACATGAATTGAATCTTTTGAAAACTCAATTCTCTTATATGGCATATAGAAAGCTACGTCAATATACTCACGAATATTTTTCTGTGCAGGAGCGTTTTCTTTTACATAATCATAACTTTGACGGTCTCTTGCCATTACCATCGTTGCTCCCTCTATACTTTTTATCGCCTTTTTACGAATCTTTTCATCTTTAAAAGGTCCTATTGTCTGAGGCAATAAGCAATAAGGCTTTCCAAAAAATCTTGCAGTTTTGTGAATATTATCTATAAGTTCAAAACGCTGTTTACCATAAATATCGGCAAAGCTATCGCCCTGACCAATGTCTAATATATAATCTGCGTTTCTAATCATTTTTCCCCCAATAGTCCCAGACTTAATGATTTTTTTTAATATATCTTTCATATCAAGCGGGAATCTGTCACACTGCATGAAACTCAATGTCTGCATTCCGTCTGCAATATACTTACACTCTCCATTCTCTGCAATACTTGCGTCGGTAAGATACAAACGATATTCTTCATTAGCTTCACGAAAAATACGATCAATAATAGACATTGCAGTAATAGACAATGCTACACAACCACGATTTCCATTCTTTATTGGAGCATTAGACAAAATTATTGTTTTCATAATTTATAACAAATTCTATACGATCCAGAATCTAACAAATATTCTTTTATACACTATCATGTCCGACTATTCGAATAACATTTTCTTTTAACACCCGAACAGGGGATCCCCCCATAACACAATAAGGTTTCATCTCACTTCCACGCGTTATAACAGTCCCCATACCAAAAATGCATCTTTCAGGTGTCTTCACACTATGCATAACCTTACATTGAGTAGCGAACCAATTATGATCACCGATTTCTATTGCCCCTCCTGCAGATTTAAACTTTTTCTTCTCTAAATCATAAAGAGGATGAAAATTTGTGTCCATAATTAATACTCCCCATCCTAATCTATCATAGAGCCCAAATTTTATGCCATGGTAAGATATAATTTTAACTCCAGCACTGGCATTGAAACCTTCAGATATCTCTACTAAAGCATTTTCTCCAAATGACAGATAAGTATCATTTCCAAAATCACATGTTCCCTTAAAGATGATTGTGCCGCCTTTATTTTCCCACATTACACCTGAATTTGGATATATTGAGACTTGATAGAATCCAAGTTTTACCATACCATGCCTAATCTTACCATTCTCAGGCTTTAGTATAATTTTTCCTTTGCAGCATCTAAGATTAGGTTTATACAATAATATTGGTAACTTCCATGCTTGCTTTAAAGGCAAATAATGAAAGTTAAAATAAATTGTTTTCAACAAAGACCTATATCTAAATATTTTTTTTAAATCTTTAATACTAAACATTTATAGAAGAATATATCATTAGTACGAAAAACGTTTTTTTACAAGATCTAATCTCTTCCAAACAAGTCTCTTGTATAAACCTTGTCTTTCACATCATCGAGGATGGCATCGTAGCGGTTGGCGATGATGGCCTGAGAGATTTTCTTGAACTCGTCTAAGTTATTCACGACCTTGCTGCCGAAAAAAGTTGAACCGTCCTCTAATGTTGGCTCGTAAATGACAATGTCGGCACCTTTTGCCTTGATGCGCTTCATAACGCCCTGAATGGCAGACTGACGGAAATTGTCGGAATTACTCTTCATAGTCAGGCGGAAAACACCGATTGTACACGAATGGTCGTAAGTAGAATCCGCGAACTGGTTGTTTGTTGAATAAGCATACCAGCCAGCCTTCTGCAATACGGCATCGGCAATGAAATCCTTTCTTGTTCGATTACTCTCAACAATGGCTGTCATCATATTCTGCGGAACATCGGCATAGTTTGCCAACAACTGCTTCGTGTCCTTTGGAAGGCAATATCCGCCGTAGCCAAAACTTGGATTATTGTAATGAGAGCCGATGCGTGGATCGAGTCCGACGCCCTGAATAATTGCCTGACTGTCAAGTCCCTTCACCTCAGCATAAGTATCAAGTTCGTTGAAATAACTTACACGCAACGCAAGGTATGTATTTGCAAACAACTTAACAGCTTCAGCCTCCTTCATACCCATGAAAAGCGTATCGATTTCAGGCTTCAGAGCACCTTCCTGCAGTAATGCGGCAAACTGTCTGGCTGCATTTTCAAGAAAAGGAATGTCTGCAATCTTGCTGATGGCCTCGTTTTCGGCAGATATTTTATCGTCGTTTGACGAATTGTTTATCAACTTTGGATAGCCAACAATAATTCTGCTTGGATAAAGATTGTCGTACAACGCCTTACTCTCGCGAAGGAATTCAGGAGAGAAAAGCAAGTTGAACTTCTTGTCCTTTAGCGATGGCTCAGACATGAATTTCTGAGCATATTTTATATACAGATTTCTGGTATATCCTACCGGAATGGTACTTTTAATTACCATTACAGCATCTGGATTCACCTCGAGTACCAAGTCTATTACTTCCTCGACATGTGATGTGTCGAAGTAATTTTTTGCAGAATCGTAGTTTGTTGGAGCTGCGATGACTATGAAATCGGCATTTTTGTACGCCTCACGACCGTCAAGAGTTGCAACCAAATTCAAGTTTTTCTCTGCAAAGTATTTTTCAATGTACTCATCCTGAATTGGAGAAATTCTTTTGTTTATCTTTTCTACTTTTTCAGGAATAACGTCTACAGCCGTAACTTTGTGGTGCCGTGACAACAATGTAGCAATGCTCAAGCCAACATATCCTGTGCCGGCAACTGCAACCTCAAGATTTTCAAAGTCTCTCATTTATGCATATCAATATTTCCCCAGAAAGCATATAACTAACTGAGAAACAATATATTATCTATTTTTCATTTTTCAACTTGGGAATTTTCTCCAAGATTCAAGTATATGCAAAAGTAATAAAATACTTTCGAATTAACAAGTTTTACCGAATAGTTTTGAAAAACACACTTACAAATTCTACTCTGCAATATAATCTATCAGATTTCTGAAGATTCGATTCAAATCATAAATCGGTAGCCAGCCAAGAGATTGTATCTTACTGGTTGACAGGCGCAACTTGGTTACGGGAGCATAGCCCATATTATCGGCAATCTCAACCCTAACATCAATATCATGGTTGAAATTTTCTCGCAAATATTCAGCCATGCCGCGGGCAGAGATATAAGTCTCCTCGTTTGCTACGTTATAAGCCTCGCCAGCATTGCCTTTCAGAAGGATGTAGAGAATGGCAGAAACGCTGTCGGTTGTGTAACAATACGGACGAGCCGACTCGCCTGTGGTATGAAGGACAATATCTTCGCCATTGGCAGCGCAACGGGCAAACTGCGCAATTACCCTGTTATCATCCTTTGAAATGCCTGCTCCAGTGGTCTGTGTTAGTCTGACAATCTTCGCCGGGACGCCATACTGCGAAGCATACAAAGCACACAGATTCTCGGCAGCGCGCTTCGCCATCGGGTATGAACTGCGCACACTCATCGGGTCGAGATAGCCTTGAATGTCCTCGGAAACACAAGATGAATCATCGGTAATTGTTCCGTAGACTTCGAGCGACGAAAGAAAAACAAAGCCCTTAACACCAACTGTTTTTGCATATTCAAGAATATGCTGAGTTACGTTTATTATTATATTGAATGTATCTACTGGCTTTTCGACAAAGAATCTGCTTGATGTAGGCGCGGCACAATGAACCACATAATCAACCTTGCCTAAAGATGAATAATCGAACGAAGAAAGTTCACATTCTACGATTTGCAAACGTATGTCGTCTCCGAACAGAGATTTTGCTTTTTCAGCATTTCTTACGGGAGCGATAATTTTCACACCTTCGTCGAGAGCCAAAAGGCATTTAACGAGGATTGAACCTATCAATCCTGTTGCACCGGTTATCAGGAATGACGAGCCGTGCAATTCCTTCCGCAAAGCGAATGTCTCGCAGAATTCTTCAACATCACGAAGTAAAACGCTTGATTTTCCCATAGATTCCAACACTTTAAAAACCAAAAATCTGCTGATTCTCATGAACCTGAACCATCGCTCTGAAGATGAAGAAATCTGTCGGCGTAGTGATTTTTATGTTCTCCATCGGACCTATGATTGTGTTCATCTTATAGCCGGCATGACTCATAAGGGTGCAAGAGTCGATGTAATCGTGCTTCTGCTCCTTTATTGCCTCGCGATGAGCTGCAAGGATATCCGCCAGCATGAAACTCTGCGGAGCACGGGCTACAAGCGAGTTTGCACGCTCAGGAATTTCCATTCCACCGTCGGATTTTGTAACCACGAACGTCTCGGTTGCAGGAACGCAGGTTATGCAGTTTCCGCGCTCGCGAACCATATTTATATTGTCGGTGATGGTCTGCTCGGTGATGAGAGGTCGTACCCCGTCGTGAATCAGCACGGCTGTCTCTTCGGGCGAGCCATTCTTCTGCGCCCATCTCTCGGCTGCACACAATCCGTTGTAGATTGAGTCCTGACCGCTTTCGCCGCCCGGAACAATTTCCACAACCTTGTTTATCTCGAATTTGCGGAGCATCTTCTCGAGGAAAGGAATCCACGACTCGATGCACGACACACATATCGCATCTATTTCGGGATGATTGTCGAACAATTCGAGAGTATATATGATGACAGGTTTGCCATTCAGTTCGAGAAACTGCTTTGGCCGGCTCACGGTATTCATTCTCTTACCCGAGCCACCTGCGAAAATTACCGCCACATTCTTCATAACCATTCATTTAGAAAGTCGAACGTACTTTTTGATTTTATGTTTTGTTTGATTGAGTTTATCTTTCCGAGCATTTCTGCCGCCTTTTCATCCTCACCTATGAGTTTGTAACTGGCATACATCAGCGCATCAATCTTAATCTGCGAATTTGGAGTGCCGCACTCAAGCATCGAATATCGGTTTACGAACACGCGCGCAAATGAATCGTTTTTCAGCGTGCCTTCCGATTTCTCCCTAACGGCATTTCTGAGTCGCGGAGTGTAAAGTTCTACAACCTTGTAAAGATGCCTGTTGTTGCCGAAACGTATAATCTGAAGATATTCGGGCTGAATGTTGAGAGTCTGGACGGCGAGAATCTTGCTAAGCGAGACGATGACCTTGCCGCCTTCCTTTCCCTGCTGAGAAAGAAGGATTCCTTCTACCCCATCGAACGCACCACCGATGATTCTAACCTCATCGCCGGCCTCAAGGTTAACTTCTTCAGACTTGACGTATGGAATCTCATCGTCGCGATAGAAACTTATCGCCTTGCGGAACATCTGCATCTCGGCATCGCGAATACGAACAGGTATCGGATTAGACAAAGAATCGAGAGCAGACCGACGCTGATGCATAATCATCAGTCGGTAGGCTGTGTTTGCCATAACCCAATTTCTGAGGTCGTCGTAATTGTCGGTGGCAACAAATACCATGTTGAGCACAAGCGAACGCTCAACACGCACCTTATGCCCTTCCCTGCCAACCATAGTGAAGGTTGTCGGAAGAAAATATTCAAAACCTTTTTCGTCCAACTCCTTTCGTATGGATATGCTCAGATACGGTGATTTAAGCACATACCATACTTTTGTGCTGTCCGAACAGCCGTCTTTTTTTTCCATTGGTCGCAAAATTAAACAATTTCTGCGATATGCAATCAGAGTTCGGACAAAATATGGACATACACAAAAAAAAGAACCACCCCTCTGAAAAGATGAAGGATGGTTCTTTATTATCGTTACGTTTCGGATTTTATCCGCCGAAGTTATCGAAGCGAATCATGTTGTCCTCTACGCCAAGGCTGTGAAGAAGATCGAGCACAGTCTTAGCCATCATTGGAGGTCCGCAGAGGTAGTACTCAACATCCTCTGGAGCTTCATGCTGCTTGAGGTAAGTATCGCCCATAACTGGAGCAATGAATCCCGGAGTGTACTTGATGCCAAGGCTGTCTGCCTTAGGATCAGGACGGTCGAGAGCCAAGTGCATGTGGAAGTTAGGGAATTCCTTCTCAAGTTCGAGGAAGTCGTCGAGGAAGAATACCTCGTCGATTGCACGTGCACCATAGAAGTAGTGCATCTCGCGGTCTGTAGTCTTCAGAGTCTTGAGCATGTGCATAATCTGAGCACGGAGAGGAGCCATACCGGCACCACCACCAACCCAAATCATCTCACGGCCAGTACCGTACTGAGGACGGAATTCTCCGTAAGGACCACTCATAATCACCTTGTCGCCCGGTTTCAGAGAGAAGATGTATGATGAAGCGATACCTGGATTTACATCCATGAACTCAGGACCGTTTGGACACTGGTCTTTTGGCTTGAACGGAGGTGTAGCGATACGCACAGTAAGTGTGATGATATCACCCTCGTCAGGATAGTTAGCCATAGAGTAAGCACGGATTGTTGGAGTAGGGTTTGAACAGTGAAGCTTGAACAAACCGAACTTCTCCCATGCGGGAACGTACAAGTCGCCGATAAGCTCGCGATCGAAGTCCTTATAGTCGATTTCGAATGCCGGAATCTTAATCTGTGCATAAGAACCCGGCTCGAAGTCCATGTGCTCGCCTGCAGGAAGCTTAACCTTGTACTCCTTGATGAATGTAGCAACGTTGCGGTTACTGATAACCTCGCACTCCCATTCCTTAACACCCATTACTGAGTCTGGAACCTTGATTTCGAGGTCGCCCTTAACCTTGCACTGGCAGCCAAGACGATATCCCTCCTTAATCTGCTTACGAGAGAAATGTCCCTTCTCTGAATCTAGAATCTCGCCGCCGCCAGAAACTACCTGACACTTACACTGACCGCAAGAGCCCTTACCACCACATGCTGATGGAAGATAAACGCCCTGCTCGGCAAGAGTGCTCAGAAGGCTTGCGCCCTGACCAACCTCAAACTTGTCCTTACCGTTTATTGTTATGTTCACATTACCGCTTGGAGAAAGATAAGTCTTTGCAACAAGCAGAATTACAACCAGCAGAAGAATAATCACAAGGAATACTCCAATGCTTGCAAATATAAAATTACCCATCGTTTATATTCCTTTAATTATTATAGATCCAAACCTGACAAGCACATGAACGCCATAGCCATCAAACCTACAGTGATGAAGGTGATACCAAGTCCCTGAAGTGGCTTTGGAACGTTTGTATATGCCATTTTCTCGCGAATTGCAGCCAAGCCCACGATAGCAAGCAGCCAGCCAATACCAGAACCCAAAGCATAGGCAAAAGTATCGCCAATGCAGCCGATAGCCTTAGTCTCTGTTGCTGGATCCATAAGTATTCTCTGCTGCATGAAAAGGCTTGCACCCATGATTGCACAGTTTACGGCAATCAGCGGAAGGAAGATACCGAGCGAAGCGTAGAGTGATGGAGAGAAACGCTCAACAACCATCTCAACAAGCTGCACGATACCTGCAATTACAGCGATGAACAAAATAAATGCAAGGAATGTAAGGTCCTGACCGCCAAGAACAGCCTGATTGAAAGCACCGTTCTCATCAAGAACCTGAGTTTGCAACAAATAGTCAACAGGAACGGTGATGAGCAACACGAATGTTACCGCAATACCAAGTCCCATTGCTGTCTTTACAGTCTTAGATACTGCCAAGTATGAACACATACCCAAGAAGAAAGAGAAAATCATATTGTCCACAAAGATTGAGCGGACGAACAAACTAAAGAAATGTTCCATAATGTTTCTGTCTTTTTAAAGTATGTATTATTTTTTCTCGTCATTATATGCACGGTGTGCCCAGATAACACAGCCAAGCAGAATAAGAGCCATGGCTGGCATCGTCATCATACCGTTGTTCATATAGCCAGCATCGTAAACAGCCTGTGGCAGAACCTTGAATCCAAGGATTGAACCTGCGCCAAGAAGTTCGCGAACGAAACCAACTACGACAAGGATGATTGCATAGCCGATACCATTACCGATTCCATCTAGGAAACTTTCCCAAGGACCATTCTGCATAGCAAAAGCCTCAAGACGTCCCATCAGGATACAGTTTGTAATGATAAGACCTACATATACTGACAACATAACACTAACGTCATACACATAAGCCTTCAGAATCATGCTCACGATTGTTACCAACGCTGCAACTACTACCAACTGAACGATGATTCGGATACGGTTAGGAATAGTCTTGCGAAGAAGCGAGATAATCAAGTTTGAGAAGGCTGTGATGACAGTTACAGACAAGCCCATTACGATGGCTGGCTTCAACTGCGATGTTACGGCAAGAGCCGAACAGATACCCAACACCTGCACAACGACAGGGTTATTCAGGTTTAGCGGATTTGAGAATACTTCCTGATTCTCCTTAGAAAATAATTTACCCATATTCTTTCCTCCGATTATTTAGCGTTATTCTTCAAGAACTTCATGTACTTCTTCAAACTGTCGTGAAGCATGTCGTTCACACCGTTTGAAGTAAGAGTAGCACCTGTAATGGCATCGCATCTGTTGTTAACACCAACGCCATCGACCTTCTTGCCTGCCTTAAGCACGCTAAGAGCAATGGCATCGCCGCTCTCATTGTAGATGGTCTTGCCGGCAAACTGCTTCTGGAAGCCCTCGTACTCAGCGATGATGGCACCAAGTCCGGCAGTCTCGCTCTCGTGAGAGAAGTATGCGCCGTAAACAGTACCCATCTTGTCTGTATCCACAGCAACATAGCCCCAGATACCGCCCCAGAGTCCTTTACCAACCACAGGAACAACAATCTTGTCAACACCGTCAACCTTACACATATAAACAGGAAGGTTCTCTGGGTTGATATCCTTTTTCTTAACATCGAAACCGCCCTTCTCAGCCTTTACGTTGCCGAGTGTGTCGATAATCATATCAGACAATACGACCTCGGCATACTTAGCCTCGATATTCTCGTTCTGAATGTCGCGGATGTTAAGCGAAGCAAGAATCTGCTTCTTCTTGTCAATCTCTTCGTTTTTGTCAGATTTTGGCTTCAGTACTGTTGATGTGAAAGCCAAAAGGAAAGCAACGATAACAACCATTACCGAAGCATAGACAACAGTATATGTATTACTACTTGTATTCATATCTTTCAGTCATTTAGTTGTTATTATTTTAGTTTTGCTCTGTTAGCACGCTTATTGATGTTGCTCTGAACAACATAGTAGTCGATAAGTGCAGCGAATACGTTCATGAACAGGATTGCAAGCATCATGCCCTCTGGATAACCCGGATTGAGCACACGAACAACGATAGCAATAACGCCGATGAAGAATCCGTAGAAATACTTACCTGTCTCTGTTCGAGCTGAAGTAACAGGGTCTGTTGCCATAAACACAGCACCGAAGCAGAAACCGCCAAGTGTAATATGCTGATACCAAGGCAACTGAGCAACTGCATTATCGGCAGCACCGAAGTTGTTGAACAGGATTGCTGTAAGAGCACCGCCTACAAATACAGAGAACATTGTCTTCCAGCTTGCAACGCCAGTCCACAACAGAAGCAGACCGCCAAGTGCAATGGCGATAACGCTTGTCTCACCGATACATCCCGGAATAAGACCTGTGATAGAATCGATTGTAAGCGAAGCCGACTGAGCACCGTTTGCAGCAGCAATGCCAAGAGGAGTAGCACATGTTGCACCATCGGCAAGGTCGTAGCCTAGACCGAAGATTGAACTGCTCTCAACCCATACAGAATCGCCTGTAAGGCAGCCCGGATATGAGAAGAACAAGAATGCACGAGCAACAAGTGCCACATTGAAGATATTCATACCAGTACCACCGAAAATCTCCTTTGCAAAGATTACAGAGAAGGCAACAGCCAACGCCAGAATCCACAACGGAGTAGTGACAGGTATAATAAGAGGTATAATGATACCAGATACGAGGTAGCCCTCCTGAATCTCCTCGTTCTTCCACTGAGCCACAACGAACTCAATGCCAAGACCTACGATGTATGAAACCAAGATCTTTGGCAGCACGGCAAGGAATCCGAAAAGGAACATGCCAACATGGTCGGTCATGTCGCCACCTCCTGCCAATGCATTCTGATAACCCACGTTATACATACCGAACAAAAGAGCCGGAATAAGCGCGATTACCACAAAGCTCATGATACGCTTGCTGTCGATGGCATCATGAACATGAACTCCACTCTTCGCTGTAGTGTTAGGCACGAACAGGAATGTTTCGAAGCCGTCGAACACAGAACGGAATGCGTGGAGTTTGCCTCCCTCCTCGAAGTTAGGCTTTATCTTGTCGAGATAATTTCTTAACGCGTTCATTTATTAAACTTATTAGAATTTATAATTTACTCCATCTCAGCACGAAGCATATCCAGTCCCTCACGGACAATACGCTGCACCTCAAGCTTAGATGAGCATACGAACTCGCATACGGCAAAATCCTCAGGAGCAACTTCGTAGATACCGAGAGCCTCCATGCGGTCGATGTCGCCAGCGATTATAGCCTTGACAAGCTGCTCAGGGAAGATATCCATAGGGAACACCTTGTCGTACTCGCCACTCATAATCATGTGACGCTCGCCACCCTTCACGCGGGCATCGAGAGTGTATTCCTTCTTACCGAACAACCAGCTGCAATAAGAGCGGTTTGCTGAGTACTCGTTAAAGCGTGGCATAATCCAGCCGAGAAGTTCGGCTACATCGTCACCTTCAGGAATGATTGTTACTTCTGTTGAACGTGCACCGAGGAATCCGTCGGCAACCACCTTCTTACCAGTAAACACGTTACCGCTAATGATGCGTGTGCTGTTGTGAACGGCTGTGTTTGTAGCGATGAGGTTTGACAACTGCTCGCCAACCTTAAGGCTTACATAGCCAGTCTGCTTTGTCTCAGAACCGCAGAATGCAACCTTACGAGTAAGGTCAACCTTGCCAGTGTTGAGCAGGCGACCGATGAAGATAACCTCCTCAGCACCCAAAGTCCACACAACTTCACCTTTATTTATAGGTGACACATGGTTAATCTGCACACCAACGTTTCCGGCAGGGTTTGGACCGTCGAACACGTTCACTTCAACATCTTTTGCTGAGTTCAGAGCCTGAACGCTCTGCTGAGCCTTGCTGATGCCGAGATAAGTCTTTGCCATCTTAGAGAGGGCTGTCAGACCAGTCTGGAAATCAGCCTCCTGTCCCTGAAGAACATAAGTAAAGTCGGCTGCCAAAGGCATAGAGCTGAACGCAGAAACAAAAATGCCCTTAGGAGCATCGTCTGGGTTAGCAACAATGTCGTAAGGACGTTTTTTGAAGAATGCGAATAAACCAGACTCAAGAAGCAAAGCCTTTACAGCCTCGCCGTCCATCTCGGCTACATTCTTCTTGCCGAAGTCTGTGTACTCCTGCTCAGCGTCGGCCTCTACCTGCACGCTCAGCACCTTTCGACGTTCGCCACGCTCCACAAGCGATACAGTACCGCTAACTGGAGAGACAAACTTCACTGAAGGATGATTCTTGTCAACAAACAAGGCATCCCCGGCCTTAACCTTGTCACCTTCCTTGACTACCACTTTCGGTTTCATGCCGTGAAAGTCGTCTGGAACAAGCGCGAACTTGCCAGCTGCCTTTACGTTGATAACCTGTTGTGAAGCCTTACCTTTCAGGTTCAAGTCTAAGCCCTTAGATAATTTGATCACATTTGCCATATATAATTTTGATAATGGTTTTTAATATTTATTCATTAAAACGCTACAAAATTACACAAAATATGTTAAACAAGCATATTTTTTAGTTTGTGATTTCTTATTGTATTTTGTACAAAATGGAGTTTTCGCTTAATATCACTCGGCATTTGTAAACATTTGCAAAACGGAGTTTACATTTTTATTTTGCCGATGTGTGAGTTTTCCGTCACCCTTTCGTCTGTTAAGGACATAATCACAACCCGCCACAGCGCCCCGACTGTCTGTTGTTGTTTTGACACTTTGCATCATTTATTGCCTGCGGTCTGCCCCCCCTTCGTTCAGCAACAACAAATTGGTATAACTACGGGGAAAATGCCCCGATTCACGTCTTGATCATTACAATAAAAAAGCACCCTCGGGTAAGGTGCTCGTCCCGAACGAATCCCGAAGGCATCCCGAACCTTGAACGTTCCTTCCCCGTAGCTACCCCGTTCCTACCCCGTAGCTACTCCCTTGCTATCGGCTTACTTCCCCGAACCTTGCCCGTACCATCCGGCTTGCCATCGGCTTGCTATTCCCTTGTCATCCCCTTACAACTCCCTTACCACTCCTTTAGCACCCCCATGTTTGCATCTACCTTATCACTATTTTCAATCTTCAACTCTCTACTTTCAAGTTTTTAATGTCTATTATCAACTGTGAATTGCTAAAGTTTTTTCAATTTTCAACTCTCAAGTTTCCATAACCGGGACAGCTCGCTCTTAAAAAATCGGCGCATTTATTTTTACACTTTCGCTTTTAATGATTAACTTTGCACCACGATATCGAAAATGAAGAAAATTCTGAAATTCATCAGCCAAGCCATAAGATATATCGCCACGGCTATTGTGGGAATATACATTGTGCTAATTGTGCTGCTAAACATACCGGTGATTCAGACGTGGTCGTCGCAAATCATCGCCTCGTCCCTGTCAAGCAAACTCGATTCGAAGGTTACAATCGGGCACATCGACATAGGATTGCTTAACCGTATTATAATAACAGACCTCGAGGCGTGGGACCAGAACGGCAAGAAGATGCTTTCGGTGAAGAAGGTTTCGGCAAAGATTCATATTGAGGACTTGTTCAAGATTGGAAAGGTTTCGATTGCAACGGCTCAGTTGTTCGATTTCAACGCTAATCTGTACAAGCAGACTGCCACGTCGCCTACAAATTTCCAGTTTGTGATTGATGCCTTTTCTTCGAAAGAGAAGAAAGAGGACAGTAAGTTAAATCTGCGCATCAATTCCCTGATTATCAGACGCGGAAACATCAGTTACAACGAACTTTATCAGCCTATAACCGAGGGCAGATTCAGCACACATCACATCAACGTGAAGGATTTCAGTTCGTACATCTCGCTGAAGGCTCTGAACAAGGATTCGCTCAATGTTTTCATTCGCGATATGGAGTTCAAGGAGCAGAGCGGATTTGAACTGAAGAAGCTTACGGCGCGAATTCTCGCCAACAGCAAGGGGGCGAAGATTTCGGACTTCATGCTGAAGACGAACGGCTCGAATCTGAAAATAGACAACGTAAACTCGACCTTCGAGTTTAAAGACGGAAAACTCGACAAACAATCTTTGAAATTCGACGGCGAGATAAAAAACATGTACGTTACCGCGAAAGATTTTGCGGCATTCGTACCTGCGCTCCAATATGCCGATGAGAGAATGTATCTCGACGGAACATTCGAAGGAACGGCAAACTATGTGAGCATCAACGGAATCAATCTGAGAAACAAGAGCAAGGACATTCAACTGAACGCAAACGCCACAATCAGTCACCTTTCGGACGGCGAGCCGATGCAGGTCTTTGCAAAAGTAGGCAATCTGAACGTGACAAGCAGCGGCGCATCTACCATATTCTATAACATTAAAGGAAAAGAAGCGCAAGCGCCCGAAATCATCAGCCGACTGGATTTTGTGAAATACGCCGGAACGCTGCAATACGAGAAGAACGACATCAGAATCGACGGCAAAATAGACTCGGGCGCCGGAAGCGTGATTGCCGAAGCCGAGATGAAGAACCAGAAGGATTTTCTGGCATCCCTTTCGAGCGATGAACTCGCCCTCGGAAAACTGCTCGGCAATGAGAAATTCGACAAGACTGCCTTCGAAATAAACGTTAACGGACTTCTGCAAGCCGACAACAACGTAAAGGCAGATGTTGTGGGAAACGTCGATTTCTTCGACTACAACAACTATCGCTACGAGAATATTTCGCTGAACAGTACGATTGAAAATCAGCAGATTAGCGTAAAACTGAATATCGACGACAAGAACGTTACGCTCTATGCCGACGGATTCGTGCATAACCTTTCTTCGAACCCAGAAATAAAGGCTTCGCTACAGGTAGACAAAATCCGCCCGTACGACCTCAACCTGACGAAAGATTACAAGAATACGGAATTTTCGTTCGAGATGGACGCCCACACAAAGGGCAAAATCAGCAACATGCAAGGCTCCGCCAGCATCACCGACTTCCACATGAAGAGCGAGAACGACAGCTACGAGCTCAGAAACTTCAGCGTAAGCACGGGACAGAGCGACAACAGCGAGAATGTTATCGACGTAAAGAGCGATTTCTTCGACGCTCACCTAAACGGAAACATCAACTATGCATCGCTTCCGCAGAGCATAAACAATCTGATGCACAAATACTTGCCTACAATCTTCAAGTACAAGGCACAGCCGAAGATTCAGAATTCGTTCGTATTCTCGATGAAGATTAAGAACGCTTCGCCGCTCGAAAAACTGCTCGGTATTCCGCTGAAAGTGAACAAGCAAGGCGTTATCGACGGCGAGTTCGACGAGAAGGAGGAATACTTCTCCATGCGCGGTTTCCTGCCTTCGTTCGAGTACGGAAGCAACAAGTTTGGCAAAGCGATTATCAGATGCAAGAACAACGAAGATGCCATCGACCTTAAACTGAACATCGCAAAAATCGGCAAATCTTCGATTGTGAACATCGGTCTGAACGCCGAGGCTGGAAACGACAAAATCAACACAAAACTGGACTGGTGCAACAACCTCGAGGTTAGTTACAGCGGTCTGCTCGACGTTACGACATCGTTCGGACACGAAAATGACAAGATTCTGACCGACGTTCAGATAAATCCGTCGGAAATCATAATTGCCGACTCAATTTGGGATATCAAGAAATCGGACATTGTGATTTCGGGCAAAGGCATAGACGTGAAGAACTTCATGCTATCGCACGCCGAGCAGCATCTTGGCATCAACGGAATTGTTTCGGACAATCCGTCAGACTCGCTCGTTGCCGATTTGAAGGACATCAACATCGAGTATATCCTCGACATCGTAAACTTCACAGCCGTAGATTTTTCAGGAAAGGCAACAGGAAAAGTCTATGCCAGCAACCTAAAGAAACAGCCGAAAGCCGATGCGCAACTGTTCGTTAAGCGATTCATCTTCAACACTTCGGAAATGGGCGACATGAGCCTCTATGCCAAGTGGAACAACGAGGAGAAAGGCATCATGCTCGAAGGAAGAATGCAGGAACTCGGCGTGAGCCGCACCAACGTTAACGGCTACATCTACCCTACCAAGAACGCGCTCGACCTTTGGATAAATGCCGACCAGACCGACCTCGCCATGCTGAACCGCTTTGTGGGCGGAGTATTCAGCAACATCAGAGGGCGTGGCGTGGGCGGAATCCATCTTCACGGTCCGTTCAAGGAACTGAATCTCGAAGGCGATGTTTGCGCCAATGTCAAAGCAAAAGTCAAGATTCTGAATACGGAGTACGAGATTAAGAATGACACCGTTCACCTGCGCCACAACTACATGGATTTCAACGGAATAACGATTTACGACCGCTACGGGCACATGGGTTTTGTGAACGGATATGTGAAGCACGAGAATCTGAAGAACATGAACTATATGTTCAAGGTTCAGGCTAACGGACTGCTGGCCTACGACGAGCGCAAATTTGGCGAGATGCCATTCTACGGAACAATCTTCGGAAACGGAACAGCAACAATCAGCGGCGGAAACAACACGCTCACGACAGAGGTGAACATGTCGCCTGCACCAAACTCAACCTTCGTCTACAATGCCGGACGCGCCGACGACATCACGAGCAATCAGTTCATCACGTTCGTCGACAAGACACCAAAGGAGATTCCGTGGATTCCGGCAATGCCATCGGGCGAGCAGAAACAGACAAAAGTCGTTCCTGACAACGACGATGACGACATTCCGATGGACTTGAGAATAAACATGCTTCTAGACATCAACCAGAATGCAACGATTAAGTTGATAATGGACCCCGTTTCGGGCGACTACATAACCTGCAACGGCTCGGGCTCGCTGAAAGCAAACTACTACAACAAGGGAGGATTCAACATGTTCGGAACGCTCACGCTCGACCACGGAGTTTACAAGCTGAGTATGCAGGAGGTTATCCGAAAGGACTTCAACATTCGCAAGGGCGGAACAGTTGTCTTTGGCGGAAATCCTTACAATGCCGACCTCAACATCCAATGCGTCTACACCGTAAACTCGGCATCGCTAAGCGAGTTGGAGGCAAGCGCAGGAAACAATCGCCAAAGCACCGTAAAGGTAAACTGTCTGATGAATCTTACGGGAAAGATGATGAAGCCAGACATCAAGTTCGACCTCGAACTGCCAACCATCAGCGAGGAGGAACGGCAACTTGTGCGCAGCCTTATCAGCACCGACGAGCAGATGAACATGCAGATTATCTATCTGCTTGGCGTGGGCAGATTCTACACATACGACTATGCAAATGCCGATGCCAACACAAACCGCTCATCATCGGCGGTAAACTCGCTTCTGTCATCAACCATCAGCGGCCAGCTTAACCAGATGCTCAGTTCGGTTCTGAACAACAATAACTGGAGCGTAGGAACAAACCTCAGCACAGGAAACAATGGATGGTCTGACATGGAAGTCGAAGGCATACTGAGCGGACGACTGCTAAACAACCGACTTCTGGTTAACGGAAACTTCGGCTACCGCGACAATCCGCTTGCAAATACAAACTTTGTGGGCGACTTCGACCTTCAGTGGCTGCTTACGCCAAACGGCGAAATCAGTCTGAAAGGCTACAGCCAGACCAACGACCGTTACTTCACAAAGGCGACGCTCACCACTCAGGGCGTGGGCATCATCTTTACGAAAGAATTCAACAACTGGCGCAATTTCTTCAGAATACGTACAGGCCGCCGACGCATTATCGTACACAACGATTCGACAACAAAAAAATAAAGTTCAGCACCGATTGCGCATATTATCATAAAATTTACGCAATCGGTGTTAAACTGTGAGCAAGCAAGCTTATATAATTACAAATATTCAGCATTTTCGATTAAAAAAACAGCAAGTTATAAGAAATAATTACCGTTTCATATAAAAAAACAAAAAAAATAACTAACTTTGCCAACCAAATATATTTTTTCGAAGATTTTAGATATGAACAATACCGCAAAGTTGCTGTTGTACTGTCCTGACCAACAGGGCATTTTGGCTGATGTAACAAACTTCATCACTTTTAACAAAGGTAATATTGTCTACCTCGACCAGTACGTAGACCATGTTGAGAACGTATTCTTTATGCGTATTGAATGGGAACTCGACAGTTTCAGCATTCCGCGCGAAAAGATTTCTGACTATTTCGGCACGCTTTACGGACAGCGCTACAACATGAAGTATCATATCTACTTCAGCGACCAGAAGCCGCGAATGGCAATCTTTGTATCTAAATTATCACATTGTCTGTACGACATGCTGGCACGATACACCGCCGGCGAATGGGACGTTGAAATTCCATGTATCATAAGCAATCATCCCGACCTCAAGAGCGTTGGCGAAAGATTCGGAATTCCTTACTATGTTATTCCACTCAACAAGAACAATCGCGAGGAACTGGAGAAGGAAGAGTTGGAGATTCTTGCAAAGGAGAAGGTCGATTTCATCGTTCTTGCCCGATACATGCAGATTATCAGCGACAAGATGATTGAGCAGTTTCCAAACCGAATCATCAACATCCATCACTCGTTCTTGCCAGCCTTCATCGGCGCACGACCATATCATCAGGCATACGAGCGAGGCGTTAAGCAGATTGGCGCAACAAGCCACTACGTTACAAAAGACCTCGACGCCGGTCCGATTATCGAGCAGGACATCGTACGAATCACTCACAAGGACACTCCTGAGAGCCTCGTAAACAAAGGCAAGGACCTCGAGAAAATCGTACTCAGCCGCGCCGTTCGTCTTCACATCGAACACAAAATACTAACATACAAGAACAGAACAGTTATATTCAGTTAATGAAAGTAGCAATTGTCGACTATAACGCCGGAAACATCTATTCGGTAGTACATGCCCTGAAACGATTGGGCATCGACCCGGTTCTGACAAACAGCGCAGAGGAACTGAGCAAGGCAGACAGGGTGATTTTTCCCGGACAAGGACACGCCAGAACAACGATGACGAGCCTAAAGGAACATCGTCTCGACGAGATAATAAAGGGTCTGAAGCAGCCTGTGCTGGGCATATGCGTCGGGCAGCAACTTATGTGCCGGCATTCGGAAGAGGGCGATGTTGACTGCGTCGGAATCTTCGATGTTGACGTTAAACGATTCTGCCCTACCCGACACGATGAAAAAGTTCCGTGCATGGGCTGGAACGACATCAGAAACACAAAGACCGCCTTGTTTTGCGGCTTCGACAAGCCCGAATTCGTCTATTTCGTGCACAGTTACTATGTTCCAACATGCCAGTGGACGATAGCCGAGTCTGACTACATTCAGCCATACAGCGCGGCCCTGCACAAAGACAACTTCTACGCCACCCAGTTCCACCCGGAAAAGAGCGGAAGCGTGGGCGAGAGAATCTTGAAGAACTTTCTTAACAACAACGACATAGAGAAAGGACTATGATACAGATTATACCTGCCATAGACATAATTGACGGAAAATGCGTCCGTCTGTCGCAAGGCGACTACAACCAGAAGAAAGTGTACAACGAAGACCCTCTGGAGGTTGCCAAGGAGTTCGAAGGCTACGGAATAACCCGCCTTCATATGGTCGACCTTGACGGAGCGCGTTCAAAGCACGTTGTAAACCATAAGGTACTCGAAAGAGTTGCCACACACACATCGCTCACCGTGGATTTTGGCGGAGGAATAAAGACCGACGAAGACCTTGACATCGCCTTCGACAACGGAGCATCGCTCGTTACACTCGGCAGCATCGCCGTAAAAGAGCCTGAACGCATGTGGGGATGGTGCGACAAATACGGCGCAGAGAAAATAATCCTCGGAGCCGACGTAAAAGACAAGATGATTGCCGTAAACGGATGGCTGGAGACAAGCAAGAAGGATTTGTTCAGCTTTCTTGACACTCACATCAAGAAAGGCATCAACAACGTTCTGTGTACCGACATATCGAAAGATGGAATGCTTGCAGGTCCGTCAATCGAACTATACAGCGAGGTGATGCGCTTCTGCCCGACCCTCAACCTCATCGCAAGCGGCGGAGTAAGTTGCTTGGACGACATCAAGAGACTGAACGAGGCAGGAATTCCAAGCGTCGTATTCGGCAAAGCCATATACGAAGGCAAGATTGACATGAACGAACTCACAAAATGGGTCAACGCTTAACACAAAAATCAGAATTATGTTAGCAAAAAGAATCATACCTTGCCTCGACATAAAGAACGGCGAAACAGTAAAAGGCACAAACTTCGTGAATCTTCGCAGCGCAGGCGACCCGGTTGAACTGGGCAGAGCATACAGCGAGCAGGGAGCCGACGAACTTGTGTATCTCGACATAACCGCAAGTCACGAAGGCAGAAAGACCTTTACAGACTTGGTTCAGCGCGTGGCTGCCAACATCAACATTCCGTTTACCGTTGGCGGCGGAATTAACGAATTGTGCGACGTAGACCGAATGCTCAACGCCGGAGCCGACAAGATTAGCATCAACTCGGCAGCAATCCGCCGTCCTGAACTGATTGACGAGATTGCCAATAGTTTCGGCTCACAGGTTTGCGTCGTGGCTATCGACGCCAAACTAACAGAGAATGGCTGGAAATGCTACCTCAACGGCGGACGACTGGAAACCGAAAGAGGTTTGTTTGAGTGGGCTAAAGAAGCGTGCGACCGCGGTGCAGGCGAAATTCTCTTCACCAGTATGAACCACGACGGTGTGAAAGCCGGATTTGCAGACGAGGCTCTGGCTCAACTAAGCGACGAACTCAGCATCCCGGTCATAGCATCAGGAGGCGCAGGAAAGAAGGAGCATTTCCGCGACACATTCATCAACGGAAAAAGCGACGCTGCACTCGCGGCAAGTGTTTTCCACTTCGGCGAGATTAGCATTCCCGAACTGAAGCAATATCTTCACAGCGAAGGAATTAACGTAAGAATTTAACATAAAACATAAATAAGAAAAATGGCATTAGATTTCAATAAGATGAATGGCCTTATTCCAGCCATCATCCAAGACGACAAGACAAAAACGGTACTTATGCTCGGATTCATGAACGAAGAAGCATACAACAAGACTGTTGAGACTGGAAAGGTTACTTTCTGGAGCAGAACCCGTAATTGTCTGTGGACAAAGGGTGAGACAAGCGGAAACTTCCTCAACGTAGTGAGCATTGCCGAAGACTGCGACAACGACACTCTGCTTATCAAAGTCAATCCTGTAGGTCCTGTATGCCACACCGGTGCTGACACTTGCTGGAACGAGAAGAACGACGCAAATCCGCTGCTCTTCCTTTCATTCCTTCAGGACTTCATCGAAAAGAGACACGAGGAGATGCCGGAAGGCTCATACACAACAAGCCTGTTCAAGGACGGCATAAACCGTATGGCACAGAAGGTTGGCGAAGAGGCTCTCGAGGCTGTTATCGAGGCTACAAACGGAACAAACGAGCGTCTGGTTTACGAAGGCTCCGACTTCCTTTACCACCTCATCGTACTCCTCACAGCCAAGGGCTTGCGCATCGAGGATCTTGCCAAGGAACTTCAGGTAAGACACGATCCAAACTGGCATAAACATTAAAAAATACGCTTCATCATGCTCATAGAATATAACAAGGTTTCGCTAAACCACGGAAACAACCCGATTCTAAAGAATATCGACTTCAAGATGGACGAAGGCGAGTTCGTGTTCATTATCGGTTCTGTTGGCACAGGAAAGACATCGTTCCTGAAAAGCATCTACAACGAACTCGAAATTGCCGACGGAAAGGCAATGGTTTTGGGATATGATATGAGCAAAATGTCGCACAAGAAACTTCCGTACCTGAGAAGACAATGCGGCATCGTGTTTCAGGATTTCAAACTGCTGACGGACAGAACAGTCTACGACAATCTGGCGTTCGTTCTGAAGGCAACCGACTGGAAGAAAGAGAACATCGACGCACGAATCTCCGAGGTGCTGAAAAGCGTAGGCATGGAAGGCAAGCAGAATATGCGTCCGCACGAACTTTCGGGAGGCGAGCAGCAGCGTATAGCCATTGCGCGTGCCATCCTCAACAAACCGAAAATAATCATCGCCGATGAGCCTACCGGCAACCTCGACGCTGCTACGGGACTCTCAATCGTAAAACTTCTGCAAGAAATAGTAAAGAACTCGGGCACAAGCGTGATAATGAGCACGCACAACCTCGGTTTCCTTCAGGAAGTGGACAATTGCAGAGTGTACAGCTGCGAAAAGAGCGAGTTTGTAGATGTTTCGCACAAATATACACAACTGATTCACAAGAAGCCAGTTGTTGAGGAAAAGGCAGAGACTAAGGCTGAGGAAGAAGAGGAAACGCCTATCGTCTACGAGACTTCGGGAACGGCCAAGGACATTGACAAGGAACTGGAAATGATGAAGATGGAAGAGATTGAACCAGCCTACGATGTCAACGAAAAGTCAGAGGTCGAGACCGCAGCCGAATCAACAAAAACGGAAGTCGTAACCGAGGCAGAAAATGCCGAGACCGACAGCAGCGAAGAGACTGTTGCCGAAGAAATCGTCATAAACTCTCAGAAGGAAGATGACGATAAGCCTCAAACGCCATCGGCCGACGAAGAAAAGACTGAAGACAAACAAGAAAAGCCATCAGAAACAATACGTTTCGACATGGACGACTATTAAACAAATTCGAAAAAATATAAAACTAAATAAAATGAAGGTACTTAAATTTGGTGGCACATCAGTTGGCTCAGCCCAGCGCATGAAGGATGTTGTCAAACTGATTACAGACGGTGAGCAGAAAATTGTAGTTCTATCAGCAATGTCTGGTACAACAAATTCATTGGTCGAGATTTCAGACTATCTCTACAAGAAGAACCCAGAGGGCGCCAATGACATCATCAACAAACTCGAGGCTAAATACAAAGGTCATGTTGAGGAGTTGTACAGCACTCAGGAGTACAAAGACAAAACAAACGCCTTCCTGAAGGAAGAGTTCGACTATCTGCGCTCGTTCACAAAGGACATCTTCACTATGTTCGAGGAGAAGATTATCCTTGCTCAGGGCGAGATTATGAGCACCAACATGGTTACAAACTATCTGCTTGAGCAGGGCTACAACGCTACCCTGTTGTCCGCACTCGACTTTATGCGTACAGACAAGAACGCAGAGCCAGATTCATCATACATCAAGGAGAAGATTACTGCCGTACTCGAGAATAATCAGGGTAAGGAGATTTACATCACTCAGGGTTTCATCTGCCGCAACGCTTATGGCGAGGTTGACAACCTTCAGCGCGGCGGTTCTGACTATACTGCATCGCTCATCGGCGCAGCTGTAATGGCCGACGAGATTCAGATTTGGACAGATATCGACGGTATGCACAACAACGACCCTCGATTTGTTGAGAACACAAAGCCTGTGCCTCATCTTCAGTTCGAGGAGGCTGCAGAACTGGCTTACTTCGGTGCGAAGATTCTTCACCCTACATGCGTTCAGCCAGCCAAGTTTGCAAACATCCCTGTGAAGTTGCTTAACACAATGGAGCCAACCGCTCCGGGTACAACAATCAGCAACGAACTTACTCCGGGCTTGTTCAAGGCAGTTGCTGCAAAGGACAACATAACAGCCATCAAGATTAAGAGCGGCAGAATGTTGCTTGCCTATGGGTTCCTCCGCAAGGTGTTCGAAATCTTCGAAAGCTACAAGACAAGCATCGACATGATAGTTACATCTGAAGTTGGGGTATCGGTTACAATCGACAACACAAGTCACCTTGCCGACATTCTGAACGACCTTAAGAAGTTCGGAACAGTAACCGTAGACGAGAACATGTGTATCATCTGCGTTGCCGGCGACCTTCAGTGGGAGAACGTTGGCATTCAGGCTATTGCAACAAACGCAATGAAGGACATCCCTGTACGCATGGTTTCTTACGGAGGCTCAAACTACAACATCTCTTACCTTATCAAGGAAGAGGACAAGCAGCGTGCATTGCAGAGCCTTAGCGCACATCTGTTCAAATAATAACTAAAAGTACACAACACATCATAATGAAAGGTTATTTTCCTGTAGAAAAGTTTGCCAACGTGCAGACTCCATTCTACTACTACGACACAAAAGTTCTACGCGAGACGCTCGACACAATAAAGAAAGAGATTGGCAAGTACGAGAACTACAGCCTGCACTATGCCGTTAAAGCAAACGCAAACGGAAAGGTTCTGTCAATCATCAACCAGTTCGGCTTCGGTGCCGACTGCGTTAGCGGTGGCGAGATAAAGGCTGCCCTCAACGCTGGCTTCCCTGCCGACAAGATTGTTTACGCAGGCGTAGGAAAGAGCGACTGGGAGATAAATCTCGGTCTTGAGAAGGGAATCTTCTGCTTTAATGTTGAAAGCATTCCAGAACTCGAGATTATCAACGAGCTGGCTGAGAAGCAAGGCAAGGTGGCACGCGTGGCCTTCCGCATAAATCCAAACGTGGGAGCACACACACACGCCAACATCACAACTGGTCTTGCCGAGAACAAGTTCGGCATCGCCATGGAAGACATGGAGAAGGTTATCGAGATTGCCAAGGGAATGAAGAACATTCAGTGGATTGGCTTGCACTTCCACATCGGAAGTCAAATTCTCGATATGTCCGACTTCGTGGCTCTGTGCAATCGCATAAACGAGCTTCAGACCAGACTCGAGCACAACGGAATAACAGTTGAGCACATCAATGTTGGCGGTGGCTTGGGCATCGACTACGAGAACCCTAACAAAGCTCCGATACCAACATTTGCCGAGTATTTCGAGTGCTATCACAAGCATCTCAATCTGCGCAGCAACCAGCATCTGCACTTCGAACTTGGTCGAGCAGTGGTTGGTCAGTGCGGAAGTCTGATAACAAAGACTCTGTATGTAAAGCAAGGTTCGGTAAAGCAGTTCTGCATAGTCGATGCCGGCATGACAGACCTCATCCGCCCTGCCCTCTATCAGGCATACCACAAGATTGAGAACATATCGAGCGACGAGCCAAACGAAACATACGATGTTGTAGGACCTATCTGTGAAAGCAGTGATGTGTTTGCAAAAGCAATAGACATTAACAAAGCGCATCGCGGTGACCTTATAGCACTGCGTTCGGCTGGAGCCTATGGCGAGATTATGGCAAGCGGTTACAACTGCCGCGCCCTGCCTAAAGGCTACATTACAGAAGATTTTATATAATATTGAATTTGTTTATGATAAATCTGTTCGGATTAACTGAAGAGATGAATTGGGCTATAAACGGTTCGGCTGGAGTCTTGTTGTCACTGACAACAGGACTCCTGTCCCGTTATGGTCAGATATACTATCAGCATAAGAAAACGCTCAAGGGCACAACTACTTATGCCGACCGTCAGGAACCTCTGTCTGTCATTATCGCGGCACACAACCAAGGCGAGGCTCTGAAGAACAATCTGCCGTACATTCTTGAACAGGACTACCCCGACTTTGAAGTCATCGTAATAAACGATGCGTCAAACGACGACAGCGAGGAGGTTCTGAAGAATATGGAGGCAAAATATCCAAACCTTTACCACACTTTTACACCCGAATCTGCCCGATACGTAAGTCACCGCAAACTTGCCCTTACACTCGGCGTGAGAGCCAGCAAGAACGAATGGCTTGTGTTTACCAACGCCAACTGCAAGCCCGATTCAGACCAATGGCTAAAACTGATGGCGCGCAACTTTACAAAAGGAACAAACGTTGTGCTTGGATACAGCAATTACGAGCGCAAGAAATCGGCATTTAACAGTCGAATTGTCTTCGAACGACTGATGCAGCAGATTGGCTCGTTCAGCACCGTATTTAGCAATGGAAATGCCCTTACAGGCTCGGGCAGCAACATGGCATACCGCAAGTCTATTTTTATGAAGCACGAGGGATTCAAAAACTGCCTCAACCTGAAATTCGGCGAGGATGCTATGTTTGTGAACCAGATTCACCGCGCCCACACGGCACGAGTTGAGACCGACCCTAACAGCGTCGTGCACCAGCAGATGCCTTATTCAAAAGCCGACTGGTACGAGGACAAGGTGTACGAACGCGAAACGTCAAAGCACCTAAAGGATATGACGCTGTTCAGAATTCACTGGGCAAGTTTCTACCTCATAAACTATCTGCTTCTGGCATGGGCTGTTGCCGAAACCGCAAATCTGCTTATGTTCACGTACAATGCCGATGGCAAGAGAGTCGGTTTGAAGGAGTTGTTTGACTACGCAGACAACGCTCCGCAACAGATTGAACTTATTGCCGGAGTATCTTTCGTGTGGCTGCTGATGCTCACAACATGGCTGCTCCGATCTATAATGCTGAAGAAGACGTGCAAATTGTTTAATGAAAACCGATATTTCTTCTCTCTCCCGATACTCGAATACATTCAGCCTCTGCGCAACCAGATGCACAGACTAAGACACATGTTCAGAAGAAAGAAGGATTTCAGAAAGAACTAAAAAGAATATCTGTTGAAAGTCCAGAACTCATAAAAACTGGACTTTCAACTTTATTCATAAATTACTGATACTGACGAAGAACAATAATGAAATGCCGAATAAATGTTTTTATTACATTACTATTGATTGCGCTGAGTTCTAAAGCGCAATCAGCAATGCCGCATCTGAAAATAGATTCAATAAAATCAGAATATAGCATCGGCGACTCCATTACCTTGCACTTCAGTAACCTCGACGACGAAAATTTCTATATATCCATTGGCTTAGAAAGAAAAGAACAAGACAAATGGATTATAATTACTGACGACATTTTCAGACATTCGTCAGCATTAAAGGTTCAAACCGCCTTGGTTCTTAAAGCCAACACAATAGACCGAAGGGAAGTTTGGGAAATCAAAGACTACCCGACAGGCACTTATCGGTTGATATACGACACAAGAAGCACAAATACTAGAAAGAGGTTGCATTTGTATTCAAACGCTTTTCACATAAATGAACGACATGAAACTTCGAGCATAAAAATTCTCCCAATCGAATAATAATCGCAGCAATCAAAAGAACACAAAAAATCCGCTAAAAGCCATTTTGTCGACTGTTTAGCGGATGAACTTAAAACTTTAAATAAACACAAAATAAACTGCTAAAATAAGGCAGACAAAAGCGGCAACGTGATTCCAATGCAATTCAGAACCCTGAAAAAGGAACGATGTTATCGCCGTGAAGATTATCAGCGAGAGAACTTCCTGAATAACCTTGAGCTGCATCAGCGTGAATGGACCGCCATTGTCGCGAAAGCCTATGCGACTGCTTGGAATCTGAAGACAATATTCAAAAAAAGCCAGTCCCCAACTAAAAAGTATTATCCCGAAAAGCGGCCAAGATGTTGAAATTTTCATCTGGCTCAGTTTCAAATGCCCATACCATGCCAATGTCATAAAAATGTTGGAACCGATGAGCAGCAACACAGTGTAAAACCCTTTCATCTGCTACTTTATAACCTTTTTACCGTTTATTATATACAAACCTTTTAATCCGTTAATGTTGTTGCCACGCAGTCTGCCGTCGAAGCCGTAGATAACGTTCTTCTCATCTGCCTCACACTCTGGAAGCATTGGAGATAATATGCCGCTAGTGCTGCTTACACGAATGCGAGCAAGTTTTCTGATTAGTTTCTCAGACTGAGTATAGGCAAAAATATCGTACGTTCCTTCCATCTTTGGCGTAGGAATGTCGCATGAAATTTCGTATCCGTAACCTGTGCCAAGCCATACATTATCGAGCGACAGAAGTTCCTCACTCTTTCCTGTCTCAATATTATGTGCCTTTATGTCGATGCGATAATCGTACTCCAAGTCGCCATTGTTCTTAACCTCGATAGAAACCGGAGTGGACTTATCGACTTCGTAAACAGCATTAGAATCGAAACCCTTCATGTAGACGTCCACATCGTAAGTAGAAACCTTATATTCGAGCGTCTTTGAATCCTTCAACTTCAGTTCGAAGAAGATGTTGTCAGAGCCTTCCATCAACTTCCAGTCTGATGAGCCTACGAGGCGATAGATTGGCATCATTCTGTAAACCTTGCCAATCTTAAAATCCTCGACAACATCGAGATAATAGAAGTTGACGCTTTCTCTGTCGTACAAGATAACGTTTTTCGAAGCACACACAATCTGATTGTCTTCATTCAGATATCCAACGGCAAACTCGCAGTCCTTGCCACCATTGCTGTTTGGATGCGCAAACACGTTGAACAATACGTTACAGCCGAACGGAACAGAGACATAGTCGCGCTCCAACTCGCCACTTTGCTGATATTTTGATGTTATAAGGCACGAATAACTGTCATTACCGTCGGGCGACTGGCGATATGTTGCATACAGTTCAGGATCAGACATTTCGGCATCTGGGTCGAGACCTGCCAGAACATACAAATCGTTGGTATATCCGCACATTGGCGTTCCACTCTCATCATAAGGCGGCACAAGTTCGTAGAGGCTTGCATAAACTGCATCGCCCGAGCCGTCACCCCAGTTAAAATGATAAAGCCCGTCCTTTCTGCCGTCGCAGATAAAGGCATGACCTATCTTTCCGTCTTGGAAGAAAACACGCTTTCCCAGAAGAACGACCGGACGGTTGTGCTCAAGTTCATAATCAATAATATTTACGAAATTCTCATACGAATATCCGCTGCGACGATACACTCGAACACCATTGTATCCGAAATATCGACTCAGCCAGATAGGCACAGAGTCGACCGGCGCTTTCATATCAGAGCCCGTTGTGCCGAAAACCGTCTGCAAAGCAACCGAAAGGTCGTAGCACAGATTTGCCACAGCCGAGTCGGCTTCGTCATAACCTTCTGTCTTGTAAGGCTTATTGTAAGAATGACGCATCTTGCCCCACTCGTATCTGACAGGCTTACGAGAAGTTCCGTCGAAAACGTTAGTTATAGGAACCGTTCTCTCCACGGGTTTTTGATAGTACATGAAAATCTGAGACAGCGCCGCCGAAACGCAGCCTATCACAGTTCTGTCGCCGTCCACTTTAGGACATAATATGTTGAATGGCTCTTCTTGTTGCCATGCAATGTCGCCAAGGATTGGGGCAATGTCCGACTTCTTGCCCGCTTTGTTATCTGTACTAATTGCGAAGCAATCTGTTATCCCCAAAAATAAAACCAGTACGACTAAAACGATATGTCTAAATGACTTCATTTTAACAATTACTTTTATCTCACACAAAGATAGAGAAAAAGTCCGAAATGCAAAATGCAATCCGAACTTTTTTGTCACAAGGACTTATTATTTGACTAAATATTCGTTTTTTTTAGGAAAATCACTTTATACAAAGCAAAGATGAGCACGAAAAGGAAGCAAACCGACGGTACGATGAACGAGAATGCCATGCTCGTAAGATTCTCAACCCAAGCCATTACGATTGGTACGACAGCACCACCGACGATGCACATTATCAGGATTGCCGAAGCTGTCTGTGTGTCTTTCTTGCCAAGCCCTTCGATAGAGAGGGCGAAGACGGCAGGGAACATCAGACTCTCGAAGAAGAACGCCAGCATATACATTGCCAGATTTGCCGATGAGCCGAGAATCTGAATTGCCATTAGGAACATCGTTACAACTCCACCGATGCTGAAGACTGCAAGAATCTTAGGTGCCTCGACAAACTTCATAACCCAGTTGCAGATTATTCGTCCGAGGAGGAAGAGAGTCATTGCGCCGAAGCCGAGCAACAAAGATGCTGTCTTTGGCGAGATGTCGAGTCCTTCTAGCGATGTTGTATAACCTATGAAATACGAATTCAGAACCGTCTGAGCACCAACATACATGAACAATGCCAGCGCACCAAGCAAAAATCCCTTGTTGTAAATCAGTCCGCTTTTTGCGTCAGCCTCATCAACATTCTGCGACTTAACGTCCCGAATATCAGGCAACTTGATGAACGAAAAGAACAGAGCTACGGCAAAGGCCGTCAAACCCATGCAGATGTAAGGCAGAGCCACTCTGAACATTCCGTCTTCTGTTGCTGCGGTTTCTGTATCTCCGCTATATACGAGCAGACCGATTGCAGGACCGCCAATGCAGCCGAGTCCGTTGAAGGTCTGCGCCATATTCAGTCGCTGAACGCCAGTCTCAGGGTCGCCAAGTCGCGTAGCATACGGATTGCACGCCGTTTCGAGGCAAGTCATTCCGCAGCCCATAACGAAAAGGGCGAACAAGAAAAACGTAAAACTAAGCGTTGTACTTGCCGGATAGAAAAGCAACGCACCAACGCCAAAAAGACATAGTCCGGTAAGTGCGCCTGTCTTATAGCCAAACCTACTGATAATCTTACTTGCCGGAATAGCCATAAGGAAATATCCGCCATAGACCATAGCCTGTATCCATGCCGTATCAGTACTCTTCAGTTGCAGAGCATCCTGAAAGAACTTGTTCAGAACTCCGTGGGTGCTGTTTGCAAATCCCCAAAGAAAAAACAATAATGTTATAAGCGAGAAAGGCACGAGATAATTCTTGCCATCTCGTGTCCTTACCAATGATGTTTTGTTTTCTTGCATATCAAAATTAACTTCTGCTTACCTGCAAACCGCTGTCGCTTAGTTTCATATCCACAAAGCGAGCACGCTCGTTAGGCGGATTTGAGGTAAGGATATTTCTTATCTTTAATGCTGCCTCCGGACTCTTTGCCACCATGTACAAGAAGCCTCCGCCACCTGCACCCGGCAACTTGTAGCCAAGGCAGTAGTCCTTCACCATCTCGCAGATTTTCTGCACCTCTGGCGGATTTGTTCCGCTGTCGAGTCGCTGGTTCTGCTTCCAAGTCTTGGCTATAAGGCGTCCCATGCGGTCGAAATCCTCGCGCAGGATAGCGTCGTAGAGGTCGAGCGCATGCTCTTTCATCTCGGCAAGAAGTTCGAGATGTTCGGTAGAGTTCAGGAACATTCCGCGAACGATTTCGGCAAGAATCTGCTTTGCCGTGCGAGTGATGCCCGTATAGTAAAGCAGATGGCACGCCGCATATTCGGGCTTCGTGTACAACTGCTGTGGCAACCACTTGACTGACGGGCATTGGTCGAATCCAGCATTTGTCTGGAGAAGTTTTGCGCCGTGCAGAACGCCACCAAACTGGTCTTGCCATCCGCCGCCAGTTGTAAGAAGCTGTTCGAGCACAAGCGTTCTCTGCCCCACTTCGTTCTTGTCCCACGCCAATCCGCAGAAATCGGAAATTGCGCCGAGAACCGTAGATGCCAGAATAGAACTTGTTCCTAAGCCTGAGCCTGCCGGAATGGCAGAGAATGTTGTGAGTTCAATTCCGCAGCCGAAACTGCGAAGCTGCTGCTCAAGAGACTCGAAGTTTTCTGACGAATAGTTTGGATAGAAGCCAGCTAAGACGAGTGCCGCCTTAGGAATTGAGAATGGCGAGCCGACCTTGTAGAACTCCTGAAGTTCGCGGTAGGTCGTTATCTCCTCCATCGCGCCAAGGTCAATCGAGCGAAGCACAATCTTAAACTCGCGGCATGGCTTTATGTAAGCCTGAAGCGGCTGCTGTCCGTTAAGGTCGATGGCGATATTCACCACATTTCCGCCTTCCATCAAGCAGTAAGGCGCGGTATCTGTCCATCCGCCGGCAATATCGATGCGGACAGGACAACGGCTCCACACAATCTGGTCGGACTGTACATTGAGTCTTGGCTGCTGCTTGTTTGCAAGCACCGTCTCGGTCAGTCCCTCGCGCAGAAGTTCGAACGCCTTGTCGTCCTCCGCCTTGTAATCCTCTCCTTTCAGACGCAAGTATTGCGAGCGGAAGATATGGTCGTGAATACGAGTCATCAGCGGAGTTGCGGCCGGAATTGCAGCCGGCATTTCCAATCCGTTGTCTACGAACTCTTTGGCTGCATCGGCAAGATTTACCTGATAGAACACGCTGTTTGCGTAATTCCGGCTCAGCGAGTTCCAGTTGCCTGCGCGGAATTGCTCACGCTGCTTCTGTAGGCGTACGAGGTTTGCCTGAGCCGAAATCTCGTCGGCGCACATCTTCTGCGCATCCTTGTAAAATGCTTCAGCCTCGGCATCTTCGTTGTCCGAAATCATCCAAGCCAGAACCTTGCCCATACATTCTACATCCTTGAATACAGGGAATATCTGCGCAGCCTGAAGGTCGTCCTTCTCATCTGTAACGGTTATATCGCACACGTTGTGAACGGTAGCCCACTCGGCAAACGGCCGTCCCATGAACATCGTAGATTCGTCGTTGAGCGAGCCTCGGAAGGCATCGTTAAAACCGTATGGACGAAGAACATATTCGTCATCGTTCAGCGGAACGACATCAACGCAGACTCCTGACGGAACGGTCAAGTTCCAGTTGTTTTCAGGAACGCCAGTTATGAGTTGGTTTGAACCGAGTTTCCATCCTTCGGAAATGCAGGAATTCTCAATCCATACATTTTCATTTTCCGGCGCGAGTTTCTGCTTCATCTCCGAATTTTGGATGAAGATTGCAGGATTTGGCTTCACACCCAAGTGCATAATCTCGCGCTGGTCGTTCACCAAATTCTGTATTCTGAGAGTAGATGAAATTATCTCGCGACTTGTTCCGTAGTGATAGAATTCGCCGCCGTCGAGCGGAAGAATTGCAACCTTCAGTTCCTTTAGTTCGGCATCGTCGATAGTCGGATTTGAGCCGAGGGCGCATCCGAATTCAGAATACAAGTCGTAGTTTTTCAGTCCGTCGGCAGTACGCGAGCGATTCATAAGCAGTTTTACAGCCTTGTCGCTCAGCAGCCATACGCCGATATCCATAAGGAACAGATGAGTCTGCATTATCTCAGCAAGTTTCTCGACAGACGGTTTCTGCAACATGCACTCGAGCACATCGGGAGTCTGACGCCTGCTCACGAATACGCCGTGATTCTTTGCAAGCGAAGGGTCTACCCACATTCCGTAGCAGACAACATCAGCCTCGGGAATTGGTTGCAGGCTCTTTGCCGTGCGCACATACACATCGCCGCTCGCTATGAGCGTGTGATAGCAGTCGGGCGCAATGTCCATCATCTTTTTGTAGAGCGGAAGTTGGAGCGACAGCAGATTCTGCCCCAAACGCTGCCCCTTAGCCCAGCGGAACACCGGAATCGGCGTAAGAATCTTTCCGCTTGGAGCATAGGCTGGCAGTCTGCGGCTCTGTCCGCCGGCATGAAGAAGAAGACGCTTGTCCTTAGCCAGCCAAGAGTCGAAATCATCTCCTCCGCCCCACTCTTTAAAACATTCATCGAGAAGCCACGTTGTACCGCCTCCTGAGCCGAGTTTAGAACCAACGGGGTCAGAGGTGCAGAACCATTCGTCTTTACTTACATTTTCTATTTCATGGAAACAGTCCACCAAGTTAGGCGGCAACGATAGCAATTTTTTCATCTGTTCAGTATAGTTATTGTATTGTTAATCTTCCTGGAAATTCTTTATGCGCTGCTCTTCGCTAAGTTTGCAGACAAGCAACTGTCCGTCTTTCTCGGCAACGATATATCCGTCGAGTCCCTGCACAACGACCTTTCTCTCGTCTGTTGTGTGAACGATACAGTTCTTGCACTCGAACAGTTTGATATTGTTTCCGATGGCTACGTTGCTGTCGGCATCCTTCTCAACCTGTCCGTGAAGAGAGCCCCAAGTACCCAAGTCGCTCCAGCCAAAGTCGGCAGGCATTACGAAGATTTCCTCAGCCTTCTCCATAATTGCGTAGTCGACAGAGATGTTCTCGCATGTTGGGAACAGCTCGTTAATCTTAGCCTGCTCCTCTGGAGTATTATAATAAGGAATAAGTTTCTCGAAGATTGAAGCGAGCGCAGGCTGATATACTCTGAAAGCATTTACGATTGTGTGCGCACTCCACACAAAGATGCCTGCGTTCCAAAAGTAGTTGTCCTTCTGAACGTATTTCTTTGCCGTCTCAAGGTCAGGCTTCTCTCTGAAAGAATCGACGCTGAAAATCTCCTTGTTGCTGAGCGAAGGAACGCTCAAGTCGGCCTGAATGTATCCGTATCCTGTTTCTGGTCGGTTTGGCTTCATGCCCAATGTAACGATGGCATCTGATGATGAAGTGAAGTCCAGCGCGGTGTTAATAACTCTCTGGAATTCAGCAACGTTCATAACAACGTGGTCTGAAGGAGTAACGACGATGTTAGCATCGGCATCTTCAGACTTTATTCGCCAGCTTACGTATGCAATGCACGGAGCGGTGTTGCGGCGGCATGGCTCGAGAAGGATGTGCGAAACAGGCACGTCGGGCAACTGTTCCTTTACAATATCCCTGTACATCTCGGATGTAACGACCCAAACGTTCTCTGACGGACATACATCCTTGAATCTATCGTAGGTTAACTGTATTAGACTTCTTCCACATCCCAATACGTCAATAAACTGTTTAGGTTTTTCTGCTACACTCATTGGCCAAAAGCGACTACCTACGCCACCAGCCATAATAACAACATGTTTGTTACTCTGCCTTTTCATTGGATTATACTAAATTTATTTTCATGCAAAAATAAATAAATATATCAACAAAAAGAATCGGATTAAAAAAAAATGACTTATTTTTGCACAAATTATTATCAATAACATAATGAAAGCATTTGTTTTTCCAGGTCAAGGAGCCCAATTTGTAGGAATGGGCAAAGAACTTTATGAGAATAACCCTTTAGCAAAGGAATTGTTCGAGAAAGCAAACGAGATATTAGGTTACCGAATTACCGACATCATGTTCAACGGAACAGATGACGAACTTAAGCAGACAAAAGTAACTCAGCCGGCAGTTTTCCTTCATTCAGTCATAACTGCTTTGTGTCAGGGCGACAACTTCAACCCTGATATGGTTGGAGGCCACTCACTTGGCGAGTTGTCAGCACTTACGGCAGCAGGCGTTCTGTCGTTCGAAGACGGTCTGAAACTTGTATATGCCCGCGCAATGGCTATGCAGAAGGCTTGCGAGGCTGCTCCATCAACAATGGCAGCAATCATCGGAATGGCAGACGAGCAGGTTGAGGCAATCTGCGCCGAGGTTAGCAAAGAAGGCAACATCGTTATCCCTGCAAACTACAACTGTCCGGGACAGCTTGTAATAAGCGGAAACATCGATGCTGTAAACGAGGCTTGCGAGAAGATTAAGGCAGCCGGAGCAAAGCGCGCCCTTCCGCTGAAGGTTGGCGGTGCGTTCCACTCTCCTCTTATGCAGCCTGCAAAGGACGAACTTGCAGCAGCAATAGAGAAGACAACGTTCAACGCTCCTAAGTTCCCAGTATACCAGAATGTAGATGCTCAGGCACACACCGAGCCTGCCGACATCAAGAAGAACCTGATAGCACAGCTTACGGCATCAGTCCGCTGGACTCAGGAGGTACAGAACATGATTGCAGCAGGTGCTACCGAGTTCGTTGAATGCGGCCCGGGAAAAGCACTTCAGGGAATGATTGTGAAAATCTCGAAAGAGGTTTCTGTCTCAGGAATTCAAGGATAAACTAAAACAGGACCGTGCCATGCCGTACGGTCCTTTATTTTTCATACAAAAGAATCTATTTAAAACATTCGGGATTCCTTCGGGATTCGTTCGGGATAAAAGAAACAGATTCTCACTACCGAAATATGATATTAAGGACTTTAAATTTGAATTAAAAACTATGAGTGAAAAGATTACAATCTATCAGGTATTACCAAGATTGTTCGGCAACACGAAACAGCATCCGCATCAGGATGGAACAATCAAAGAAAACGGATGCGGCAAGTTCTCAAGCTTCACCAACGAGGCTCTGAGCGCAATCAGAGAGATGGGCTTCTCGCACATCTGGTACACAGGTATTATTGAACACGCAACTCAGACCGACTATTCGCGCCAAGGCATAGCAAAAGACCACAAGGCTGTGGTGAAAGGAAAAGCCGGCTCGCCTTACGCAATAAAGGACTACTACGACGTTGATCCCGACCTTGCCGACAAGGTTCCAAACCGAATGCAGGAATTCGAGGCTCTCGTAAAGCGCACGCACGATAACGGCATGAAGGTCATCATCGACTTTGTTCCGAACCACGTTGCGCGCCAATATCATTCCGACGCAAAGAGAGAAGGCATTGCCGACCTCGGAGAGAACGACGACGTTCGCAAGGCATTCTCGCCAAACAATAATTTCTACTATATCCCCGACTGCAAACTCGAGGGCGCAATCGACCTTCAGCAGGGCGAGAAGAAGCCGTACATCGAGTTTCCGGCAAAGGCTACGGGAAACAACAGATTTGACCAATGGCCTTGCACCAACGACTGGTACGAGACCGTGAAACTGAACTACGGTGTTGACTACTGCAACGGCGGAACATGCTATTTCGACCCTATCCCCGACACTTGGAACAAGATGCTCGACATTCTCATGTTCTGGTCGGCAAAGAATATCGACGGATTCCGCTGCGACATGGCCGAGATGGTTCCGGTTGAGTTCTGGGAATGGGTCGTTCCGCAGATAAAGGAGAAATATCCAGAGATTCTGTTTATCGCCGAGGTTTACAACCCAAACGAATATTGGAACTACATAAACCGCGGAAAGTTCGACTATCTGTACGACAAGGTAGGACTATACGACACGCTGAAGGGCGTAACACTCGGCGACCGCTCTGCTTCGCAGATTACGCATTGCTGGCAGAACTTGGGCGACTGCGCTCCACACATGCTCAACTTCATGGAGAACCACGACGAGCAGCGACTTGCATCCGACTTCCTGTTCAAGGGCGGCCTGAAGGCTAAGCCTGCCGTTATAGTAAGTTCGTGCATCAACAATAATCCGTTCATGCTCTACTTCGGACAGGAACTCGGCGAGATGGGCATGGACTGCGAAGGCTTCAGCGGTCAGGACGGACGCACAACAATCTTCGACTACTGGACGATAAACAGCATCTACCGATGGAGAAACGGCGGTAAGTTCAACGAAGACAAGCTTACGGCAAACGAGAAGAAAGTACGCTCGTTCTACACCAAGTTGCTAAGCATCATCAGAACAGAGAAAGCCATAAGCGACGGCCAGTTCTTCGATGTGATGTATGTAAACCAAGGCAGTTGGACATTCAACGACTACAAGCACTACTGCTTCTTGCGCAAATACGAGAACGAACTGCTCGTAATAGTTGCAAACTTCGACGGAATGAAGGCGAAGATGGGCGTAAACCTGCCAATGCACGCGTTCGACTATCTCAACCTTCCGAAAGATTTGGGCAAGGTTACGGCAACAGACCTTCTTACAGGCAAGGAAGAAAAACTGTCGATAGTGCCCGACCATCTTACAAACATCACCGTAGATGCATACAACGGAAAGATTCTGAAAATAACATTCTAATGTTTGCGTAATAAATAAGGTATAAAAAGTGCATTTTTCAAAAAAATGCACTTTTACACAAAATTTTCTCTTTAAAGTTTTGGTAGTTCACAGAAATGTACTACTTTTGCACCGCAATCGGAAATAAAGCCGGTGCAAACAACAAAACATGGGTAAGTCCTATACGGCCAGCTCCCTTCGAATCCTCCAGGGCTTGACGGCAGCAAAGGTAGTTGGTTGTAGCGGCGCGATGTAGATTGCTTACCCGCCTGCCTCTTTAGCTCAGTTGGCCAGAGCACGTGATTTGTAATCTCGGGGTCGTTGGTTCGAATCCGACAAGAGGCTCAAAAAGAGAATAACTTCGGTTGTTCTCTTTTTTGTTTTTAAGCACAATAGTCGACTATAATTTATGAATACATCAAATAGCGAGCGCGATTTCAATCGCATGAGTTTCTATGGACCTCAGAAGGACGGCATCATAGTGGGATCACTATGGTCGATAGGCTTTCTTACGTTCATGGCAAGTCTATCTGTAAGCATTCTGACATTGCCGGCTATGGCTCTGTATATTGTGGCTATCTACGTTATACAAGCCAAGAGTTTCAAGCACTTCAAGACATACGGAGCCGACAAATTTACAGCACTTGCCGATTTCAGATATATGGCTAATATCTGCTTCTTTTCGGCTATCATCTATACACTTGTAATCTTTGTATACTTCCAGTTTGTAGACAACGGTTACATGGTAAGAGCCATCAATCACAATTTCGACCTTTTCTTGTCCGACCAAGTAATGAAGGCTCAGGCTGAAACTGCAAACGGCAAGGAGACAATACAGGCACTCGAAAAGATAATGAGCACAGCCACCTCTACGCTGGAAGGGTTAAGTCCCGTAAAGATAGCATACAACTTTGCTGTCAGCATACTGATGCAGCACATTATCATCTGCATTCCGCTGTGCATAATTCACTATTTCAGAAGAAACAAATTAAAAGACTAAAATATGGACATTTCAGTTGTTGTGCCTCTTTACAACGAAGAGGAATCGCTTCCGGAACTATATTCTTGGATTGAGCGCGTAATGCGCGAGAACAACTTCAGTTATGAGGTTATATTCGTAAACGACGGCAGCACCGACTTTTCTTGGCAGGTTATCGAAGACCTTCAGAAAAAATCGGCTTGTGTAAAGGGCATAAAGTTCCGCCGCAACTACGGCAAGAGTCCTGCCCTGTTCTGCGGATTTGAGCGTGCACAGGGCGATGTTGTCATCACGATGGATGCCGACCTCCAAGACAGTCCAGACGAGATACCGGAACTTTACAGAATGATTACGGAAGACAAGTACGACCTTGTCTCAGGATACAAGCAGAAACGTTACGACCCGCTGTCAAAGACAATCCCTACAAAGTTGTTCAACGCAACGGCGCGCAAGGTGAGCGGAATAAAGAATCTGCACGACTTTAACTGCGGACTGAAAGCATACCGCAAGGACGTGATAAAGAATATCGAGGTATACGGCGAGATGCACCGATACATTCCTTATCTTGCAAAGAATGCCGGTTTCAGCAAGATTGGCGAGAAGGTTGTGCATCATCAGGCACGCAAGTTCGGCAGCACAAAGTTCGGCGGTTGGAACAGATTTGTGAACGGCTATCTCGACCTCTTGTCGCTGTGGTTCCTGAACAGCTTCGGTCTGAAGCCAATGCACGTATTCGGCTTCCTTGGCAGCATAATGTTCTTCATCGGCGTATGCTCTTGCGTGGCTGTCGGCGCGCTCAAGCTTACGAAGATGTATATGGGAATGCCTTACAATCTGGTAACAGACAGCCCTTACTTCTTCATCGCCCTAACGATGATGATTCTGGGAACTCAGTTATTCGTGGCAGGCTTCCTTGGCGAACTTATCAGCCGCAACGCCCCAGAACGTAATAATTACAAGATAGAAAAGGAAATCTGATGCACAAAGTCAGGAAATACAGTCTACGGTTAACGGTCATCCTCGCGATGGCCTTAACTGCATTGTGGCAGAGTTGTTCGGAAATAGACTATCAACTTTACCACACGTCGTACTGCATGATGCGGTTCTATAACGAGAATGGCGACAGCATAGCCATATCCGACTCGTTGCAGATAACCGCCGAGGGCACAGACTCTGTGCTCGTAACCTATGCCCAGGGATACGGCCGCAAGACCATCAGCCTTCCGCTGAGTTACAGCAAGAACAAGGATGTGTTCAAGTTCAGCTTCAAGAACGGCAGCAAGGTTGACGAGGTGAGCGTTACGGTAACGCACGACAACTGGCTGCATTTCGAGAACATGGACAATCAGCCCTGCGCCTATCACATGATAACGGACATCGAGGTTGAACCGCTCGACAAGCAGATAAGAAAGGCTTCGATAACCAAGGGCGAAGTGACATTCGACCGGACAGAAAACATTCATTTCGAATATGAAGATATTAACGCTGATTAGCCTGCTTGCCTTCTCTGTTGCAGCACACGCACAACAGCAGATTGCCGAAGAACAGGCCCAGAAAATTCTTGCACAAGACAACGACAGCGTTGCCCTGTTCAAGGGTGCTGCCGTGGGCGTAGACCTCTTCGGTCTGGCGCGATACAAGTTCGGCTCGTATGGCAACGCCGAGGCTTCGCTGCGCATCAACCTGAAGGATACGTTCTTCCCAATCTTCGAACTGGGCTACGGAATGTGCGACCACACCAACGACGAGACCAACATCAGTTACAAGAGTAAGGCTCCGTATTTCCGCGTTGGATGCGACTACAACATGCTGCGCAACAAGCATCAGGGCAACCGTCTGTATGCCGGCGTGCGATTCGGCTACACCAAATTCAAGTACGATGTTGAGACGCACAATCCGATAGTAGACCCTGTTTGGGGCGGCGAAGAACTATACTTCAACGAATCGGGCATAAGCAGTCGCGCTGCTTGGGGCGAGATTGGACTTGGTTTCGAGGCACAGATTATAAGCGGATTCCACATGGGATGGTCGCTTCACTACAAACGCAAGTTCACGGCTAAATCAACAAAAATTGCATCGCCGTGGTACATTCCGGGCTACGGAAACAACCGCGACACGCAATGGGGACTGAACTACAGTCTGATTTTCGACCTGCATCTGTAAACGCATCAGCATAAAAACATTCGGTTTAAATGAAAATAGAAGAATCATACACGCAACATAAGATGACTAAATTTCGATGGATATTCCTGCTGGCTCTGATTGCCGCAACGGTATGGATTGTCAGAAGCAACAACGGTAGCGCCAACCTCCGCTACTTCAAGAACAACGGAACGATTTTCGGCACTATCTACTCGGCAAGCTACAACTACGACCGCGACATTCAGGCTGACATCGAAAAGGAACTGAAGAAGGTTGATTTCTCGCTGTCGCCGTTCAACAAAGAATCGGTAATAAGCAAGATTAACCGCAACGAGGACGTTACGCCCGACAGTATGTTCACAAACGTATTCAATCTGGCACAGAGCATTTCTACCGTAACCGACGGCTGTTTCGACATAACCGTTGCTCCGCTCGTAAACGCGTGGGGATTCGGTTTCAAGAAGAAAGACAGCATCACGGCTCAGAAGATTGACAGTCTGCGCGCCATCGTGGGCTACCAGAAAGTAAGACTCGAAGGCGGCAAGATTAAGAAGGACGACAACCGCATAATGCTCGATTGCAGCGCCATTGCCAAAGGCTACGGAACGGACTGCGTGGCAAGACTGTTCGACCGCTTGGGCATTACGGACTATATGATTGAGATTGGCGGCGAAATTGTGGTAAAAGGTCACAATCCGCATGGCAAGAGTTGGAGGATTGGCGTAAGCAAGCCTGTTGACGACTCGCTCGCCATAGAAACAGAGCAGCAGACAATCCTTAATGTTACGGATATAGCCATGGCAACATCGGGCAACTACCGCAACTTCTACTACAAGGACGGCAAGAAATATGCCCACACCATCGACCCAAAGACGGGCTACCCTGTTCAGCACAGCATTCTTAGCAGCACGGTGCTTGCTAAAGACTGCGCCACAGCCGATGCGTTTGCAACATCGTTCATGGTTATGGGACTCGACAAGGCAAAGGCTCTGCTCGCCAAGCATCCCGAAATTCAAGCCTACTTCATCTATTCGGGCAACAAGGGCGAAAACCTTGTCTATTACACCGATGGCATGAAGAAATGGATGACGAAATAAAAAAAATGCAGTAATAAAGAAAGATTTATTGCTGCATTTTTTTTGCACTTATCAGAATTATAAACTGAAGACTTCTTCTCAGAACTTATAGCCGAGAACGAATGAGACCGTTCGGTTATAATAATCAGATGATTTATACAAAGGTACGTAACCAACCGTCATATCCGCCCCGATAAACAAGCCGTTATCAAACTGAAACTCACCGCTGAAGCAAGCACCAGCATCGAACGACTTACAATTAGTATCATCATCGTCGATAAGCGTGGCAGCATAAGCACCTGCGCCAAACACCCATCTGTCGCCAAAATGGAATTTGCACATTACTGGCATTTCAAGGTAGAACACATTCCTTTTATAACCTCCATATGGTTCGTCATCATCATAAAAAGGAGAATAAAAAAATTCATCACTAGGATTGCAACCAACACAATTATAAGTATTATATTTAAAATACCTCAAATCATATCTTTTTGCGCCCTTGCTGTCTATCATCAAAGACGGCTCTATTCCGATAAGCTTGCCGACGCGGAACTCATAGCCAGCCCCAATCTTCCAACTGAATATACTTGCTGCAATATCATCCGAATTGTCGCCATACAAATTAGCCCAACCGTAGCCAATCTTTACATCAAAACGGCTATTCTGTGCAGACGCTACAAACGAAATGGCTACAAATGCCATCAACAAAAATATTTTTTTCATCTATTGCCTTATTAAAATATTAGAATCTGTAACCAAATATCGCTCCCATTGTGAAATTATGCCATTTATCGTCCAAATCTGTGGCTCCTGTAGCTCCGAGTGTAGAATCGAGTCCCAAAAAGTAGCCGTTGCCGAACTGATATTTACCGCCGAAACAAAAGCCTGAATCGTAGGCATTGTATTTTGTATTATTATCATCTACAAGCGTAGCAAAATAGACTCCAGCACCCAACGACCATTTTTCGCCAATATGGAAATTGCACATTATTGGAGTTTCAAGATAAAGCAGATTTGCGGTTCTGCTAAATTTTACGGCTTTACCTTCCCATTCCCACTTTGTTCCCTTGCTGTTGAGCATAACCGACGGCTCTATGCCGATAAGTTTGCATACGCGGAACTCGAAGCCTGCTCCAACTTTCCAGTTAAGTTTGTAGTTACAATTCTCTTCATAGCCCTTGTTGCTCAACCAGTTTGCCACGCCTAAACCAGCCTTTACGTTGAAATTACCTTTCTGCGCGGCTGCACTAAATGAGACAGCCACAAAAGCCATCATCAATAATAATTTTCTCATCATTCTTGTTTCTTCAAATATTAAAAATTGCGGCTGCAAAGATACAACTATTTCCCCTTTTTACGCCACATTAAACTGGCATTTTTCTGGATACAAAAAAAACGGAAGCCACCCAAAACAAAGCGACTTCCGAGAATAAGAATGTGAATATCTTCAGAAATTAGAATGCGAATCCAACTACTGTGCCGAAAGTGATGTTCTGAGCATCGTAGTGCTTATCCAAATCTACACCACCGAATGAGGCATCAAGACCGAGGAAGAAGCCGCTGTCGAACTGATACTTACCGCCAATACGAAGACCTGCATCGAAATTATCGAAGTCTGTGTCGTCATCGTCTACAAGGTAAGCGCAGTAAAGACCTGCACCAAGCACCCAGTTTCTGTTAAGGTGAAAGTTACACATTGCCGGCATCTCAAGATAAAGCAGATTTTCTGTCCCTGAATACTTAACTCTTCCTTCCCAATAAGACCACGCAGCACCCTTGCTGTTAAGCATCAAAGATGGCTCGATGCCGATAAGCTTGTTGATACGAATCTCGTAGCCTGCGCCAACCTTCCAGTTGAACTTAGCATCTGCACCGTCGGCAGCATCGCCCATAAAACTTGAAAGACCGAAACCAGCCTTTACGTCGAAACCGCCCTTCTGTGCTGCGGCACTCAAAGTGATGACTGCGAAAGCCATCATCAAGAATAACTTTTTCATTTGGTTTGATTTGATAATTTTAACTGTTTAACTAATTCTTTTTTAAATGCGCTGCAAATATAATAACAATTTTCTGTTTCAGCAAAAAAACATCAGAAAGCAAAGCCTATGAACATACTTGCCGTGCAGTTTCCTGCATTATCGTCATCTCTCTTCGGAATAAATCCAAGGCTCGCATCCAGTCCGAGGAACAAGCCGCTGTTAAACTGATACTGTGCACTTGTGATATAACCAAAGTCGACATCAGAATCAAAGCCTTGCGATGCCGAAATTGAGCAATACAAGCCTGAACTCAGAACCCAATGCTTGCTCGGATACAGATTGATATGTATCGGCGCAACAAAATCGTACAAATACTCGCTGTCATCGTTGTTACTTCCCCCGCCGTAATAATCGCTACAACCGCCGGCATATCTGACATGCAGATTCAGGGAATATCCCATGCCGACAACTCTGTTGTAATGGTGGTCGAAGCCCAAACCTACCTTAAACATAGATACCACATCGTCGCACGAATCGTAATAGCTACTGTTTCGGTAGCAAGTAGCACATCCCAAGCCAGCCTTCAAAGTAACATGATCATTCTTGACTGCATCATTCTGTGCTGCGGCACTAAGCGCAATGACTGCGAAAGCCATCGTTAAAAATAGTTTTTTCATTTTTTATGATTTGATAAAATTGTAAACCTTCTACTCTAAAACGGTGCAAAAATAGAAAACATTTTCGATTCGGTATGTTTTATCGATGATTATCAAACTATTGCAGATAAAAATCCCGAAAGCGACATCACCTTCGGGAATCTCGATATATCTTGCGAGTTAGAATCGAAAGCCAACCAGAATGTTGAATGCTGAGTTTCTGCCTCTGTAATCCTTCTGGAAACTGGTTGCCGATACCGAGCCGTCAAATCCCAAGAACAGACCGCAATCGAAATTATATTTGGCTGCGGCAGTCGTTCCGATTTCAAACTCACGCAAGTTTCCAAATATGCCTTCGGTATTGTCGTTTAAGAGATAAGCACCGTAGAGTCCGCCGGCAAGTTCCCAATGGTCGCCCAGATGGAAGTTGCACGTTACTGGCACTTCGGCATAAAGCAGATTGAATGTCTTGTCGTAATGATAATAATCATCGTCTTTAAACTTGAAGCCCTTGTTGCTTATCATCAAAGAAGGCTCGATGCCGATAAGGTCGTTGAGACGGAATTCGTAGCCGAGACCGAATTTCCAACTTAGCTTCAAATCGGCACCATTATCGTCCTGAAGCATTGCAAAACCTACCCCACCCTTGATGTTGAACGCATTTTCCTGAGCCTTCGCGCCAAGGGCAAGGGCAACGAAAGCAAGCATTAAGAACAATTTTCTCATTTGTCAGTTTAAATATTAGTGATTAGCTTAACTTATAATTTTGGATGCAAGAAGAAGCGGCGGTTCGCCACAGACTTGTCTTTCCTCCCGCAAAAGAAGTAAAAAGTAATGACATCAGAATGTTTTTTCTGGTAAGAAATTAGTTTATCATGATTTTTATTCGAAAGGAGGCAAAAAAATCCCCGAACGATTCGAAAAAAAACGAATCATTCGGGGATATAGGTATAATTTAATTGGGTTTCTTTACTAAATTAGAAACGGAAGCCAACCAAAGCACCGAATGTCATGTTCTTACCAGGAATATACTTGGCTACATCGTTAAAACCATAAGAATAGTCAAGACCTACGAACAAGCCATTCTCGAAGTTGTACTTAGCAACTGCATAAGCACCGAAATCTACCTTTTTTGGCTCATAATCTGCATCAAGATTTGCATCTATTGTCATACCTGCAACAGAAACCGATACATTACCACCCATATCCTTGTAATTCTCATCAACAAGGTATGCGCCATAAATACCAGCACCAAGCTCCCAGTTGTCGTTGATGTGGAAGTTACACATTACAGGAACCTCAACATAAAGAGCGTTAATTGTCTTATTATTCTTAACACCTTCATAGTCAGTCTTAAAGCCCTTGCTATTAATCATAAGAGAAGGCTCGATACCGATAAGATCGTTAAGACGGAACTCATAGCCTGCGCCAATCTTCCAGTTAACCTTGAAAGTTACGTCGTTAATGTCCTCAAGACTTGAAAGACCTACGCCACCCTTAACGTTAAATGAATTCTCCTGTGCAGCTGCACCCAAAGTCATGGCTACGAAAGCCATCATCAAAAAGATTTTCTTCATTTTAAATGAAATTAGTAATTAGTTAATTTAACAAAAATTTTTTTATCCTCCACACCGCAATTTCTCAGCATTTACCGAGATAAAAGATGCGAATTAGTTGTCACATTTAAGTTTTTGACTTGATATTTTGTTTATTTCGGGTGCAAAGAAACAACAAAAATTTCATCTGCATACATTCCAAACGTTAAAAAAAGTTAATAGGGATTGAAAACGCACTTTTTTAACAATCGTTAAGATTTTCTGAATATAAAATGCAAGAATATAATTATGAATTGACAATTCACAATTGACAATGGACAATTATGGGAGTTGAAAATTTAAATTCAGAATTCATAATTCATAATTCATAATTGACAATGGACAATTATGGGAGTTGAAAGTTGAAAATTTAAATTCATAATTCATAATTCATAATTGACAATTATGGGAGTTCTGGATAAGAAACTCCACCCTTAGGTTCTGCCGAATTTACAGCTCTACACTTTAGGTTCTACCGAATTTCCGCGCTCGACCTATGGACGATTGCTATTGTTACGGGAGTTTGTAACTCCCATTGGCGCAAAGCGACAAAAACGTCGCGCATAATGACGTTTTTTTAGCGGTGGGAATTCTTGCGTCCCTACGGTAGCAAGCGAACAAAGTTCGAGCGACAAATTCCCATTTTTCTCCACAGCCGAATTGCAAATTCGGCTGAACTTGAACCTCTTATCGTGTATCAAGCAAACAGAGGTCGAGCGGCAAATTCGGCTGAACAAAAGAACTGGAATGACGCAGAAAGCGTCACCTCTCAGTAACCGCAGCATACGTAGGATCTGCGGACTAAGAAGACACTAACATAACTGACCCTGAAAGCGGTCGCCCATTGCAACTAATGGGGCACTCTTTCAGAGTGCACGCAGTTAATAGTTCTTAATCCCGCAGGTCGTTCCGACCTACGGTTACTAAGCGGAGACGCTTTCAGCGTCTATATACTCCCACAGAAAAAACAACGAAATCCCGATTCAGCTTAGTTGCCAAACCGGGATTCTGTTTCTTGAATTCAATTTTTTAAATTAGAAAACACCCATTTTCTCGACGATTCTGAGCAGGCGTTCGTTCATATCCTCAGCCTTCTTAATCTGCGCCTTTAGCAGTTTGTTTTCGAGCTCGAGGTTTGAAAGCAGTTCAGACGGTTCGTTCTCGGTCTCTACAGCCGTAGACTTTTCAAGAATCATATTGCCCTCGCCTGTTAGCAGCCACACCTTGTTTAAGTCGGGATAAGTAGCCAAAATCTTACTGATTGCCTTCCTACCCAAATCGCTTCTACCTTTTTTTGCAGCACCAATTAAACCGTTTGAAAGATTACACTGAATAGTGACCTGATTATCATTCAAATTTTTATAGCTCATATACTGCAGGAATCTCTCTATAATCATACCTATAAAATTTAATTAATAATTCTAAATAGACAAATGTTTTCAGTTGAATTCTGAAGGTTGAAACTCGAAGGGCGAAGTGCCGTAAAAGCCTGCAACAATCATTCAACTTTGCAAACATAAAGATTTGTAACTAAACGGCAAAATAATTTGCAATGTTTTTTCGTTTATTTCAGTCCTATTTTAGATTTTTTTCAGTCTGATACTGCCACACTTAGCATTACGACCTCGGAAAAATTCTACAGTCAGCACATCAGACTAAAACAGGGCAGCACCTTACATAGGCATCAGAAAGAGCATCCTACCTACTACAAAACTAAAAAGCAGCCGAACCATCACGGTCAGACTGCCCTAATCACTATCTACATTTTTATGATACCAAGTTGTTTACTTTCCTTGTTTTTCCAAAACGCTTCTTACCTTTGGGTCACATGTGTTACTACGCAAAGTTCACAACCTTTTTTAGGTATCATTCTGTTAATTTAACTAAAAGATCAATGCACGAGTTCTTATTATTGGCAACACGGAACACATGGCAATGCAAGCAATCCACGGTGTCAATACTGCTGCTGTGATTCTTCCACAGAGCACCAGAGCATCAGTATTAAAGACACAAGCCTTTAAAAGAGCCTTGTACAATGAGTTTTATATAAAAAGGGGGGCGCACAGCCTTGGTGTGTAGGGTTGCACGCCCCCAACCTTTAATTAATAATGAATACCAAAATCACTATTTATTGCTCAGACCGTCAGCCCAACCAGCATAAGCAGGCTTGCGTCTGTAATCCAATGTCCAAAGACCAACAGGCTCGCCCTTTCTCCATGAACTGTTAGCTGGAGAGTCTGTCAAGCACCACTGGCAGATACCATACTGCTGTGCAGCAGGAACAATCTCGTAGTACTTCTTGATAATCCACTGGTAGTGAGCAGCCATAGCCTTCTCGATAGCAAGACGCTCCTTGAGAGGAAGTTTCTCGAGTTCCTCGGTTGTGTAAGCAACCTTCTTGCCGTCTACATAGCGCTCTACGCCAAGGTCGAGCTCTGATATGCGGACAAGTTTGCCGCTCTCAGCCATGAGTTTGAACATCTTCTCGATGTGCTCGTTGCGGCTGTTCTGCTCTGCCTTAGAGCCTTCATCGTCACCAACAAGGAGAGAGATGTGCATCTGAGTGCCAAGACCGTCGATCTTAGTTACGCCGTCAGCCTCCCACTTCTTAACCCAGTTTATAAGGCTCTTCAGTTTCTTGTTGTCGTCCCAGTTAGACTCAAGGTTGTAGTCGTTTACGAACAACTTGAGGTCTGAAGCGTCTGCACCTTCAGGAAGAGAAGCAGCATAGTTCTTGCGAGCCAAAGCTACAGCTGTGCGAACATAGTCGATGTCGCCAAGGTAATCCTGCCAGAAGAAGTCGGCAGAAACGCCGTTGTCATTGTTGGCAGTTGCGCCGTGCTGAAGAGTGTAGAAGCCTTCGCCGTCGTTGCCACCGCCGCTGATAGCCTCGTTGACAACGTCCCAAGCCTTAACCTTGCCCTTGCAAGCGTCCATCATGCCGCCAATCCACTTATCCATAGCCCATGTAAGGGTGTCTTTCTTCTCTTTGTCGGTGAGAGGGATTGAGTTCTGAGACTCTGAATCAATATCAAACGATGGACCATTATAGTTGTTAGCCCAACCAGCCTTTGACATTCCGTCAAAGCTTCCATCTGCTATAAGATTTACATCAGAGCCTTCCTCTGTCAGCACAAGATCATCGAAACAAACCTTGCCTGTTGCCAATCCAAAGACAAATTGCAATTTATCAAGTGGGAACGAAGCCGTAAATTCACAGGTAATAGTTTTCCAATTAGAATCCAACTCTCCCGGAGTAAAACCAAGATACTGAACATCGTTTGAACCGCCCCACTGATTCTTATTCTCTGAAGCGTCCCAAATTGGCCAAAAATCTATGTGACAACCGTCAGTAGCCTTTGCCTGCATTGTCATGACATATTTCTTACCCTTAGCCAAAGCCTTTGGCAAAGTATAGATTGCCTGCTTGTCCCAAGAGTTTTGTCCTGCAGTCCCACCGCAATTATAAGCCATGAAGTAATTCAACTTTGCACCACCCTCTTCGCCATAAGCGTATGAAGGTCCATTATAGTTATTGCTCCAGCCTGCAATCTGACCATCCTCGAACTTAGCATTTGCAATAAGATTGTCATCAGAACCTTCCTTTGTCAGTACAAGATTTGTAAACTTAAGAGTTCCTGTTCCCTTACCGAATACAAACTGCAACTTATCATGTGGAAACGAAGCTTTGAACGTACAGGTCAAAGTAGTCCAATTTTCGCCAACCTGATTTGGCGTAAAGCCAAGATACTGAACATCGTTTGAACCACCCCACTGATTTTTATTCGCTGACGCATCCCAAATTGGCCAGAAGTCAACTGCACATGGAGCATCAGAAGCCTTTGCGTCAAGTGTCATTGTATAAGTAGCATCCTTTTCCAAAGCCTTTGGCAAAGTATAGATGGCCTGCTTGTCCCAAGAGTTTGCTCCTGCTGTTTCACCAAGGTTATACTGAATATAACCCTTCTTGGCCGCACCCGGAATTTCCTTGTCGGCTATAAGTTTCTCGAGCCACTTTTTAGGCTGCTGTGCGTGCCATGCAAGAGTGTGACCGTAGATTGAAATTCCAGCCTCTTCTGCCTTTTCAACGAAATCGCTTACGGTTGAGAAATTCATGTTACCATTGCCATCAACACAAGACGACATCTTCATAGCGTTTCCGGCTACGATTTCGTCGAAGTTGTGAGCAGCAAGACGGAACAGAGTTCCCTGATTATTGAAATCGGCAGCAGTAAGAGCACCGCTAACCTTGAAGTTAGGATGTGCGCTGCGATCGACGTATGTCTTGAGCGGCTCGTATGCGTTCAGGTATTCGTACTCAGCAATAGTCTGAGGCTTCTCTACCTGATAGTCGTCGATGCCTGTGTCTGCACAGCCCGCTAACATTAGCGGACTGAGCATTACAACAGGATATATCAATTTAGAAATCTTCATAAAAATCTTAAATTGTAAATCATGAATAAATAATTATTTCCAATTCTCGAGTTTGTTGCCACGAGACTGAAGCATGTACTTACCCTTGCACTCATAGTGCCAGTTGGCTGTACCTTCAACAATCTCAGATACAAGTGTAATCTTGTAGTCGAGAGTGATATAGTCTGCCATACGCTTAGCATCGGTGAAATCCTGTATTCCATGATAAGCATACTTACCTGTTCCTACCTGATTTCCTTCGGCATCGCGAACAACAATCTCACCATTATCAGAAACTGTGCAGTCGAAAGTAAGAGTTCTTGTAACCTCCTTGTTCTCCCACTTATCGTCACTAACCTGTTTCTTCTCCAAGACAGTATAAGTCTTGGTGATAGAGAAAGTGTTAAGAGAAACGGTAGTGAATGTTAACAAGTCGTCTGTGTACTTGTGAGAGAAAGTTCTGTCCTTCTCGTTAGGAAGAAACTCTGACACTCTCCACAAGTCGTCAGTCTCGGCACACCACAAGCCAGCATACTTGTTCTTGTATGTTACAGCAAGAAGCTGATAGTCGTGTCCCTCAAGGATGCTATCAACATTCTCGGCACTGACGATTCTGACAGGCAAAACATAGTTTACCTTTGCAGACTTAGGGTCGTTGAAGAAGTTGTCGTTAAGAGTAACAACAGTTCCGCCAACGATAGCACCAGAAGGAATTGTAAGGGTTGAAGGATCTTCGAGTGTGTAGTAGTCGGTTGGCAACAACTCCACGCCGTCAACACCTTCGAGAAGAGTTGGGTCTACAACATACTTCAACTTACGGTCTTCCTTGTTTTTGTAAATTCCGGCCAAAGTAGCCTGAAGTTTGAACTGATGCTTGTTGTCAAGCTCAACATTAGCCTCGTCATCCTCGCCCAATGTCACAACTCGAATTGGAGCATGCTTAGCAAAGTAAGCAGTTGTGTGACCGTAGTCGTCGAACTCCCAATCGCTGTTGTGGCAACTGGTGAATGCCAAAGCACAGACAGCTACAGCCGTTATAGATTTTATGATATTCATATAATTATTCATCATTAATTAGTTACTAAATTACCATCCAGCATTCTGAATAAGTGATGGGAAGTTAAGAACCTCGCTGTAAGGAACAGGACCATAGTAGCCGCACTCCTTGTAGTTGCGAGTCTCTACATCAAAGTAGTTGTACTGTGGCTTACCCTCAACAACGGTAATGCTTACACCTTTAGCAGTCTCGTTAAGTTCAGCCTTCCAGCGACGCAAATCCCAGAAGCGGAAGCCCTCGAAGCAAAGCTCAAGACGACGCTCGTTGCGGATAAGTTCGCGCATCTTGTTTTTGTCTGCCTTGCACTCCTCAAGATATTCATCGTTTACGATGCCTGCACGCTCGCGAAGAGCCTTAATTACATCGTATGCAGAATAAGTACAACCTGTTGGGTTGGTTGTTGGACCGTAAGCCTCGTTGGCAGCCTCTGCAAAGTCGAGATAAAGCTCTGTGTAGCGGATGCGTGGAACATAGTGTCTCTGCTTGCTGTTTACTGTTGGGTCAAGATTGATGTCCTGACGGAGAAGCTTACGCATGTAGTAACCTGTTACAGTTGCCTTCTCTACCTCGCCCAACAGACCGTCTTTCTTATCATCAGCCTGAGTATTGATTTCAGTATTGGCATTACCAGCCTTCTGGCCGTTGTAAAGAACGTACTTGGCAAGACGAGGGTCGCGACCGTCGTATGGGTTAGCAGCGTCGTAACCAGACTTTGGATCTGAGATTGGACGACCGTTCTCTACCATTGGGAACGCATCAACAAGGTTCTGGGTTGGGTTTACACGACCCTTTCCATAGATTGATGGCGGATAATTCTGAGATTCAAGATCGTTGTTCTCAGAACGCTCTGTACGCCAAAGCACCTCTTTTGGACAAACTGCTGCAGACAGTTTGTCAATCTCATCTGTATTGCAATACCAAGTTCCACCGTTAGGGTCGATACCGTCAACACCGCCGTTAAGGTCGAGAACAGTCTGTGCATACTTGCAGGCATCCTCCCACTTCTCACCACTCTGTGCGTTGAATGCAGGAGAAGCAGCCAAGATAGAAGCCTGTGCAAGAACGGCACGCATGATTCTGCCGCTGATACGGCCAGCAAAGTTCTCACCGAACACACGGTCGTACTCAGGACCGGTTACAGCAACCTTCTTGCCGTCAATGTCAACCTCTGTTGCATCAGAGCCCTTATCTTTGTAATCAAGAGGAAGCAACTGTATAGCCTTTTCTGCATCAGCCTTAAGAGCCTTCATACAGTCGGCAAACGAAGCACGAACCTCGAGAGAACTATGATCAGTATCTACATTTGTAGAATTTGTAAGAATTGGCACACCTAACAGATTGCCATTTGCATCGTAACCGCCATGTGCCTGAAGAAGATAGTACATGTAGATGGCACGCAATCCGTGAGCCTCGCCAAGGTATCTCTTCTTGTACATTGCGTTAATCTTCTCGTCGCTGTTGAACTTAATCTTGTCGATGTTCTCGAGGAAAAGATTGATGTACTGGATAGCACCGCGGCAGTTGCGCCAACGCTCCAATGGGTTATTGTTACTCTTCCAGTTACCCTCGGCTGTCATTTTCTTATAGCTGAGGTAGCTGCCTGTCTTTGTATCAGCAGTAGCATTTGAAACGGCATCATCTGTAGCAACATCGCTGAAAGAATATGAGCCGTTTGGCAAACGAGTATAGGCATTTCCAAGAACGCCATCGGCATAGTCTGGATTATCGTACATATAGTCAAATCCAAGATGGTTCTCGATTGCTGGCTCGAAAAGGTCGTCGCATGATGTGAATGCAACACCTGCTGTAAGCAGCAATGCCTGAATCAATATTTTAGTTTTTTTCATTATTCCAGAATTTATTAGAATTGAACTTTAGCACCAAAAGTAAAGCTGCGTGTCTGAGGAGCATAACCTACATTGCGTTCCAACTGCTTGCGCTCGCCAGCGATTGTAAGCAAATCGTTTGCATTTACATACAACTGCAAGCCCTTTACAATCTTACTTGCCGAACCGAACATCTCAGGGTTGAAGTCGTAAGTAAGCTGGATACGATCCAAATCTACACGGCTTGCAGAGTACAACCAGTATGAAGATACACGGAAGTTGTTAGCACCATCTGTTGTTGTAAGGCGTGGATAAGAGATTTCCTGACCTGTAGCTGCCTTCTCGGCTGTCCATGCACCGCGAACAACATCGCTGAACTTGCGGTCGCCATAGCACCAGTTGTAATTGTCTCTCTTAAGTCCCTTAGCACCAAAGTTACCACTCATCAATCCGAACAATGTCCAATTTTTGTACTTCAGAGTGAAGTTAAGACCTGCAATGAACTTGTCGCCCCAGTTGCCGATAACTATCTGATCATTATCGTCGATGACACCATCGTTGTTCTGATCCTTGTATTTCAAGTCGCCCGGCTTGATATCATTACCGAAACTGCTCTTTGCAGTTGCATTCTTAATCTCGTCGGCAGACTCGTAGTAGCCAAGACACTCAAGACCCCACATTGCAGATGTAGATACACCTTCATGCTTCATATAGTCAAACTCTACACTCTCAGCATACTTCAGGTACTTTGAAGTTGATGACATACCGTTCAACTCTACAGCATACTCAAAGTCGCCAGCCTTATCCTTGTAGCCTACACTGAAGTCGAAACCTGTACGGCGGCTCTTGCCATAGTTTACATAAGGAATGAATGTTGATACTGGATAGTATGTGCGGAAGTAACTTGGATACAAGTAATCAACTGTTGCAAGTGTACCATCGGTAACGGTGTTGAAGAAGTTGAACTTGAAAGAAAGCTTCTTGTCGAGCATCAAAGCATTGATGCCAAGGTTGAATTCCTTACGCTTAACGAAACCAAGATCAAGGTTCTCACCACGACGAGAGTCTGCGGTCTGAATACCATTGTGAGCATCGCTCCAGCCCCACCATGTACCAGTAGAAGTAAATACTCCCTCGTACAAATAGTAGTACTCCTTCTTGTTATCAATCTCAGTGTAAACGTCGAGATCCTGATTCAAGACTGTATATCCAGCAGTAAGCATCAAATCGTCGAAGATGCCGTTGTCCTTCATGAAGTCCTCCTCTGTAAGTCTCCAGCCCAAAGAAAGAGATGGTGAAAGAGCCTCACGATGACCCTCAGCTAACTGTGCTGAGTGAATAGCAGCCATGCCCAAGTCTGCATAGTAGCGGTGAGCATAGTTGTAGCTTGCCTGCAAGCCAAGGTTGGCATTACTCCAGCGGTGATATACGCCGTTTGTTGTCTTCTGATATCCATTTGCAACGAGTGTTGCATTTATGTTGTGGTCTTCGTTGAATGTACGCTGATAGTCGAACTGTGCATTGAATGCCATCTGCTGTTCAGAAGCAGAGTTACTCATAGACTGGTATGTAGCATGCTCGTCCTTACCATACTTAGTAAGCTTTGACACAACATATTTGCCATCATACTCTGTCCAGTCTACACCGTATGTAGCGTACTTGTCATCAACACTGACAGTGTATCCTGTTGCATAGTCTACAGCATAGTGTGACTTAAATGACAGGCCCTCGAGAACCTTACCCAGGTCAAGTCTGAAACCTGCATCAACCTGCATGTGACGTGCAACGTTATTTGAATAACCAGCAGCAAGCAAATCAGCAAACGGGTTTGTCTGGTCATACTGAGTACCACCAAAGAAATACTGACCGTCGACAATGTTATTAGAGTTCTTTATCAAAGTCCAAGAATCCTTATCCAAATCTTCAATGTATGATGTTGGAACAAGCGGAGCGACACGGTTAGGACGCAACTTTGCAGAATTACCCCAGAAATCGCCCTTTGCATAACGGTTATTTGTATAAGAGACCTTTGCATTTACCCATGCAGAAACCATTTCAGACAAAGTAAGGTCGATGTTACCACGGATATTCAAGCGGTCAGAATAGTTATTCTTTGCCTCGCCATACTTCAAAAGGTCATTTGCACGGCTGTATGTTACGTTTGCATAGAAACGAGCATATTTGCTACCGCCGTCAAACTCAGCATTTACGTCCCAGCGGTCGTAGTTCTTCTTTAGGTACTCAGAGCCGTAGAACGACTGGTCTGGATACTTGTAAGGATTTACGCCAGCAGCAGTGTTGTAGATATCCTCATCGCTATACAACTGTGCCTTACCGTCGTTTGCAAGAGCCTCGTTATAATACTTCATATACTCGGCAGAACCAAGCCATTTTGGATATGACTTTGGCACGAACAACTGATAGTTTGCACGAACAGTTGTCTTGAGTGGCTGTTCCTTACCGCGCTTTGTAGTGATAAGGATTGCACCCTTGGCAGCCTTGCTACCGTAAAGAACTACGGCAGATGCGCCCTTGAGGAATGTGATGTCCTCGATTTCGTCAGGGAGCAGGTTTGCAGTATTACGAGGCACACCGTCAACAAAAACCAGCACATCACCCTGCTGCCACAACTCACCATTGAAACCGGCAGCCAGAGCCTGCATGTTGTCGAGGTTGCTGGTGCTGTACCCCTTTTCAATTATCTCGCTGACTTTCACCTTGCTGTATGGCTGCACAATGTCGCGTGCATCCACCTTGCGGAAAGCCATATTTACGGTATCAGCCTGTACCCCATCTGTTTCTTCCTGAGCAAATGCGCCCTGTGGTGCAAATGCCATAAAAGCCAGTGGAAGTGCTATTATCGATTTATTGAATCTTTTCATGGTTTAACTTTTCATTTAAGTTTTTTCATCAACATCACCATCCCGGATTCTGGTACATCTCAGGATAGATGCTTACGTCCTTCTTCTTCAAAGGGAACCAGTAATGTTTGTCTGTAAAATTACGAGTAACGATTGTCTTCTCCTTGAAGTCAGACACCTCGCTGTTCTTAGAATCCTTTGTATCAAGGCTTACACGGTTGAAGTTCTGCTGAGTCTTGATATTGTAAGGGCTCTTGTCGAGAAGCAACCAACGGCGAAGGTCGTTGAAGCGGTGTCCCTCGTATGCAAGCTCAACAGCTCTCTCTCGGCGAACCTCGTCCATGAACTTGTCCTTATCAGCAGTAAACTTAGCGTTTACATCAGCAACACCGGCACGCTCGCGGATTACGTTAACAGCCTGCTCGGCAGTCATGTTGAATGTAGATGACTTCTGGTTTGCACCGCCAAGGGCTGCAAGAGACTCGGCATACATCAGATATACATCGCTCAGACGCAACCAAGGAATGTTGATATGAAGGTGGCGTCCCCAGCCATAACCATCGTCTGCATTGTTTGCATCCATTGGGATGAACTTGTAAATCATGTAACCAGTACGGTTCTCATCAATATCATTACGGTATGAACCACCAGTGTAAAGGTTTGCATAACGGTTGTCGTCTGGACTGATAGTACCCTTAACAACCTTTACTCCATCGTAAACAATATCGTGATAGAAACGTGGGTCACGACCCTTCCATGGGTGTGTCTTGTCGAAGCCAGACTCTGCATCAGTCAAAGGAAGACCGTTTTCCATACCATAATAGTTTACATAGTTGGCAGTAGCCTGTGAGAATGAGTTACCACCAGTAAGAATCTTACCGCCAAACTGCTTAGAAAGTCCCCAGTTTGTGTTGTTCCAGCTAACTGATGGTGTGCGAAGGATAGCCTCCTTCAATCCCGGAGTCTCACCGCCCTTGTCCTGAGTATAGAAAATCTCAGAATAGTCAGCAAAATCAGCCAACTCATACTGGCACTTTGTCTTTGACTTGCCGTCTGTGTTAAGTTCCGGCTGAACGTAGCCAAGCAACTCACCGAATGCATCGGCAGCAAGCTTTGCGTATGTCTGGTCGTAATCGTAAGTGCTTGCCTTTGTATTTGAGTGCATCTTCTCATCTGTATTCTTCATCAGCGGAGAAGCAGCCCACAAATAGTTCTTGCCAAGATAAGCAAGGGCTGTGATCTTATTTACGCGCAAGCCGTTCTTTGTAACAGTGTTACGACCGCGTACAGTCTGATCCCAGTCTACAGGAAGCAAGTCGGCAGCCTTGCGGAAGTCTGCGGCAGCCTTCTCTGCGCACTCCTTGTATGAAAGACGTGGCAATGTCATTGGCTCATCGGCAGCAATAACCTTGTCGATATAAGGAAGACCTCCAAGATACTGCATCAACTCAAAGTGATACCATGCACGGAAGAAGTAGAGCTGACCAAGAATCATATCCTTCTCTTCCTGTGTACCCTCAGTAAAGTAGTCGAAGTTCTCGATACCTACATTACACTTACGGATAGAGTACCATGCACTCTTCCACAAAGATACCTTGAAACGCTCATCAACGTTAGCACCTGGCTCGAAAGCATTACGGTCCATCCAGCCGCTCTGCCAGCCATCGAACTCAGACTGCCATCCCCAGAAGTCGCCCTGATCAACCTTGTATGTCATGTGATAGTCACATCCAACATACATTACCTCATCTTCACCCCAGTTCCAAGAGTTAGTCCAGTAACCGTTTGCAAAGTCTGGCATACAAGAGTACATCTCCTCTACGAAGCCCTGGAAATTTACAAAGTTCTTGAAAGCGTCCTCTGTCTTAAGGTCTGACTCAGGAGACTTATCCAGATAGTCTTCGCAAGATGTAAAGCCGATGCTTGCACAGCAAAGAGCCAAACCTGCTACTATATATTTAAACTTATGAAATTTCATAATGTTTTTATGTTTACTATTAGAATAATTGTTATTAAAGCTCGAACTTAACACCGAAGTTGATACGCTTCATTGTTGGGTAAGCACCCTGAGATGCAAGTCCTGTACCAGCGAAGTTGCTCTCGCGGTCATCAGGCATCTTAGTCCACAACAACAGGTTGTTACCGTTTACATAGAGCTTAAGGTTGTTAAGACCAAGACTCTTAACCCAACCCTTTGTCCATGTGTAGCCAATCTCCATGTTCTTCAAGCGAACGTATGAACCATCATACATGAAGCGAGTGCCGGCATAATAGTTAGGTGTGGAGTTATAGCGTGGTGTTGGAATACCAGCACCTGACTCTGGATTCCAGAATGAGCCTTCGTCGAATACAACATCAAGTGTTGGCTTGCTGAATGAGTTAAATGCAACCTCACGAGATACATTTGTAGCACCGTAGAACTGCAACATCAAGCTCCAGCCCTTGTACTCAACACCAAGAGTTGCATTGTATGTATTCTGTGGAGTACCTGTGTATGCGTAAGGTGCGCTATCGTTAGAGTCGATTACACCATCGCCGTTAAAGTCGGTGATAATAAACTGTCCTGGCAACTTCTGGTCATCATTAGAATTGTGCTCAGTCATAGCAATTACATCGTCCCAGCTCTGAGCCTGACCATTGTCAAGATAACTCTTTGCCTGACCGATTGCATAACCGGCAGTCTTCTGGTATGAAGGGAACAACTCTGGATCGTCGTAAACCTGAACCTTGTTGGCTGCATGAGTCATATTAAAGTTTCCGTATGCATAGATACCGTTCTTGAAAGTATGCTTCAAACGAAGTTCAAGTTCATAACCAGTTGTTCTTGTACGACCATAGTTCATTGCAGGAGCAGTAGCACCGTAATAGAAAGGAACAGAACGCTGATCACCAAAGATAAGAATATCATATCTGTTCTCGTGGAAGAACTCCAACGAACCTGCAACCAAACCATCGAGGAACGCATAGTCGATACCGAAGTTACGCTTCTTAGCAGTCTCCCAACGAAGATTTGGGTTACCAATCTGAGCTTCCTTATACCAAGTATACAAATACTGCTTGTCATCTGGAGACTTAGGATCCATGTGCGCACCACCGCCGTATGACCACTGAGTAGTATACAACCAGCGCTTGTCACCAAGAACATTATCGTTACCTACCTCACCATAAGAGTAACGGAACTTCAAGATATCGATAAGCTTCTTGCCAAAGAGTTTGTAATCAACAACAGGCTTCATGAACTTCTCGTTAGAAAGAGTCCAACCAAGAGCAACTGAGTTATTGAATGCAAAACGATATCCCTTGCCGAACTGCTCAGAACCGTTGTATGCACCGTTGTACTCCAACAAATAGCGGTCGCCATAGTTGTAAGTTGCACGGAAAGCCCAGTCCTCACGATAACGAAGGAAACTACTACCTGTTGCATGCTCACGACGATTAAATACGCCCATTGCTGTTACATCGTGCTCATCGTGCTTACCAAACTTGCGCCCCCACACCAACTGTAACTGATAGAAAAGGTTTCTGTTTGTTCCCCAGTTTTCAATATTACTACCCTGAGTGCTCCAAGCGCGAGTCTCTGTATAGTCGAACTTAGTGTGAGAACTTGCAAGCTTACGATATGTAACCTCACCTGTTACAGGGTCAATCCACTTGAACTGTGCATCATGGTAAAGGTCGTTAACACCACGCTGACTCTCGCTGAATGAGTTATCCCATGAGATTGTTCCGTTAAGTTTCAATCCCTTAGTGATGAACGACAAATCCTGAGAAAGCGTAAAGTTTGTATTCAAGACAGTACTGATTCTCTGTTCAGCACCAGCCAAAGCCAAGTTTGTTACAGAGTTTGGCGCACCCTGATCGTCCGAAGGATAGTAGCCCCAAATACCGTCGCTGTAGCGAGGAACGAAAGCATTGTGAGGTGCAGAGTAAGCAGCCTGCCACAACTGTGTTGCAGCCCATGCATCATCGGCAATACCCCAAGGAGTATTACGGATACCCTGACTGCCAAAAATACCTGCATTGAATGTAGTTGTCTTAGTCAACTGGAAGTCAAGATTTGCACGAACGTTTACACGGTTGTAACCGTAACCGCCCTTGTAACCACGACCGTTATCCCACTCGCGGAAAAGGTCACCTTCGTGCTGGAAGTCGATAGAAGCAAAGTACTTAACGTAACGTGTACCACCAGAAATATTTACGTTGGCATTGTATGCCATTGCCATATCCTTGAACAGTTCCTTCTGCCAGTCAACATCAGGATAGCGCTCGCTCATCAAGAAACCAGTCTCTGGGTCGATTGCGCCCTCTGGCTGGTTCTCATAGTTTGAAATGTAATCTGTTGAACAGATTTTTGCCCAGCCTTCTGGTTTAAGACCAAGTTCGTGCTTGATAACCTCGTTACGAGCTCTCAAAGATGAAGCAGAGTTAAGAGTCTGAGGCAACTTAGAAACGAACTTCATTGTAGAACTGAAGTTGAATCCAATTTTAGCCTTACCCTCTGAACCACGCTTAGTTGTGATAAGGATTACACCGTTAGCACCCTTCACACCATAAACGGCAGTTGCAGAAGCATCCTTCAAAACAGAAATGCTGGCAACAGACTGGATGTCGACATTCTCCATTGCACGCTCGATACCATCGACGAGCACCAAAGGAGAGCTACCATTCCATGAGCTGACACCACGGATAACGATGTTAACCTTCTCAGCACCCGGCATACCAGATGATGAAGTTGTGATTACACCCGGCAAGTTACCAGTAAGTGCAGAACCAAGGTCAGACACACCACCGGTACGCTCCAGCACCTTTCCTGATGTCTGGGTAATAGAACCAACCAAAGAAGCCTTCTTCTGCTGGCCATAACCCACAACCACTACTTCCTCGAGTGCTGCGTTGTCCTCTTCGAGTGTTACCTTTACAGGCTTACCCGGAACAACCTTTACCTCTGTTGCACGCATACCAACATACGATACAACGATTACAGGATTCTTGCCTGTAATTTTCAGCTGGAAGTTTCCTTCTAAGTCAGAAACAGTTCCAACTGATGGATTACCTTTCTGAACCACAGAAGCACCAATGATACTCTCTCCATGAGAGTCAACCACGGTTCCCTTTACATTTACACTTTGGGCGAATGTCATCAGACAGAAGCACCAAAATGCAACCCCTAAAGCGAAAAAACGTAGTTTAGTACATTTCTTTGTCTCCATTAGAAATTGATATTAGTATTAAAAAGTTATTAAAAAGTGATTAGTTAATCTCTTATTTTGTTGCCGTTAGGTTCAATGCTGTTATTTCTTAGCCTCCTTTCCGGTGCAGTACAGAGCAACCACCGTTCCGGTGAATCCGCCTGCTGCCTGAGTAGAAAGCTGCTGTGCCGGAGCATCACCAATCTTAACCCAATCCTTCTTTGCCTTGTAGAAGAACTCGAAGGTTGTGCCAGTTGATGTAATCTTCATCTCAACCTCGTTAAGTTTGCATGGCTGAGATGCAAGAACCTTCTTGCCGTCTTTTGAAACCTGCTGAAGCTCGATTGTCTGCTTTCCAGCGTTGAGTGTGCGGACAAGCAGAAGCTGATGCTTCTCGTCCTTGAATAGCATGATACCTGCTGCGTCGTTGTCGAATGATGGTTGGAAGCGCATTTTTGTTGATGCCTCGAACTTGTGGTGCTGCAAGCGGCGTGCCACGAGCGATGGGACATCTTTCTGCTCTGCTGTTACAGGCTGCTTCTTGAGCGACAGCCATCCGTTATACTTATTAGGTGTAAACAAGCCCTTGGCAGATGTGCGGAGTGTAACCCAGTCTTGCTTCATAACATCTGATGAGAAATCATCTTCCCACTTGAAGTTACCGAATGTTACATTCTCGTTTCTCTTAACGCCGTTGCGGTTAAGCATCTGCGGAACAAGTCCGGTGCTGCCAGTCATCATTGGCCATCCGTCCTCGGTCCAAGAAACCGGCATCATGAATGTCTCACGGCCAAGGTTCTCCCAGTTGTCCTTTACAGGGCGGCAAGCCAAGAATACTGCCCACCACTCGCCGTTCTCTGTCTTTACAAGGTCGGCATGACCTGCACAAGTAACAGGCTCTTTGCGGTCTTTGGCAAGCGTGCGCTGAGTAAGGATTGGGTTGCCCGAATATGGCTCGTATGGTCCCCAAACAGACTCTGAGCGGTAGATAACCTCAGAATGCCAGTCGCTTGTTCCGCCCTCGGCAGTCATAAGGTAATACTTGCCCTTAATCTTATAGATGTGTGGAGCCTCGCACCAGATTGGCTTCTCTTCAGGACGGCATCCCTTGTTGATGATAATCTTTCGTTCGCCCACACACTTGTCTGTAGCCAAGTCGAGTTCCTGTACACGAACTGTGCGATGACCCGGATATTCAGGCTTGTTGTCTGGCGCATCATCGTTGTTTACAACGTATGCTCTGCCGTCGTCATCGATAAAGATTGAAGGGTCGATGCCCAAGATTGAAGGAAGGTGGATAGGGTCTGACCATGCACCCTCTGGATTCTGTGTCTTAACATAGAAGTTGCCGGCACCTACGTTTGTAGTAATCATATAATATGTACCGGTCTTTGGATTGTAGCTCAATGCAGGAGCGAAGATACCGCCGCTGACGTGCTGTCCCTTCATGTTCTCCATCTGCGACTCGCGGTCGAGAATGTGACCAACCTGCTCCCAGTTTACAAGGTCGCGGCTGTGGAACAAAGGCACACCCGGGAAGAATGTAAAGGTTGATGTAGCAAGATAATAGTCGCCCTTACCGTTTGTGGTGATTGAAGGGTCGGGATAGAATCCCGGAAGTATCGGGTTGTAAAACTGCGATGCATCTGTCAACTTGTTTTTGTTGTAGATGTCATCGTTACCCTGATAATAGAAATTGTCAAACAATGCCTCGTCTACTGGAGCCTTTGGAACCGACAGACTCTTGCACGATTGGCACAAGCTCATAGCCGGAAAGCTGAGGAACAGCAATGACAGGAATGAAAGTCTCATAAATCTGGTTATTTGTTTAAAGATTATTAAAAATTTCCGTTAATTATTAGTGCAACCTTACATAAGCCGAATATGCAAAAACATACCGTTTGCTTATTTTACATGTTTGTTTACCGTTTTTTGTTTCTGAAATGTTTCCGTGAAATCACTTTCACATTTTCACTCTGCAATTTTACAATTTTTCACGCTATTACATTATATAAGCGTGTTACACGGAAGGGATTGTGTGTTACAGACTGTTAAAAAGTTGTTACAAAGTAATGTTTCGTTTGTTACACTATTACTCCAACATCTTACATTTCAAGTAGTTAATTTTTTAAGCATTTGTTCACATCTTTTAACAATTTGACGAATTTCTGTTCTGTATTTTCCTAATATTTTACAATTTCCGCAAGGCTGAAAAACAGAATTTGTGGGAGTTGAAAGTTGAAAATTGAGAGTTGAAAATTCACAATTCAGAATTGTCTCAGTAACCGCAGCATCCATAGGTTCTGCGGACTGAAACGAAACTGCTATAATCGACCATGAAAGCGGTCGCCCGATTTGTTCTGCCGAATTTCCTGCGCTCGACCTATCTTTTCGTTCTGCCGAATTTCCGAATTCGGCAGCATCATTAAACGGGAGTTTGTAACTCCCATTGTCGCAAAGCGACAAAATGTTACGCTAATAACGACATTTTTTTAGCGGTGGGAATTCTTGCGTCCATTCGGTAGCAAGCGAACAAGTTCGAGCGACAAATTCCCGATTTTTTCTCAGCCAAATTGCAAATTCGGCAGAACAGTGTCCCTTTGGTAACAAGCGTACGGAGTTCGAAGGTCAAATTCGGCTGAACGGGATTGCTATCCTCTTACTTCCCCCTTGCTATCTCCTTGCTATCCCCTTACTATCCCCTTGCTATCCCCTTACTATCGACTTACTTCATTCCACCTAATCTGGCTATACCTTGCATATAGCTTACATATACACAACATATAGCTTACATATACTCTACATATAGCTTACATATACACAACATATAGCTTACATATACACTCCCATAGCTTACATATAGCTTACATATACCTTGCATATACCTTGAATGTACCTTGGACCTACCTTGGACCTACCTTGGACCTACCTTGGACCTACCTTGGACCTACCTTGGACCTACCTTGGACCTACCTTGGACCTACCTTG
>FNBQ01000008.1:90545-133004 GCA_900102385.1 Bacteroidales bacterium KHT7 | reverse complement strand
CTTGTGCCCGAGCTGTCGCTGCATCTCGGCTGCTGAGAACGTCTTTTTTGTGGACGTGAGCAAGTGAATGGCTGTGAACCAGTACAGCAGTGGAAGGTTGCTGCCGTGCATAACCGTGCCCGACCTGAGGGTAGTCTCATGTCCGCACTTGGCACACATCCAGCGTTTGTGGCAACGGTTCCAGTACTGTTTCTCGCAGCCACAGCGGCTGCACTTTATACCTTCTTTTTCGCGAGTTTCCTTGAGGTACTTTTCACAAGCTTCCTCGCTGTCGAAATGTTTTGCAAAATCCAACAACTTCATTTGACTATGATTTTTTCAATTGCAAAGATAATACATTTGGGGATATTGCGGATTATCATTTATCAAAATATATTATCGAAGACCAAAATAATGGAGGACGTGCATTAGAAGTCTTGAACAGGTTAGCAAAAGGTAATGCGATAAGCAATTTAGTATCCCTTTCTGGTCTTTCTAATTTCTCTGGCAGTTTAAGAGATGTGCAAATAATTATTGATACTCCATTTTTTTATAATTTACTTGGTGCAAATAATGCGTCTAACAAAGATGCCGCAGATGAGTTAATGTCCATTTTGAAGAAAAATGGTGCAAAATTCAGTATGTTCCAACATAATATAAATGAAGTCTATACCACATTGGATGATGCAATTCAAAGACTATTAAGCAAAAACTATGATTTAAGAAAGAGTTCAAGGCTTTTAAAAATGGCAGTTTCCGAAGGACTTACATATACACAAATGCAAGCTATGAAGTCCAATGTTGCAGAGGTAATGTCTTCTTGGGGCATTGTTGAGCAAGAAGTTCCAAATCTTCCTGCAAACTATACTGACATTGATATGGAATTACTCACAAGTATCATAACAGATGCATATACTCACAAGCATACAAGAGAACTTTTTAATCATGAAATGAGTATGCTTGATAAGGATGTTGATTCTATTACATATACATACAGATTAAGAGGAAATGCGGCAATCTATAATTTGAAAGGATGTAAGGCTTTAATGCTTACAACAAATAGAATTATTGCCACCATGTCAAATGATGAAAGAATCAACACAAAGAAACACCAAATTCCTGTTTGTTCTACAGATGTATTCATTTCTAGTATTTTATGGAGTAATTATCCTAATGGCAATGACCAATTAAATAGAAAGTTACTAATAAGCGAATGCTATAATACAATTCAATTGGATGATTCTCTTATGATAAGATTCTACGAAGATATAAAGAAAAAGAAACTTGCATCTTCTATTACAGAAAATCAGTATCTTGAATTGACGGCAACGAACTTAGCACTAACACTACTTGGAGACAAAACACAAAACGACATAAATGCTTATACAGACAGAACTGCAAATGAAATTCTGGAAATAATTGAACGCGAGCACAAAGAAGAAGTTGATAATGCAAAAAAAGAAGGTGAAAATAAATTAAATGAATTTATAGCTAAAAGTGAATCAGAAAAAGCAGAACTTATCGCAGATTCTAATAGTCAACTCCAAGCCAAAGATGAAACAATCTCTGGTCTCCAAGACACTATTAACCAAACAGATAATTTTTGTCGTAAAGTCGCAACGATGTTGACAAATATAATAATGTCCATTTTTGCAATTATATTGTTTGTAGGATTCTTTGCAAAGAGATATATGCCTGATTCTATTTGGAATATACACGAAGTGTTCAAATGGTTTTGGTACATTATTGACGCATTATTGTCAATGTGGGCTTTTCTGAGTTGGATGGGCTGGACGTACGGATTTAAGAACTTAAAATCAATTATATTCAATAAGATACACTGTTTGACTAAAAAACTGGTAATGGGCAAGTAAAGCTTTCTATCCTGGTTACACAATGATGGGCAGGAATTACAAGTTCTACCCGACTTACATAGATTCAAAAAAGGAGCAAGCTTTATCCAAGTGATAAATGACTTGCTCCTTTTTATGTAGTTATGCTAAGCACTTGTTGGGGATGCTAGCAATTCTGTTAGAATCCATTGTTGTCATCGAGGGGAGTTTCTGGATTGTCGGACGGTTCTTTGTTGTCTTCGGCATCTTGTTTGCCCTCTTCCGTAGGAACTTCGACGAATCGGAATTCACGTTCATCATTAAGACGAGAATTGAGTTCGCTTGCTGGCTCGAATATGACGCATATCTTTGCGCCCTGAGTTGTTACATCCTCTTTCTTCTGACGGCTCTTGCCGCTGACTTTCAACTTGAAAGTTCCCAGACATGCTATCTCTACGACATTGCCATTGAGCAGTTCATCGATAATAGCCTGAGAAAACCGGAGAATACTCTGGATATACCTTCACATCATAAAAATAAACTATGCTTTTATTATTCATGACACAGTTTATTTTACATCCTCTTTTACATCCTCTACCTTGGACGTTCCTACGAAATTGTTCGTTACAAATCCTAAGTTATCAATTCTGAAAATTCTACTTACCAAATGTGAATTGTCTAAGTTTCTCCCCGAATTGCCAATTATGAATTTTGAATTATGAATTACCTATCATACCCGTACCTTCCCCCTTGCTATCCCCTTGCTACCCCCTTGCTACCCCCTTACTATCGGCTTGCTTCAAAGCCTCTGCCCATCATCTTCCTTCTATCTTCCCTCTTCCTTCCCTCTTCCTTCCCTCTTTCTACCTTCTTCCTACCTTCTTGCTACCTTCTTGCTACCCACTATTTTATATATACCAAAAGATAAATATGCCTACTTTTTCTGCATATTCGTATTATGCTCTGTAAAAAAGTTAAATAAATCGTTTGCGATATAAAATATTTTTCGTAGTTTTGCATTTTAAAACGATAGAATATATGTAAGATTATGAAGAAAATTTATGATTTCAAGGCACTGACAAGCAAGGGTAAAGAGCTTGACTTTGCACAGTTCGAAGGTAAGGTTCTGCTAATTGTAAACACAGCAAGCAAGTGCGGATTCACTCCGCAGTTTGCAGGACTTGAGGCACTTAACCAAAAGTACAAAGACAAGGGACTGGTAGTTATCGGCTTCCCATGCAACCAGTTCAAGGAACAAGACCCGGGCACAGACAGCCAGATTGAGGAGTTCTGCCAAATAAACTATGGCGTAAGTTTCCAGATTATGAAGAAGATTGACGTGAACGGCTCTTCTGCCGACCCAATCTTTGAGTATCTGAAAGAACAAGCTCCTACCGAGGCGTACAACGGTCTGAAGGCTAAGGCAGCAAAGGCTCTCTTCAAGACCATAAGCAACAGCGTGGAAAAGGACAGCGATATTAAGTGGAATTTCACAAAATTCCTAATCTCGAAAGATGGCAACACCATCAAGCGCTACTCTCCTACCACAGAGCCGGAGAAAATGGAGAGCGACATCGAGACGATGCTTGCATAATCCGTAAAAACAAATTAAGATATGCCACACAATGAACTAAAACTCGAAAATCAGCTCTGCTTCAGACTGTACACGGCATCGCGCCTGATAATTCAGGCATACACGCCGCTACTGAGCAAACTGGGCATAACCTATCCGCAATACTTGGTAATGATGGTGTTGTGGGAGAAAGAAACGCAGTTCGTAAATGAGATTGCGATGAAGTTGCAACTCGAGACAAACACCATCACGCCGCTCCTGCAACGAATGGAGAAGATGGGACTGATTGAGCGCAAGCGAAGCGTCATCGACCGCCGACAGACGAACGTGACGCTTACGCAGAAGGGCAAGGACTTGGAAGAAAAGGCATTCGGCATTGTTCCGTCGGGAATGATGGAGCAGCTGAACACCTGTCCGCTGAAGTTTGACGATTACGTTAATCTTGCCGCCGAATTGGACTCAATCATCGACACACTGAAAAATAAAGTCAACGAATAGGAATCTCTCGACCTAAATTTTTGTTTCAAACCCAGAAATATCCCTATTTATGAGGAGAAAATATAACATTTTATCCTTATAATTAGGGATTGTTTCGTTTGATAATACATGGTAATTTTGCAGTCGAAACAGAGGTTAGAAAAGATGCGACAAAACATAATAGACAAATACAATATTCCAGTACCGCGATATACAAGCTATCCGCCGGCAAACTATTTCGGCACATTGGGACAGACTGAGTATATCGATGCAGTAAGACTCTCGAACAAAGACGAAAACCGCAACCTGTCGTTCTATCTACACATGCCGTTCTGCAAGCATCTGTGCCACTACTGCGCGTGCAACTCGTATGCCATGGGCAACGGGGCGAAGGTTGAAAAATATATCGACGCACTTCACAAGGAAATAGACCTTCTGTTGACATATATCGACAAAGACCGTCGCATCTCGCAGATTCACTACGGCGGCGGAAGTCCGACAGCAATGCCAGCCAAGGCGATAAAGGAACTCAACGAACACCTTACAAGCACGTTCGGCACGATAGATAAGCCCGAGATAGCCATAGAATGTCACCCCGGATACTTGACGCTTAACGACTGGAGCAATTTGGTTGATGCAGGATTCACACGGTTCAGCATCGGCATGCAAGACTTTGACGAGAAGGTACTGAAGACGGTGAACCGCCGTCCATCGCTCGAACCGATGGAAGAGATATTCGCTTTGCTGCGCGATGCCAAGGCCAACATCAACCTCGATTTTCTGTACGGACTGCCCTACCAGACAGTCGAAAGTTTCGGACAAACTATAGAGCGCGCCATTGCCCTCCAACCCGACAGATTGGTGACATTCAGCTATGCTCATGTGCCATGGCTAAAGAAGCAGCAACTCATTCTGGAGAAGCACGGTCTGCCATCGGTTCAGACAAAAGAAACGATGTTCGAGACTTCGGCGCAACTGCTGCAAAAAGCCGGATATGTGAGAGTGGGAATGGACCACTTTGTACAGCCGCACGACGAACTGTACACCGCGCTGAACAAAGGTCAGCTGCACCGCAACTTTCAGGGCTACTGTACGCTGCGCACCACGGCTCAGGTATATGCCTTCGGAGTTACAGGCATCAGTCAGCTTGCCACGGCATACGCACAGAATACAAAAGACATTGCCGAATACATCCAGAGCATTTCAGACGGCATTCTGCCAATAAAGAAGGGCTACATTCTGACACCGCAACAGCAGTTGATACGCACAGCTATAGATAACCTGATGTGCAACTATGCCGTAACTCTCAGCCCCGAACAGAAAGAGGCGGTGAACTTCGACACAGAACGCCTTGCGGAGATGCAGAACGACGGGATAATAAACATAAAAGAAAACACGATAAAGATGACAGAGGCGAGTTCGCCGCTCGTGCGCAACGTGGCGGCACTGCTCGACCCTCTGATGCAAAACACCGACAAAACATTCTCAAAACCAATATAAAAGACATGACAACCGACATAGTAGTAATCGGAGCAGGACTAACAGGACTAACGACAGCCTACACCCTTGCGCGCAAAGGCCGCGAGGTGACGGTGCTTGAGCGCATGGACAAGGCTGGCGGACAGATTCAGACACACGCTGAAAACGGATTCGTATTTGAGAGCGGACCGAACACCGGCGTTGTATCGGTGCCCGAAGTGGCAGAACTGATGCGCGACCTTCAGGAGACATCGGGCGGCAAATGCCAGTTGGAGATAGCCCCGGCATCGTCAAAACGCCGTCTGATATGGAAAGGATCTAAATTCCGCGCCCTTCCGTCGGGACTGTTCAGCGCAATTACTACACCACTATTCACCACCGCCGACAAGCTAAGAATCCTTGGCGAGCCGTGGCGAAAGAAGGGCACAAATCCCGACGAGTCGGTTGGCTCGCTGGCAAGACGAAGACTCGGCAAGTCGTTCGTAAACTATGCCGTAGACCCTTTTCTCTCGGGCGTCTATGCCGGCAACCCCGATGCGCTCGTAACGCGCTTTGCCCTTCCGAAACTATATAATCTTGAGCATAACTACGGCAGTTTTGTACGCGGAGCAATAGCAAAGGCGCGAGAGCCTAAGACCGACCGCGACAAACTGGCAACAAAGAAAGTATTCTCTGCCGTGGGCGGTCTGGGAAAGATTACCGAAGCCATGGCAGACTATCTCGGCAACCGTATCCTGCTCGGACTGAAGGACATAAAAGTGATGCCCGAGGGCGACGGCTGGCACATCTCATTTAGCGATGCCGACGGAAATAAGCAGCAGATAACCTGCAACAAGGTTGTTACAACCTGCGGAGCATACTCTCTGCCCGAACTACTGCCATTCGTCGATGCCGAGACAATGAGCAAGCTCAACAACCTCAACTACTCGCCTATCGTCGAAGTGAGCGTGGGCGTGAAAGACACCAAGGGAAAGAAGTTTCAGGCTTTCGGCGGACTCGTTCCGTCGCGCGAGAACAAGAAGGTTCTCGGAATCCTGTTCCCGTCGGCTTGCTTCAAAGGCAGAGCACCCGAAGGCGGCGCGCTGTTCAGCTACTTTATCGGCGGAATGAAGCATGCCGAGATGCTCGACTATTCGGACGAGCAAATAACAGCCATCGTAGAGGAATACTTCCACACAATGCTGAAATTCCCGGCATCGGCAAAACCCGATTTCATCAGGATTTTCAGACATAAGAGAGCCATTCCGCAGTACGAGATAACATCGGGCGAACGGTTCGAGGCGATAGAAAAGGTTCAGAACCAATACAAAGGTCTGACGATTGCCGGAAACCTGCGCGACGGAATAGGCATGGCGCACCGAATAAAACAGGCAACCGACGTGGCAAACAAAATCCTATCAGATGACTAACATTTTTATCAATACCCTGAACGGAAAGGCGTGCAGCCGTCCGCCCGTGTGGCTTATGAGGCAGGCAGGACGAGTTCTGCCAAGTTACATGCAGATGCGCGCGGAGCACTCCTTCCACGAACTGATGTCTACGCCCGAATTGGCAGCCAAGGTAACATTTCTGCCCGTTGCCGACCTCGGAGTAGACGCAGCCATCTTGTTCAGCGACATTCTTACGATACCTGTGGCAATGGGCATGAACATTGACTGGACCGAGAAAGGTCCGGTATTCTCATCGCCTCTGTACACATCCGACAAACCATCGCAGTTGCTTGATGTTCAGTCGGATAAGCTAAACTTCGTCTACCGCGCTATCGACATCTTCAAGGAGCAGCACCCCGACACGCCGCTCATCGGCTTCTGCGGAGCACCGCTCACAACCATGTGCTACATGCTTCAGGGCGCAAGCACTCAGGCTTCATTTCCAAGGGTGAAGCACTTCTTCTATGCCAACCGCGAGGAGATGATGAGGCTTACTGATGCCGTGACATCGCTCACAATAGAATATGCCAAGAGGCAAGTTGAGCACGGAGTGGATGCCTTTCAGATTTTCGAGAGTCATGCCGGACTTCTGCCTGCCGATATTTATGTAAAATATTTCCTACCCGCAGTTTCACGAATAAGTATGGCGGTCAGAGAGATGGGCGTTCCCGTAATCTTTTTCCCGAAAGGACTCGGCACAGGACTGAAAAGCATAACGCCAGACATCTGCAACTTTGTAAGCATAGACTGGCAGATGCCGCTCGACGAGGCACGACGGATTGTTCATCCCGAGGTGGGATTGCAGGGCAACATCGACCCTCACCTGCTGCTCGCACCGAAAAACGATATCGCGGCGACTATGGAGAGGTACAAGCCTTTCTTTGCAGAGCACCGAAACTGGATTATAAACCTTGGACACGGTGTATTGGCAGAAACGCCTTTCGAGAACGCTAAATTCCTGACAAACTGGATAAAAGAAACAAACTGGTAATGATACAATACGAGTCAATCAGCCACCACAACACAACGCTTGGCGAGCGCGAAGACTATTTCAAAAAGATTAACAAGGATGACAAGGGAGCATCGGTCTTTCTACAGACCTGCAACCGAATAGAACTGTACTACGGCAACGGCGACATTCCCGAGGATGTGGCACGACACTTGTTCCGTGTTGTGTGCGGACTCGAATCTGCCATCGTGGGCGAAAGAGCCGTTCAGGGACAGGTGAAGGAAGCTTATCTCACGGCACGCAAGGAGCAGAAACTCCCAGCCGGAATGCACAAACTGTTTGAGTGCGCCCTCCAGATTGGCAAGCGCGTGCGAACAGAGACGCAGATTTCGCACGGAGCGGTGAGCCATAGTCTCGCCACAATCGAGATAATTGAGCAACAGAACATCGACTTCCGCAACGCACAGATAACAATAATCGGCGTAAACAAGCTGACCGAGGATATCATCAAGTTCCTGAAAAACAAGGGAGCACAGCATATTCTGCTTGCCAACCGAACGCTGCAAAAGGCGGCTGACATCGCCCAGCAGTACGACATAAAGGCGTGCTCGCTATGCAACAAGCAGGAATTTCTGAAGTTTACCGACATTCTGATTTGCGCCACTTCGGCTCCCGACGTGGTTGTTCTGAAAGAAGAAATGCCGACAGACCGCGACATCGTGGCGTTCGATCTTGCCTTTCCGCGCGACATCGACCCTCGCATCGGTCAGATGAGCAACGTAACACTTTACAACCTTCACAACGTGGAACGAAAGGTGCAGAGCAACATCTCGGTAAGAGAAGACGAGGTGAAGAAAGCCGAGCAGCTTATTGAGGAGGAAATAGATGAGCTTCAGGAGATTATGGAACGCCGAAAGCAACATAGCAAGACGGTAAAGGTAATTGCGCGCGACAGCCGTCTGTCGCAAATTCAGGTTGAGGAGATAAAGAAGCGTTTCCCTGAAATTCAGTTCGAGACGATTTTGTGTAAGTCGTACGGCGATACGCATAAGAAAATATCGCTCCTCAACGGCGAAGCACCAGATGACATATTTACGCGCGAACTCGATGATGCTCTGCTCAACGGCGAGGCCGACATCGCCATCCATTCGGCAAAGGACCTTCCACAGCAACAGCCTGACGGATTGGAGGTTATAGCCTTGTACGAAGCTACCGACAAGACCGACTCGCTGGTGAGCCGCGACCACACGCCGCTGCTAAGTCTGCCTGCCGGAAGCACCGTGGGCACAAGTTCGCCGCTGCGTAAGGCAGAGCTTCAGAAGCTGCGCCCCGACTTGAAAATCGTAGGCATTCGCGGCTGCATAGAGGAGCGCGTGGCTCAGGTTCGGAGCGGTAAGATTGATTCTGCCATCGTTGCCACCTGCGCCCTGAAAAGACTGGGCATGGAAGACGAGATTACCGAGATTCTGCCGTTCGAGACGCACCCTATGCAAGGCCGACTCGCCATCACCGCCCGAAAAGGCAACGATGCGCTGAAAAAGATGTTTGCAAAAGACAACATTCTATGATGACGCTGTTTACAGGCCTCACGCCGCCCAACGATGAGTACATTCACACTCCGCTAATCGAGATTGTTCCGCCAGCCGATGGCGAGGCTCTGCGACGTGCCGTGGCCGATGCAGCTAAGTTCGACTATATTCTGTTTACGAGCAGATATGCCGTAAAATACTGGTTCGAAGCAGACTACGAGCCGCATATTCCCGCAGAAGTGAATGTAGTAGCGATAGGGAAAACTACGGCTGAAGCCTTGAAGAAATTCGGCATCGCTGACGTAATTATGCCAGATGTCGACGATTCTTACGGCGTAATCCGTCTATTCGAGCAACTTGGCGGTGGCAGAAAGGTTCTGATTCCGCGTTCAAACATCGCGCTGCCCATCATACCCGAAGGTCTGCGGAATTTGGGCTACGAGGTCTCTACGGTCATCGCCTACATAAACCAGATGCCGAAAAATGTCAGGAAAATAGACCTCACAACCATCGACCGCATCGTTTTCACATCGCCCAGCACGATTGACAACTTCGTCAAGACATACGGCTATCTTCCACAAAATAAGGAGTTTGTGACGCGCGGTGCAATAACACAGAAAAGACTGGAAGAACTTATGACTTGCAAAATCAGAAAGATAAAAGACAACGAAATCCCGTTTCTCGACGATTTTCTCTACGAAGCGATTTTTATACCCGAAGGCATTGAACCGCCATCCAGAGACATCATCAAAAAGCCTGATTTACAAGTATATGTAGAAGACTTCGGCAAACACAAAGGCGACTTCTGTCTGGTTGCCGAAACGGACGGGAAGATTGTCGGCGCAGTTTGGGTTCGCATAATGAACGACTACGGACACATCGACAACCAAACGCCGTCGCTCGCCATCGCACTCTATCCGCAATATCGCAAGCAAGGAATCGGCACACGCCTTATGCAGCAGATGCTCCAACTGCTTAAAGACGAGGGCTATACGCAGGTATCGCTATCCGTTCAGAAAACAAATTACGCCTACAGAATGTACAAGCAACTTGGCTTCGAGGTCATTACAGAAAACGACGAGGAGTATCTGATGGTGTGCAATGTGGACTAAGATGATAAAAAAATATTTGCCACACCGCCTATTATTCATATCTTTGCATCGACAACAAAAAACATAAAAAAATGCAACAATTTAAACGTTTCAGAACCTACCGCACGTCGCAGGATGTGCGCGACCAATATGCCGACGTGAAAATCAGCGTCGACGACTTCATTTACCCTTACTTCGTAGTTGAGGGCAACGGCGTGAAAGATGAGATTTCATCAATGCCGGGAATCTTCCGTTTCTCTATCGATACACTCATCACCGACATAAAAGAGATTTACGCGCTCGGCATAAACAAAGTGCTACTCTTCGGCGTAATCGAAGACAGCCAAAAGGACGAGAAAGGCACTCTTGCATACGCCGAGGATGCCTTGGTTTGCCGTGCCGTGAAGGCGATAAAGGCTGCCGTTCCGGAAATTATCGTTATTACCGACGTATGCCTGTGCGAGTACACAAGCCACGGCCACTGCGGACTGCTTCACAACCACGATGTGGAGAACGATTCTACCCTTCCGCTTCTGGCGCAGATGGCTTACGTTCATGCCAAGGCTGGAGCCGACTTCGTTGCTCCGTCGGCAATGATGGACGGACAGATTGAGGCTCTGCACAACAAACTCGTCGAGACGGGATTGCGCGACAAGTGCAAGATTCTGGCTTACTCAGCCAAGTACGCATCGGCTTTCTACGGTCCGTTCCGCGATGCTGCCGACTCTGCCCCATCGTTCGGCGACAGAAAGACTTATCAGATGGACTACCGCACTCACGACCAAGGACTTGACGAGATTGCAGCCGACATAGAAGAAGGTGCGGATTGGACTATGGTTAAGCCGGCCATGCCTTATCTCGACATTATAGCCCGCGGCGTTCAGAAATTCCCTAACATCCCGATGGTTGCCTATCAGGTGAGCGGCGAATACTCAATGCTCAAGGCGGCTGCCAAGGCTGGTTATCTCGACGAGCAGCGCGTTGTGTACGAAAGTCTGATAGCTATCAAACGTGCTGGAGCGAAGTACATCATATCTTATTACGCTAAAGAATTCATGCAGAAATGGGCATAAACGAGAGAACAAAGTCTGCCGAGGCATTCAGCAAGGCACAACAGATAATTCCGGGCGGCGTAAACAGTCCGGTAAGAGCGCTTAAAAGCGTGGGCGCAACGCCTCTTTTCGTCAAAGAAGCGAAAGGCGCATATATTACCGACATCGACGATAACAAGATTATAGACTTCTGCATGTCGTGGGGCGTATTTATCCTCGGACACTGCAACGATCGTGTTAATAGCGCGGCCATTAGAGCTATAAATACTGGTAGTAGTTATGGCATCCCTACAGAGAATGAGACAATCCTTGCCGAGAAGGTGCGCGAGGCTATCCCGTCGATGGAGCGTCTGCGCTTTGTAAACAGCGGCACGGAGGCTACAATGTCGGCAATACGCGTGGCTCGCGGATACACGGGACGCGACATTCTCGTAAAGTTCGAAGGTAACTATCACGGTCATGCCGACCACCTGCTTGTTTCGGCAGGCTCGGGCGTGGCAAATATCAGCAATGCATCGTCGGCCGGCGTTCCAGAAGGGTTTACTAAATACACAGCCGTACTTCCGTACAACGATATAGATGCCTTGCGCAACTATTTCAAAACTAACGGCGACAAGGTGGCTGCCGTAATTCTTGAGCCAGTGGCTTGCAATATGGGCGTTGTCTGTCCTTCGCTCGACTTCCTGAAGGCTGCGCGCGAAGTGACTGAGCAGCATGGCAGTCTGCTCATTTTCGATGAGGTGATAACCGGATTCCGTCTGTCGCGTGGTGGAGCTCAGCAACTCTTTGGTATCAAGCCAGATATGACCACCGTAGGCAAGATTGTAGGCGGCGGATTCCCAGCAGCTGCCTTTGGTGGACGTGCCGACATTATGAAGGTTCTTGCTCCGGACGGTCCTGTATATCAGGCCGGTACGCTCAGCGGAAATCCTGTAGCAATGGCAGCCGGAATAGAGACGCTCACGCAACTTTCGCATCCCGACTTCTACAAGAAACTCGATGAGAAGAGCGACCGTTTCATCAGCCGCCTGAAAGAGATTATCGCTGGCAAGGATATTCAGCTTAACCATTGCGGCTCTATGTTCACCCTATTCTTCAACAAGAGCGAGGTGCACAATTTCCAAGACACAAAGCGCAGCGACCAAGAGCGTTTTGCCCGCTACTTCAACAACATGCTTCAGCGCGGCATCTATGTCAGTCCGTCGCAGTTCGAGGGCAACTTCATCTCCGAGACTCACACGCCAGAAATTCTCGATTATGTGCTCCAGTCGATAAGCGAGAGCATTTGATATACACAAACAACCAATTATATTTAGAGCAGTCGCAAACTTCCGCGCATAGTGCATAGGGAGTTTGCGATTTTTTCTTACTTTTGCAGAAATTAACCAATGGAATAAGAACCATGAGATTAAAAGATTTACTTGTCATCATATTGATGTGCAGTCCTTTATCAGCAATAGCACAGAAAACCATAGGCGAGATTCCCGTTCCCGCCGGATACACAAGGGTGAAGTGCGACGGATACGGCAATTTCCTCAGAAAAATCAAACTGACGGGTGACAGAACGGTTCACACGTTCGATGGGCAAATAATAAACTATCAGAATGCCTATGCCGTGCTCGACATTGACGTGGGCGACAAGGATTTGCAGCAATGTGCCGATGCCGCCATGCGCCTGTGGGCCGAATATCTGTACAGCATAAAAGCTTACAACCGCATTTATTTCACCGCGCTGGGCAGCGGAAAGCCTCTAAGATTCACTACTTGGGCGCAGAGAAAGCACTCGTACTCGTATGCCACCTTCCGCAAGTATCTCGACAACGTGTTTACTTACTGCAACAGCACGTCGATGGGCAAAGAGATGAAGCCTGTAGCCCCGAAAGACCTGAAGGTGGGCGACTGTCTGGTTTATGTGAACGAGAGATTTTACGGTCATGTGGTAACAATAGTGGACATGGCAGTAAACCAGAAAGGCGAGAAGATTTTCATGGTGGCACAAAGCTGGATGCCAGCCCAGCAGATTCACATAGTTACCGACGATGCCACCGGCTCGCCATGGTTCAAGATGACCGACGACGGCAGATACAGCATAAGCGGTTATCCCTTCGGAAAGGAGCATCTGAAGCGGTTTCAGCAGTAAAAATATCGGTTTAAGATTTCAAAAAAATGACACTAAGAGAAAATCTTGTTGAAACAGCTTTACAATGGCAAAAGAACTTTGGAGTTGCTTCATCAATTACAAGTGCAATTTCCGAATATGATGCAGCTATGTTAATAGGAATGTCAGAAAGCGAATACTCTGAATATATGCAAGATAAAACAGCTGTAAGCAAAGGTTATGATTTTGTGTTTAAGAATATAAGATACCAAGTTAAAGCCAATAGACCAAGTGGCAAAAAAGGTAGTTTTGTTACAAAGGTTCCCAAAGCATCGAATTATGATTGGGATAAATTGATTTGGATTCTATATGACAAAAACTATGTAATACAAGAAGCATGGGAATGGAATGTTGAAGACTACAAATTAGCTTTTGACGATATAAAGAGATTGTCTCCCCAACATTACAGACAAGGAAATTGCTTATATTTGAAGAAAAGCAACGAGACATAAGACTTTTACGTCTTCACACATCCCTTTTATTTATCAGAAAACGACAGTTTGGATAATTGGAACAGCCATAGAAATCGCCGTATTTACCGCGACGGAGCACCAAATCGCTTCCGCAACGGGGACACTTTCCGTTACGGACATCCCTAACCGACTGTCGCTCACGGTTTCTGACGTTTCTTATATGATGCCTCTCGGCCGAAGAGCCTGTGCGTGAATTACTTTCTATCACGTCTATTATCTTCTTCTGAACTTCCGCACTCAGCACCTCGTTACGATAGCGCCGGATGGCTCTCTTCAGCCTCTTTCTGTTGACTACGATATGGTTTTCGAACTCAGTCTTTATAGTGGCTTCGTTGTTGAACACGACAATTGGAATGATTGGAATGTTTCCAAAATCGCGCAACAGATAAGACAAGAAACGCACATGCCCTTCGTTCTGTATGATTGGGTTGTAGAAACGTGTCTTCTTTCCGTATATGTTCTGCGTCCAGTATTCCACGTTCTCGCCGCCGTATATCCAGCCTTTGTAGCCCTTGGTTTCGATGACAAACACGCCATATGGCGAAACCACGATATGGTCAATCTGCGTGGAACGGCCGTTATTCTCGAAAAGAGCGTTATATATCGAGAAGTATTCGTCGGGCAAGTTGTTCAGTTTGTTCTGAACCATCATTTCTGCCCTCTTTCCCTTATTCGGGAAATAAAAATAGACAGCAATTGCCAATACTACCAAGAAAACAACAAACATACCCTGAATCTCTTTTTTAGCCAAAAATAAAACAGCACAAAACAAGATATGTAAATATAGAATTGTGCTGCCTTTCTATTAAACGATAAATCAGTTACTTAACCACCGTCCTTGCCTATCAGAAATACACACATCTGTAGAATTGAATGAAGTCTACCCTTTTGTCAATTCTTACGCAAGAATCCATATAGTGTATAAGATTCTTATTGCTCGTTATCTCTGCCGGAAGCGGGTCCCACTCTTTGTCTGCCGACTCAAACTTACCATTTTTGTGATATCTTATTGCATAATGAAATGTTTTTGCATCCGGATTTCTTTTGTTAATCTGCAATATAACAGAATCGACGATTTACATTTTGCTACTTACTTTTTCTAATGACCGATTTGGGTTTAATAGCAAGAGACTCAGGGTCTACGCCCATGTTCATCTGTTCCAGCTTTTCGCGAAGTCGCTTCTTCAGCTCGGCATATCTCTCTTCCGATACAAGATACCTCTTTTCTTGCTTGCTTTCTACTCCTTCACTTTGCCCAGTTCCTTGTGCTTCTGATACACCGCCATGCAGTGTGCCATCATCTTCTGTGCTCCTTCCTTGTTCTTGTGCGCCTCTATCTGCATCTTCGGACTTACCAGTCTGTTCTCCAGACAATACTGCGTTGCCTTGTGGATTTCCTCCCTCAGCTTCTCTTTCTCGTTCATAGTTCATAGTAAAAATTGTATTCTTGTTGTAAATAATCGTTGTATTCAGCATCCGTTAATGCTGAATCTTTTATCTGCAGCAAACAAACATCTTCGTACTGTTCGGACTTGGCAAAGCTATCAAAATTCAACGACTTGGCAAAACTTTTGTTGCCCAAATATCGGCTTCCACGTCGCTGATACCGTCCACAGAGCCATTATGAATATCAAATATGGCATCAAACAGGCGGCTTTGTGTAGAAGATTCGTTGACTCTCTATGCGAAATACTTTTAACTTCGTTTTTTTTCCGTTTATCCGAACAAGATGCGCCAACAATGACAAGCAAGACAAGCAGATAGTATATTTTCTTCATTTTTATAGCCCCTTTTTTCTGATTCTTTGAAACCTATCACTTAACCACCTCATCGAGTTTCTTCTCCAAATCGGCGTAGAGGAGATTCATGGCGATAATCTTTCCGTCCTTGCCTATCAGGAAGTTAGCCGGCAGATTGCTTACGACGAAATCCTTAACCATGCGGCTCTCGTAGTGTGCAAAGTCGCAACTCTCGTTCCATGTAAGCGAGTCGTAGCGGACGGCATTGCGCCACATCTGCTTGTCTACATCGAGGCTGACGCCTATAATCTGCAACTTAGACGACGGATATTTTTTGTAGAGCTTTCGGATATTGCGCTCGAGTGTGCGGCTGTCGGCATCCCATGATGCCCAGAAGGTTATAAGCGTAATCTTATCTTTCAAGTCGCTCTGTGTCAGAGTTTTGCCGTCTTTCGTCGTAATCTTGAACGACGGACATTTTCCGCCCACCTTTATCCGCTGCGCTTCCTTGGCGGTAGAGAGCATACGGTCTACCATCGCATTCTTCGGAAGTCCGCCCTTTATCACCTTCAGCAGACTTTCAACCTTGCCCCAGTCGGTCTTGGGCACTTCGATGAAGTATTTGTTTACCAGATAGATGCTCGCCATTGACGACGGATTGGCCTTGATGAATTCCTCGGCCTTTGCCGGAATCTGCGACTCGTCGATGCTGGCAACCGCCTTTCTGAAATCCGAGAAGCGTTCGTTCTCCTTGTCGCCCGAAATCTGCATATCCTTCAGGCTGCTGCCGTCGCCTTCGAGAGAGACCCTCGCGCCCTTGTCGGCAAACACAACCTGCTGATATTTGTTGGGGAACACAAGGATGTAGTAAGTAGGCTGTTCAATCTCGGCGCGATACTCGAACGAGCCGCCGTTTACCATTACCGTGTCGAGCCCCTTTCCAAGTCCCTCGGCGTTGTAGATGTAAACCTCGCCCTGCTCAATGCCCTTGATGCTTCCCTTCAGTCTGAAGCCCTTGCCGCCTCCGCACGAGCACAGAAAAGCCACCGCTGCGGCAGCCATCAATATTTTCTTCATCTGCTTTATATTCTGAAAGTTATAACTTCGCCATCGCGAGTGTTTCGCATGGCATACACCTCGCCGTCTACAACGCCCAACTCGTAAATATCGAGCCCCGTGTCGGAGTAGAGGCTGTCGGTTTCTATTCCAATCGTACAGTTATCGTAGGTCGTAACTCTCTTTTCGGGAAAGAGAGTGTGCAGTTTGTCCAAGGCGGCGCGGTGGCACTCGTCAATCACGGCGCTGTCGTCATCAGCCATAAACTTGCGGAACTTGAACAAATCGTTTGCGTTCTCTTCGTACATAAACAGTTGTTAAAATTATTCGGATTGCAAACTTAGTGTTTTTTTTCTATATTGAGATAAAAATCTGCCGTAAGTTGGCAATAATCGGCAGAATAAGAGCCGTCGGCATCGCGTATGCTCATCTCTCGGGATTCGTTCGGGATTCGTTCGGGATTTTTTACAAATTCGAGAAGCGAGCGGTTGGCAGGTTTCCTCACACTGCCCCTGACATCGAGGCGGCGGCTCAGCCTTAGCCCTTCGGAAAGAGCCTCGCAGATGCAGTCGAGAGCATTTTCGGCCGGCACGATGACGCTCAGTCTGCCACCGTCGGAAAGAAGTACGGCTGCTTTCTTGGCAAGTTGGCAGAACGGCAGAGAGTCGGCATTACGTGCCCTGTCGCGCAGGGGGTCGGGACACGAAAGAGCGTTCTTGTAGAACGGCGGATTGCTTACGATGACATCGAATTTCTCATCTGTCGCGAAACAGATGAAATCGGCTTTCTCAATCCTAACGGAATTGCTCCAGATGCTCTGCCCCACGTTTATTTGCGCCTGTTCTACGGCCGTATCCTCGATGTCGATGCCAACGACGCTTTGTGCGCCGCGCTGCATCATCATAAGCGCAATGAGTCCCGAGCCCGTGCCAACGTCGAGCACGCTCTCGCCGCCGTCAATCCGCGCCCATGCGCCAAGCAGAACACCATCGGTTCCAACCTTCATGGCGCACTTGTCGTGATGCACCGTAAACTTCTTGAATCTGAAAAAACTATTAGACATGCTGTTGCAAGACAATAAATTATGTGCAAAATTACTACTTTGGCTTAAATTCACGCACAAAAATATTATTATTTCTTCTGTTTTTACTACATTTGCACCGCATTTCTCAGCCCTTGTCGAGGGCAGAAATCAAAATTAAGTATTTTCTATACCAGAATTATGAAGAAATTGATTGACGATATTTTCCAGATGGAATCGGACTCTCATCCAGCAAGCATTTCCATCATATCAGACGGAGCAATAAATGTTGAAAGAACTACCAACTTTGACTTTGAAGGCGAGGTGCCAATCCTCCCGATGCGCAACATGGTGCTCTTTCCCGGCGTGGTGACACCGGTAACCGTGGGACGCCCTTCGACACTTAAACTTGTTAAGAAGGCAGAGAAGACAAACGAGTTCATCGCAACCTTCTGCCAGAAATCACCAGATACAGACGAACCGCAGTTTGACGATCTGTACACCATAGGAGTGCTCGCCAAGGTGCTTCGCATACTCGATATGCCCGACAACTCCACAACCGTAATCCTTCAGGCTTACAGCGCGGTTGAACTTCAGGAGCTTACAGCCACAGAGCCGTTTCTGAGAGGCAAGGTGGTGAACAAGAACGAAGAGCCTATCGAGGACGAGGACGAATACAAGGCTGTGTTCGACAGCTGCCGCGAGCGCACCATCACATACATTCAGGAGACACAGAACAATCCTGAAATTGCCTTCGCCATCAGAAACTCGACCGACGACAGAAGCAAGACGATGATTAACTTCATCTGCACAAACCTTCTGTTCCCTATCGCCGACAAGATTACGCTGCTCAAAGAGCCTTCTCTGAAGAAGCGCGCCATCAGTCTGATGTCTATACTCAGCCGCGAGATTCAGCTCGCCAGCATAAAGAACAAGATTCAGTCTAAGACACGCGAGGACATCAACCAGCAGCAGAAGGAGTACTTCCTGCACCAGCAGATGAAGAACATCCTAAACGAACTGGGAAACTCTGAGGACATAGAGCTTGAGAAACTCAGAGAGAAAATAGCAGAAAAGAAGTTCGACGACGAGGTTCGCGAGATTGTAGAGCGCGAGGCAAGCAAGCTCGAACGCCTCAATCCGCAGTCGCCAGACTACAACATACAGTACACCTACCTCCAGACGGTTTTGAGTCTGCCGTGGAAGACATTCACCAAGGACAACACCAACCTGAAGAATGCCGAGAAGGTGCTCGACAAAGACCACTACGGCATGGAGAAGGTTAAGGAGAGAATAATAGAGCACTTGGCGGTTCTGAAACTGCGCGGCGACCTCAAATCGCCAATCATCTGCCTTTACGGTCCTCCGGGAGTTGGTAAGACTTCGCTCGGACGCTCTGTTGCCGAGGCTCTGAAGCGCAAGTACGTCCGCATCTCGCTCGGCGGCTTGCACGACGAGTCTGAAATACGCGGACACCGCCGCACATATCTGGGCGCAATGCCGGGACGAATAATCAAGGGCATCCAGAAGGCTGGCTCGGACAATCCGGTCTTCATTCTCGACGAGATTGACAAGATTACGCAGAACACGGTGAACGGCGACCCATCGTCAGCCCTTCTCGAAGTTCTCGACCCAGAGCAGAACAAGGCGTTCCACGATAACTATCTCGACATCGACTACGACCTGAGCAACGTGATGTTCATAGCCACGGCAAACAACATCAGCACAATTCCGGGTCCGCTGCTCGACCGTATGGAGCTTATCGAGGTGAGCGGATACATAACCGAGGAGAAACTCGAGATTGCAAAGCGTCACCTCATCCCTAAGGCTAAGGAAGAACTCGGCCTTACGGAATACGAGAAACTGAAGATAGACAAGTCGGCACTCGAATACATCATCGAGAACTACACTCGCGAGAGCGGAGTGCGAAAACTCGACAAGATGATAAAGCAGGTATTCAGAAAGATTGCCGTGCAGATTGCCAAGGACGGCGACGAGGCTGTAAAGACCGTTAAGATTGCCGACCTGAAGGATTATCTGGGAAGCGACGAGATGAACCGCGACAAATATCAGGGCAACGAATATGCCGGCGTAGTTACGGGTCTGGCATGGACAAGCGTAGGCGGCGAGATTCTGTTTGTCGAGACATCGCTCAGCAAGGGCAAGCAGGGCAAGCTCACACTCACCGGAAACCTCGGCGACGTGATGAAGGAATCGGCCGTTCTGGCTCTCGAATACATCAAGGCTCACGCCGAGCAGATTGGCATAGACCAGCGCATCTTCGACAACTGGAACATTCACATACACGTTCCTGAAGGCGCAACGCCAAAAGACGGTCCTTCTGCCGGAATAACCATCGCCACTTCTTTGGCATCGGCTCTTACACAGCGTAAGGTTCGCGCCAAGATTGCCATGACCGGCGAGATTACGCTCCGCGGAAAAGTACTCCCGGTAGGCGGAATAAAAGAGAAGATTCTGGCAGCCAAGCGAGCAGGCATCACCGACATCGTTATCTGCGAGGACAACCGCCGCAACATCGAGGCTATTCCAGAGATATACTTGAAGGGCGTTACATTCCACTACGTTACTAACGTAATGGAGGTTCTTGACATCGCACTTCTGAAAACCAAGGTAAACAATCCGCTCGACCTTTCGATAAAGGAAGAGACAAAAAAGGAGAATTAACTAAAAGATGACATTTCAACTTCAGCATACAGATTCTAAGTCAAATGCGAGAGCAGGACTCATAACAACCGACCACGGACAGATTGAGACTCCGATATTCATGCCGGTGGGCACATGCGGTTCGGTAAAAGGCGTTCACATGCACGAGGTTAAGGACGACGTGAAGGCGCAGATTATCCTCGGAAACACATACCACCTCTATCTCCGTCCGGGACTCGAGGTGCTCGAGAAGGCAGGCGGTCTGCACAAGTTCAACGGCTTCGACAAGCCTATGCTTACCGACAGCGGCGGCTTTCAGGTCTTCTCGCTCAGCGGCATCAGAAAACTGAAGGAGGAAGGATGCGAATTCCGCTCGCACATTGACGGAAGCAAGCACTTCTTCAGCCCCGAGCGCGTAATGGACATTGAGCGCACCATCGGAGCCGACATAATGATGGCTCTCGACGAGTGTACGCCGGGAACAGCCGACTTCAACTACGCAAAGAAGTCGATGGAGATGACTCACCGCTGGCTCGACAGATGTATCAAGAGATTCAACGAGACTGAACCTAAGTACGGCTACAGTCAGGCTCTGTTCCCGATAGTTCAGGGCTGCACATATACCGACCTGCGCAAGCAGAGCGCGGAGTACATAGCATCGAAGAATGCCGAGGGTAACGCCATCGGCGGTCTTGCCGTGGGCGAGCCTACCGAGGTTATGTACGAGATGATTGAGGTTGTGAACGAGATCCTGCCAAAGGACAAGCCACGCTACCTTATGGGCGTGGGCACTCCGATGAATATTCTCGAAGGCATTGAGCGCGGAGTTGATATGTTCGACTGCGTTATGCCTACCCGAAACGGCCGAAACGGTATGCTCTTCACAAAAGACGGCATCATAAACATGAAGAACAAGAAGTGGGAGTTCGACTTCTCGCCTATCGAGGAGAACGGAGCATCATACGTTGATACAGCCTACACAAAGGCTTATCTGCGCCACCTGTTCCACGCACAGGAACTCTTGGCCTTGCAGATTGCATCAATCCACAATCTTGCATTCTACCTGTGGCTTGTAGGCGAGGCTCGCCAGCACATCATAGCAGGCGACTTCACTTCGTGGAAGGCAGCAACGATGAAACGCATCTCAACACGCCTGTAAAACGTATTTTTCAGGGATGATTTAGGAAAAGATGAAGAAAATCAAGCAATTTCTTGTAAAGATATTCATCGACAACCCCGTTGTCGGCAAGATAGACCGCTACATCATCAAGCAGTTCCTTGGCACTTACTTCGTGTCATTGGCACTCATCATATCCATTGCCGTGGTGTTCGACTTCAACGAGAACCTCGACAACTTCATGGCAAAGAATGCGCCGTGGAAGGCTATTATCTTCGACTACTATTTCAGTTTCATCCCCTTCTACTCCAACCTGTTCAGCCAGTTGTTCGTGTTCCTGGCGGTAATTCTGTTTACCACCAAGCTTGCCGACCGCTCCGAAATCATTGCCATGATGAGTACGGGAATGAGTTTCAAGCGTCTGCTCAGACCTTACATCATATCTGCCATCATCATCGGCGGACTGTCGTTCTATCTCGGCGCGTTCGTCATCCCGAAGGGAAACGTTACGCGAATAAAGTTCGAGAGTAAGTACAAGAGCAAGAAGCACATCATAACCGGCGCGAGCAACGTACAGCTTCAGGTAGACTCGGGCGTTATTGCATATATCGAGAGTTACGACCTTCGCACGCGCACAGGATACCACTTCTGCCTCGACAAGATTGAGGGCAAGAAGGTGGTGTCGCACCTCACCGCCACGAGCATTGAGTACGATACGCTTTCAGAAACACGCTACCACTGGATTATCCGCGACTACAAGATTCGCGACATGAAGGGAATGCGCGAGAAGATAACCACAGGCTCGAAGATGGATTCAATCATCAAAATCGAACCTAACGACCTTACGGTGGCAAAGGGTCAGCAAGAAACGCTTACCACTCCGGTGCTGAAGGAATACATCGACAATCAGCGCAAGCGCGGATTCTCAAACATCCAGCCGTTCGAGATTGAATACCACAAGCGTTTTGCCGCTCCTTTCGCAGCCATCATCATGGCAATAATGGGCGCATCGCTCTCTGCCGAGAAACGCAAGGGCGGAATGGGAATGGCTCTGGGAATAGGCATCGCGCTGTGCGCCGCCTACATCATGCTCCAGACGGTTTCATCGTCGTTTGCCCTTAATGCAGGCGCATCGCCAATCGTTGCCGTATGGATTCCGAACGTGGTGTTCAGCTTCATCGCCGTTTATCTCTACCGCAAAGCTCCGAAATAGAAAGCTCTTCATAATATGGCTAAACTAAATATGTCTGGCTGGATAAAAAATGTTATCAGTCAGAAGAAGACAATAGCAATACCAGTTCTCACCCACCCGGGCATCGAGAAGATTGGAAAGACGGTGAAAGAGGCTGTCTGCGACGGAAATGTGCACTACGAGGCAATAAAATATCTGTCGGACAACTATCCGTCGGCTGCCGCAACGGTGATAATGGACTTGACCGTCGAGGCTGAGGCTTTCGGCAGCGACATCATCTTTCCGGAGAACGAAGTGCCGAGCGTGAACGGTCGTCTTGTTAGCAACGAGCAAGAGATTGACAGTCTTGAAGTTCCGTCGCTCGAAGCCGGAAGAATACCCGAATATCTGCGCGCCAACATTCTGGCTGCCCGAAATATCTCGGATAAGCCGGTTCTTGCCGGCTGCATCGGTCCTTTCTCGCTTGCAGGAAGACTCTTCGACATGAGCGAGATTATGGTTCTGCCATACACAAACGAGAAGGCGGCGCGAACGCTGCTCGAAAAGTGTACCGACCTCATTCTGCGCTACTGCGTGGCACTCAAGGCTACGGGCGTAAATGGCGTTCTGATGGCTGAGCCTGCCGCCGGACTTCTGAGCAACGACGACTGCTACAAACTGTCGTCGGTCTACGTCAAGAAGATTATCGACGCCGTTCAGGACGACAGCTTTGCCGTAATTCTGCACAACTGCGGAAACAACGGACAATGCACCGAGGCGATGATAAAGACCGGAGCAGCCGGATATCACTTCGGAAACAAGATTGACATGGTTCAGGCATGCCGCGACGTTCCGTCAGACTGCTTGGCAATGGGAAATCTCGACCCTGTTCAGGTTTTCAAGCAGCAGTCGGCTGCCGAGGTCAAGGCTGAGACGCTCAGACTCCTCAACCTTACGAAGGATTTTCCGAACTTCGTAATCTCATCGGGCTGCGACATTCCGCCACACACTCCAATAGAAAACATCGACGCCTTTTACGAGGCTGTCGAGGAATTCAACAGATAAATCATGGAGAGCATCGTTCCATTCTCAAAACTCAAAATATCGGCTGCCGAAATTTCAGAAAGCATGGGCTACGGCTCGTCCGTTCCCGACGATGAAGTTCTGGCGGAAATAGACGTTATGATGAGCGAGATTGAACGGATTTGCGTTCCGAGGTTCAGTTTCTTCGTCGTGAAGGGCGAGGTTGACAGAGAAAACAACTCGCTCGGCATAAACGGAAACCAGTTCGGCATTGGTAAGATTATTGCCCGACAACTTAATGGCAGCGAGGCTTTTGCGATATTCACCGCCACGGCAGGCAACGAATTCGAAGATTTTCAGCAGCGGTTGCAGAGCGAGGGCGATATGGTTAGGATTTTCATAACTAACTCGATAGGCAGCATCATTGCCGAGAAAGCCGCCGATGCGATGGAAGAGGCTCTGCAAGCCTTCATCGACAAGACGGGATGGAAGCACACAAACCGCTTCAGTCCGGGCTACTGCGGATGGCACGTAAGCGAGCAGCAAAGGCTTTTCTCGCTCTTCCCCACCGCCAATCCGTGTGGCATAAGGCTCACCGACTCGTCGCTGATGATTCCGATAAAATCGGTGAGCGGCATCATAGGCATAGGAAAAAACGTAAGGCATCTCGACTATTCGTGCGGTCTGTGCGACTACTCAAAATGCTACAAAAAGAGAAGACGAAACAATGCTACAGAATAAAATCATCAAGGTTAAAAGCGAAAAAATGAAAAAAATTGTATTATTGCTAACTATGTTTGCTGCATCATTCTCACTTAGCGCAAAGGGCAATAAAACCGTCGAACTAAAGTTCGTAGAAACAAGCGATGTTCACGGAATGTTCTTCCCAAAAAACTATCTGAGCAAGGAAGATGCACACGGCTCTATGGCAAGAGTGAGCAGCTATGTCAGAGCCGAACGAAAAAAATACGGTAACCGACTAATTCTTCTCGACAACGGCGACATTCTGCAAGGACAGCCTACAAACTATCTGTGGAACTATCTGCGCACCAATGAGATAAACATCGCGGCAAGTATCATCAACTATCTCAAATACGATGCCGAGACTTTCGGCAACCACGACATCGAGGCTTCGTACAAGGTGTACGACAAGTGGATTTCAGATCTTAAATGCCCGGTTCTGGGCGCAAACGTAATTTCTGACGCCACCGGAAAGCCTTACACATCGCCCTACATAATGATTGAGCGCGACGGCGTTAGAATCGCCGTAATAGGAATGCTAACATCTGCCATTCCAAGTTGGCTGAGCCACGATATCTGGCAGGGAATACACTTTGACGAGATGGTAAGTTCGGCAAAGAAATGGGTCGACATCGTTAAGAAGACCGAGAATCCCGACATCATCGTGGGCGTCTTCCACTCTGGTCTTGAGGGCGGAATCGTTACCGACGAATACAAGGAGAACGTGACGAAAATCGTTGCCGAGCAGGTTCCGGGATTCGATTTCATCTTCTACGGACACGACCACAACGCCTACAAATCTACAATAACAAATTCCGACGGAAAAATCGTTCACATCGCCAATCCGGGCAACGATGCCAAAAACGTGGCTGAGATAACCGTAAAGGTGAACATAAGCGGCAAGAAGGTTGTAAGCAAGCATGTCGAGACGAAGCTCGTTGACATGTCTAACTACGAGATTGACAGCGACTTCATGGAGCACTTCTCGGGCGAGGTTGCCACCCTCAACTCATACATAGACGAGAAAATAGCCGAGTTCGATTCTGACATGTATATGTACGAATATTATTTCGGCTCATCGGCTTTCGGCGACCTGATACACAACATGCAACTGAAGATAACCGGCGCAGACGTGTCGTTCAACGCTCCGCTCCGATTCAACGCAACAATAAAGAAGGGCATCGTAACAATGTGCGATATGTTTAATCTGTACAAGTACGAAAACAAACTGTATGTTGTAAGAATGAAGGGCGAAGAAATTCGCAACCATCTGGAAATGAGTTACTCGCTATGGACAAACCAGATGAAGACCTCTGACGACCATATTCTTCTGTTCAACGACAACCCGAACAACACGCGAGGCATGGGGCTGAAGAATCCGATGTTCAACTTCGACTCAGCCGCCGGAATAGACTACGAGGTTGACGTTACAAAGCCGAGAGGTCAGAAAATCAGAATCCTGCGAATGAGCAACGGCAAGCCTTTCGACCCTAACGCGTGGTACAAGGTTGCGATGAACTCGTATCGCGGCAACGGCGGCGGCGCGCTGATTACCGAGGGTGCTGGCATCCCTAAGGACAGCATCGACTCGCGCATCATCTTCCGCACCGATACCGACCAGCGTCTGTGCCTCATCAACGAACTGCGAAACATGAAGCACATCTCTCCGAAGGCTAACAACAACTGGCGTTTCGTTCCCGAGGATATTGTTGCCCCGGCTATCGAGCGCGACCGTAAGATTCTCTTCGGAAAATAATCATTCTGGCAAAATACTTAACAGTAACACAAAAATACATGAATAAGATTTTTTCACGACTAATCGTCCTTGCCATCTGCCTCCTTTCGGGCAGCATGGCTAAGAGCGATAATCTTTTCAAGACACTTCTTGGAAAGACCGACAGCGAGGTGCAGGAGCACATGAACAACTTGTGGGAGCATTTCTTCACGCCGGGCGACCTGAGCCTTTACGAGGCTGACGGACAGCGCAGCGTCTACTACGAAACCGCCGACGGAATGGCTTTCATCATGGACACGGGCAACAACGATGTGCGCACCGAGGGCATGTCGTACGGCATGATGATTAGCGTTCAGCTTAACCATCGCGAGCAGTTCGACAAGCTGTGGAACTGGAGCAAAAAGCACATGGCATACGGCGCCGACACGCCTTGGGACGGCTACTTCTGCTGGCAATGCGACACCAACGGCAAGCACATAGGTCAGAGCAACGCATCGGACGGCGAACTTTACTTCATAACAGCCCTTCTGCTTGCCAGCGAGCGATGGAACGCGCCTGAATATGCCGAGCAAGCCAACGCCATCCTCGACAAGATAATGAACAAGGACGGCGAGAAAACGGGTGTTTACAATCTCTTTAACAAGGAAAACTATCTGATTACCTTCGTTCCCGACCGCGGCGGACATTACTTTACCGACCCGTCGTACATGCTTCCTGCCTTCTTGGATAAATGGGCAAAGAGCGTGAAAAACAACCGCGCCTTCTGGCAGAAGGCGGCAAAGGCTGCCCGACAGCATCTGATTGATTCGGCTCACCCCGAAACTGGCGTCTACCCTGATTACAGCGAGTACAGCGGAAAGCCTTACCGATGGCCTCACGCCGGCTACGACACTTCAATATACATGTGGGATGCCCTCCGCTGCCCTATGAACGTGGGCATGGACTACTATCTGTGCGGAAAGGACAAGAAGCGTCAGGAGCAGGTGATGCGCAACTGGCTCACATTCGTCAAGAAAGACGGATTCAAGCACTCGCACTTCGGCTGGGACGGCTCTAACGCTCACGGCGACTACAACCACGGAATGATGGGCGCAAATGCCGTTGGAGCGATAGCCTTGGCTAAGTCATCAACGGCAGCCGACCGCGAACTTGCCCGCGAATATGTTCAGCAACTGTGGGATGCCGCTCCTCCAACTGGCAAATACAGATATTACGAAGGCTTGGTCTTCTTCCTGTCGCAACTGCATGTTTCCGGCAATTTCTCTCTGAAATTCTGATAGATAGATACAAAAAAGGATGCTTTTTGCATCCTTTTTTTATTGAATTCGGGAGATTTTGAATTGTCAACTGTTAAAATTTTCAACTTTCAACTCCCCCACCTACCTTGAACGTTCCTTCCCACCATTTTGTATTTACAAAAAAGGTAACTACAGTGATTGAGAAGGGACACACCAACCTTCTCCGCCGCATTACAGAGACGCAAGCGAGTGTTGAAAGGGAGAAACGAAAACCCCTGAAAGTCGAGTAGTAAAAACGAAAAAACCAAAAGCAATGAAAAAGATTTATTGTGTAAAGGTTTGGTTCGTAATGATTTCAATTGACTTGTCCGAGGTCGTTGAATTCTTCACAATTGAGAAGAAGTAGTTACGAAAGCAAACGGAGATGAGAAATCCTCTCCACTTTTCACGCTTTTGGTTTGTGCAAAGATAGTCAATTCTATTTAATTCAAAAAAAATGGATGAGGAAATCAAGAAGAAAAGAGGCGGTTTTCGACCAAATTCAGGCAGAAAGAAAACAAGCGTAAAATATTACGGCTTCAAAGCTCCACAAGAAGTCTGTGATATTCTGGAGAACGTCAGACATTGCTCATGCCGAGCGTACAAAAAAAGGGAGTTCCCGAAGGAAGCTCCCTTAACCTCTCATCACTACTCATCACAACACCCACATCCTAATCGCCGTTTTCAGCCTGTAAGTCGTCATCATCCGTTTTCTTCATCGAACTCGGATTAAGATATACCTCACTCTTGGTTATTCCGCCATAGGACTCGGCAGCATTCCTCATTGCCGCACTGCCCTGATACTTAGCCAATATGCCCGAATCGACATACAGGAACTGCGTTGAGACACGCACTCTGCCATCGCCATCCTCGCGCGAATGTACCCAGACGGCTGCCCCGTCCGAAATCTTGCTGTTCATAGCCAAGTATCCGTCGGCAGACGAGAATCCCAAAGGAGACACGACATCCCAAAGCAGCGTTGAGTCCAACGGGTCGAGCATCACCTTAAAACCGCGAACCTTGGCACGCGGTACTCCCGTAACCGCGTCCGTCGTCTGCTGTCCGTAAAAGAATGTCAGCTGGTCGCCAGCCTCATAATCGTCGTTGCAGGCTATCAGCGCGTTTGAAAAATCTGCGACTGTTGTCGATTCCGAAATAGTCAAGTCGCCAAGTGCTATGTCGCTTGCCAGCACGTTGTCAGCCCCAACACTCATCGCTATCGAAGGCAGAGTGCCTCGCGTTATCTGATACGGAGCAAGCACGCTGCCGCCATTCAGCAGCACGTTCTTAGCGATATACACTTTTACTACGTTCATGTTTGTCTGTAAAAACGCATTGTAATCGCTCATTCTGCCGTTCACTCCCTCAAAGCCTTTCTTCAGCGTTTGGTTGAACTGGCGGAATACCGCTGCCAGATTACCCCACTGGGCACGCACCCTCATCTGTGCCTCCGAACGCTTGGGAGCATCGACCTTTGCCGGTGCTTCACACACTACCGTACCCGACTTGGTACGACGATAGATAAACTGTCCTACCTTGCCACTTAGCTGTGTGGCAATACCTGTTACTTTTGCCATAATTTAACCCTCCTAAAATTTTAAGTGGCTGCGATTGTCCGCAGCCTCAGTTCAACATTTTTTAATCTTAATACTTATTACTAAAACAATCAAGCCTACAATAATCCACAGCCACCATTTCAGCATGTTGCGCGGTCTTTCCTTAACCTCAACGGAATCGCGGTTCGCTATGTAGACCGTATCAGTCCTCACCGCCACGCGCTCATGCACGTCGTTGATACGGTCTCGTACCGATGTCCGCGTACGCTCTGTCAGCTGTGCTATCCGCACCGTGTCGCCGGCTTCGTTCTCGCGTATGGTGACGGTTGTCACCTCGACTATCGTGTCATGCACGGCAACCGCCATCCGTTCAGTCCGCAGGCAGTCCCTCTGTTCTGTCCTCGCGGCTCTTACATGCTCACTCGTCGCCCGTCGGCTCGTTCCGCAGCCTGCAAGCAGCAGCGACAGAGCCACGGCTGCCAGAGGCATCACGAGCCGGCGCAGACAGTTTTGTCCTGACAGGGCAATCGCCGTTGAAAGGACAGTCGTTAATCTCCTGTACAGCATCGCGCAATAGTTTTACTTCGTTCCTCAACTCCCTCACCTCCTGTTGCAGCGGCTCTGCAATGTTCTTGCGGAACTCCTCTACATACTCCTTGGCAAGGTCCATATACTTCTGCCGGTTCTCAGCCTCAAGGCTCTTGACCTCTTGTCTGTACTTACGGCTGTTGGTAAGCCAGCCCCAGCCGCTCACCATGCTTATCAATGCGAGCACTATGCTCACCCACAATTCTGCATTCATCGTCCGTTCCTCCTATTTTAACTGGTTGATGCTTATCTGCCGATAGCCTTCTGCCGTCTTCCTTAGTATCTGGCGGCGGTTGATGCCGTCACGCTTCCAACTTATGTGTATGAACGTGGGATAGAGTATCATCTGATCCCACTTGCCGTTAGCCACTACAGTCTTGGCAAGCCGTTCAAGCGCACCGTCATGCTGCTCCACAGGACGTATGTCGGCTGCCTGACCGCTGACGTGCTGGCTCTGCGGCACTCCGCCCACGCTGGCATTATGCCGTGGACAGCGGTATCCGCTGGTTACACGCACTGCCTTGCCGTATGCACGGCGTACAGGGTCGAGCACCTGCTCTACCAAGGCTTCGATGTTCTCTCTTGCGGCGGCCGGCATCCTGCATCCGTCGCGACATTCAAACTCTTTCATTACAAAATACGTCATTTGCTTTCCTCCTTCCTTTTAATCGCTTAACATACTGAATTAAGAAGCCCCCGCACCAATGGCACGAGGGCTCAGGCAATGGATATGCAAATCCGCAGCCTATGCCTTTTCCTGAGCATCGACGGCTTCCTTGGCACGAGCCATCAACTCGTCCCAGCGCACCATCATCCTGCTCACTTGTTCGTCAAGGCTTCTGTTCCAAACTCTCTCATATTCATCTTCTGTTACCGAATTTACCCTGACTTCATCTATCCTATCCATTAGGTTCTTAACGTGTTTCATTTTTACTATAATATTTACTTATCTGTTAATATTTTTCCAATAGACTCAGCAGCCGCTTTTCAAGCCTCATCACTTTTTTCACATCAATGCCCATCAGACTGGCAATGCCGTAATATGTGTCGTCTTTGTACATAGCATCCAAATAAGCCAGCAGTTCAGGCTCGTTCGCTGCAACGCTGCGTGCAATGTCGTAGCCCATATCGCGCATGTTGGCTTCGAACTTCCACTGCGCGGCTATGTCCATCTCTACCTGCTGGCGAAAGCCTTGGTCGCCGGTGAGCGTAACCTCGGGCTGTCCTCGCTCGTAAAAGTCCTCGACAATGTGTCCCATCTTGCTTTTTGCAATCTGAATCAGCATCGAGCTCAGCTCGCGGGTTGGCTTCCAGTGCCACTCTCCGCAGAACAGTGCCTCGATGCACTCCTCTCCTATCACATCCACGGCATCGCCGCCCATCGCCCCACGGGAGAAAGGTCCACACTCGCGACTGAATCCGCAGTGTATTATCTGCCAGTGTATCCACCGCTGGAGTTTCTTCATGGCTCTTTCTCTTTCCTCGGGAGTGACAGCGGCTAATCGCCGCCACTCCTCTTTTGTCAATACAACTTCTTTCATAAAAGTAAGTTTTAAAGGTTAATATATTCGGTTGTCTTCGTTTCTCATCTGTATCTTATCCTGCTTTTCTTAAATCCGACGGGTAAAGCCGGAATTTTTTTCAGGCAGTAAAGAAGAGCAGCGCCCCGTCAAGGCTCATGCCCCGACAGAGACGCTGCTCCAAGAACCGATAGATAAGAAGGAAGGCAACCGTGTTGAATGGCTGCCTTCACTTGTATCTTATCCTACTTTTTTCAATTATTCAGGTTTCGGAACAATTTTTTTCTTATTTTTTTGAAAATACAATCATTTACTGCACCAGTTCGGGATAAGAAACGCCATTCTCTTATTTCATGAAGTGACTATTCTGAATGACGCTGGAAGCGTCACCTCTCAGTAACCGCAGCATCCGCAGGATCTGCGGACAGAAACACAACAAGTATCATCGACCCTGAAAGCGGTCGCCCATTGCGATAGATGGGGCACTCATTCAGAGTGCTTTCCGTTGATGGTTCTTATTCCGCAGGTCGTTCCGACCTACGGTTACTTAACGGAGACGCTTTCAGCGTCTGTAATATGTTGATAATCAACATTATAATTTAACATTATACGTTGTAAGAGATGTACCGAATTTTATCCCGAAATGGCGTATAAACTGCACCAGTTCGAAGATGAGAAACGTCTGATAATAAGCTGGTAATCTCGCCATCTATATGATAGTTTTTTCTTTGAATCTGTCTGTAAGCATGTTATTTACGATATTGGTTACGACGCAAAGATAATGATTTTTCGGGTACAAGCCAGCGGAAACACAAAATAAGTATGTTTCTGCTGGCTTATCAATGATTCTTCAATTGCCGTTCTTTACTTAAAGAGCTGCATATACAACAGTTACCATGTAATGACCTTATCCACAATAGCCTGTTGCTCACAAGCGGTTCGGCGCAGATAGATGCGTGTTGTTTCTATGCTTTCGTGTCCCATCAGGTCGGCAAGCAGGGATATGTCGTTGAACTTCTCCAAAAAGTTCTTAGCATAGCGATGGCGAAACGAGTGCGGATACACAACTTTGGGGTTGAGTCCATACTTAATGGCAAAGTTCTTCAACTGCTGCGCAATGCCACGAGTGGTTATCCGTTCCCCAAAGCGGTTGAGAAACAGATAACCACTTTCCCTGTTATTTGTTCTGAGCCAAATCAGAGCCTCATCCCTTAGTGTCTTGGGAATGAACAGGCGACGCACCTTGCCTCCCTTGGTATATATGTCGTAATAGCCCACGTTTACATGTTCTACCTTCAGCTGCACCAGTTCGCTTACTCTTGCCCCCGTGGCAGCGAGGAAGCGAACAACGAAGTACCACTCCTGATTGTTCTCCTTCTTTAGTTTATTCTTCAAGAAGATGTAGTCGGCATTGCTGATTACGTTCTCCAGATATGTGCGCTGCTGCACCTTGACGGATTTCAAGTGCAAGCGAGGCTTGTGCAGGTATTCCAGATACTTGTTCAATGCCTGAATACGTAGGTTTACGGTCTTGGGCTTGAAGGTCTCGATGAGATACGTCTTGTAAAGCAACAGATTCTTCTTTGTCAAATCCTTGTGACGCGATTTGAAGTCGTTTACGGCATAGACGTATGCCGAAACGGTGTTCTTTGCCATGTTTGACTGGCTGAGATACTCTTTGAATTGTTCTACCATGATAATTTGTTCTTAGTTTTGGGAATAGCCCCACACCAATATATCATGGTCGTTTACTTGGTTTAGTTCCCATTATGAGAAGTTCACCGACGGAACTGTCGTATGCATAGATGATGAAATACCTTTTGAGATACCAAAGGGGTGGGAATGGGCAAGACTGGGTGAAATAACGTATAATCATGGGCAAAAAAAACCTTTAGAAGTCTTCTCGTATATAGATATCGGTTCAATAGATAACAAAAAACAAAAGTTGAATCAAGTTGAAAATATTGTAGAAGCAAAGGATGCTCCCTCAAGGGCACGTAAAATTGTTGAATATGGTGACATATTATACTCAACAGTAAGACCTTATTTGCATAATATGTGTGTCATTGATAGAAGTTTTGTTAAAGAGCCAATTGCAAGTACGGGGTTCGCTGTACTATCGTGTATTAGTGGAATATACAACAGTTTCTTATTCTATTATTTGCTATCTCCAACGTTTGATTCTTACGCCAACGATGGTGATAATGCAAAAGGTGTTGCATATCCAGCCATCAATGACCAAAAGTTTTATAAAGGTATAGTCCCTCTTCCTCCTCTTGCCGAGCAAAAACGAATAGTGGCGAAAATAGATGAATTACTTCGAAAGGTTGAAGAATACGGAAAGGCACAAGAAATCCTCGACAAACTGAATGAGGAACTGCCTAATCGTCTAAGAAAGAGTATTCTCCAAGAAGCAATCCAAGGCAAACTTGTGCCACAAGACCCTGCGGACGAGCCTGCATCAGTTTTGTTAGAGCACATCAAAGAGGAAAAACTTCGTCTTGTAAAAGAAGGCAAACTAAAGAAGAAAGATGTGGTGGATTCCGTCATCTTCAAAGGTGACGATAACAGGTATTATGAGCAGATAGACGGTGAAGTTGTTGATATAACAGAAGATATACCATTTGACGTTCCAGACAGATGGTCTTGGTGTCGCCTAAAATCTATCTGTACAATCTTTACGGGAGCTACGTTTAAAAAAGAGAATGCAAGTACAAATAAGCAAGGTATTAGAATTTTACGAGGAGGCAATATTCTCCCATTCGAAATAATCTTCAAAGAAGATGACATATTTCTTCCTTGCGATTTCGTAAAAAAGAACATACTCCTACAAAAGAATGATATAGTCACACCTGCTGTAACGAGTTTGGAAAATATAGGCAAGATGGCACATGTTAAAAATGATTTGCCCAATGTTACAGTTGGAGGTTTTGTTTTTGTGCTACGGCTTTATTATCCAAATGATTGGCTGTCTCGATATCTGTTAGCACTTATGAGTTCGCCAACTATTATAGAATACATGAAGTCTATCACTAATAAATCAGGACAGGCTTTCTATAACATTGGAAAGGAGCGGTTGGCAACAACGTTATTACCAATCCCCCCTCTTAGTGAACAACAAAGAATTGTGAACCAGATAGAAAAGATATTCAACGAGATAAAGGGCAATTAACCCTTTATCTCATTGAATGCCAACTCAATTGTTTTTACAATACGTTCCTGTTCTTCAATTGAAGGAAGAGGAACAAGTGTGTTATGCAGAGCTTTCGATGAAAAACCTTGTATGCCAATACCTTTTCCGCCTATAATCCCTGTCATATTATACAACCAAAAGATATAATAGAAAAAAAGTGTACAGAGAGGATAATAGGCACGCAATTTGTGTATGTGGTTTTGCAGCATAATGGGGTTGTCATAAGTCCAAATACAAGAACGCCCAACATCACCACCTTCACAAACTAACAAATCTCCTTTAATAGCTTGACAGCGTTCTATTTCGTTATCTTCAAATGGCATCATTTTAATATTATCAAGAATAAAACCATCCCAGTAAAGATTTGATGTTGTGATATATTTCATCATTTTTCCCGTTGACTTTCCTTTATTCAGTTGTTTACCGTTATTGTGAGCGAATAATGTTCCTATTCTGCACCATTTCCAACTATTAGGAATCTCAAATGGTATATCTTCCGTTATATCAACAACATTCTTTCCTATCTGCTCATAATACCTGCTAATGCTTCATCAATCTTTGCAACTATACGCTTTTGTTCATCAATTGGAGGTAAAGGAATGAGGTATGATTTAACAGTACTTGTGGCTAATTCTTTTTGTTTCGTACTGCCGTCTGATTTGTCTTCGATGACAGATTGAACAGTATTACTTGCAAAATAGGCATACAGATACTCAGACAGTACATATTCTTTTAGTGGTCTTATGACAGTTACATGGCTATCAGCTACTGCCAATTCATACGGATTGAGCCTTGAATAGTAAATAGCCATACGCCCCAAAGTTCCCAGTCCTGTAGAGTTCCATAACAAATCTCTGTCTTGTAATTTACGTTCCTCTCCATAGCTGCTAAGAGAAATTGGCTCTATAAACTGTGCCTTGTCTATTGAAAAGCCACTCCACTGATTGCATTTTTGAGCTATTACTGGGTATTTCTTTACAAGTGAATACTTTGGTGATTTACCACGTTGAATATACTTACAGACAGAATCAAGTCTAACCCAACACCAACTTTCTGGTATTTCAAAAGGAATATCTTCATCTATGCAAGTAACTTCTTTTCCTATCTTCTCGAAGTACCTGTTATCGTCACCTTTGAAGATAACGGAATCTACTACGTTTTTCTTCTTCAACTTGCCTTCTTTGACAAGACGTAGCTTCTCCTCCTTGATGCGCTGGAGAAGGACTGCCGCTGGCTTATCATTAGGGTCTTGTGGTACAAGACGACCTTGGATAGCTTCTTGTAAGATACTTTTGCGAAGCAATGGTTTTATATCCTTGTTCAGGTTATCCAACTTGCTTTGTGCACTATCGTATTGATCAACAACTGGCAAGAGTTCCTGAATCTTTTCAACTATGCGATGCTGCTCTGCAAGTGGAGGAAGAGGAATAAAAACTTTTGCAATATTTTCACTTCCCAAATTTCCTTGGTTTGCTGTTCCTGTTTCATATTGAAACACATTATGTAATATGGATTCAGCCTTTAATGCATATATCATGTAGTTAGACAATTCTTTGATATAAAAACGAATGGCACCAACTCTTTGATTGATAAAACAATCATGATTGATGGATTTCACTTTATATGAAAAAAAATAGTCTCTTTTTTTTCGAGTTCCTGTCATCGTGATTAATATATCGTCCAAATGGCATCTGAATTTTTCAGTTTTAATTGCCAGATCATCGGATATATATACAGGGGATGCATCTAGTTTCAAAAAATCATTTTTAATATTTCCTAAACGGAGAACTTGATTTTGTGAAGAAGAAATAAAATCGTAACTTTTATATGCATAGCCACCAACAATACTTGCAATGTCTGATATTCTGCACCATTCCCATCCATTTGGCACATCAAACGGAATCTCATCATCTATGCATACGACAGTCCCGTCTGCGAACTTCTCATAATGGGAATTGTCGTCACCACGGTAGATGATAGATTCTTTCTTGTCTTTCTTTATCTTGCCCTCTTTTACAAGGCGTGCTTTCTCAGCCCTGATCTTTTCGAGCAGGACAGATGCAGGCTCATCGTTAGGGTCTTGTGGCACAAGTTTTCCCTGTATAGCCCACTGTAATATACTGTTTTTAAGTTGCTTTCCTGTCATAGCTTTTATTCCTCCTTGTTTTGCAACATACGACCTGCGTTTTCTATCTCTCGTTTCAGTTCCTCCTCTGTAGGCAGATAAGGCAGATATTTGCTGGCAAAAATCTGCTGCGAGTCGTTCAGTACAGAGTACTTCACCACCGTTTCGTCACGCTCGGCACAGAGTAAGAGACCGATAGTAGGATTGTCACCTTCACCGCGCTTTAGGTCATCGAACATACGCACATACATATCCATCTGTCCCACATCCTGATGCGTCAGTTTGTCGGCTTTCAAATCAACAAGGAAGAAACACTTCAAAATATAGTTGTAGAACACCAAGTCAATATAGAAATGGCTTGTCTCTGTGCTGATGCGATACTGACGCTTCACGAATGAGAAACCCTTGCCCAACTCAAGCATAAACTCCTGCAAATGTGTGATAAGTGCCTCTTCAAGATCGTGCTCACTATGTTCTGGCGATTGCGGAAGTCCTACGAATTCAAGAACGTATGGATCTTTAAGTAACTGACGAGGATTCAAGCCGTTAGAATTGGCTACACACTGTGTAGCATTTTCGCTTTTGATAGAACCACTCTCCAGATGACGCTGATAATAGAACGAATTTATATTGCGCTCCAGTTCACGGACACTCCAGTTTGCAGAGGCAGCCTCGCGCAAATACCACTCGCGGGCATTAGCATCGGAAACTCTCATTATCAGACGATTATGGCTCCACGACAATTTGCTACACAGTGTGTAGCAAATCTCCGCATTGGGATATGTGCGGTAGAATTGGCGCATATTTCGTAAGTTCGGATAAGAGAATCCGTTGCCGAATTCCGCAGTCAATTCCTTGGAGAGATTCTTTAGCAATTTCTCCCCATAGTTTGCCCTGTCCTGCCCCTTCTGCTCCTCCAAAACTATACGCTTGCCAATAAGCCAGTAGGCTGTAACCATAGCTGTATTCACGGCACGGGCTGTAATACGGCGTGCTTCCGCAAGAATAGAGCGGATATCCTCGTTGATATTATTTGAGGTTGGCAGCGAGGTAAGTTCTTCTATCTGTCTCATAGCTTTATGACTCGCCAATTTTTATTTCAATCCCCAATATTCTTTGAATCTCCTTGAGGGTCTTGTCTATCTCGTGGTCGAGTGCTGCACGCTTCTTGTAGTAGTCGGCAAGCAGCTCGGCTGGTGGAAGGATTTCTTCCTCGTCCTTAGGGAACTTGCACTGGTCGAGATTGCAATCCATGTCGAGAAGCTGCTGTGCAGTGAAGCAACGCGATTTCTCGTCGTTGTTGTCAGCATCTACAATTTCCTTGCGGTCGTTCCACCAATCAATAATTGGCTGGCAATGCTCGGCACGCATTGGCTTGGTCTTTGAGAAATGCTTGTAGCCCTCGGGCATATCCATACGATAGAACCAAGTCTCTTTGGTACAGAAACCTTCCTCCGCTCCTTCAGCCTTTTCGTTGTTGAAGAACAGTATGTTGGTTGCGATTGGCGTGTATGGTGCAAAGATGCTGCCCGGCAAACGGATGATAGTGTGCAGGTTAAACTCACGCAACATTTTTTTCTTGATAGCCAACAATTTGGTATCATCTGTATTAAAAAGGAATCCATCAGGCAAGATTACAGCTGCGCGACCGTTCTCTGCAAGGCGATACATGATAAGCACCATGAACAGGTTGGCAGTCTCGCTTGAACTCAAATCCGAAGGGAAGTGCTGCTTGATGTCGTTATTCTCGCTGCCTCCGTATGGTGGATTCATCAGCACAACATCAAACTTATCTTCATCTGTATAATTGAGTACATCCTTTGTCAGGGAATTGTCGTGCATCACCCGTGGAGAGTCGATGTCGTGCAATAGCATATTTGTTACACACAGCATATATGGGAACTGCTTCTTTTCTATGCCATAGATAGACTTTGCATATTCCTCCTTATCTTCTGCTGTCTGGACCTTCTTATCAAGAGCTTTCAGCCAACTGGTAATGAAGCCACCAGTACCACAGGCAAAGTCAGCCATCTTTTCACCAATCTTCGGATTGATGATTTCAGCCATGAAATCAGTCAAGGCCCGTGGAGTATAGAACTCACCTGCCGAACCAGCAGACTGCATCTCTTTCAAGATGGATTCATAGATTTCTCCAAACGCATGACTTTCCTCATAATCGCCAAGGTTAAGTTGGTCTATGACATTGATAACCTGACGAAGCAACACGCCATCCTTCATGTATTGGTTTGCGTCCTCGAATGTGGTGCGGACAATAGCACTACGCATTGGAGTGGTTGGAGTCACTTCAAGGCTTTTTAACGTTGGGAACAGAGTATCGTTGACAAACTTCAAAAGTTCGCCCGCAGTTAAAGCCTCTCCATCCCCATTGTCCTTAGCCCAGTTACGCCAACGGCAGTTTTCTGGGATAAAGGACGTGTAATCATCTTCGTTAAATTCCCAATCGTTTTCTTTCTCGTCATAGACTTTCAAAAACAACATCCATGCAATCTGCTCGATACGCTGTGCATCGCCATTGATACCGGCATCCTTTCGCATGATGTTGCGGATGCTCTTGACAAAGTTGTTAAGTGCCATATTTTGTTATGATATATTGCTATAAATTAAACGTTCAAGTTCTTTCACTGCTGAGAAATACTGCTGTTTACCTCCAAAAAGTCTGGCGATATTGGCAGGAGAACCCATTTGACGGAATGGGTCGAGAGAAAGTACCGTTCTATTCTCCAGTTGGGTAATACCGTCATTGGCATATTTTTCCAACAGGGCTTCAAGTACCTTTCGGGCTTCTGCACCGTACTTGTTGAATATGTCGCGCTTCTTTACATTCTCAGCACGCTCGTGTCTCGTCAACGGCTTCTTGCCATAGGCAATGTGGCAGATGAAGTCAAAATCGTCAACATCGTCCATATCCCTGTCATGCTTTAAAGCCTGAAGGTCTATGCCGCTTTCACGCATCAGATCCGTTATTTCAGCTTTCTTATCCGCAGCGTTCCAACGATTGATGAAGTCGTCGAGATTGACATAAGTCTCGTTGATATTCTTACGGGTATAGTCAGTTATGCTTTCCGTGCGCAGCAGTTTACCGTTGGCATCGTAGACCGATACCACCTTGTTGATGACTTCAACAGAGCAGCCGTCCTTGTCAACAATGGGCTTAGGGGTACGCTCTGTGTCTGTTGTATCTGTGTCACTTATGACAGGAGGAACTTCATCAGGGACCGGATATGGTTTGCCTTCCCCTTTCACATATCCCTCATTCACCTCAATCGGTCCATCCCATTCAGGGTCAGCAAACAGTCTTGTGATGTTGCGGAAGTCCATAATGGTAAAGTGCGTCTTTCCCTCTTTCTCTCTGATTCGAGTACCACGACCCACAATCTGTTTGAACTCAGTCATAGAGTTGATACGCTGGTCAAGTACGATGAGTTTAACCATCTTACAGTCCACACCAGTGGAAAGAAGCTTACTTGTCGTAGCAATAACAGGATACTTAGACGCTACGGAAATGAAGTAGTCTAACTTGGATTGTCCGTATGGGTCGCTGCCTGTAATGCGAACAACATAGTCAGGATTCTTTTTGCACATATCCGAGTTTTCATTGACAAGGGCAGTACGCATCCTGTCGGCATGGTCTTCGTCGGCACAGAACACGATGGTCTTTGCCATTCTGTCCGTGCTTTTCAGATACTGGGTTATCTCGTGGGCAACTTCCCTGATACGGTCTTCTATGATAATGTTGTAATCATAGTCGGTATTGTTATATATGCGGTCTTCTATGAGATTGCCGTATATGTCTTTCTGTCCTTTTACAGGTCGCCATTCGTCTCCTATGTTCGTGGTGATGTTTACAACCTTGAAAGGGGCAAGGAATCCGTCTTCAATGCCTTCCTTCAGACTGTATGTGTATATCGGCTCACCAAAATAGCTTATGCTCGACTGATATCTTGTTTCTTTCGGTGTGGCGGTCATACCAAGTTGGACTGCCCCATCAAAGTATTCCAGTATTTCACGCCAATTACTATCATCTTTCGCACTACCTCGATGACACTCATCCACAATGACCATGTCAAAGAACTCTGGTTTAAACAAATCCCTGTAGTTTTGCTTACCTCCCTGTCCTATAAGTTGTTGGTAGAGTGCAAAGTAAACTTCGTACGCTGTAATACCGCTTCCCAAGTCTTGCTGATAGCTGACTTTATGAATAGTCTTGTTCAGAGGCTTAAAGTCCTGTTGGATAGACTGATCAACCAGTACATTGCGGTCTGCCAGATACAAAACCTTCCTTACCAACCCAGCCTTCAACAGACGGTAGACAATCTGAAATGCCGTATATGTCTTACCCGTTCCTGTTGCCATCACAAGCAGAAGACGGTTCTTTCCTTGTGCAACGGCATTGACAGTGCGGTTTACGGCATTACGCTGGTAATATCGTGGTGGGAAGATGTCCTGTCCCGTACAGAATGGCTGGTCGATGACTTTCTTTTCATCATCCGACAAGCCCTTGCCGCCATTGCTTTCAGTGAGGAAGCGCGCATATAATTCTTCCTTGGTAGGGAACTCTTCCATAAGTAGGGTTCGTTCCTTGCCTGTCAGGAAATCGTACTCCTGATAGCCCTGTCCATTAGAACTGAAGGCAAATGGAACATCCATCATTTGGGCATAGTCTTTTGCTTGTTGCAGTCCGAACGCTACGGCATGATTTGCATCCTTGGCTTCAACAATGGCAATCGGGGTTGCACGATTATAGTATAGCACATAGTCTGCATACTTAGCTTTGCCACGTGCAACAAAATTACCTCGAAGGTTAATCTTACCATCCGTAAGTTTAACCTTCGTCTCCATTGTTATGTCTTCTACCGACCATCCTTTCTCTAAGATGGATGGGGTTATGTAGCGTAGTTTTATGTCTTCCTCAGACAAAGCCTGTATATTATCCATACGCAACTGCCGATAAGTGTATATTATGGGAATATGGTACAAAGGTACTCATTTTCTCAGAAAAATGGCTCGAACCCATTATTAAATAAAGCAAAGCTCCTATTTTTTTGGCGTTTTTAGACAAAAAAGCATAAATACAAGATTTATTTTCATGCTTTGTCCGAAATTATAAGAAAGTGAAATAAGTTCACCCCCACTGTAGCAACATACTAAGACAATTTTTCAACGAAAATCGCATCAAGCAAGTTTTCGTTGAAAAACTTGTCCGATTTGGTATTGCTGTTGCACAATTCGGCATATACCGCCGCAGTGAAAGCCGTCAACCGCTTTGCTACGGTACGCAACTATGTAATTGGATTTTACATAGTTGAATACGAACAGAACGGCAGCGTGTGCGATGGCGAACAACTACTCAATCGCCTCGCAAAAAGGTAAATAAGCGAGGAATAAATGAGACAATGCTTTATAGTTGTCGTCGTTTTTACGTAATGTATCCCCAAATACTACCTTATTTAAACGGACAAAAAAGTGCTACGCCGTTGCACCAATTGGATATTTTCCCGATGCCGTCGGACAAATTCATAACTTCTGCCGAAAGCCTGATTATTTGTGTCTACTTACATGTTTTCACTATCAGGCAAGAATACATTGCAGGATTTTCTGTTAAAAGAGATTAGTAAATTAAATGATGCAGCAGTTGCTTACAGGTAAAATCCGCTTAACAGAATAATATGAACAGACTTGCTATCATAGGAAACGGTTTCGCAAAAACAAAGTAAGCAGTACCCTAAATTCTGAACTAGCAACATTCTCCCTCAAATTCCAGTTCCCAGTTAGGATTCTCACCCATGTACCTTCCGGCTTGCTTGGATGTACCTTGAATCTATCTTCCGTCTACCTTCCTTCTATCTACCTTCTTCCTACCTTCTTCCTACCTTCTTCCTACCTTCTTCCT
>FNBQ01000008.1:0-90535 GCA_900102385.1 Bacteroidales bacterium KHT7 | reverse complement strand
CTACCTTCTTCCTACCTTCTTCCTACCTTCTTCCTACCTTCTTCCTACCTTCTTTTTTATATATACCAAGCGAACAATTTCTGACGAAATTGTTCGCTGTAAGCCCTCTGCTATTATGAAAGCAATTTTGAATTATTCATTGTGAATTGTCAACTGTGAATTGTCAATTATGAATTGTGAATTCTGAATTATGAATTATGAATTTTCAACTTTAAACTCTTCAGAACAGAGCCGTCGAGCTGACGGATAGACACCTCGCCATCGCTCAGCACAGCAAAAGTCGGTACGTTTCCGCCTTTTGGGAAGGTTACAGAGCCAGTGTTGCACACAAGCAGACCGTCGGCATTGCGCTCAAGTTTCCACAAGTGCGTGTGACCGCAGAACAAGGCATCAGCCCCAAGCGGAAGCGATGACTCGCCGTATTTGTGCCCATGCGTAAGGAAAAGTTTCTTGCCGTTGTCAACCACAATGGTATAATCAGCCATCATCGGGAACGAGAGCAGCATCTGGTCAACCTCGCTGTCGCAGTTTCCGCGCACCGCCACGATGCGGTCTGCCATTGCGTTGAGCCTCTCAACGATGGCTGCGGGATTTATATCGCCGGGGATGCGGTTACGCGGTCCGTAGTTTAGAATATCGCCCAAGATAAGCAGCATATCGCCTTTCTCCCTCTCGAAGAAGGCAAGCACCTTGTCGAGTGCCGAGATGCTACCGTGAATGTCAGAAACAATTATATACTTCATAATGAAAACAAGTTTTTTCGTGAGTAAAAAAGAAGGAGTCATCATTTTTGTGTGATGACTCCCTTCTTATTTCAGAAACAGATTAGTCGAGATATGTCTTTATCTGTTCGGCAGCGACATCGCAAGCAATAACTCTGCCCTCTTTGTCGAGGAGATAATTGTGAAAATTACGTCCGAGATAATACTTGCGGTACAAAGGCGAATGAGTGCCTCTTGTATCAACAAAACTCAAATCAGCGTTGAGTTTGTCTTTCCTTACCACCTCATCAAAAATTGATGAATACTCATCAAACGATACAGACACCATTTTTATCTCTGAGCCAAGCCCCTTCACGGCGTTACTGCAACGTACGTTCTGCAATCTTGATTTTGCATCGTAACTTGCCCAGAAACTTACTAATACGTAGTGGCCCTTTAAGTCTGTCAAGTTCATCTTTTCGTTTCCTGCCGGACTTATTACGAAGTCGGGAGCAATCTCGCCCACCTTCAGTCCAGAGATTTCGTGATCCTTACCTACAAACGAGATAAATGTGGTGAACAACAACAGAACAAAAATCCATCTAACTCTTTTCAAAATAAATAACTTTAATTAAACATATCCAGCCTGACCGCAGCCATGGTTTCGCGTCTGGACGTTAATTATCCCAGAAAACACAATCGTATGTCTTCGCAGTATCAGTGAAACCCGCTGCAAAGATAATGTTTTAAAGCATAAATTGAATACAAATCGGTGTAAAAAGTATGTTTTCGAGCACAATTCTTGACATTTGTCACTTTTCTGTACAAATTATATGTTATTATAATCGTCTATTATTGAGTATATTTAAATATTTTTTCATAATTTTGTACACATTTTTTTTAAAAGAACAAAACATTACAACACTGTGGATTTTTACGATTTAGATTTGGAAGACTGCGTTTTCGACGCGCTCGATGCAATGAAATTCAAACAATGCACTCCGGTGCAGGAACAATCTATACCCATAATATTAGAAGGACACGACCTTATTGCCGTGGCTCAGACAGGAACAGGAAAGACTGCCGCCTATCTGCTGCCCGTAATCAGCGAACTTTGCCGATATTCATACCCCGAACACGCCATAAACTGTGTAGTGATGTCGCCTACACGCGAACTGGCCCAGCAGATTGACCAGCAACTCGAAGGATTCTCGTACTACAACGACCTTACAAGCATTGCCATCTATGGCGGAAACGACGGCGACCGATACAACAACGAGGTGAAGAGCCTCCAACTTGGAGCCGACATCATCGTTGCCACTCCGGGACGACTTCTGAGCCACATAAAACTTGGAAACGTAGACCTATCGCAGGTTTCGTTCTTCATTCTCGACGAGGCAGACCGTATGCTCGACATGGGCTTCTACGACGACATTATGAGCATCATCAAACTAACTCCGAAAGACCGCCAGACGATAATGTTCTCGGCAACCATGCCGCCAAAAATCCACGAACTGGCAAAGAACATTCTGCACAATCCAAAGGAGGTGAAGATAGCCAACTCAAAGCCTGCCGAGAAAATTAAGCAGACGGCTTACATCTGCTACGAACCGCAGAAAATAAAGATTCTGAAGAGCATAATAAAAAAAGACGATCCTAAGCGCGTAATCATCTTCTCATCGTCAAAACAGAAGGTAAAGGAAGTTACTCGCACGCTCAAGCAGATGCACGTAAATACCGCCGAGATGCACTCGGACCTTGAACAGGCTGAACGCGACGTGATTATGCGCGATTTCAAGAACAACCACATCGACATTCTGGTGGCAACAGACATCGTTTCGCGAGGCATCGACATCGACGATATCACGCTCGTTATCAACTACGACGTTCCGCGCGACAGCGAAGACTACGTTCACCGCATAGGCCGAACGGCTCGCGCCAACCGCGACGGAGCCGCCATCACCCTCGTCAGCGAGGACGACCAGATTCGCTTCCGCCTAATTGAAAAAATGATTGAGAAGGAGGTAGAGAAAACGCCCGTGCCTGCCGAATTTGGCGAGACACCGGAATACAAGCCTCTGCCCGAAAAGAAAGGTCGAGGCAGAAGAAAGAACTACGGCAAGCCAAACAACCGCAACGGAAAGGGCAACAACAAGCCAAAGCCAAATGGCGGTCAAGGTGGCGGAAAGCCCCACCAAAAGGGCAGAAACGGCAAGCCTCAGGGCAACAAGCCTCGCACCAATTCCGAAGGAAACAAGTCAAACGGCGCTGAAAACAAGCAATAAAAAAACATCTCGCAGAAAGATTCAGATTCTTTTTGCGAGATGTTTTTTACTGCAATTCGCTGGTAACTTTATCAGTAAAAAACACAGACTGCCAAAAGTCAAGAATTTCCTCATATTTCGGATTTTTCTTTCTGTCAACAACCTCTCCCTTCTGATTGTAGATTATCTGTTCACAATACACGCTGCCATACGGCCTTTTCACAAGCGTGCTATATAAAACGAACTTATCGTCAAGCAATTTGTACATAATATACTCCTCTACGTCATGATGACAGACTTGCTTTATACCAACAACACAATTCGCCCGTTCATAAAAATCAGTAAAATCAACCTTCTCAAACTCAGGAGCTTCTGCATATTTTCCCGACTTGGGAGACCACAGATACACAAAGCGTTTTAAATCATACTCTGGACTTATCAGAATATCCCTGAAGCCATCATAATTAAAATCACTTTGTTTAATCCTATACAAACTGTCAACCTTTGTCTTCAAAGTCTGAAGGAATTTTCCGTTTCTGTAAATATCAACACTGCAAGGTTCCCCTTTAGTTTTTCGCGTCTTCCACGTTACAATATTTTCCTTCTCACCTTTCCACCATTCACGCTGCTCCTCAGCCGTTGCAGCCTGAACTAAATCGTCGGAAATCCCTTTTTCTCCAAAATTAGAATACATATTAAGATAAGTACCCCAGCCTTCGCCACCATAAGGCATAAATTCAGCCGCTCCACCATCCAAGCCCGAAGAATCAGGGATGCGATAATCTCCAAAATTTGCCTTTTTCTTTGCTTTTGTGCGATAAGAAGTCCATGTTCCCTCAAATTGATTGTTGCAATATGAGTCTGCTCCCCACTCTAAATCATCGTAATGAACAGTATTTTTATACAGATAGATGGCACTCCTGAATTTTCCTGAAAACACTCCCGAGCCTTTCTGCGCGGCATCTTCCTTAAACTCATACTTTGCATAAGCAGTAAAACGGGGTGTCAAGTCGTCGCCCGATCTATAAGAATCCTCCCTATTGTCCACTACTACAGAGTCAATCTTAATGTAGCCGCTAAAACGACAAAGATTCTGTCTTACCCTACTAACACCATTTACAATGTAGCGCGAAGCGTCTTTCTTGTCCTTGTAAATAGTGTCGAAATGCATGTAAAGCCTTTGGTATTTATTTCCGATATAGCCAAGAGGGTTTTCCTCATGAAAAATATAGCTATAATCGAAGTTCAGCATATTGCGCTTAGTCTGGCAATGCCCCTCGACGGCGAAAAAGACAAACAGAATCGCCGCGATTAGCATTATGCCAGTAGTTTTAGATTTCGTCATACAGTTATTTGTCTTAGTTCGTTTTTGCAGTCTCTTTCAGTCTGATTCTCAGCCCTATCAGTATTCGAGCAACTCGCTCGAAGATTTGCCGTCGAAGCCCACGGTTATCTCTACCATATAGCAGCTCGAGCCCTCTGGCGCACAGATTGTAGCATCGAACTTGCAGCCCTTGGCATCAATTCCGGCAAACACAACATCGCTCAGAATCGCACTCTTTATAAACTGCGGCGGAATCATCTTTCCGAAATCCTCCTTGTGAATATCTTTTTTATAAAGGCACTGCGTTCCGTGATATACGCAGATGTTAATCACGTTGTCGTAATAGATGTTGTCAACGCTCAGTCCCTCTGCCGAATACGAAGTGCAGACAACCTTTCTCTTCGTTGGATTCACAGCCACATAGCAGTGATAGCGCTCGTTGTTGAAGTTCAGCACCGTGTCGCGCTTTGTTACCTCGGTATAAATTTTCGGAGAATATGAACTGCTCTTGAACTGTACGATATCATCCTCACTATCAGACTTATGCAGTTTTAAGACATCATCGTTGAGAGAATGTAACCAAACCACGTTTTCGGTACGCTTATCAATCTTGTAGTGCGTTTCTGTTCCGCCCTTAAAAACAAGTGTATCACCAACAATCTCGAAGTAAACAGGTGCAACAGAACCGTCCGGGTAGAATATAGAATCGCCTTTGGCCTGAAAAATGGCCTCTTCGGTATCATCATCAACCCAAACTCCCTGAAAAAGTTTTTTTGCCTCCTCGTCTTCTCCCGACTGTTTTGTCACCTTGTCCGAAGAACAAGAAACGACACAAAAAAACGTTGCCAATCCTGAAAAAAAGTTTAATATTTTCATCTTCTTTTATTTAAGGCGGAACAAACAATCTGTAAACGCAAAATGCTATCTCGTCTTATTTTTCTGCAAAGGTAGAAAAAAAAAACAAACGGCAATATTATAGTCAAAAAAATTAGGATTTTTTGGTCAATAATATGGTGGAATGTGGATTTTTTATTATAATTTTGCAGCATGATAAATTTAGCAAGACATATTGAGGTCTTATTGTTGACAAACGACTGCGTAATTGTGCCGGGGCTGGGAGGCTTTCTGGCACAACATGTGTCAGCGCGTCGTGTTGAGGAGGAGAACATCTTTCTTCCACCAAGCCGCACAATCGGCTTTAATGCACATCTGAGCATGAACGACGGACTGCTCGTGCAATCTTATATGGAAACGTACGACGATTCGTTTCCCGAGGCAACGAAAAGAGTTGAAGAAGAAGTTAACGAACTAATCGAAGTATTGCGCAAGGATGGCGAATACGAACTTAACGGCATCGGCACACTTTCAATGAATATAGATGGTGTTTACAGTTTCTCACCTAATCAGGCGGGAGCATTGTCACCATATTTATATGGATTCAGTTCTTTTGAGATGAAGGCACTTTCGGACGTTGCAGAAGCCGAAGAAAGTGCACAGAGAAGAATTGCCGCAGCACAGCCTGCTGAGAAGAAGCACGAGAGCAAGGCTGCGCACCAGTCGGTATTCACAATCGTGAAGCCAGAGGCTGGCAGCGACGACAAGAACAAATCTATAAACATCAATCTGAAATTGAGTTGGATAAGAAATACGGTTGCCGTAGCAGCCGCTATTCTGCTTTTCTTCCTTGTTCCAGACAAGGTTGAGAACACTTATGTAAACAAAGCATACTACGCATCGAACAACCAAGGCAAGCTGTTCGACGCAATAAAGGATAAATCGCTCGCAACGGCCATCATCAGCCTTGAGCAGCCAATGGAGACAGTAAACGCCGCTCCTGCTATTAAGGCTACTCCAAAGCCGGAGGTTGCTGCAAACCAGAGTGCAGGCACAACAGCCGCAGCAGTTCCAGCCGAGGCAGCAACAATTTCTTCAGACGAGAAGTATTGCGTTGTTGTGGCAAGCGCAGTTCCACGCACATCGGCACTAAAGTTTGTCGAGGAACTGAAGAGCGAGGGCTTCAAGAAGACACACCTTTACGAAAGCAACAATATCATCAGGGTTGTTTACGGCAGCTATTCTTCAAAAGAAGAGGCTCTGAACGAACTGAAAAAGTTGAGAGAAAACAAATTTTTCACCGATTCTTGGGTTCTAAAGCAAGAATAAGATGAAGAGAGTAAGGTGTCCTAAATGTCAGAACTATATTCTGTTCGACGAGACCAAATACAAAGACGGTCAGTCGCTTGTATTCGTATGCGATGAGTGTAACAAACAATTCAGCATACGAATTGGTGTGTCTAAACTGAAAGCCACACGCAAGGAAGAAAAGATTGACGAGCAGGAGAACAAAGAGGCTTTCGGCAGCATCGTTGTCATCGAGAATCAGTTTGCATACAAGCAAGTTATTCCACTGCGAGAGGGCGACAACGAGATTGGACGCTTCAACCGCGACACCAACATCAACTGCCCTATCGAGACAACCGACCCAAGCGTTGATTTCCGCCACTGCATCATCAATGTTAAGCGCAACAAGAACGGCGAACTCGTATACAATCTGCGCGACGCGAAAAGCGCGGTGGGCGTATTCTACAATAACGACATTCTTGGAAACAAGGAACAGGTAAGACTCGAAGACGGAGCCATCTTCACACTCGGCGCAACAACACTAATTCTGCGCGCCGCAGAACAATCGGACAACAATGAGTAAATACAAGATTCTGGTGCTCGACCTCGACGGCACTCTCACCAACAAGAAAAAGGAAATTACGCCACGCACTCTTTCGGTTCTCGAAAAAGCACAGCAGAAGGGACTGAAGATTGTATTGGCTTCGGGCAGACCGACTTTCGGAATAATGCCACTTGCCGAGCAACTGAATCTGAAGCATTACGGAGGCTACATTCTGTCGTACAACGGCGGCAAAATAATCAATCTTGCCAACGGAGAGGTTCTTTATCAGAATGTGCTCGACAGTTCGCTTCTACCTTATCTATATAAATGCGCAAAGGACAACGATTTTCAGATTCTTTCGTACAAGAACGAATATGTCTTCTGCGAGAATCCTTCGGACAAGTATGTTGAATACGAAGTAATGCTCAACAAAATGAAGAGCATGAAAGTAGAAAACTGGCTTGATGCCGTTGAAGAAGAACTGCCTAAATGTCTTATAGTTGGCGACCCAGAACCGCTTGCCATACTCGAAAAAGAGATGTTCGAACATCTGAATGGCAAGATGAACGTATTCAGATCGGAGCCATTCTTCCTCGAACTCGTTCCTATGGGAATTGACAAAGCAAAGTGCCTTGCCATTCTGCTCGAAAAGATTGGAATGACAAAGGACGAGATGATTGCCTGCGGCGACGGATTCAACGACCTCACAATGATTCAGTATGCCGGTCTTGGCGTTGCCATGGCAAATGCTCAGGATGTGGTAAAAGAGGCTGCCGACTTTGTAACGCTATCTAACGAAGAAGACGGCGTTGCTTTTGCCGTTGAGAAATTCTATCTCAACGACTAAACTTTTCTATCTGGCATTTCGCTTGCGATACTGGAACGGAGATATTCCCGTGTGCTGACGGAAATATTTTCCGAAGAACGACTGGTTGCTGAAGCCAAATTCGAGTGCAACCTGCTTTATCGACATAGAAGTCGATTCGAGCACCTGCTTTGCCTCGGCAATGATGGTTTGGTCAACCCACTGAACAGGCGACAAACCGCTTCTGTCCCTTATCAGCTTTGAAAAATATCGAGGCGTAAGATTCTGCATTTCAGCATATTTCTCGACCTTTCGCTCTGTCTTGTAATTTGCGTTGAGGTCGAGCATGAACTGATGGAAAATCTCATCGGCACGGCTAAGTTCAAGCGGCTTTACCGGATGGTTTCCGAAGAAAAGCAGGAATAGTTCGTAGCAGATGCACTGCGCCTTCGCCTTCATCAGTTCAACAAGAAGCAGTTCGGTCTGATTCTCGTTATCCATGAAACGGTCGCTGCCAATGCTGTCGTACAAATCGAGCACCTGACTCTTGAACTTGTCGAAAGCATCGGGAGCAAGCGAAATACACGGATTGCTTCGGATATAGAGAATGTTCTGCGGACTCGTTGCCTTGTGTACGAGCGAGATGACAAAATCGACCTTGGAAACGAGAATAACGCCCCTGAAATTTGCGCTGCGACTTAGAAGGCGCAATATAATAGACGATGTGTTTAGATACACATCTCCTCTCTTCATCTTATAGATAGTGCCGTCGTGCGAGATTCGGATTTCACCCTCAAGACAGATGAGAAATCCACACAATCCTATGGTAGAAACAAAGTCTCCATCAGAAATCTCCTTTGTTAATCCAACCGCACTGTTGCCGTTTAGCAATACAAAATAAAAAGGTAATCTTTCTGTTAACATACAAAAAATTTTGATTCTACAATTCGACACAAAAATAATACATATAGAACAAATACAAAAGTATCGGCAATAAATTTTAACATTTTTTTGTACTTTTCGTATAAGGATAATACATTTAGGCGTCATTTTTGCTTTTTTTGCGCTTTCAAATGTTAAATATTATGTTTATCTTCGCAGAGAATTTTAATTATTTTACTGGATAATCTTATAAACTCACAAAATAATATGAAAGTATCTTTTCTATTTAAGTTTCTTGCTATGGGATTAGTACTCACAGCATGCGGAAAAAAAGAAAGCAACGAGAAGGTTGCAAAAATAGTTCAACTGGATGTTGTAACTAATGCCGACAGTCAGAACAGCATGCAATACCCGGGAAAAGTAAAGGCATCGGAAGAGATAAACCTGTCGTTCAAAGTGGCAGGCAATATTTTGAAAAACTACGTCACCGAAGGTCAGCAAGTTAGACAGGGACAACTTATTGCCAGAATTGACCCTACCGACTATCAGATTCAACTCGACGCTACAGAGGCTGAATACAGTCAGGTAAAGGCTGAATGCGAGCGAGTTATGGAGCTGTACAAGGAAAATGGAACGACAGCCAACAACAACGACAAGGCTGTTTACGGTCTGAAGCAGATTACAGCCAAGTACAAGCACCACAAAGACCAACTTGGCTATACATATCTTTATGCTCCATTCAGCGGAAGCATACAGAAGGTTTACTTCGACAGCCACGAGATTGTTGCCGCAGGAATGCCTGTCGTAACAATGATGAGCAACGGCGTCCCTGAGGTGGAGATTAACATTCCGGCACGCGCCTACACTAAGCGAAATACTTTCAGCGGATATCAGTGTACATTCGACTCATATCCGGGCGTTGTGTACCACCTTAAACTAATAAACATCAGTCAGAAAGCCAACACAAACCAGCTATACACCATGCGCCTTCAGATTGTGGGCAACGGCAATCCAATGCCATCGCCGGGCATGAACACAACGGTAAGCATCTTCAGCAGCGAGAACGGAGCAGCGAAACTTACCGTTCCAAACTCTGCACTGAAAGAGGAGAACGGAAAGAGTTATGTCTTTGCATTCAACAACGACACGAAGACGGTTGAACAGAAAGAAGTTGAGATTAAGCAACTTCTGAGTAACGGAAAGTGCATCGTTACAAGCAACGCACTCCAACTTGGCGAGCAGATAGTAAAGTTCGGCGTTCACCACATAAGCAACGGAGAGACAGTTGAGCCGGTAAAGGCTAATTCACAAACTAACGTAGGAGGGCTGCTATAATGGATTTCAGTAGTTGGGCTTTTAAGAACAAGAATCTGGTTTACTTCCTGATAGCCATACTTATCTGCGGAGGCCTCTTGGCTGCATGGCAGATGAGCAAGTTGGAAGACCCGGAAGTGAAGGTTAAGCAGGCTCTCGTGGTAGCCGTATATCCGGGAGCCGATGCACATCAGGTGGAACTCGAAGCCACCGACATCTTGGAGAAGAGTATCCGAACCATGCCGAACGTATCGAGCGTGGAGAGCTACTCTTACAACGACATGGCTATCATCACAGTAGAACTGAACACCACTGTTGCCGACAAGGACGTTGAACAGTGCTGGGATGCTCTGCGCCGAAAGGTTAGCGATGCCACCTCAAAACTTCCTGACGGCGTTACCACTCAGGTGAAAGATGACTTCGGAAACGTGTTCGGAATGTTCTACGCCCTTACCGGCGACGGACTTTCCGACCGCGAACTTGCCGACTATGCCGAACTCGTGAAGAGAGATGTGATGAATATGGACGGCGTTGACCGCGTTGATATCTACGGAAAGCGTTCGGACTGCATATACATCTCACTTCTGCAAGACAGAATGGCTAACCTCGGCGTTAAGCAGATTGAAGTTCTGATGACTCTTAACGGTCAGAACAAAACAACTTACAGCGGATATTTCGACAACGGCGACAACCGCATCCGCGTTACCGTGAGCGACCGTTTCAAGAGCATAGACGATATTGGCAACATGATTATCCAAGGTCATGAGAACGACCAACTCAGACTGAAGGACATTGCCCAGATTACCACGGGATATGCCGAGCCAACAAGAAACGAGATGTTCTACGACGGCAACCGCTCACTCGGACTTATGATTGCACCAACAAGCGGAGCCGACATCGTAAAGGTCGGAGCTGAGGTAGAGAAGAAAATAAACGAGTTGCAAGAGACTCGCCTACCTGCCGGAATAAACATTCACAAAGTGTTCTTCCAGCCAGACAGAGTGAACGATGCCCTCGGCACATTCCTCATCAACCTTATCGAATCTATCGCCATTGTAATCCTCATCCTGATGTTTGCAATGGGCATCAAGAGCGGAATAATCATCGGAATAAGCCTGCTGATTACTGTCTGCGGCTCGTTCCTGTTCCTTTCTGCCGCCGGCGGAACAATGCAGCGAGTTTCGCTCGGCGCATTCATCCTCGCAATGGGAATGTTGGTCGATAATGCCATCGTAATTATCGACGGAATCCTTATAGACCGTAAGAATCCCGACAAATCCAAGTTCGAGGCTCTTACCGACATCGGAAAGCAGACTGCGATGCCTCTGCTGGGCGCAACAATGATTGCCATCATCGCCTTTCTGCCAATATTTATGTCGCCAGATACAGCCGGTGTTTACACGCGCGACCTCTTCATAGTGCTTGCCGTGTCGCTCTCGCTTAGTTGGCTGCTTGCCCTCACACACGTTCCGCTGATGGCAAGCCGATACATTAAGTGGAAGAAGAAAGAAAAAGATACCGACACAACGGACAAGGATTTTGTTGACGACAATGAAAACGTCGACGACGAACAGAACGAAAAATCAGATTTCGATGCCTACACAGGAAAGGGATACGACTATCTGCGCAAGATTCTGATGTTCGGTCTGTCGCACAGACTTGTGTTCACCGTTGCAATGGTCGGACTGCTGCTGCTCTCAATCTTCGGCTACACGCAGATGAAGCAGAAGTTCTTCCCTGATATGACATACGACCAGCTTTACATGGAATACAAACTGCCGGAGGGCACAAACTACACCCGAATTGAGAAGGATCTCCAGAGCATTCAGGATTACCTGAAGACGCGTGATGAGATTACGCACATCACAGCCTCAATCGGCGGAACTCCGGGACGATACAACCTTGTGAGAAGCATCGCTACCCCATCGGTATCGTACGGCGAACTGATTATCGACTTCAAGAGTGCCAAAGCGCTCATCGAGAACATGGACAGTATTCAGCAGTACCTCAACAAGCACTATCCCGACGCATACGTCAAACTGAAGAGATACAACCTGATGTTCAAGAAATATCCTATCGAGGCTCAGTTTGTAGGTCCTGATCCCGGCGTATTGACACAACTTGCCGACAGTTGCCGCAAGATTATGGAAGAAAGTCCGGAAGTCTGCCTTATCACATCAGACTGGTCTCCGAAAGTTCCGAACATCACCGTTGAGTACGACCAGAGCGCGGCTCGCGCCCTCAACCTGAGCCGAAACGATGTGAGCATGTCGTTGCTTTCTGCCGCCGGCGGACTGCCAATCGGCTCGTTCTACGAAGGCATTCACAAGAACTCAATCTATGTTAAGACGCTCGATTCGAACGGCAATGCCATCGAAAATCTGAACAACGTTCAGGTATTCTCAACAATGCCGTCGCTCACCGGACTTCTCGACAAGAATCTGCTTTTGCAGATAAAAACCGGAAAACTCGAGAAACAAGACATCATCGAGTCTGTAATGAGCTCTACACCACTCGACCAGATAGCAAAGAGCGTTGACGTTAAGTGGGAAACGCCGGTTGTGCCAAGATGGAACGGACAGAGATGCCTTAGAATGCAGTGCTCGCCTGCCGCTGGCATTGAAACGGAAAAGGCTCGTCAGGTTATAGAAAAGAAACTGGCACGAATCGAACTGCCAAAGGGCTACAGCCTTAGATGGCAGGGCGAGAAGGAAGCGAGCGACAAGAGTATGAAGTATCTGTTCAAGAACTTCCCGATGGCGATAATTCTGATGATTGCAATACTTATAATGCTGTTCAAGGACTATCGCAAGCCAACGATTATCTTCTGCTCAATACCATTCGTGCTGATTGGCGTTGTGTCAGCAATGCTCGTTACAGGCAAGGCATTCGACTTTGTTGCCATTGTCGGAACGCTCGGACTCATTGGCATGATTATAAAGAACGGCATCGTGCTTATCGACGAGATTACGCTCGAACTGAACAACGGTTCTGCTCCTATAGACGCTCTGATAAACAGTGCGATGAGCCGATTCCGCCCAGTGCTTATGGCATCGCTCACCACAATCCTCGGAATGATTCCGCTGCTGTCCGATGCAATGTTCGGCTCGATGGCTGCCGCAATCATGGGAGGGCTGTTCGTGGGTACATGCATCACCCTTTTGTTCATGCCGGTGCTCTATGCCATTTTCTTCAACATCAAAAAAACTGACAAAAAATGAGATACTTAAATATATTAGCACTTGCACTGCTTGCTTCGGCACAACTATCGGCCCAAGAAACGCTTAACATTAAGCAGTGCAGGGAGATGGCTCTGCAAAACAACAAGCAGATAAACGCTTCGGAGAAGAAGATAGCCATTGCCGACTTGCAGATTAAGAGCATGAAGGGCAACTTTCTGCCCGACATTTCGGTGATGGGAAACGCCCATTTTTCGACAATGAAAGGCGATCTTTCCGACCGCATAAAAATTGGCGACATGACGCAGATGCTCAACACATTCCTCACTATGTCTGGACTGCCGATGACCATTCCTGCGCCCGACCTCACTTACAATCTGCATCAACTTTATCAGGCCGGCGTGATAGTAAAGCAGCCAATCTACATGGGCGGAAAAATCACCGCCGGATACAAGATGCATCAGCTCAAGAAAGAGGCTCTGCTCGCAAGCCACAGCCTTACAGAAAGCGAGGTGATTGTACAAACCGACGATGCCTATGCAAAACTCGTAAAGGCTTCGGAACTCGAAAAAGTTGCCAAGCAATACAACGAACTTCTGCTCGAACTTCAGCGCAACGTTCAGAGCGCGGTAAAACACGGAATGGCTACGCAGAACGACTTGCTTAAAGTAAAAGTGAAACTAAACGAGAGCGAGTTGCAAATGCGCAAGGCTCAAAACGGAATCCGTCTGGCAACAATGAACCTTTGCCACTACATCGGCAAGCCTCTGACATCTGAAATAAAGGTAATTAGCGAATATCCAACCGTCAACTACCAACCAAACAACACGCAAGACATCTCTGCGCGTCCTGAATATCAGATGCTCAGCAAAAAGGTAGAAGTGGCACAGCAGAACGTAAAACTCGTGCGCAGCGAACTTCTGCCAAAAGTATCGGTGATAGGAACGGCAAACTATTTCTACGGCGGAGAATTCAGCAACAAGACTCTGCTCGACAATAAGGCGTTGGGCGGACTTGTAAACGTAACGATTCCGATTTTCCACTTTGGCGAGCGAATAAATAAACTGAAGGCTGCCAAACTCGAATACGAACAGGCACAGATTGAACAGAACGACCTTAACGAGAAGATGACTCTGGAACTTGCCCAGTGCGCCAACAAACTCGACGAGGCTAAACTCGAAGCCGATTTGGCAGACAAATCGCTCGAACAGGCTGCCGAAAATATGCGAATGAGCAAGAAGTCATACGATGTAGGAATGGAAACTCTTTCGAACTATCTCGAAGCACAGACTCTGTGGCAAAAGGCCTACGAGACAAAGGTTGAGAGCTATTTCCAACTATATCTCAACTACATAGCATATCAGAAGGCGCAAGGCACACTAACAAACAATTAACATTCGATAAGAAAAACGAGGAAGTTTTTAAGGCTTCCTCGTTTTCTTTCTTATAAATCTTTCAACGCTTCTTCAGCGACAGATTTTAATTCTTCATTTTTGCTTCCTAGTAATTTTTCGTAGTACTTTTTTGCTTCCTTTTTGTTTCCAAATTTCATGTTGATGAATGCGATGTTGCTTATTACAATTTCATCCGAAGGGTCTATTACATGAATTTTCTCAAAAAAGCCAAGTGCCTCTTTTTCGTTTCCACTCATAGCCAAAAGAGCACCTTTGTTATTTAGAAAATACACACTTTCGGGATAATGCGCAAGAAAATCGTCCACGAGAGCCATTGCCAACGAATCCAACTTGTCATCATACAATTCTGCAAAATATCGCTGATACGAATCCGTTAACATAGTCATTCCATCTTGAATAGCCTCGTCACCCGACCATTTCCACCTGTTGTTGTTTTCTACGGAACGGTCAAGAACTCTGTGAAGTTCTTTCAGAGCCATATCGTACTCACCGCACGAAAATAGGATGCGAGTCTTTCCAAAAGCCAAATCAACTCTATCAGGATACTTCTGTATGCCCTCGTCTATTGTTTTTATGGCAAGATTCAGATTAACACTGTGCATTCCTAAATCTCCAAAATATGCAACAGCATTGCCTGTTGAATCTACAACGGCAAGCGACTCGCCCTTAGGCTGAGAAGACGTGAAAAGAATCGGCTCACTTCTTTTCTTCAAAATATAGTAGTTGAACCATGCGGCATAAACATCGGCTGTTTTTCCCTTTTCATTCTCCCACTTTTTTATGTAAGAGGCGATAGTCGCAGTATCCGATTTGTTTAGCAACTGCACAAAATCCTTGTAATGTTTGTCTTGCGCAAACAAAGGAGTTACAAAAAGTAACAACAAGATAGATAATCCTAATTTTTTCATTATATCAGTTTTACGGTGAATAAGAATATGCCATTTTTTGTATCTTTTTGTACTAAAAAAGATAAGTATAGCATCTATGACGAAACAAAATTATAAATATTTTCCGATTCTGCAACATTACTACATCAAAAATAATATCTGGCAAAATAAAAAGGCATGCCGATGAAAAGCAACATGCCTTTTTTATTATTGAAATGTGTTATTTATGCTCGCCAAGCATCTTCTCCATCCACACCATGTCGTACCACTTGCCGAACTTCTTTCCGCATTTATGAAAGTGTGCAACTAACTCATAACCAAGTTTTTCATGAAAGTGGACACTGCCATTTGTAAGATGTTCATCTTCCACATCGGCATACGAGATACATGCATTGGAATTCAAAATTCCCTGCTCTCTTAAACGCTGTTCAAGGGCCTCGTAAAGCAGACGCCCAACTCCGTTCTGCCTCTTCTGCATATCAACATAAATCGAGGTCTCGACAGCCCACTGATAGGCGGCGCGCTCCTTAAAGGCACTGGCGTATGCGTAACCAACAATTTTTCCATCCTCGACAGCGGCAATGTAAGGATATTTGCTGCTGATTTTCTTTATTCGCTCTACAAATTCACCAACCGACGGAACGTCATACTCGAACGTTATTGCTGTCTGCTCCACATAAGGAGCGTAAATGTCGAGCAGTTCCTTGGCATCGTCTACCGTTACTTTTCTAATCTCCATTTTTTACTATTCATTTTTCTGCGGCAAATGTACAATAATAATTCAGAAATCCGATAGTCTGACAATAAAAAAAGGCTGCCGCAACGGGCAACCTTTCAGTTTATAACTTTTATCTGTTATCAGATTACTTTTTCCAACTCTGCGATGTTCTTTGAAACGTCTTCGTCGGTAATTTCGAAATCTTGCAGAGAACCAGACAAATACTGGTCGTATGCAGTCATATCGATAAGTCCGTGGCCAGAGAGGTTGAAGAGGATGACCTTCTCCTCGCCTGTCTCCTTGCACTTGTTTGCCTCCTTGATGGTTGCCGCGATGGCATGGCAACTTTCTGGAGCAGGAATGATTCCCTCGGCCTGAGAGAACAGCAAACCAGCCTTGAAAGTCTCAGACTGCTTAACATCGACTGCTTCCATAAGACCGTCCTTCAGCAACTGGCTCACGATAACGCCCGCACCGTGATAGCGCAATCCGCCGGCATGAATGTTTGCAGGCATAAAGTTGTGTCCGAGGGTGAACATTGGTAGCAGCGGAGTATATCCGGCAACATCGCCAAAATCGTACTGGAACACGCCGCGAGTCAATTTCGGACAACTTGCAGGCTCGGCAGCCACAAAGCGAGTTTTCTTGCCTTCGAGAATATTATGACGCATGAATGGGAACGAAATTCCACCGAAGTTACTACCACCGCCAAAGCATCCGATAACAACATCAGGATACTCGCCAGCCTTCTCCATCTGCTTCTCAGCCTCAAGGCCGATAATTGTCTGATGCAGAGTTACATGACTCAACACAGAGCCAAGAGTATAACGGCAGTTTGGAGTGCTTAGAGCCAACTCTATAGCCTCGGAAATGGCAGTTCCGAGCGAGCCCTGATTGTTAGGATCTTCAGTAAGAATCTTACGACCAGCCTTTGTTGACATTGATGGCGAAGCTGTTACCTGCGCACCGTAAGTCTGCATTATCAGACGGCGATATGGCTTCTGGTTGTAACTGATTTTTACTTGATAAACAGCGGCTTCCAACCCGAACACCTTAGCTGCGTAAGAGAGGGCTGCACCCCACTGTCCAGCACCAGTCTCGGTTGTTACGTTGGTGATGCCCTGCTGCTTGCAGTAGTAAGCCTGCGCAAGAGCCGAATTCAATTTGTGTGAACCAACCGGGCTGACACTCTCGTTCTTGAAATAGATGTGCGCCGGTGTGCCAAGAGCCTTCTCCAATCCGTAGGCACGGACAAGCGGAGTTGAACGATAGTATTTGTACATATCGCGAACCTGCTCAGGAATGTCAATCCAAGCATTGGTCTGATCAAGTTCCTGATGACACAGTTCTTTTGCAAAGATTGGGTACAAATCTTCAGGCTTCAGAGCCTCTTTTGTCTGCGGATTCAACGGCGGCATAGGCTTGTTAACCATATCGGCCTGAATGTTATACCACTGAGTCGGAATCTCTTCTTCTGTCAGAAAATATCTCTTTTGTTGTTTGCTCATTGAGTTTTTATCTTTTTTATCAGGTTAATCAAAAAAATTCAGTATCGGAATGCAAAGTAAAATCTTTTTTTTCAAAACCAATAACATTTTATCAATAAAAAGCGTATTTATGTTTTAAAATATTAAATCATTTGCATTTTTAACAGAAAATATTTATTTTTGTGTCTCATTACAATAAACAGAACAATAACAGAAAATGAACATGGACAATAACGAAAAGAATGTAGCCTTGGTTCTTGCAAGCGGAGGAGCAAAGGGATACGCACACATCGGGGCAATCGAGGCTCTCCTTGACGAAGGTTACACAATCACCTCGATAGCCGGAACATCTATGGGAGCACTAATCGGAGGCATCTATGCTGCCGGCGGACTGGAAGAAGTGAAGAAATGGATGTTCGAACTTAACAAAAAGCAAGTTTTCTCGCTCGCCGACTTCAAGATTGGCAGAAGCGGCATATTAAAAGGTGAAAGCGTTATCGAAGCTATGAAAGATATTGTTCCAGACAGAAATATTGAAGAACTTGACATTCCGTTCTGCGCATCGGCAACAGACCTAAACACCGGCTCCGAATATGTTTTCAGAACGGGCAAACTTTACGATGCCATCAGAGCGAGCATATCCGTGCCAATGTTCTTTCATCCAGTAACTTACAAAGGTATGAAACTCATAGACGGCGGAATAACAAACGGGCTACCCCTTAACAGAGTAGCCCGAAAAGAAGGCGATATTCTTGTAGCCGTGAATCTGGACAACTATCATCACGAGACGATTTTCAACGAAGAGGTCGTTCCGAAGAAAAAGACAAAATCGAAGAACAAGTTAAGCGGTTTTGTTGAAAACACGCTCGAAAACTTCAAATCGCTCGGCAACAACGTGTCGCAGATAAACGATAGCATTTCAATCTTGATGCGTACAAACGTAATTCTGTCGCTACAACTCAACAAACCAGATATTTACGTCAATATCGACCTGAAAAACAAATTCGGAAGCTATAACTTCGACCATGCCGAAGAGATAGCCAGAATTGGCTACGAGCAAATGCTCGAGAGGCTTAAACAAGTCCAATAATCTCGTTTACCGACTTGTAGCCCTTGCGGTCGAGATATTCGTTTATTCCCTTTGCCACCTTAACCGTTATGGCTGGGTCGATGAAGTTTGCCGTACCAATCTCTACCGCCGTTGCGCCGGCAAGAAGGAATTCGATGGCATCTTCAGCCTTCATAATTCCGCCCAGACCAACAACCGGGATGTTAACGGCGTGAGCAACCTGCCATACCATTCTGAGAGCCAGCGGCTTGACTGCCGGACCGCTCATTCCGCCGGTTTTTGTAGAGATTACAGGCTTCTGCTTTTCAATATCAATAGCCATTCCGAGCACCGTATTTATGAGCGAAACGGCATCTGCTCCGGCACTTTCTACGGCTTTTGCAATGCTAACGATGTCGGTTACATTTGGCGTGAGCTTAACAATCAGCGTCTTGTCGTACACCTTTCTTACTGCTTCTACAACCTCGGCCGCGCTCACAGGGTCTACGCCCCATGCCATGCCTCCGCCGCCAGTGCTGCGTTGGTTAGGGCAACTGATATTCAGTTCGATAGCCGGAATCTTGTCTAATTCGTTCACAACCTTGGCACACTCAACATAACTCTCGAGAGTTGTTCCGCCGAGGTTTACAATCATGTTTGTATCAATATCCTTTACCTTCGGATAAATATTCTCGGCAAAATAATGAACGCCTTTGTTCTGCATTCCAACGGCATTAATCATTCCCATCGGAATCTCTGCCATTCGCGGATAAGGATTTCCTTCGCGATGCTCGATGGTTGTACCTTTCATTATAATTCCGCCGATTTCCTCGAGATTAACAAAATCGGCAAATTCCAATCCGTAGCCGAATGTTCCTGACGCGGTCATCACCGGATTCTTCAGTTCCAGACCGCCCAACTTAACACTTAAATCTGCCATAGTAGTTTTTCGATATTAAAAACAGGACCGTCTTTACATACGCACAGATGTCCTTCAGTAGTATTCTCAACACAACACAGGCACGCGCCCAATCCGCACGCCATCATATTCTCGAGCGATGCCTCGCACTGAACTCCGTTAGCCTTGGCATATTTTGCCACCGAAACCATCATTGGCTTTGGTCCGCAGGTCGATATACGAGTGAATTTCTGGCTTTCCAAAATTGAATGATTCGTAACAAAGCCCTTCTCGCCAAGCGAGCCATCCTCGGTAGTGACGTATACGTTGCCGTATTTCTTGAATTCGTCGAGTTCGAGAACATCGGCAGCCGAACGTGCTCCAAGCAGGAAGGTTGGAACAGCACCGCCTTCAACAAGTCTCTTGCCATATAATAAAAGAGGTGCAGTTCCGGCACCGCCGCCGATAAGCAAAACTTGCTCGCCCTCGACAACTGGCGAAAATCCGTTTCCAAGCGGAAGAACAACGTTTACCGTATCGCCTTCGCTCAATTTTGCAAGTGTTCGTGTTCCCTTGCCGACCAACTGAATAAGAAGCCACAGTTCATTTGTCTCCTCGTCGACAAAATTTATAGAGATTGGACGACGCAAAAATACATCGCTGTTGCCATCAATCCGTACCTCGACAAACTGCCCCGGCAGCATCTCCGGCAACTTATCACCTGAAGTCAACTTTAGTAAAATAAACTTGTCGTTCATCTTAATATTAGCAGAAACCTTCAGATCGAGAATGTGTTTCTTTACCATAAAAAGTTTGTTTAATTTTGCTGGTTGCAAAGATATTACAATTAACGCGTAGTACAAAAAAAGCGCACTTGTTTTTGCTTTACAAATATAGCCAAACAAGTGCACAGATATTTTTCATTTTCGTGTTACGTCTTTTTTTGAAGCGACAAATATCAATGATTTCCCGGATACAGAATCTGATAAGTTCCGTCGTCGAAAAATACGCGAATCTCAGTAATCTGCCTGAGGAACTGCTTAGGATTGATGTTCTGCACATTCAACGGCTCAGTTCCGTTTTTCTTCGTCGGTTCCCCTTGCTGGTTATGCTGCGAAGCAGCCGAATAGTTATTGTATATTTTTTGTTTTTTTGATTCCTGCTGATTAATACCAGCTATCGTTTTTTGACCACCAGCGAACACATCGCTAAGTTGAGGTGAATAAGCATTGGTCTGCTGTGCAGACTTCGTATCGTTAATAAGCGATGACGAACCAGACTGTTGGTAAGTACTGTCTGATATCTGCGCCTCTGGCGCAGCCTCGAAAAGTGATTGCGAGACACCATTACGTATGCTGTCGTTTACCGGATTTATACAATAAGGTGTATTATCCCCGTCAGGGGTCGACGAATTTGCACCATTATTATATGTATCTGCGTTAAGCAGATTTCCGGATGCGGCAGCATATTCTCCTGTGCCCTCAACCAACCAATCGAATGTTACGTCAGGAAAACGCTTCAATATTTTCTGGACTATGGGTAGGGTAGCGTTGTTACGCCCAGAAAGTATATGAGACAAACTTGCCTGAGAAATTCCAATTGCCTCGGCAAAACTTTTAGGGCTCAAACCCTTTACTTGCATTATGTGGTTTATGCGATCCTTCATTTTTTACTGTATTTTTGAAAAACTTTACAAAAGTAAGTATAATTTACAACTTGACAAAATTTTACATGTATAAATTTATGTCAAATTTACATTATTTACAAATGTATTATTTTATTTTTTACTTTATGTGTTTACGGATGTAAAATAGCAAGCTATAGTTTTGTAAATTACATTGATGTATAAGACCTTAAATAATATGTATAACACACATAATTAAGATGTTACAGATGTATAAAAAGTCATTTTATCCCAATTTTACAAGCAATATAAACCAAAATGAATAATTTACAAGTATTTAGCACTTAAAACAGACTAATAAAACAGATTATTTTAATATAATTCAGCGAATTACAAGCGTCGAAAAAATATGTATAAATATAAATTTACTTATGTTTATTAATGTGAATTAATATAAAAGCTTAATGTATTTTACATCTGTAATATTACAAAAAGTGCGATTCAATTCTTTATTGTTTACATTTGTTAATCATATAAACATTTAATAAATGTAACATAACACTATTACAACTTTACAAATATAAATTTAAATAATCAAAACTCATCAGATTATTAAAATTTTGAAAAATCCGAACACCCGTTCATTCCGACTTCAAATTTTAAAATCTCATGCATGTTGAATTTACAGAAATCCGTTACAGAATAGTATTTTAAGCACATTTTTAGCCACCTATCCAAATCCTCAAAATAGACTAAAACAGAATCATTTTTAAGCAGAATTTACGACTTCCCCACCATAAAACATCCCGAAAATCACATTTTCGGAGCACAGAAATACAGATTTTACATTTGTTCAACTCTTCAGAACGAACAAAAGAAAAATCTCTGCCAATATTCATCAAAATACAGGCAGAGATTCTTGTTCGGATTTTTCCCCGAAATAGAGATTACGAAATTTTACACTAAGATAACGACACCAAAAACTAATGCAGAATATAATAAACAAGTTCGCGCAGAAGGTCGGAATCTGAAGCACCACCATTCCCTACGCCTTTCGATTTTGCATCCGTTGCCCTCAAGCCACCAATTATATTCATACACTTAACACCATTGAAAGCCCTCATCCCTTTCAGGTATGGTTCTACCCTATAGCGTATCTGACCGGGCGCACCCTTAATGTCTAAAAATTGTGCAATTCCAGCCTCTGTTTTTTGCGGCGCATAATAGGCAACCATCAAATTTGAGAAGTACGAATACAGTGCTCCGATTGTAAGAACCAACGGATTGGATTTCGGATTAGCCTCGAAATAGTTTACAATTCTGTTAGCCTTCAATACATCTTTATTAATGAGAGCATCACGCAGTTCAAAGACGTTAAATTCCTTACTTATGCCAATGTTCTTTTCTACATCTTCGGGACGAATAATATTTCTGCCAGACGGCATTGTCAATGCAAGTTTTTCAATCTCGCCGTCCATGCGATTAAGGTCATTTCCAACATATTCGCACATCAGATTCAGAGCCTGCGCATCAATCTGAACCTTGCGACGCTGACAGCATCCCTTCACAAAATCGGGAAGTTGATTGTCGTAGAGTTTCCTTGATTCGTACAGCACGCCAACCTTTGCAATTATCGGAGCCAGTTTCTTTCTTCTGTCCAAACTCTTACCCTTCATGCACACAATAAGAACGGTGCTTGGCATTGGCTTTTGCAGATAAAATTCGAGTGCTTCGATATCCTTAACATTCTGGGCTTCGCGAAGCACGACCACCTGCCGTTCTGCCATCATCGGATAGCGTTTGCAGGCGTTTATAACATCGCCAATCTGAGTTTCCTGCGTGCCATAGACGATGGTGAGATTAAATTCCCTGTCCTCTGGTTTCTGCGCCACATCCATTATATAGTCGGAGATGCGGTCGATATAGTAAGGCTCTTCTCCCATCAGAAAATAGATTGGCGCAAAGTTGCCGTCTTTAACATCCTTTATTATTTCTTGATATGTTATATCCTTTGCCATTTTGTAATTTATGCGTATTTTTGCCACGAAAAATTAGAAATGCAAACATACACAAAAAATTCTTATGAAGCAACTCAATCTTCCACCTTTTAAATACAAAGTGATAAAGCAGAACGGCAAGCCTGCGATTTTCGATGTTATAAGAAAAAAATATGTGGCACTGACTCCGGAAGAATGGGTAAGACAGCATTTCGTTCATTATCTGATTGAGCACAAAGGCTACCCTGCCGCACTAATGGCAAACGAGATGGCGATAACGCTTAACGGCATGACGCGCCGATGTGATTCGGTCTTGTACGACACAAAATTGCAGCCAAGGATGATTATCGAATACAAGGCGGCAACCGTGCCGATTACTCAGCAGGTTTTTCAGCAGATATGTTCGTACAACTTTGTTTTAAAAGTAAAATGGCTGATTGTAAGCAACGGTTTACAACATTATTGCTGCTATTTACATCCTGAGACACAACAATTTACCTTTGTAAAAGATATTCCTTTTTACGAAGAATTATGACTTTACAAAAGTTTACATTCAGACGAAATTGCGCATTTTTCGGCTTTTACACTCGAAAAATGCGCGATTTTCTTAAAAAGCCGAATAGCCAATGAAAAAAATCACCGGCTATTCTCCAATAGTCTAAATCAAGACTAAGGGGACCCAGCTTCGCGGGCTGGTTTCAATGGTCATATCTCCCATGTCCCAAAAATACACCATAATTTTCAGCCAGCAAAATTTTCACAGAAGTTTTTTACTACTTCACAAAAAGGCCCCACAACTAAAAAGTCGCGGGGCTTGAATATTTCTTGAAATGAGATAGAATTACTCCTCAGTCTTACGACGACGGATGCTTCTCTTCTTTGGCTTCTCCTCTGATGCCGATGCAGTATCAAGTTTAACACCAGCAAGTTCTGGGTCGATCATGATTCTACCGCAATACTCGCAAACGATAATTTTCTTGCGCATACGGATATCCAACTGACGCTGTGGCGGAATCTTGTTGAAGCAACCACCGCACGCATCACGCTCAACATAAACAATACCAAGACCGTTGCGGCTGTTCTTGCGGATACGCTTGAAAGCAGTGAGCAGACGAGAGTCGTCGAATGAAGCCTCGAGGTTCTTAGCCTTCTCACGGAGAGACTCCTCCTCAGCCTTAGTCTCGGCAACGATTTCCTCAAGTTCGGTACGCTTTACGTCAAGATCCTTCTCGCGCTCAACAAGAAGCGCGCTGCTTCGGCTGATTTCATCCTGCTTCTGAGCGATGCTCTGGCCTGCCTCTCTGATTTTCTTCTCGCAAAGTTCAATTTCAAGACCCGTAAACTCAATCTCCTTGTTAAGAGTATCGTACTCACGGTTGTTGCGAACATTGTCGAGCTGCGACTTGTAACGGGCAATCATTGCCTCGTTCTCGCCTATGGCATGCTCTTTGTCCTTAATGGCATTGTCCAATGCCTCGATGTCGCTCTGAGCCTTTTCGATACGAGTCTTCAGACCCTCGATTTCATCCTCAAGATCCTGAACCTCAAGAGGAAGTTCACCACGCAAAGTTTTAATTTTGTCAATCTCAGACAACAGTGTCTGCAACTGATACAAGGCTTTCAATCTTGCCTCTACCGACATTTCTGCCTCTTTCTTTTCTCTTGCCATTTTATAAATAAATTATAGGATTAGTGTTTACATTTGTCACAAAGACAGGTACTTTTGTATCCACTTCCTTTATAATTGATGTAAATATTTCTGTCGTAAACTGCTCGCTCTCGTAGTGTCCGAGTGCGCAGAGCATCATTTTGTCGTCGTAGCCGAAATAATCGTGATACTTTATCTCACCCGTGACGAAGGCATCTGCCCCACTTCTCAACGCATCGCCAATTAAGAACGCGCCGGCTCCTCCGCAGAGGGCAACCTTTCTTATCATTCCGCCGAAAGCGTTGTGCGCCAGAGCCTTTACATTGAACGTACGTTTCAGAAATCTCACAAAATCTTCAGCCGAAAGCGGAGTCGGAAGATTTCCAATCAGTCCGTCGCCAGAACCCTCGGCAAAGCGTGGGTTGATAATCTCGCAATCGGCAAGTCCGATTTTTTCGGCCATTTTGTACATCACCCCGTTCTTTGCCGAATCGAGATTTGTATGTGCCGAATAAATTGAGATTCCGTTACGGATTGCCATAGCTATGCAGCGTTCAACATACGTTGTGCCGGTTATGTGCTTCACCCCTCTGAAAATCAGCGGATGATGCGAGATTATTAGGTTGCAGTTTTTCTCAACCGCCTCCCGAATCACGGGTTCGGTCACGTCCAAACACAACAATACCCCTGTAACTTCTTCCGTCTCTGTTAATCCGATTTGCAGGCCGGCATTATCATAGTCTTCCTGCAATGGCAGAGGCGCGAAATTCTCAAGGGCATTCACAATTTCCTTAATTATCATTTATTCGCTCCTTATTTGTAGCGCGCGAAAGCAATAAAGATATTGCCTCCACTTAAATTTGGCGCAAAAGTAACCATTTTATTTTGAAACAACAAATTTTTTTCGCACCATTTAAAAAATAGCATTATCTTTGTGCTCAAAACAACAAAATATGGCTCTTACATATAGCAAAAAGGAAGATGACTTTGCAAAAATAAGCACTTTGAAGTTTAACATTGTTGAAGACACCGTTAAGCCCAAACGTTTTCTGCCAGCCGAGTGGTTTCCGCAGAGCGGCGTTCAGTTAACGTGGCCTAACAAAGATACCGACTGGAACTATATATTGGACGAGGTGGTGGATTGCTACAAAAAGATGGCTTTCAACATAGCCTCGCGCGAGCATCTGCTCATCGTAGCAGCCGACGTCGAGAGTGTACGCTCGGAACTGAGCGCAACTTTTCCTTCGCACGTTTTTGCAAACATCACTTTTGCCGAAATGCCTATAAACGACACATGGGCAAGAGACCACGGTTTTATAACTGTAATTTCCGACGAATCACCTCTTTTGATGGACTACACCTTCAACGGATGGGGAATGAAATTTGCCGCAAACCTCGACAATCAGATAAACAAGACCTTATATAATAAAGGATTTTTCTGGGGGAAATACTGCAACAATCAGGATTTTGTTCTCGAAGGCGGCTCTATTGAAAGCGACGGATGCGGCACTCTGCTTGTAACAAGCGAATGTCTTCTGTCTGAAAACAGAAACAGCACACTCTCGAAAGAGCAGATTGAAAGCCGACTGAAGCACGACTTCTGCGTTGAGCGCGTGCTGTGGCTCGACCACGGATATCTTAGCGGCGATGATACTGACAGTCACATAGATACACTCGCACGTCTCTGCCCTAACGATACAATCGTCTATGTCAGATGCACCGACAAAGACGATGAACATTTCGAAGAACTCAACAAGATGGAAGAACAGTTGAAACAGTTCAAGACATCCGACGGCAATCCGTACAGACTGCTCGCGCTGCCGATGGCAGACGAAATTGTGTTCGACGGCGAAAGACTGCCTGCAACATACGCCAACTTTCTGATTATAAACAAGGCAGTACTCTACCCTACATATAATCAGCCAGATAATGACGAAAAGGCAAAGGAGGTGCTTCAGCAAGCATTTCCCGAATACGAAATTGTGGGCATCGACTGCACACCTCTTATAAAACAACACGGCTCACTTCATTGTTGCACAATGCAATTTCCGAAGGGAGTTCTGATACAATAAACGAAAGAAAATGAACAAGTTAAAAGTAGGAATAATACAGCAAGCCAATTCTGCAAACGTCGAAGACAACTGCAACCGACTTGCACAACGCATAGCAAAACTTGCACAACAGGGCGCACAACTCGTTGTTTTGCAAGAACTTCACAACAGCCTGTACTTCTGTCAGACTGAAAATGTCGATTTATTCAATCTGGCATCGCCAATCCCGGGCAAGGATACCGAGTTTTATAGCAAGGTTGCCAAGGAGAACGGCGTGGTGCTCGTTACATCGCTTTTCGAGAAACGCGCCGCAGGATTGTATCATAACACAGCCGTTGTTTTCGAGAAGGACGGTAGCATCGCCGGAAAATACCGCAAGATGCACATTCCCGACGACCCTGCATACTACGAGAAGTTCTATTTCACACCGGGCGACTTGGGCTTCCACCCTATCCAGACATCTGTCGGAAAACTCGGCGTGCAGGTTTGTTGGGACCAGTGGTATCCGGAGGGAGCAAGACTGATGGCTCTCCAGGGTGCTGAGATTCTGATTTATCCAACTGCCATTGGCTGGGAAAGCAGCGACACCGACGATGAGAAAGCCCGTCAGCGCGAGGCTTGGATAACCGTTCAGCGCGGTCATGCCGTAGCCAACGGTCTGCCAGTAATAACCGTGAACCGCGTTGGTCACGAACCAGACCCATCGGGACAGACAAACGGAATCCAATTCTGGGGAAGCAGTTTCGTTGCCGGTCCGCAAGGCGAATTCATCGTTCAGGCATCTTCTGACAAGGAAGAAGACATTCTGACAGAAATCGATCTTGAACGCAGCGAAAACGTAAGAAGATGGTGGCCTTTCCTCCGCGACAGGCGCATTGAGGAGTTCACACCTCTTACAAAAAGGTTTATCGACTAACAAAAAGACATTTTATTCTTGAAATAAAACTCAAAATGATAGTCTTAAACAAAAATATCTTACAAAATTATAGCTAAAGATTAAGTATTAAATTACATTTTGTATAAAAAGTAATGCAATTTCGTTACAAAATAGCATCAATCTAAGCAGAATAGTTACAAATTAAAAGCAGAACAAGAAAATCTACAATTAAAAAGACAGAACAAATCAAGAAATTGAATTAAATTGCTACTTTTGCATCGTAAAAAGTAATTTTTTGATAACGAAACAGAGTTATATGATGATAAAGTTCACCAAGATGCATGGAGCGGGAAACGATTACATTTATGTATACACTCCCGAGAACCAGATAAGCAATCCGTCGCAAACGGCTATCGAATGGAGCAAGCCTCACTTCGGTATAGGTTCAGACGGCCTTATTCTGATTGGTGACAGTGAGATTGCCGATTTCAGTATGCACATTTACAACAACGACGGCTCGGAAGCCATGATGTGCGGAAACGGCGTGAGATGCGTTGCTAAGTTCGTTTACGACAAGGGGCTGACAGACAAGAAAGAAATAACGGTCGAGACTTTGTCGGGAATCAAAAAAATACAAGTTAATACCGACTCTGACAACAAGGTTGTGAGCGGAAGAGTGGATATGGGCGAGCCGATTCTCGAAGACAAGAATCAGTTGGCAACACAAACCGGAAAGATGATTGCCGGAACCGTAAAAACCGACACAAAGGAATACACAGGAACGTTTGTAAGCATGGGCAATCCCCACTTCGTTACATTTGTCGACGACATCGATTCTGTAGATATTGCTTCGGAAGGCAAAATCCTCGAATTCAACCCGTTATTTCCACAGCGATGCAACATCGAGTTTGTACAGGTAATGCCCGACGGCTCGCTGCGAATGAGAGTTTGGGAGCGCGGAAGCGGAATAACCTTCGCCTGCGGAACAGGAGGATGCGCCACAGCCGTGGCTGCCGTTCTTAACAAAAAGGCAGGACGAACCTCCCACGTTGTAATGAACGGCGGAACGTTGCTCTACGAATGGGACGAGAAATCGAACCACGTTTTCATGACCGGACCGACGACCACAGTTTTTGAAGGCGAGATTGAACTGAAGGCATAAAAACAACGCAAACAAGACAACACATAAAAGAAAATAGGTATATGGCATTAGTTAACGAAAATTTCTTGAAGTTACCACAGAACTACTTGTTCTCTGATATCGCCAAAAAGGTAAACGGATTTAAAATAGCACATCCAAAGGCAAACATAATCCGACTTGGAATTGGCGACGTAACACTGCCGCTTGCACCGGCTGTAATCGAGGCAATGCACAAGGCAACAGACGAACTTGCCGACAAAAAGACATTCCGCGGATACGGTCCTGAGCACGGATACGACTTCCTGCAAGAGGCTATCATCAAGAACGACTTCGCTCCTCGCGGCATTCATCTCGAACCAAACGAGATTTTCATCAACGACGGAGCAAAAAGCGATACAGGCAACATAGGCGACATCCTCGGTCTTGACAACAGCATAGGAGTAACCGACCCAATCTACCCTGTCTACATAGACAGCAACGCCATGTGCGGAAGAGCGGGCGACCTCACCGACGGAAAATGGACTAACATCGTTTACATGCCATGCACCAAGGAAAACAACTTCGTGCCACAGATTCCCGACAAGAGAGTGGACATAATATATCTGTGTTATCCTAACAACCCAACAGGAACGGTCATCACCAAAGCCGAACTGAAAAAATGGGTCGACTACGCTCTGAAAAACGATACGATAATAATGTACGATGCCGCTTACGAGGCATACATTCAGAATCCTGAAATTCCACATTCAATATACGAAATCAGAGGAGCGAAAAAAGTTGCGATAGAGTTCCATTCATACTCAAAGACAGCCGGATTCACTGGCGTACGATGCGGATATACAGTTGTGCCTAACGAACTTACGGCAACGACAATCGACGGCAAGCGAATTCCTCTCAACCAACTTTGGAACCGCCGTCAGTGTACCAAGTTCAACGGAACATCATACATTACACAGCGCGGAGCCGAAGCCACCTACTCTGCCGAAGGCAAGAAGCAGGTTAAGGAAACCATAGACTATTACATGACCAACGCAAAGATTATGCGCGAATCGCTCAGTTCGATAGGTCTGAACGTCTACGGCGGAACGGACGCCCCTTACATCTGGCTCGAAACACCGAACAACATGCCAAGTTGGAAGTTCTTCGAATCGATGCTATATCAGGCAAACGTAGTGAGCACTCCGGGAGTGGGATTCGGTCCGAGCGGCGAAGGATATCTGCGACTCACGGCTTTCGGAAACCGCGAAGACTGCGAAGAGGCAATGGCAAGGCTGAAAAAATGGCTCGGCTAACCGCCTCAGAAACAAAGAGAAAAAATATCCCTGAGCAGACTTGGTTGCTCTCTCAGGGAACGAAATATAAATTTAACAATCAATAAAAAATTGACTTATGTCATCAAAACTAAGATTCAAGGTTGTTGAGGAGGCTTTCAAAAAGAAAGCACTCGACGTTGAAGCTCCAAAAGAGAGACCTTCAGAGTACTTTGCAAAGTACGTGTTCAACAAGCAGAAGATGTTCAAGTATCTTCCTGCCAACGTGTACGCAAAAATGTGCGATGTAATCGATAATGGCGCTCCACTCGACCGTTCCATTGCCGATGCTGTGGCTGCGGGAATGAAGAAATGGGCCATGGAAATGGGTGTTACACACTACACTCACTGGTTCCAGCCTCTGACAGAAGGAACAGCCGAGAAGCACGACGGCTTTGTAGAGCACGACTGGAAGGGCGGCATGGTAGAGGAATTCGAAGGAAAACTCCTCGTACAGCAGGAACCGGATGCTTCATCTTTCCCTAACGGTGGCATACGTTCAACTTTCGAGGCTCGCGGATATTCGGCTTGGGATCCAGCATCACCAGTATTCATCGTTGATGACACTCTGATGATTCCTACCGTATTCATCTCATACACAGGCGAGGCTCTCGACTACAAGGCTCCTTTGAAGAAGTCGCTCCGCGCCATCTCTCAGGCAGCCCTTGACGTTGTTAAATTCTTCAACCCTGAAGTAAAGAAGGTTCAGAGCAACCTTGGCTGGGAGCAGGAATACTTCCTCGTAGATGAAGGTCTTTACGCAGTACGTCCTGACTTGTTGCTTACTGGCCGTACACTTATGGGACACGATTCTGCAAAGAACCAGCAGATGGACGACCACTACTTCGGTGCTATCCCAAGCCGTGTGGCTGCATTCATGAAGGAACTCGAAATCAAGGCTCTCGAACTTGGTATCCCTTGCAAGACTCGCCACAACGAGGTTGCTCCTAACCAGTTTGAGCTTGCACCTATCTTCGAGGAAACAAACCTTGCTGTTGACCACAACATGCTTATTATGGGCTTGATGCGTAAGATTGCGCGCAAGCACGGATTCCGTTGTCTGCTTCACGAGAAGCCATTTGCAGGCGTAAACGGTTCAGGAAAGCACAACAACTGGTCGCTTTCAACAGATACAGGCATCGTTCTTCACGCTCCGGGCAAAGACCCAATCAGCAACCTTCGTTTCGTTACATTCATCGTTGAGACATTGATGGGTGTTTACAAGCACAACGGACTTCTGAAGGCTTCTATCATGAGCGCAACAAATGCTCATCGTCTGGGCGCAAACGAGGCACCTCCTGCAATCGTTTCTTCATTCCTTGGCAAACAGCTTACAGAGGTTCTCAACCACATCGAGAACTCTAAGGACGACGAGGATGTTATCGTTAAGGGCAAGCACGGAATGAAGCTCGATATTCCTTCTATCCCAGAACTTTTGATTGATAACACAGACCGTAACCGTACTTCGCCATTCGCCTTCACCGGAAACCGTTTCGAGTTCCGCGCCGTAGGTTCTGAGGCAAACTGCGCATCTGCAATGATTGCACTTAACACAGCGGTTGCAGAGGCTCTTTCAGACTTCAAGAAGCGCGTAGACGCTCTTATCGAGAAGGGCACTCCAAAGGTAACAGCAATCCTTTCTGTTCTTCGCGAGGATATCAAGACTTGCAAGCCTATCCGCTTCGACGGCAACGGCTACTCTGACGAGTGGGTTGAAGAGGCTGCAAAGCGCGGTCTCGACACAGAGAAGAGTTGTCCAGTAATCTTCGACCGTTACCTCGACGAGGCATCAATCAAGATGTTCGAGTCAATGAATGTAATGACAAAGAAGGAACTTGAGGCTCGCAACGAAATCAAGTGGGAGACTTATACAAAGAAAATTCAGATTGAGGCTCGTATCTTCGGCGATCTTGCCCTCAACCACATCCTGCCTGTTGCAACAAAGTACCAGAGCTCACTCATCGACAATGTTCACAAGTTGCTCGAAATCTTCCCTAAGGAGAAGGCTTCAAAACTTGCCGAGAACAACCTGAACATCATCGAGAAAATTTCAGAGCACTCTGCATACATCTCAGAGCACGTAGAAAAACTTGTTGATGCCCGCAAGGCTGCAAACAAGATTGAGAGCGAGCGCGAGAAGGCTATCGCATATCACGACAACGTTGCTCCACTGCTCGAGGATATCAGATACCACATCGACAAACTCGAACTAATTGTCGAGGATGATATGTGGACTCTGCCAAAGTACAGAGAATTATTATTTATGAGATAAAATAGAGTTATCTATTTCTTTTGTTGGTTGTTTTTAAATTAGCAAAGTCATCACCTGCGAAGGTTATGACTTTGCTTGCTTTTTGTAGACAAACAAAAAAAAACGAAGACTGTATTTTCGTTTTTCGGTGTAATTCTAATTACAAACAATCGAAGTTATTGAAAGAACGCTTCGACAAGACATTATCACTCAATTTCAAACCCTAAAACCTGCTCTATTATCGGAGCCATGTCAAAGTACTTATATTGCGCCAGACGGCCGCCAAACAGCACGCCAGACTCTTGTGAAGCCAACTTTCTGTATTGCTCGGCCAAAGCGTTGTTGCGTTCGTCGTTTACTGGGTAGTAAGGTTCCATTCCGTCATCATATTCGGTTGAATATTCCTCGCTTATAACGGTCTTTGGGCAGTCGTAAACCTCCTGACCGAACATCTCGAAATGCTTGTGCTCAATCACTCGTGTGTAAGGTTGCTCATGCGATGTGTAGTTTACAACGGCATTTCCCTGATAGTTAGGCATATCCTCTACCCTCGTCTTGAACGAGACGGTGCGCCAGTCGAGTTTTCCAAGTCTGAAGCCGAAATACTCGTCTATTGCGCCTGTGTAGACCATTTTGTTAGCAATATCACGCCAGCCGTCCTTGAATTCCGACTTGAAAAAATCAACGTTTGTCCTGCACTCAATGCCTCTCAGCAAGCCCTCTGTGAGCCTGTTGTAGCCTCCTATCGGAATGCCCTGATACTTGTCGTTGAAATAGTTATTGTCGAATACCAACCGCACTGGCAGTCGCTTTATAATAAATGCCGGAAGTTCGGAGCATTTTCGCCCCCACTGTTTCTCGGTATATTCCTTTATCAGCATCTCGAAGATGTCTTTTCCGACCAAGACGAGAGCCTGTTCCTCGAGGTTAGACGGCTCGCGACCGTCCAGAGCCTCCACGGCCAGTCTCTTCTGCTCCTCAATCTTAGCCATTGCCATTGCCGGAGTAGTTACGCCCCACATCTGGTAGAACGTATTCATGTTGAAAGGCAGATTGAAGAGTCTACCCTTGTAGTTTGCCACCGGCGAGTTGGTGTATCTGTTAAACTCGACTATCGAATTGACGAAGTCCCACACCTCTTTGTTGGATGTGTGGAAGATGTGCGCACCGTACTTGTGGACGTGGATTCCCTCAATGTCCTCGCAATAGATGTTACCGCCCAAATGAGGTCTTTTGTCGATAACCAGACAACGCAGTCCTGCCCGATGAGCCCTGTATGCAAAGGTGCTGCCAAACAGGCCTGCACCGACAATGAGATAGTCAAAATCTTTGTTTTTCATGCTTGCAAAGATAAGAAATTATTTCAGAAGGAGGTTTTAAAAAGACCGTTTTTATTTGTCGCAGAAAAGCAAACGGCTATATCCAAAGCTACACAGCATTAAAAAAGGATTCGTTTCACAACGAATCCTTTCCATGAGAAAACTAAAAACTCAACATATTTTATGTATCAATCCTTATATAAATTTCTTAACACCTAAATAGCAAATTTCTTTGTCCCAATGTCTTAATTTGTGTTATAATATCCTTAGTAGATTTATCTAATGGAATTTTACGATGCAAATATCTGCATTTTATTTTTATCTGACAAACTTTCTGTTTAGAAAATACACATAAATTATACAATTAAAGAATAAATAACGATAAATAAGCAACATTTCCGTAATTTCACATAAAATACCATTTAAAAGAGATAAATCGGCAAATGGCGGAAAGAATTTAAGAAAGTGCAGAAAGTGTTTTTTCGAACTTCTGGGACGTATATCATTTTTTTTATGTAAGTTTGCACCACTTTTTCTACAGAATAATGCCAAAATAACATAATCCAGACAATGAGCAAATTTGTTAAAACGGTATTCGCCCTGTCGCTCGTGCTGCTTGCATCGTGCGGCAAGAAGGAAGAAAGCAAGCCTGCCACCGAGGACGCGCGCGACTCCATCCCGCAACTCATTCTTCGCGTAAGCCAGAGTGCAAAGTTATATACTTCTGAATATCAGATTCATAAGATTATCACTCACGACGATGTTGTAAGGCTGAACGGCTCGTTCTTTGCAAAGAAATTCAGCATGAAACTGCCGCTTGCCGACCGCAAGATTGCCATTCCGATTGATGCCACGCTGAAAGGCTACGTTGACATGAGTTCGTTCAGCGAGAACAACATACGCAAGATGCCAAACGGCAAGATAACCGTAATCTTGCCTGAACCGCACATCATCGTGTCGGGCTCAAAGGTTGACCACAACGGCATAAAGCAGTACGTCTCTTTCTCGCGCTCAAACTACAGCGACGAGGAGATGAGCAACTTTGAGCAACAGGGCATGGCAAGCATCATCGAGAGCATTCCCGAACTTGGCATCATCGAGAGCACACGCGACGGAGCGGCGCGCATCATCATTCCTATGCTCGTAAAAATGGGCTATAAGGAAGAGGACATAACCGTTGAATTCCCTCAGCAATACATGGGCGATGCCCTCATCGGCATTCTGGAAGGAAACACAATGAAATTAAAGAAATAACGATGGAAGAGCACAATATCAAACCCGAAAACAAGGCTGCCGAAGAACAGATTTCTGCCGGCAACGGCACTACCGTCAATGGCGAGAAGAAGCCCGAAAACAAGTGGATAAGACGACTGAAAAGGCTGATTCCGGGCGCAGCAGTAGTGAAATTCGCACGCGAGCACTGGAAACTGACGTGCATTGTGGTTGCCATCGCAATAGGCACGGCATACGCCATCACGAAGATGGTGTACAATACGGCTACGAGCTTCGAGATTGTACGCGACGAACGCATCGACATCACTCCGGCAGAAATCCGAAGCATAGAGGAGATTGGCGAATGGGAGTTTCTTTCGGTAAATATGGAAGAACTTGTAGACACCACGAAAAAAGGTTTCTTTACGGGCACAAGCACGCTTGCACGCATATACAAAGGCACGGTACGCATAGGCATAGACATGCACGAATGTAAGGACGGATGGCTAACCACTCAGGGCGACACTCTTCGCGCCAGTCTGCCGGCAATCAAGGTGCTCGACAAGAATTTTATCGACGAGGCAAACACCCGCTCGTTCTACGAGGACGGCTCATGGACTGGCAACGACAAGGAGCGCATGTATCAGAAGGCGCGCCGCATGATGCTACAGAAAGGCTTCTCGGCACAAAACCGAAAGAAAGCCGAAGAAACGGCACGACAGCAACTTACAAAATTCTTCCGCTCGTTTGGATACAACAACGTAGAACTAACCTTCGGCAAATAAAAAGGCATGGAAAAATTCGAAAGCATAATTGGTGATATCAGCTCATTCCTGTGGGGATGGCCAATGATGATACTTCTTGTGGGAATCCACATCTATCTGACTATAATTCTGAGATTTCCGCAGCGCAAACTGTTTACGGGCATCAAGCTGTCGGTTAAGAAGGACAAGGATGCCGACGGCGACGTCAGCCAGTTTGGAGCGCTCGCCACATCGCTTGCCGCCACCATCGGCACAGGAAACATCGTGGGAGTGGCAACGGCAATAGCCCTCGGAGGTCCGGGAGCGGTGCTGTGGTGCTGGCTCACAGGCGTATTCGGCATCGCAACGAAGTATGCCGAGGGACTTTTGGCCATTAAATACCGCGTAAAGACCGACAAAGGCAAAATGCTCGGCGGACCGATGTACGCCCTCGAAAAGGGGCTTAACTGCAAGACGCTCGCCATTATGTTTGCCGTGTTTACATCTGTTGCCGCCTTCGGAATTGGCAATACCGTACAGGCAAACTCTATTTCGATGCTTCTTCACGAGAGCTACGGCATAGAAGCGTGGATTACGGGCGCAATAACAGCTATTCTGGTGGCTCTCGTCATCATTGGCGGAATAAAGGGCATAGCCAAGGTATGCACGGCTTTCGTGCCTTTTATGGCGATAATGTATGTTCTGGGATGCTTTTATATTCTCTGCATAAATCATGCCTATATTGGGCAGGCAATTAGCGTTATAATCGATTCTGCATTCCATCCGCAGGCTGCCGGAGGCGGCTTCGTCGGCTCTACGGTGATGATTGCAGCACGATACGGCATTGCACGAGGATTGTTCAGCAACGAGTCGGGAATGGGCTCTGCTCCTATTGCCGCGGCAGCAGCACGCACGCGCAACCCGGTGCGTCAGGCTCTGGTATCGTCAACGGGAACATTCTGGGACACCGTGGTGGTATGTGCCATCACTGGCATCATGCTCGTTAGCAGTATTATTGCCTTTCCGGATATAGACTATCACGACGGCGGCGCGCTGACCAAGGTCGCATTCAGCAAGATTCCGTATCTTGGAACGCCAATCCTAACGTTCGGCATCATCACCTTTGCCTTTTCAACCATCTTGGGATGGAGCTATTACGCCGAGCGGACCATCGAATATCTGCTGGGGCACAAGTTCATCTGGAGTTACCGAGTTTTGTGGATTATAGCCGTTTTCTTTGGTGCTGTGCTGAATCTGAAACTTGTGTGGGACCTTGCCGACTGCTTCAACGCGCTGATGGCGATACCGAATCTGCTGTCGCTCGTATTCCTTTCGAAGGTTCTGGTAAGCGAGACGCGAAAATATCTGTGGGAGGGCAATCTTGAAGAGGACGCTCCCGAGGAGGAATAAAAAAAGAATCCGCAGCATCTTTTTACAGACAGATGTTGCGGATTCTTTTTTTCGTATGCCTCAAGAGAGACACGGATGTCATTTCGTTTTCTCCCACGCCTCGGCTATGGCATCGAGCCCGATGTCAAGCAGACGGGCCTGACGGAAGATTTCGGGCAGAGTCTTCTGCATGAATTCCTCGCGCTGAGCCTTTCTCAGTCGTTTCTTGGCATCGGTACAGACAAAATAGCCGATGCCGCGTTTCTGGTACACAATCTCCTCGCGTTGCAGCACCTCCATGGCGCGGATAACCGTATTGTAGTTGATTTCGTAGGTCGCGGCAAGGTCGCGCACGCCCGGAATACGGTCTTCCTCGTTGTAGTTGCCCTTCAGAATCTCCTCGCAGATGAGATATGCCACCTTGCCGAAGATTGTCTTCTCGTTAGATGAAATCATATCATTAAAAGACCGTTATTTGCTGGCTGACAGCGTTTAAAAATCAGATAACTGCCAATGTTCAACAGAACAGAAAGCAGAAGGATTGCACCAAGCACTATTCCGCTATCTAAAAACTCATGTGTATTCGAGCCAAACAATGCAAAGCCGACAATTATTACAAAGACACATGACATTTGTATGTTAATGTGTCTGAACAAAATTGTACAAAAGATAGTCAAACTTTCAGCAAATATAAGCAACAAATACTCTTTCGCAGACAATACATCTATCGGAACAAGAATCGCGTCGCCACCATAAATGCAAGCCATCAAATATTTCCACAAAACAGTCAAAAGTAAAAATACAATGAACATCACAAACTGACGCATCCAACAGAACACATATTTGGTTACTGGCGAAACGGGAAGCAGCAGTATCGTTCTGCTACGCAATGACTGCACGACCAAAAAGCCCATCATCTGAGCAATGCCCAATGGAACAAAATACTGCATAACACCTACAAAATCTCGCGGAAAGAGATTCGCCAAAACGGTTAAGAACAAAGACAAAAAAACACTCATAAACAATACAAAAATTGTCTCTAACTTCAGAAATGCTTTATATCGTAACATAATACTCATTTTTATTATTTGACAATTAGCTTTTTAACCATTCTCCCGACTTCCAGATTTTTCCATTCATCTCGTGAGATTTAATTCTGTCGTACTGCACATGCTTGAATACAAACCACGATACAGGCAACATGACAACAGTAGAAAGCAACAAAACAATTACTATTGTTTGATCGGACGGTATGCCATCAAAGTTTTTTAATATCAACTGAGGAATCTTATACAATCCCAAAAACACAAAAAACGGATCAAACCAATCCTTATAGACATACAGAGAAAAAACAACAAGGCAAGCAAAAGGGGTATAAGCCAGAATAACATTATGCTGCAGAATATAAGTACAAATACGCATCATATCAATAGAATCTGCGCCATAGCCCATACACAGCAACACCATCTTTCCACTTAATAGAGCCATGACACCAGCAAGCATCCAAACAACTATCGAAAACAGAATTTCAAACAGCAATATCGACAAATATTTTTGCCATATACCGACAGGCAACAGAAAATTAGTTTTATCAAAAAAAACATTAATTATTCTATTAAAACGGAAAGAGGCAACAAATAATATTTCTGCCGCAACACAACAAACCACTCTCTCCTCGTCACCTTCCATCAGAACAGCAATTAATGTCCCTATCAGCCAAATGACAAGAAAAGTCCACAGATGGTTGAACCGTTCTTTCATCCACAAAAATCGAATAAGATTCTTCATGATTTTCAGCGTTTTGCGTTAACATATTCGAATAGCAATTCCAAGTTTACAGGCGTTTCATCCTCGTCGGGAATGCGTCGTGCCATGCACATTTCGCCGTCCAGACTCTTCTCGCTGTACAGAATTTCGCCCGCAGGACTCACCCCAAAAGTGTATTTCTCAGCCAACTCCATCGTGCTCGAATCGAGCAGAACGCCATCGCGGCCAATGATTGCCACATGGTCGAGCAACGTCTCAACGTCGTGTACCTGATGCGTAGAGATAACAATGGTGCGGCCTTCGGTCATGTTACTGGCAATAACCTTGCGGAACTGTCGTTTCGACGGAATGTCGAGTCCGTTTGTAGGCTCATCCATCAGCAGCACCTTTGTGTTGGTAGCCAAGGCGAAGCTCATCATCACCTTCTTCTTCGTTCCCATCGAGAGTTTGTTGAGCTTCATGTCGGTTGGCAGTTCAAACTCGCGTAAGCACGAATCAAGAATCTCCTGACTAAAATCCTTGTAGAAAGGGCGGTAGATGTCGATGTACTTCTTGAGCGACCAGTTTGGCAACATGAATTCCTCGGGCACAAGGTAGAGTTTTTCGAGCAGAGCCTTGCTCTTTTCACCCGATGGCAGTCCGTCGATACAGACTGAGCCCGATTTTGGCAGCAGCAATCCGCTGATAAGGTTGAGCAAGGTCGATTTGCCTGTGGCGTTCTTACCCAGAAGTCCGTAGATGCAGTTGTCGTGCATCTCCAGATTAAAGTTGTTGAACACGTTTTCACCCGAGCGTTTGTAGCCGAAGGTGAGGTCTTTGATTGTAATCATAATCTGTTTTTTAAAGTAATTGTTTTTCTATATTATGCCGAATCAGATTGTACATATAGCGTTTCCTATCAGCGATTTATGTTTGCAAGTATAGTATCATAGTTAAATATGACGGTACAAATATAAAGGTTTTATTTCTTCCGCCAAAATAATTGCAGATTTTTTTCAGAAAAAGTGCATAATAATTAAAAACAATCACAAAAAAAAGAGTCCGAATCTCCCAAGAAAGAAGATTCGGACTATTTCGTCACGAAAAATGCGTTTAAAGTTCGTCCGAAGCGTAGATGAACTCCATTCCCGGCTTCTCGTAGTCGAATATCTCGCCTTCGTTGAAGAAGCGTTTCAGCTCAATCTCAGCGGCTTCTGCGCTGTCGCTCGCATGAACGATGTTCTCCTGGAAAGACATAGACAAATCGCCGCGGATTGTGCCCGGAGCAGCCTTTCTGCCATTTGTAGGGCCTGCCAGCTGTCTTACAACCTCAACGGCATCAACACCCTCGTAGCAGCACACAACCACCGGAGTAACGGTCATGGCATCCTTCAGTTGCTGGAAGAATGGCTTCCCTGCGTGATGAGCATAGTGCTCGCTCATCTGCTCGTCGGTTAACTGACACATCTTCATGCCTGCCAAACGCAAGCCTTTCTGCTCAAATCGCTTTGTAACCTCACCTATCAAGCCGCGCATCAGGCAGCTTGGCTTCAGTATTACTAATGTTTTCTGTATCATTTTTTTAAATTTTTTGGCTCGTAAAGATACAACAAAAACGGCAGAAGATGCAAAACTTTCTAAAAGATTTTTACAAAATACTACTCCTGAAAGTTCAAAAAAATAGTATTTTTGCACTGAAATTTTAATACCATAAAAAATGAGAAAAATAAAAAGTACAATTTTAGCAGCATTGACGCTTATCGCGCTTAATCTGTCGGCAAAGACCGATACCATTCAGGTGAAAGGCTCGGTAGGCATGTTGTCGGCCATCGTTCAGAAGCCCGAACTGCAACCGGGACAGAAATGTCAGATGGTTATCATCGCACACGGATTCATGGGTAACAAGAACGAGCCTCTGCTGAAGGACATCGCCGAGAATCTGCTGAAGAAAGGCGTTGCAAGCATCCGTTTCGACTTTAACGGTCACGGACAGAGCGAAGGTAAGTTCGAGCACATGACCGTTCTGAACGAGATTGAAGACGCCAACTGCATTTTCAACTACGTCTCATCGCTCGACTATGTAAAGTCGGTATCGATGGTAGGACATTCGCAGGGCGGCGTGGTTACAGCCATGCTAAGCGGACAGTTGAAGAACAAAATCAAGAAGGCAGTTCTGCTCGCTCCTGCCGCTGTTTTGCGCGACGACGCAATTCGCGGAACAATCATGGGCGTCATGTACGATGCAGCCAATCCGCCAGAGGAAATCAAACTGCTCTTCGGCAACCTTAAACTTGGCGGAAACTACGTTAAGATTGCCCAGACTCTTCCTATTTACGACACAGCCCGACAGTTTACAGGTCAGCTTTGCGTTATCCACGGCACTTACGACCGCGTTGTTCCATACACCTACGGCGAGCGTTTTGCCTACGAACACAAGGGCAGCGAACTGCATATAATAAATGGTGCCGACCATGGATTTAGTCAGCACCATAATGAGGCTATCAAATTTACAATTGATTATCTAACAAAGTAAGAACCTTAGTCCTGACAGACTAAAGTTTTTCGCCATACATCAAGTCGCCAGCATCGCCCAAACCCGGCACAATATATTTGCGCTCGTTTAGTTTTGGGTCGATGGTGGCGCAATATAGCACCACATCATCTGATGGGAAACACTTTTTCAGATGGTCAACTCCCTCCTGAGCGGCTATAACGCAAGCCATTATTAGTTTTCCCGGCTTTCCCTTCGACTCAAAAGCCTGATAAGCCAGCTCCATGCTCTCGCCTGTGGCAAGCATAGGGTCTACAAGCATCAGGGTCTTTCCCGTCAAATCGGGAGTGGCGATGTATTCGATATGCACGCCTACATTGCTGCAATCGCGGTCAGTATAGTAGCGATAAGCCGATACGAAGGCGTTTCCAGCCTTGTCGAAGACATCCAAAAAGCCCTCGTGCAGAGGCAGTCCGGCGCGGAACACCGTTCCTATCACAATATCATCGTCGAGCACCGAAACGGTTGTCGTCTCCAATGGAGTTGTTACCAGAGTTTTCTTGTATCTTACCGACTTGCTCACCTCGTATGCCATGGCATTTCCTATGCGGCGCACGTTGTTGCGGAAGCGCATTCTGTCGTTCTGCACATTAACATCGCGCAATTCAGCCAGATACTGACAGATGATATTATTTTCTTCGCTTAAATTTATAATCTTCATAAGTGTAGAACGTTTTATTCCTTGATATCTACTATTGTTCCGAAATCCTGCCAGACAGGGGCATTCTCGTATGCACTGCGAGCACCGGCAGGCACATGCAGAACGAGCGAACGGAGGTCTGACAACTTCTCGCAGAATGAATTAGGCTCGCACTTTGGCGGAACTGTGCCGAAGCAATAAACATCGGCCATACGCTGTGCATCGAAAGCCTTCTTGCCAACGTATTTCAGCGTTGCCGGCAACTTAACTCTATATTCCTTGCTGAAATTGAATGTGCCCTCCTCTATTCTTTCAAGGCTTGAGCCTATGTCGAAATGCTTCAAATCGCACTCGAAGAAAGCCATTTTGCCGAGCTTCTTCAGGGCAGGCAGTTCGATGCTTTTGACCTGAGTGCTATAGAATGCCTCAATGCCTACGGTCTCCACATTCTGTGTTCCGTTAACAGCCTGAACGGTAGACATTTTAAATGCCTCGTCCTCAATCTTCGTTACCGTCTTTGGCAGATTAACAACCTGCAACGAGTTTGAGTAGTAGAAAGCGCGTTTTCCAACAGCAGTAACGGTGTATGTAACCTCCTTGCGCGTAACGGTTTCGGGCACGTTCAGGGTATCTTTGTAGGTAAAGGCATCGCCTTCCTGAAAGAATGTTACGCTTACGGTTGGCTTGCCGCCCTTCTGCGTTGTGATATTGTAATAGATGATTTTGCCGTCGGCATTCTTTCGGCAGAAATCAGAAGCCTGCGCGCCCAAGACAGCACAGGCAATACATAGGATGGAAATGATTCGTTTCATAAATCTTATCTTGTTATCATACTTTTTTCTTTCAGATATTGCTTGAAATCGTTGCCGTCGGCAAACAGGAACACATGATGCAAGATGCCGAAACTAACCGGATGTCCGTCAAGATAGCCGATTGAGAAGAACATACAATCCTTTACCTCTACCGTGCTTGCCACAACGTCTACGACATTATCCATAAACATGCTGATAACGTCAGAAAAGATGCTGCCTTGGTCGAACATATCGTAGATGCCGTTGCTTCCGCAAACCGACTCAACCTCGCGAGCCACCACTCTGCGATGAGCGTCCTCGTCGGGACAAGTTACGGCAAGCGCAAAAAGCACCACAAACGCCGCAATCAGAGCCTTACCCTTCCAAGAGATGCTGTCGCGCAGTCTTCGCGGTCTGTTGTCGCGATATTCCTCAACACGCTGAAATCCGGCAGGAATGGCTTCGTCAACATCATTCGACACAACGGTTTCGTCAACTGGCTGTTCTTCGGCCTTTTCTTCTTCAACAGGCTGATTCTCAGCCTCGTCTTTATCATCATCAATTGGCGACCACGATTCTTTTCTCTCAACCTCAGGGTGAGCGGTCTTTTCGCGTATGGCTGCCTTTACATCGGCAAACTCCTTCTTTTCGTAGAACGACTCGCCATTGCCGTCGCCCAAATCTATATACCAATAAAAATAGTCTTCCTGCACCTTCGCTGCCGGAAAGCCCTTTACCGAAATGTCAATATCTTTTCTCATATCCGTTCAGGTTATTTTATGCCATTCTGGCTAACATATTCCTTGAAACGCTCGTGCGAGCCGTTAAACACGTTTATATCTACGTTTCCGTGGATTCCCTTAACTACTCCGTCTTCTGCCAACTGCCAATACTGCAGATGATAGAAAGGCTTGTACTCGCCATAGCGCGCAATCCACAGGTCGTACTTCTTCAGTTCCTCGGGAGCCTTTGCATAGTGGCGGTTCAGGAACAACTGACCGCAATAGAGTATCGGCTTTACGCCGTACTGACGCTGCACTATTCTAACCCACACCAAGATGCGCTGAAACATGCTCTTCTCGCCGCCCATGCGCACAATCTGGTCCTCGGTTGGCTCTATGTCGAGCATCGGAGGCAAATCGCCCTTGCGCAGTTTCACGCTCTTGCAGAAGAATCGCGCCTGCTGGATAGGGTCTGCCGGCGTAAAGAAGTGATATGCTCCGCACACATAGCCGTTTCGGCGCGCTGCATGTATATCGGCGGCATAGTATCTGTTAAGCAGCTGCTTGCCTTCTGTTGCCTTTATATACACAAAGGTTACGGGACAGGTTATGTTATCGCCCTTTATGCGCTTCTGACTCTTTGTTCCGAGGCTTGTGATGCTGAGATTGCCCCAATGTATAGCGTATCGCTTCTTGTCGTGCTCATGCTGGAAACGGCTCACGTCGATACCGTAAACGCGGTCGGTAGAATAGAGTATCTTCTCGCCCTGATACTTGCCCTTGACCCAGAAACCGCACTTAACCGGTCCTGTCTTTTCGATGGCAAAGCCGAATCCAGAGCGTACTCCAGCCTGATAATGTCCGTCGTAGACCGAGCCGTCGGGCGTTGTAAGACAGCCTACACCGTCTGCCACGCGACTTGTATTGAAATATCCTTCATAGATAACGCCTTTAGGATATCTGGCTGTTCCGTAGTCTATGCGGCCGGCTTCCCAGATACCTGTAAAAATACCTGTCGAATCGGACAAAACACCGTATCCGTCTTTTCTGTCGGACTTCCACTCGCCTTTGTACACGGCTCCGCTGGCATACTTCAGGATGCCCTGTCCGCAGATTCTATCGTTCTTGTACTCACCACGATACACGTTGCCGTTCTTCCATGTAGAGATGCCGAAGCCGTTGCGCTGTCCTTTCTTCCACTCGCCCTTGTATGTGAGTTGACTGTTTGTCCACGTTCCGTAGCCTTGTGGCTTTCCGTCTACAACCTCGCCCGTGTACTGTCCCCCTGCCCATGCCATGCTTTCTGTTTTTGTGTCTGAGCACGACATCAGAGCCGTAATGGTTATAATATATGCTGTTATAATATACTTTTTCATTGCATCAATCTCCTCACCGCCTTCACTTCAACCATTTTATCACCTTGGTTTATGCCGACCACAAAGCCCTTCGGACTGCGGATAACGCTTCCCTCGCTCCACTGAAGCGTAGGAATTGTGTGCGACCATGTGCGTATAACGTTGTCTGCATTTCCGCTCTGCTGAGACATCTGTCCGAGCGTGCCTTGCATTACAGCAGGCTTTACTTTCTCTATGTTACGGCTCTCAACAGCACCTATATTAAAGCCTGTCAGCCAAACTCTCATGTCGTGGTCAACGCCGTCGAAAATAGAGAAAGGAGCAATTCTGATGCTCTTGGAGCCTTCGGGCATAACGCTGTCGGTGGTATGCAGAAGGGCGAGTTCGCTGTCGCTCTCGCTCGCCAAGACGCTTGCATTATATCGTCCGACGTACGATGTGTCGGCGGTTTCTGTTCGGTACACAAGACTCATATTAGAACGATAAGAAACCTTTACATTGTTCATTCTCAGAGCCTTTACTACGCAGTTCTCAATCTTGTCAAGATAGCCTTTGCGATTGTCTAATTTTCGGTAGTATAGAAGAACCTGATCGTATCCGTCGTCCTCCTCGTTGTGAGTCTCGACATAATACTTGAATTCGCTTGCCTGATGGTCGATAATCTTCTTCTCTGCCAGCACCTTGTTCTGCAAGATATTAAGATATTTACGAAGTTCCATATTCAGTTTCGTAAGCGGAATGAGAGGACGGACAACCTGCGTTGAGGTAACAACCCTTCCGTCGCATAAGCTCCACGGCTGCGGACCGCTAACAAAGAAGCCTGTGGCATATCGGCTCACAACAGCCGAATCCTCAACAATCTGCATTCGTCCGAAGCCGTTCTTGCGGTCGAACGTACTGAAATACAGCGTATCTACACCCGGAACTTCGAGGGCGTAGCAACTTTTATTCTCAACAAGCACAGTAGCCTTTTCAGCCCTATCATCAGATACAGGCCAGAAACAGAATGCCGCACATCCACACACTATCAACAGGACGAATACGGGTATAACAACGTCCCACCGCACCCTGTGCTGCGAGAGCCTGCTATCGTTATAGCCGTAATGTTCGTACCATTTGCGTTTACGTCTGAACAAACCCATAGATAAGTAAATTATTTACATTGTGCAAACTTACAAAAAAAAATTATAAAAACAAAAAAGGCAGGAATAAATCCCTGCCTTTGTAATATTTATAGTGTGTAAAGAATTACTCACCCTTCTCAAGCTGAGCCTTAAGAGCTGCAAGACCGTCGATATCGCCAAGAGTTGTAGAAGCAGCCTTGTTCTGGATTGTAGCTGTCTCCTCCTTCTTAGTTGACTTCTTAGCTGCAGCAGCCTCCTTCTTAGCAGCACGAGCCTCAGCACGAGCAACATCCTCGTAGATACGGCTGTGTGAAAGAATGATACGCTTGCTCTCCTTGTTGAACTCGATTACCTTGAACTGAAGAGTCTCGCCAAGCTGAGCCTGTGAGCCGTCCTCCTTTACAAGGTGCTTAGGAGTAGCGAAGCCCTCAACACCCTGCTCCAAAGATACTACAGCACCCTTGTCAAGCATCTCGATGATCTTACCCTCGTGGATAGAATCAACTGTAAACTGACCCTCGAATGCATCCCATGGGTTGTCCTCAAGCTGCTTGTGGCCAAGGCTCAAACGACGGTTCTCCTTGTCGATCTCAAGAACCTGAACCTCGATCTCTGCGCCAATCTGAGTGAACTCTGATGGGTGCTTGATCTTCTTAGTCCAAGAAAGGTCTGAGATGTGGATAAGACCGTCAACACCTTCCTCGATCTCAACGAATACACCGAAGTTTGTGAAGTTGCGAACCTTAGCTGTGTGCTTAGAACCTACAGGGTACTTAGCCTCGATGTTCTCCCATGGATCAGCCTTAAGCTGCTTGATACCAAGAGACATCTTGCGCTCCTCGCGGTCGAGTGTAAGGATAACTGCCTCTACCTCGTCGCCTACCTTCATGAAGTCCTGAGCAGAACGCAAGTGCTGGCTCCAAGACATCTCTGAAACGTGGATAAGACCTTCTACGCCTGGAGCAATCTCGATGAATGCACCGTAGTCAGCCATAACGACAACCTTACCCTTAACCTTGTCACCAACCTTCAAGTTAGCGTCAAGAGCATCCCATGGATGTGGAGTAAGCTGCTTCAAGCCAAGAGCGATACGCTTCTTCTCGTCATCGAAGTCAAGGATAACGACGTTAAGCTTCTGATCCAGCTCAACAACCTCCTTAGGATCGCTTACGCGGCCCCATGAAAGGTCTGTGATGTGGATAAGACCGTCTACGCCGCCAAGGTCGATGAATACGCCGTAGCTTGTGATATTCTTGACAGTACCCTCAAGAACCTGACCCTTCTCAAGGTGACTGATAATTTCCTTCTTCTGTGCCTCAAGCTCTGCCTCGATAAGAGCCTTGTGAGAAACAACGACATTCTTGAACTCCTGGTTGATCTTAACAACCTTGAATTCCATTGTCTTGCCAACGAAGATATCGTAGTCGCGGATTGGCTTAACGTCAATCTGTGAACCTGGCAAGAATGCCTCGATACCGAATACGTCAACAATCATACCGCCCTTAGTGCGGCACTTAACGTAACCCTTGATGATTTCCTCTGACTCAAGAGCAGCGTTGATACGATCCCATGCACGTGTAGCACGAGCCTTCTTGTGTGAAAGAATCAACTGACCCTTCTTGTCCTCCTGATTCTCGATGTAAACCTCAACAACATCGCCAACCTTGATATCTGGGTTGTAACGGAACTCGTTCATTGGGATAACACCGTCTGACTTGTAACCGATGTTTACAACAACCTCGCGCTTGTTAAGGGCGATAACTGTACCGTCAACAACCTCGCGCTCGTTTACCTTGTTAAGTGTTCCTTCGTAAGCAGCTTCCTGAGATGCCTTCTCTGCGTTAGCAGCACCGTTCTCGTAAGAATCCCAGTCGAAATCTGCCAATGGAGCAATGTTCTTTAAATCTGACATAATAAATTGATAATAAATTAATTAATAAAGTTAGACATTATATTGTTATAAAATCTGGGCGCAAAAATACGACTTTTTTTTCGTCTGGCAAAGGTTTTTCGTCAGTTTTTTGCTTAAAAATCAAAGTATATGAGGGCGTTACTATATGCCAAAATGCAATCACTCCTTTCCACCCTTATATTTTATCCTGCAATATTTTCCAAAAGAAACTTTTGACATAACAAAATTAACAATTATCTTTGCTGCACATTTCGTTGAAAAACATTTAGACATCGAAATACAATAACAAACATTTTAACATCCTAAAATAATGAGAAAATTTACTACTTTGGTCATTAGCTTCCTAACCTTTTCGACCAGCATCTTTGCGCAGAGCCACAAGTATTATGACACAAAACATGAAATTGGCGTAACGATAGGTACTCTGGCATCTACACAAATCGGCTCAATGAACGACAGTCAGCTAACAGACATAAGCCCTTCTGCCGCAGCAATAAAAGCCGCCGGACTTGAATCATACGACACCAATAGTTATTCCCCTTATGGTCCAACCACATATCTGCCAAACATAAGCATTGAGTACTATTACCATGTTAACAAAGTTATAGGTATTGGCGGTTTCCTTGCTTTCAACGGAAACAAACGCGACATGCATTTGACATATCTGGACAAATACGAGGCGTGGCAAAGTAAAAAGACAGGCGTAGCAAGATTCTACAACTTCAGCCTCACCCCGTCAATCAGGTTCGATTACCTGAGAAAAAAGAATTTCGGCATGTACGGAAAGACTGGCATAGGAGTAGGAATAATGTACGAAAGCCAGAAAGAGGACGTGAAAGAAGGTGTTGACTTTAACGATGCCACCCTTGTATTTATACCAAGTATAACATTGCTTGGCATGGAAGCAGGAAGTCCGAAATTGCGCGTTTTCACAGAAATAGGCTTCAGCGACCAGGGAATACTGCTTCTCGGTGGCAAATACAGATTTTAAATAATTGACAATTCACAATTGACAATTCACAATTGAAACTTGAGTGTTGCACCCTGCCCTTCCTCTTTGGCCGGAAGTTCTTCTCCATGTATCAAATAATAGAGTTTCTTTAGATACACCTCATATCGCATCAACAGCATGTCCAGATACATTCGTTTGTCAATCAGCGACAATCCTTCTGCCATACACACCATGTTTAACGACTCTTTCACCACACTATCCATGCCGTCAAGGCTTGACAGTGAAGGCGTGTCCAGCACCATGAAGAAGTTTCGAACGACCTCATTGATACTGCGCATATAGCGTGACAGGCCACTGAAATGATCAGCGAATGTCTCAATGATTCTCTGTCGGAGATTTCTCTCATTATACTCAGGACGCATCTTCCGACGGGCTAAATCCATCAGAGCTTCTATTGAAAAATCACCTGATACTGTTCCCGTTGATGTAGTGTCGTAATCGAAGTCCGACTCTCCATTTTCCACATGGTGCAAGTCTGCCAAGAAAATAGCGAACAGCTGTTCCGCATTGTCATTGAGCATCTGTTTGAAGCGTTCTACCTGAACGAAATCCGTCCGAGTCTTCAGGCTACGACGATACCTTGACTGTACTTTCTTATACTCTACAAACTTCTCGTCTTCCGTATAGTTGTCGTCCTTAGCGTAGGCACAGAATTCCTGGTCAGCCTTGATATATTGGAACATCAGACCAATTTCCTTCAGCCACAACTGCGCCTGCTCAGCAGACAGTTGCGCTGACTCATGCAATTTCTGCAAAATAGCCAGAACCTGCTCCATGCTCTTGCCTTTCGGACGTTGCGAACCTGAACCGCCACGTGGTCCAGGTTTTCCACCTCCGCCACCGCTGCCATCATCATCGACCAATGAAATACCAGGTTCTTCGTCACTGTCTATTACCTCAAACTCGTATGGCTCTTCGATATTCCGATTCGCCACTTCTCTATAGATATTGCAATAGACTTGCCAGAACTTCAAGAATACATCATCGTAATACTTGCTGTCAATCACGAAAACGTCTTGCAGCATACGGATGCTGGAGAAGTAGCGCCCTACTGAATTACGTAGGTCACGGGCAGAATTTATCTCTGGCGCAAAGTCTGCATCTGTAGGCTTCAAGTCATTGTCCTCGTTATGCTTCTTTGCAGCAGTTTCTTGATTGAAGCACTGCTCAATCCAACTGCGCAGACCATATTCCATATCCAACACAAAATGTGTGTCTTCACGTTCACGCTGATAGCGAGAGAACCATTGCTGATAGGGCTCACTGGCTTGCATCTGTCTGTAAATAAGAGCTACCAGTTTAGCTTCACCCTCTGGGTTGAAGTCAGATACGACCATGTCACAGTACTCCCTGAACGCCTGCTTGATATTGCCGACGTTCACGTTCTTCCATGAGCAATCCACGATATGACAGTCTTCCTTGTGCTTGTTGTATTTGCGATTCACACGGCTGATGGTCTGAATGGCATTGATACCGCTGATTTCCTTGTCAAGGAACAGAGTATGCAGTTTAGGTTCATCGAAGCCAGTCTGCAACTTGTCAACCACAATAATCAATCCATTCTTCGCCTGTCGGAAGTTCTGAATCACTTTTTCTTCACTCACACCACCATTCAATGTAGCACACGATTCATGACGCTGGTCATCACTATAGACTATGGCGATAGGAGCATCTTTGTATTTCCTGAAATCGGGTTCCTCGCATTTCTTGGCATACAGATCACGGATAACATAGAAATACCTGATAGCATTAGGAATGCTGGTTACAGCCAACATTGCCTTACCCTCACCACGAATCTTTTTATATACCAGACTTACCAAACGCTCAACAATGAAAGACGCAATCTTCTGCCTACGCTCTTCCAAATCGTAGATTTTCTGTTTCCGCAGTACGATGTCGATGTTCTCTTCATCATCTTCTTCCACTCCTTCAGGAAGTTGGAAATCAACTGGAACAGCGTATGGTATGATAACCTTTGTCGGATCCAGAATAAATCCGTCTTCTATGGCTTCACGCATCGTGTAGCAGTCGAATGGAACCCAGAAATGCTTAGTCATGGTCATTTTGAATTCACCGAACTTGCTCAGCGTCTCTTTGCTTGGTGTAGCTGTGAAACCAATAAGCAGGTTTTTCTTTACCACTGTCTGACCACCCACATTGAACGTCTGCTGTAAACGTGCGAAGATGTCAATCATCTCCTGATTGTTCTCACCTGAGTTACTGCGATGTATCTCATCAATAAGGAATGCCACACGCATCTGCTTCAGTTTCTTTCCTGCAGCAGACAATGCGTCTTGCAGGTCGAGGAACTTCTGGATATTTACAACAATAATACGTATCTTGCTATCCAGCGCTTTGATGAAGGTATCTCTGTCAACTGCTTCTATGAACATAGACTTGTCAATGTTCATGTTCATCATCATGGTGTCCAACTGGTCGCGCAACTGCAACCTGTCAACGACTATCATTACCTTGTCATAGGCAAGCTCGCCCTCATATCGGTAGCCTTTCAGCTGCAAGGCTGTCCAACCGATAATGTTGCTCTTGCCAAAGCCCGCAGCATACTGCATCAGCAACGAATATACATATTTGTTATTGCAATAGCGTTCGCGAAGCAGGATATACTCTTCTATCTTCGGTCCAGGGATGCCCAATGCCTGCATCTCCTTGCGCAGTTTGTTGATATAGAAGTCGGGCTCTTTCTCATGATCCAGCATTTCCTGAATGCGCCCCATAATCTTATCACACCCGAACTTCTGTTTCGGGCGTGGGGCAATGAGATGACCAGTATTAGACGTGCGCTCTTTGACTCCGTTCTTTTTTACGTATTTGTATTCGATGAAATTGTAGTAGAGAATCTCCTTCTCTATCATCTTCTTGGAGTACAAAGCTCGCATCACTTCCTCAAAGCGTTGCTTCTCATCCTGTGTCAGGGAACTGACAGGATAGGGCTTGAAAGCTTCAAGGATTAGCGGAATCAGTTCGTCAACTGTCTTTGGCGATTCACCTGTAAAGCCCTGATGTGCAATGTCGAAGAACTGGCCTATGCCTCGCATCACATAGGTCTCGTTACAGTCGCTTGCTGTCAGATGAATGGCTTTATCATAGATAGCCATCAACTCCTTGCGTTGTTTCATCACTTGTGGATCGCAACGTTCCTGTTCTGTCAGAGCCTTTACTGTAGCCAGATAGTCTTTTGCCACTTTCTGGCGTCCGTTGTCGCGGGCTGTCTGTCCTTTGGTTACAGACTTTAGCTCCATATAGCCCAGATATATACCGTTCAGGAAGAACATCACGTCGGGACGGATGCCATACAACTTCGTGTCATCCACCTTTAGCGTATGACTCGATTCTTCGACAGCACAGAAAATGTTCTGATTGAATTCTTCATCTCCTTTCAGTTCTGTACCCGACACATAGAACAGCCACACCTTCTCACCTTCAAACGTAATGGACTTGTTTCTATTGATGAAGATGGCTACATTCTGTGAATCTAAAAGCGATTCCTTCACCTTGTCTTTCAAGGCCGTTTGCAGTTTCTGCTCATCATTTCCGAACTTCTTTAGCAGACGCGCCCATGTGTCGGGCTGGCTATTCCTTACAAACTCGCCCATAACAGAAGGGATAAACAAATCGTTGCTTACAACGATGTTGCTTACACTACGATAACCCAAGCCACCTTGCTCTTCAAGGCGACAAAGGTATTCCATCACATACTCATGCTGTATCTTCAGTTCGTTCATACGCTGATGCTTTTACTGATTTCGTTATATAATGCCAGCCCCTTCACTGTCAGCAGATATTTTTGACGGGGATGACGAGGCTTATCTGGATAAAGTATGCGGACATAACCCTCTGAAATTGCTGGATTAAGGTTATATTCCAGAAAATTCATTCGGTCTTTAAGCCCTAATTTCTCAAGCATTTCCCTGATTGATAATTGTTCGTTTCCAATTACCTTGATTAGACGTATAATCAGAGCGTTGTCAGTATAGAGCATGCCCTGCACTTGAGGGGTACTTGAGGGGGTACTTGAGGGGGTACTTGAGGGGGTGTTCTCTGGCATCTTCCACTCTTCGGGCGGGTTTATCATCATATAACGGTTTTTCAGCGTATTGTTCTCGCCTAACAACAGGTTACGGAAGAAACGTACCAGAAACAATGACTCATAATTAATTCCTTTATTCAAATTGCGGTAGTTGGCGCGTACCAGTGCATTGCGAAAATACCATGAATGACGTTCAAACAGGTCGTTGTTTACGCTGAATCCTTGTGAGCGCAGGTACTTTATGGTGAAAATGGCAGTGGTACGTGTATTTCCTTCGCTAAATGGATGTATCTGCCACAGACCAGATATGAATTTTGCCAGATGCTCCACCATCTGGTCTTTATTCAATCCCGTATAATCAAACAGTCGCTCTTGTTCCAGGTCGTATTCTACAGCCATTTGCAAATCCTGCCAGCGTCCATAAAGCACAGAATCGCCTCGCAGCACCCACTCCTTTTTTGAGATGTCGTAGTCGCGGAATCGTCCGGCATGCTTAAACACACCTTCAAAAATGGCACGATGAATAGCAGCAAATCCTGCAACGCTATAGGTAAAAGCGTCTGTCTGGAGAAGTTTCGAGATGTTACTCGACACACGATCAGCCTCTTCCTTTTCTGCGTCGTCATCGTCGTGGATGGTTTTCTTGATGTAGTATTCCTTTACCAGTTCGCGTGCTTCGTCGATGGTGATTTCACCCTCAATATTCCTGCGGGCGGTCTGCTGCAGGTATTCCGAGGTTTTCAACCCATCCACAGCCTGCAAGCCAATAGCCACACGCCAAGCCTCAGCCCTCTCCTTCTTCTGGGGCTCACCTTGGCGTATATACTCGTCGAAATTGATATACTGTTCGTTCTCGTTCATACGCAAGTATATTTTATACGGCACGCTGACCAGTTATAACTTCGTTTATCAATGCTCGCTTTAATCGCTTTGAGGCGTCAATCTGCTTTCCGATATTCTCAATGGCAGCGTCTATTTTGACACATTTTTCATCGAGATAATTGGCTATGGCTTTTTGCTCAGAATGAGGAGGAACAATCGCAATGATATTGTTGAATCTGTCTGTGTACATTCGCAAGCGAGAATCAATAATACCTTTCGAATTCCTTTTATATTCTGCCACATACATGTCAGTCCGCATCAAATAGTGGAAATAATGCGGTACAATATTTTTCCCCCTATAAACAGCATAAGCAGGGCTTACGATCCCATCAAAATCAGAGAAGCCAAGTCCACGTTTCCACGCCAACATTATATTGATAACTAAATCATCTTTCTTACAGATTTTATATCCGATGAGTGAATCCGCACGAGATTCGTATTCCCCATCATCCATCTTATCAATTCTGCGTGCAATTCCATAGTATTCTGAAACAGACAGTAAGTCTTCCTGTCCAGTCTCTGTAACTGATTTACATTCAGAAAAGATGCTTTTAAATCGCTTCAGCTCCCAATGCTCAGGAATCTTTCCAATCCATTCGATGCCTGAATCCTTCAAACGAACATCAGGATCAAGACCTCGGGTAACAGCCTGATGAATAACGCTTTTCTTCAGTCGTGCATACGCATCCTGCTGCTTCTCCAATACCTCAATCCGCTCGTCTATCTTGGCAAGTTTCTCATCAAGATAATCAACAATACGCTGCTGCTCGGAAAGAGAAGGAATACTAATAGGCAGTTGATTGTATTTGTCTGCACTAATATTTTGTATTGTGGTTTGTATGCAATAACGATTTTTCCAATTGCAATAATCCACTCCTTTCGTAAAATAGCTGACAAAACGTGGATTTACCAAATTCCTCTTGAAACGGGCTCTTATCAAATAACCAGCATAACAAGCACCCTTTGGCAAAGCAGAATACAAAAAGGTCTTACCAGCCGTTGCACCACACCTTGCAAATAGTAAATCGCCATCTTTTAACAAAGCTGGTTCTGCAACAGAAATTGGCAAAGACTTGAATGTTCCTTCGTTTAAATGGTCGAAATCATCAAAGTCGGTGATTCGTATATAACGAGGCCAATCCTCTCTATCGTCTTCAGAGGATACATTCAATCCGTATGACAATGGTATTGCCAACAGATTCTTCAATCTTGATTCTGACCATTGCTTCATACTTCAATCCCTTTCATATCTTTTTCAAGTTCTGTCAGTTCAGCAAGAATATCTTCTACGCTGTCCAACTTCTCTGGTACATAGAACTCTTTGTTGAAGTTAAGTTCCACTCCAACCACGTTTTTGCCAAGTACGTATGGCTTGAACACATACTTCTGCATAAAGGCCTCGATCTCACGCTGGTTCTCGTGCTCATCCAAGTGGTGAGGAATAATCTCATAGTCACTTGTGGTACGCGGTACAAGTTCCACCTTCAGAGACTTCTTTCCCTTCGAAGTGCTCAAGTCAAACTTAAATGTTCCACATCCAAAGGCTTTACGTCCTTCTTTGCTTTCACTAATGACAGTTTCCAGTTCATTGTCGTAACTATAGTTGGTGCCATCTTCGAGTGCAATCACTATTCGGTCTTCATCTATGTTAGCAGCCTTCAGTTTGTTCTTCAGCGCATTTCCCGCATTAGTATCGAGATCTTTCAACTCCGTCAACGTTTCATCGTTCAGCACAACAGACTTAATCTTTTTCAGGGCAACAGACTCTTTTAGATACTCACCATTTACATCCACCTCTGTCAGCGTTAAACTCTGTTTGTTGTAGTAGAAGTGTTCGCGGTCGAATATCTTACAGATGTCGCTTGGTACAAAGTCGGTCAGAGCCTTTACTATGGCCTCACGATGTTCAGCATTCATCTCACGGCGCTTATCACCCTTCGACTTCTTCAGAGGTTTCCAAAGATTGCTTCCATCTATTAAAGCCACTTTGTCTTTACGCTCAAATGGCTTCTGCTTGTTCATTATCCACAGATAGGTGTAGATACCAGTGTTGAAGAACTCACTTTGAGGCATCTGGATGATGGCTTCAACCCAGTCGTGATCGAAGATATACTTACGGATATTACTCTCTCCGCTGCCTGCGTCACCGCTGAACAGCGTTGAACCGTTATGCACCTCAACGGCAATACCACCTCCTGCCAGTTTCCAAAGTATATGCTGCATAAAAAGCAACTGACCATCACTCACAGCAGGCAGGCCACCGGGGAACTGACCCTTCTGGTCGTTCTTGATTTCCTTCTCATATCCGCTCCATTTGGTGCCGTATGGCGGATTGGCCACAATCACATCAAAATCTTTGTCGATAAACGGTGCAGTAGTCAAAGTATTGCCATAGTGGATTTGTGAGTGACTGCGGAAACGGCTTTCAATGGCAGCCAAAGCGTATAAAGCATCGTTATATTCGCTGCCCCAGGTATGGATGTTTTGATAACCAGCCTGAGTGTGCAGACGGTCGGCCACACCAAACAGAAGGTTTGCACCTCCACATGTGGGGTCATACACATGGATGTTCTGACTCTTAGGCTTTGTAACCTTCGTAGCCACGATATCGGCAATCAGCGAGATAATATCGTCGGGAGTATATTGCTCTCCGGCAGTAGAAGCACTGATGTCAGCCCACTTACGCTTGATATGCTCCTCCAACGTAGTGATGGCAGAGTTATCGTATGGCGAAAGGTCTATCTTAGACCATGCCGTAATGACGGACAGAAGAATCTTCTTGCTGCGAAGCTCTGCAACATAGTAGTCCATATTGAGGAACTTCTTCTCGTCCTTACCGCGCTCTATGCCCAGCAACTTCTTCAGTGTAGGATCGAACTCACTCAGATAGCTGGCAAAGTCCTGCTCAAACGTATTGTCGTTATTGCAGATGTTCTGCAGCGTCTTGCCCTGCATCACGATATATTCGTTGTAGCCGCAGCCCATGTCGATGAAGGCTTCCTTGAAATCTTCAGGATCATCCTTCACCGTCAGCCCCTCTTCTTTCTCCACAAGCTTCATGGCATTAAGCATACGTCCTTCGAGCATCATCAGAGCGAAGAACGGCATCATGTAAGCAGGGAAATCACTCTGCTTTACACTGGCCGCCAGCAGCAAGTCTGCTATCGCCCATATATCGCTCTCGTAGTGCATTATGTCACGAGGCTGAGACTGTATGTTGTTTTGTTCTTTCATATTCATTATATTGTATACTAGTCGTTTTCCATTAATCGATTAGTACAAGTTCCGCATATAGTAGTCACACTTGTTTCTTCTTGTTTGTCAACAATAGAAGCATATTTCCGGCAACATCCATTTTGAATGAGCTCTCGAATCGATTCGATTGTTTGCAGTTGTGATTTGATGGGGCTATCCGGCCCGCTAGGCTTCAATGGCACTATTTTTGAAAACAGCGCATCATAGAATATGGTCTGCGTTGCCGTAGACATGTTATCTTTGAATGCTTGTAACTTATAGTCTGCTCTAACGACAAAATAATTACTGATTATTCTACGGTTGTGTAATTTCTTATAGTTTATGCAGTTGTGATCAACAGAGATAAGGTCAAAACGAATCTTATAGCGGCGAGTCTTCTTGATGCCATCTGCATAATCCTTAAGATTTTTTACGATGGAGTTGAACATTCGGGTTTCCTGTTCTTCGTTCTTATCGAATGTACTTGAGTCAAAGACTATAAGAACATTGTATTCGTCGTTATGCCTTTTAGGTAATATGGAACTGAGTATATCCCGAATGTTTAACAACCCTAGTTCCAGTGCGTCCTGGGCGACTCTCGGACCAGATTTTGAATCTGCACTAAACATATATCGATCACAGATAATCAAAGCATTGCTTGGTAATGTATGATTGCTTTTGTCAAAATAGACTGCCCAATCTATACCCTCCTGCCCATCGGATAGGTCATATTCATAAGCCATGGTTAAGACGTCATCGTCTATTGCCTCTATTGATTGGCATATTACCCCGTATCTGTTCTGAATATCTTCAGCACTCTTGGCCTCAATATTTAGGAGAAAAACCGCATTGGGATTCTCCAGCACACGCCGAGAGTTACGCGGTATATCGTTAATGTATTCAGCATCTGTCTTGACTGTAGTCCCCATAAGTTGGAGACTTCCAACGATACCAACTGCCCCCATCGGGTCTATTTCTTCGTCATCAATCTCTTCTGGAACGCAGACTTCAGCAACATTTCCACTCATGAAAATATTGTACCAATTCTTGGGGGTCTTATCATATAATACACCTTCCAAGAAGTCCTTATTTGCAAAAACTTTGAACATACTACTTTTTCCTCTCTCTACGTATAACTTCCATGTTCAATTTCGCAGCAACATCAAAGAAACCTTCATCAAAGTTGTTTAAGAACTTGCCTGTCGGTGCCATACCCATGTCATAAGGCACTCCATTTGAAGGAAAATAGAACACCTTAAATGGATTCTTTTCGTTAGTTTCTTCTTGTGTTTTGCACTCCATATTACCAACGAGAACCTGAGCTTTACGGATCAGATACTCAGAATGAGTCTCTACGATGAAACGGATTTTGTATTTCTCGTTTATCTCAAAGAACAAATCTGCTAACTTGCTCTGTAGACTTGGATGAAGATTCTGCTCAGGTTCCTCAATAAGGATTACTGGCATAAATTCTCTACGAGAACGTCCAATTCCTTTATATTTCCTAATCAATGTTGCAATCTTAAAAAGGAGAATCATCATTTGAATGGATCCCATACCTTTTTCAGCAAGGTTCATCCACTTATTCTGTTTAGTACCAACAGCTCCAATTTTTACCGTGTAAGCCTCGCAGCCAGCTACTGGTGAAACTACAAAATCAGAAGCAATATTGAATACTTCCATCCATTTCTGAATGAATCTGTATTCTTCTTCGCCCTTTTTTATATTTGAACAAAAATACTCTTGAATCGTATTCGACATGTAGTCATTCTGACTGTTTATTCGATACAATGTGTTCTGATTTACAGCATGTGCATACAAGTATTCCGTATTTGGCTCTTGTATACAACGACTAAGTGTAATAGTGAGTTTGCGGAAAAAATCGCGTTTAGAATACAAATATTTATGAACATCATCAAGAGGCCTCTGTTGCTCTTCTTCATCAAACTCACGATAATAGCGCCCCATTCTCATGAAACCATAGTTCAAGAATGGAAGAGGAATTCTTATTTTATCAAAATCTTCTTTAATTATTATACCACTGCTGAAATCCAAGTTGGAAGCAAGAATGAACTCTTCCTTAATTCTACGAATATTACGAATCATATTGTAATCCTCGCTAATTACAGAACCGAAGAAGCCTGGCTCTTCCAACTTCTTATCTTGCTGTTTCTTTAATTTATCATTATTAAGTTTTTCAAGGATTTGATTGAACTTTTCTTCCGAAAATGGATAGGTGAGTAAATCCTCGTAATCTTTCAACTTAATATTTGTATGGCGGAATATGAATCTTATATTATCCAAATCATTGAAGTCGCGTGTGATATTTATCTCTGCTACTTGTTTGTTATAATCAAGATTTATAGATAGTTCATTGTGAAGATCTTCAATTGTAATTTGTTTAATTGGTGCTGTAGGCAACTCAGAAGCCTCATTACGTATAATGGTAATGGTTACTTTGTACATATCACCATATACAATTGATAAATTCATCTCGTCAGAAGTGGCACACTCATTGTTTATTGCTCTTTCAAACGTGCCAATGTGAAGTGCATCATGTAGAATATTAGGAGCAAAATTAAATTCAGGATGATATTCTCGCTTCCTTTTTTTTCCATCTTCCTCCCTTATGTTCAAGAAATAATCAGAGTCCTCCGTCAGCATACGAAGGTTCTCTGTTATCAAAAGAAGAGCTTTGACGACAGTTGATTTACCTGAGTTATTTCCTCCTACAAGCAAATTGATGTTACCAAAGTCAATTGTGAGAGGACTAGCAAATCTCCTAAAATTTTTAAAACCGATCTGTCTCATATTCTTAATTATAATTGTATTTATTTTTATTCTCGCTGCAAAGGTAATGTCTATCTATGCAGGTTTTCTTCATCGATGCGATAATTGTAATTCAAAGCACGAATATTCTTGGTAATCTCCACTCTCAGGGACGCCGGGGAAACCACTTCTATATCGGGGCCAAACGAGAGAATGAGTGCTATTAGCTCCTTGGTAATCTTGACATTGATAGATATCGTGGTATGATTCTTATCTTCAGAGATAACTCGCTGAGAAAGGTGAAGGGGTTTGGTCTTGATGTAGTTGAAACGGTTGTTGCTAACACGCATCACCACATCCACAGGTTCAATATGCTCTGGAACGGTAACACCTATCACGTCATCAAAATACTCCTCGAAAACCACTTCAGACTCTTTGTAGGGCATGGATATTTCTTCAAAACATTCAATTCGGTCTAAGGCATAATGACCTAAAGAGTCATAGCCAACAGCTTGGGCAATGAGATACCAGCGATTATTAAACTGCTTCAGATGGTAGGGATATACCCTTTCGCTATAACAGTCTTTACCAAAAGGAGCGTATTCAATCTTCAGTACACACTTCTTAATGATAGCTTGCAGGAACTTTCCAAATAAATCAAGGCCTTTCAGATCTGGATTAGATTGGAATGTAACTACGGGAGCTGATTCGTCAGTAAACAAGCCTCCCTCAATCTGCATCAAGAGTGTCCTTGCCCAGTCGTACGTTGGTTCGCCCTCAAAATATTTCAATACGCGAATGGCATCCTGAAGTTTGTGACGCTCCTCGTCGTTGATGCGGAATAGTGGAATCGTATAGTTCGTATCAACATATCGATAGAGGCGTTTCTTTCCTTGTTTTAGTTTCTCATCTAACTCGATGCCGTAATCCGCTTCTAAGATATTTATGTCGTTCTGAATGGTACGTTTGGAAACATTAGGCCTATCAATTCTACACAATGCCTTGTTGCACTCATCAACAAGGTCGTCGATGGTGTATTCCCTATATCTATTTCTAAAGCACTTGTTCAGAACCTGATACCGCAACAATACTTGTTTATCTGCTGGCACAAATAAATTTCTTTATCTTTATTCCACTTCTAAATCTGCACAACTGTACAGATTTGATGGGCACTTATAGCCTACAAAAATACAAAAATCTTCTGAATAGTCCTTGGTTAATATTACAATTTGTCTTTTTATGGCTCATTTTTATGATTTTTTGCAAAAACTTCCATTTTGAGACATCCTGCTGATGTATTTTGTAATATTCCAAGTATCATAGCTGTTATTTTGATAGCAATAAAAATAACGAAGGATTTTATAAACGGACTCATCTCCCCCCAAAAAAACATTGCCAATTGTGAATTATTATCGGCTTTCTTCTCCGTTGCTTCTCCGTAGCTACCCCGTTCCTACCCCGTAGCTACTCCCTTGCTATCGGCTTACTTCTTCGAACCTTGCCCGTACCCTCCGGCTTACTATCGGCTTACCATCGGCTTGCTATCGACTTGCTATCGACTTGCTATCCCCTTACTATCCCCTTACTACTCCATTGCTTGCCCGAACCTTCTGCCTTACTTGATACGTTTTTTCAAATTTCAACTCTCTTTCAAAAAAATTGTCAACTGCAATTTTGAATTAAAGCAGTTTCAATTTTCAACTTTCAACTCCCCCACCTACCTTGGACGTACCTTGCCACTATTTTGTATTTACCAAAAGACAAAATAGTCCTTTTTTTCTACCATTATGAATTCTCAATTCTGAATTATGAATTATTCATTGTCAACTGTCCATTGTCAATTCTGAATTGTGAATTTGTGTTGCAGAATTAAGGTTCATAATATATAACGCTAAAAAAACTACTTTCCCCCATTAAAACAGCAACAACACATGGGCAAATAGTAAGAAAATTTAATTTTTTATTTTTTTTATTCATATTTTTTTATAGATTTGCGAAAAGACAATGTAAAAAGTCACGAGTTTTGACTTTCTGACACCTGAAAAAATAATATATTATGGATAGGACAAATCTCAATTGGATTTTAACAGGTTCATAGAAATGTCCAACTGAAAACCAACTAATAATAGATTGACATGAAAAAGGATTTTTTATGGAGTTTAATGGCAGTCATGATAGCCATGACAATAAGTGTGAGTTTAGTATCATGTGACAATGATGATGACAATGGCATCAGTGGCGTTAACAATGTATCTGCCCTGACGGGTATTATCGACAAGGAGAGCGGCCTGCGACTGAAATCCTTCGGTGAATATACTGTGTATTACAACAATGAAGGGTTGTTCGATTCCATTGCGCACAAAGATTATTTGGACGATTATGCTTTCCAATATGGTCCAGACAAGATTCGCAGAAGGAATAATTCTTTTTACAACTATGTGACCGAATTTGCCGTGAACTACGACAAAATGGGTCGAATGACATCTTACGAAAGCCAAGAGACCGGCAGCAGTATTTACTTTGAAAGCAATTGGACTGGAACTGGTTCGGCATCCTACACCTACGACAATGAAGGACATCTGACATCCATGACCCAATCAGGAGGGGAGACCGGCATTGAATTTGGCAAGCCATATACCTCCAGTTGGATTGAAAAGGTCACGCTGACTTGGGAGAATGGTCTCTTGAAGGAAATAGCGTACGAAGATATCGGCTTAGAGAATGCACGGACATGGTCGGCTGTCTATACGTTCGGTTACGACACGGAATATGTGAATAAGCACAAGCAATGGGTTTACTTCTACGTCTTCGGCGATAACAACTCCATTTTTCTCCCCTATCTCGGACTTATGGGCATAGGACCTGACAAGTTGCCTTCGTCGGTTACCTTCACCTATAAAGACAAGTTAGGTACTGTCGGAAATGACGGTACAGAGACTTATCCTTGCAGTTACGAGTTCAATGCCGACGGTTCTGTGGCTAAGGCTAACGGCTGGGAGTACACCTACGAATATGCCACAGACAGCAAGTAATTAGTATTTAACACCTAATTTAATATTTTGATATGAACAAGTTTATTTTGCGCATGATGGCTATCATGATAGCCACGACAATGAGTGTGAGTTTCGTATCTTGTGACGATGATGATGACAACGCCAGCCGTGGCGTTGACAATGGTTCTGCCCTGACGGGTATTATCGACCCGGAGAGCGGTCTGCGACTGAAGTCATTCAGCCAACGAGTGTTGCATTATTCGGACGATGGTGTGCTTGAATCTGTCACTGCCTCGTATGACAACATGGAGGATCAGTTCACCTTCGACTATCCTGCAAACAAAATAATTGAAACCTGGAAGTACTCCGATGGTGAGACAGGCACCCAAATCTATTCGGTCAAATATAATAATCAAGGATATATCACTGTTTTTGACACCGATTACGAAGAAGAAGGTTATGCTACTTCCGAAAAGAACTCGTTCAATTATGATAGCGAAGGTCATCTGTCGTCTTGCTCATTATATGGCGTAATTGACAGAATTAAAGATGGGGAACGACTCTATTTGGAATGGAATTATAAGGTCACCTTTGACTGGAAAGATGGCCTGTTGCAGTATTTGGCTTTCGATGGTGAGGAAACTGAAAATGAAACGAAGTCATCAGGTTTCTATAAATATAAGTATTACTATGATGCCGATTACCCGAATAAATATAAGCAGTGGGGCATATACCATGGTTTCCCGTCGGTAGGTGACACTTACTTTTTCCTGCCATTTATCGGGCTGATGGGTATCGGGCCTGACAGGTTGCCTTCAAGGATGACTTACATCGGCAACGACAATCAGGAAGACCCTGATCACAAGTGGAATTTCAGTTTCACTTTCAATGAGGATGGTTCTCTGGCCACAATGGCTGGTTTTAAGTTTTCTTACGAATATGCAAATGGGAACGGGGAAACTCGTCTGGCGGCTCCTTCGGTAATGACGGTAGAAGATGGAACAGATTTCCGTCCGAAGCATCGGCATGGAAGACACCTCTTCGGTGGCATTCCTGTAACAGGTAAAGAATAAAGGCTAATATGAATATCGAATTCGGAAATCTTAAACGCGAAGAACTGAAGGCGGCAGTGGCACTCGCCGCCCGAGCCTATCAGGACTATGCCTACGTTGCGCTCTATTTCCCAGACGATGAAGAGCGGTTCAGAAGTCTGCACGCATTTATGAACTGCGTAATGAAGAGCAACTTCGGCAAGGCCGACCTGCTGGCGGCGCGTCAGCAGGGACGTCTTGTCGGGCGTGCAACCTTGGAGTCCCCGGATTTTCAGCCGCCATCGTTATGGGAGAGTTTTATCAACGATGGCAGGAAGGTATATTTGGTCGCCAACTGGAAGAACGTGAACGGCTATCTCGCCATGGACGAAGGGGCATGTAAACCATGCCACGACTATCAGAAAACAAATCGGGGCGTATGGTATCTCAGTATGTTTGAGGTCGAGCCAGACTTCCAGGGACAAGGCATCGGCACCCAGTTCCTGGCATTTCAGGAGGACTATGTCCGCCAACGGGGTGGCCGCGAGATTGTTCTCTTCACAAACTCGGAAGATAATCTTGCCTTCTATACCAAGCGAGGCTACGAAATATTTCATGAGTGCGAAATTGAGCACGACGGAAGGAAGGTGGGAAGTTGGAGCTTGAAGAAATTGTTATGAACAAAATATGAAACAACTAAAAATTTGGCATATAGCCGTAATATTTGTCATACTCTGTGGCGCATGTTCGAAAACAAGCAGAGACGATAATCATAAAGAGTTGAAAATCGCCATTGCGTGGCGAGAAGATACTGATAATGAGTTTTGCACTAACGTAGTAGAGGCTTTCAGGCAGGCTGGCGTTAACGTGACGGTGTTGCCACAGGTAAAAGCTTCGTACATAGATTATGAAGGCAGTTCAGTATCGGTTAACCAACTCGATGCCGACGGTATCGGATATCTGAGCAATGATGCAGGTTTGCTTGTACGCGCAAATTCTTACAATGGCTCTAATGTTGCCGAAGTGCTTCGTGATGTCGATGGTGTGGTGTTTACGGGCGGCGAGGACATATCGCCAAGTCTCTATGCCGTGCAGGAAGATTGGCACCATATAAAATCAGAGATTGATTATAATGCAGCACGTGATGTTTCGGATTATCTGACAATGGCGTATTGTCTCGACCACGACATTCCAATTTTAGGATTTTGCCGTGGCTCGCAGATGCTCGGTGTGGTGTCGGGCGCAACCATGATACAAGATTTGCCTGTGTGGTTTGCCTCTCATAACCTGGACTATAATTATGAACATCGCAGAGAAAAAAGTGAAGGCGAAACCTATCGCGACTACACCCCTCACGATGTAAAATTAGCCGGCGATTCGCACTTGGCTAAAATGTTCGGCACCACTACGTTGACAGCAGTTCCTTCGTGGCATCATCAGGCTATACTAAGTGTAGATGGCACTCCGTTAAGCGTAACTGCCACTACAAGCGTTTCGGGCATTGAGACCATCGAGGGCATCGAACGCAAGGATAAGCGTTGTGCCGTAGCTGTGCAGTTCCACCCCGAAGCCGCCATTGTCAAGCATTTGGGCAAAGGTGTGAACAATGCCAACGCTTCTCAATTTATGTCCTACGAAACGGCTATGCCTCTATTCAGAAGTTTTATAGAGTGTTGCAAGTGAGACACAAAAGAATAAGAAGATAGTTAATACCCCTCTTCTTGATTAAGCTAATCATAGTTTAGTTATATTTTATTGCTATACAATATGCTATTTCAGATTTATGAGCCATAGCTTTCATCTTACAGTCTCAAAACTATGGCTCATAATCATCAAAGCTTTCACCGGCATGAGCTAAAGCTTTAGATTTGTAAAACGAAAGCTTTCGTTCGACTCGTTCAAAGCTTTGCTTTTTTGTCGTATTCGTTTTACCCTGCCTGTGACAAGATGAAACATTCTATTTAAGCTCCATTTTACACCAACAACCTTTTTAATCATTAGCCGGTTATTCTTCGTCTGTAAAAAATGTAGCGAACGGATCGTAGCCGCTGAAACATTCAAGGTTAGGCTCCTGTTCGTTTATTTTTAGCCAACGGCTCCAGCCAGTTATCCGGTCAAAGCGCAACTGTCCATAGGTATCATCGAGGGTGGAGCCCCACGGAGTGCCTGTCTTTAGTGTGCCGTTTGACAAATATTCATAGGTTCCGTCTGCATTATAGAAACCTTGCCATTTCCCCGAATTATAGCAGTAATGTCCCTGACAGCCAAGCAGAATGCTGCAACCGACGGGCAGACCGTTCTCGTGAAGCCATTTGCTGGACTGCTCATAGACTACAGATTTGTAGGACGCTTCCCAAAGAGCGTCTGTTGACAACTCGGGCAATAGCATACATAACGACAGCATGTATTGAAATAAATCGTAGTTCGGACATTGCGTTTCGACCTTGTATGCTCCGGCGGTACACTTGTCTATATTAGCTTTCACTTCGGCATCGCCGCTTTGGTATGCTGCAATTAGACGGTCGGTAAATGCCCTTAACTCACGTCCAAAGACATCAAGGTTGGCAGTGCATGTGATGGTCATATCATGATACACTTCCTCTTCTTTGTCTTCTTCTGCTTCCTTGTCCCAGTTATCTATAACAGTCTTAACATACGTGCTCAGAGCATTCTCCAAATTGTCAGGGTTCTGACTGAGGGTGTTAATAAGAGCGGAGTAGTCGCCTCCTTGACCTGGTACAAGGAAGGTAGATAGGGCAAGATAGTCACAGTACGGAGCCAACTCAAACTGATACTCTATACAATTCATCAGGCAGGCATCCAGATATACGCAAGCCGGACGCACTTTGGCAGCTCCGATAGCCTGTGCGAGTGTCTTGGCGGAGAAGTGTTTGTCGTTATGCCCACAATCGTACATCACGCCACGAGTTCTTGCTGCGGCAACATTTTCTGGCAGTTCATCATCAGGCTGATAGCCACCACCATGATCGCTGAGTATAAGGATGTACTTCTTTGCCGGACGCACAGAAGCAGCCCAGTTGATGAAGTTTGTAAGCGAATCCGGGTTGGTTATATCAGCATTGTCATTGCCATATATATCTGTAATACCAGGAACAGTAGCGATATCTTCGACATCTGATTCCAAGAATGACCTGTCTATCTTGTCATCAATAACATAACGTACGCTTTTGCCGGCAAAGGGTAAAAGTTTCTTGAGCAGTTCCTTGTACTCTGTGTAATTATAATAGTAATACATTTGAGAAATCATGTCAATATCTGTCGAGTACTTGTAGAGCGCACATACATTAACGTTTTTGTAGCAGTCATCATCGGCACCGTAAAACTCAATCATATCACCTACAAGGCAATCGTCAAGATTACCGCCGCCATGACCATAATAGATAATGGTGTAGTCTGCCAGTTGCTGTGTTTCTTCTGATTCAATCACAGGGGTGTCATCATCGTCGCTACATGCCGTAAACATGCTTGTCCCACAAATGAGGATGAAAGTAAACACCCAACATTTAACATTTCCAAGAAATCGTAATCCGAACTTATTCATAATATATAACGCTAAAAAATTAAAAATTCTCTACTAAAACCCATTAAAATTGTAACAAGACATGGGCAAATATAAGAAAAAATCATTTATTTTTATTTTTATATTTATTTTTATTTTTATAAATTTGCAGGTAAACAATGCTAAAAAGTCATGATTTCTGACTTTCTGACACCAGCAAAACAAATATATATATGGATAGGACAAATCTCAATCGGATATTAACAGATGCGTAGAAATGTCCAACTGAAAACCAACTAATAATAAATTGACATGAAAAAAGATTTTTTACATTCAAAACTCGTCATGACACTCACGGCAATGGACAAGAGTTACGCATCTTGCTACCATTCCGTCAGCCTCCCTATTCGCATTATGTCCTACGCGGTGTGAAATCCACGTAAGTTTCTCAAAGGGAAAAAACTTCGGAAGATACTCTTTGTTTTCAGAGATTTTTTTCAGAAAAGAACAAAGCGTTGTGCCGTAGCTGTGCAGTTCCACCCCGAAGCCGCCATTGTCAAGCATTTGGGCAAAGGTGTGAACAATGCCAACGCTTCTCAATTTATGTCCTACGAAACGGCTATGCCTCTATTCAGAAGTTTTATAGAGTGTTGCAAGTGAGACATATTAGTTTCGAAAGAAACTGATTATACAGATGTTTTTAACAAATAATTATGAAAAAAATTAGAAAATGGATGTTCGCCGCCTTCCTTGCTTTATGCAGCGCAATTACCGTTTGCATCGGCATGACTGCCTGCGAGAAGGCTCATGCGGAGAACGAGTTTCCAGAGCCAAAAGTAGAGGCAGAGGAACTAATACGTACCAGCCAGAGCTGGGATGGCGTGGAACTACCCGACTATTTTCAGGGTCGCCCAGAACTCGTAGCAGTAAAGTATGTTTTCCCTCCAGGCATGAAACTTGGATGGCATCACCACGTGGCAATGAACTACGGCGTACTTGTGCAGGGAGAACTGACAATCATTGGTCAGGACGGCAAGACCAAGGTTGTACACGAGGGTGAGGCTGTAGTAGAAATGGTGGGTACTATTCATCATGGAGAGAATCGTGGCACTAAGCCTGTAATTCTATATATGTTCTATCTCTCACAGAAGGATCTGCCATTAGCTGTGCAGCATCCTGAGATTCCAATGAATTAAAAACACAATATGAGTATGAAAAATATAATTCTATGGAGATGTGCTGCAATTATGATAATTTGTGCAGCCTTCTTGACTTCGTGTTCCGATGATGACGAAACAACATCTACGCAGATACCGCCAGATGAAGTGGAGGCACAGCTCTCACAGATGACTTTACGAGAGAAAGTGGGACAATTGTTCTATGTGCGTCCTGAAGCTCTTGACACAACAATTAAGACGGCTAATCTTGCTGCCTTGAAACTGCAAGTCGTAAACGAGACAATGCTGGATGTTAACGAGAAATATCCAGTTGGCGGCATCGTACTTTACGCCCACAACATCAATGACGAGTCGCAACTTACTAAATTCATTGAACAGATACGCAAACTTAAAGGCTCCCCGCTACTATGTATTGATGAAGAAGGAGGACGTGTAGCGCGTATTGCAAAAAACAGTAATTTTGACGTAAAGAAATATGAATCGATGTCTGCCATTGGACAAACCGGCAATCCAACCAATGCCTACGAGTGTGGCAATACTATCGGAAGTTATTTGCACTATTACGGCTTTGACATAGATTTTGCCCCTGTGGCAGATGTCAACACAAATCCTGACAACATTGTCATCGGTAATCGTGCATTCAGCAGTGATCCGCAGGTTGCAGCTCAGATGGTAACAAACTATCTTCAAGGATTGAAGGATGCTGGCGTGACTGGTTGTATAAAACATTTCCCAGGACATGGCGATACAAAAGCCGACACGCATTACGATTATGCGCAGAGCTTGAAGACATGGGACGAAATGCTGTCGTGCGAAATGATTACCTTCAAAGCGGGCATCCAATGGGGATGTCAGTTAATAATGACCGCACATATTGCGGTTCCAAATGTAACAGGTAGTGAAATTCCAAGTACAATGTCGTCAGTCGTTCTTCAAGACAAATTGCGCAAAGAATTAGGCTATCAGAATATTATTGTCGCTGATGCCATGGAGATGGGTGCTATAATGCAGCAGTACACCAATACGGAAGCAGCCATAGGGTGCATACAGGCTGGTGTGGATATAGTTCTCGTACCGAATAATTTCGTTGAAGCGTTTGATGCCATTGTTTCGGCCGTAAACAACGGAACAATCAGTGAAGAACGCATCAATCAGAGTGTTCGACGAATTTTAAAGCTAAAAAACAGTATCAGGAAATAAATTCTAAGGGTTATGAAACGGACATACAAGTATTGGTTTCTTGCTGCATTTTTCATTTGCGGAGTTTATGTATTGTCATCGTGCAAGGACAGCAATGACAGTTCAGTTTCTCCTGACACGACAGTGTTGCTTGAATGGCAGGCGGGAGAAACCGTAAGTCTTGAAGCTATTGAGGCTTTCGGAGGAGTGGACAAATGTTTTGCTGCCGACCCGATTCCCGATGAAGTATGGCAACGTATGCAGGACAAGACTTATAAGGAGAATCCATATATACAACGTAGTGACTTGCGGCACATACGTGCCCTTCATTGGGACTATGACGAAAAGATTCACATAGGCGAAATGGTATGCAACAAACTGATAGCAGACAAGGTCGCAAGAATTTTGCGTCAACTGTTTGATGCTAAATACCCCATCCAGCGTATGCTGCTGCCAGATGTATATGATGCCGACGACGAGACTCAGATGCGAGACAATAACTCGTCATGCTTCTGCTATCGAGCCATAGCAGGTACTACGAAATTGTCGAAACATGCCAGAGGACTGGCTGTTGACATCAACACTCTCTACAATCCTTACTACAAGGACAGGGAAGATGGTTCGCGTTTCATACAGCCTGCTACGGCAGCAGAATATTGCGACCGAACAAAGGAGTTTCCCTACAAGATAGACCACGAAGATCTTTGTTTCCGTCTCTTCACTGAGGCTGGATTTGAATGGGGAGGTGACTGGACAACATGCAAGGACTTCCAACACTTTGAACTTATTGAATAAGATAGCTATGAGAAAGTTTGCAGTAATCTTAACGACTATGTTCATCGGTATGCAGAGCATAGCGGTAGCCCAAACATCAGGTTTTGACAAACTCGACAAATGGGTGGGAACGTGGAAATCTGGACAACAGACTTACTTCGGTTATCCCGTTAACCAGCAGTCTGAAATGCATGATTTCTATGAGTGGTATATTTCAACTGGTTTGGAAAGTATTAACCTGAACAATGCCGGTGACCCTATGTCTGGTGAGCCTTGGCGTATGTCGTCTCATGCTTTCGAACGTGAAGTTATTGACTTTTTTGCACCATACTATGGTTTTGACAATAACAACGTATGGGGCATCGTGACCCATAGTGGAACAGACGGCAACAGCCATGGAATCTATTTCGGGGCGAACTATCTGAAGAACAAGACCAAGTTGCAGCCTATCGTCTATGTGAGTGATGAAGCACACTATTCAAACATGCGTCTTGCTCATCTTCAGAATCTTGATATGCGTTTGATAAAGAGTGACAAGATGGGGCGTATGATACCCGAGGAATTGGAGAAAGCACTTGACATCTCTCGTCCCGTTCTCATGGTCTATGCTATGGGGTCAACTTTCAAAGGTGCTATTGATGACATGGAGGCTCTCAATGCCGTCCTTGACCGTCACAAGGAGATTCCAGCTGTTTATCGGCATGTGGATGCTGCTTTGTTTGGCGGCTATCTGCCATTCACTAAATATCGCAATATGGTGAGCCACGAGGCCATGCGTTTCGAGAGTATTGCCATCAGCGGACATAAGTTTTTCGGTATAGATTCTCCTTCGGGACTTTTCCTTTGTACCCGTGACGTATATAACAATCAGGCAGACTTCAACGTGACTTACCTGAATGGAAATATGCGCATGATAAACTGCTCGCGTGATGCTGTTCAGCCTCTCAAGTTCTGGTGGCTCATACAGAAAGTTGGAACAAAGAAATGGGCAGAGCAGGCAACGCAGATGATGGAGTGCACGGCATACCTCAAGCTGCAGCTTGACAAGATAGGATGGCCAGCATGGGTCAACGACTATAGCAATACCGTATTCTTTCGTCGTCCATCTACTGAGATTGTCAGCCTTTATACGCTTGCACAAGGATATGATGACAACTTTGGCGGTGAACTGGCTCATATTGTGGTAATGCAGCACATCACTAAAGAGAAGATTGACAAGTTCATTGATGCCTTGAAAGAACATTAAATTGATATCCATTAAAACGAATATATTATGAAAACAAATAAGAATCTGATTCTTGCCACCATCTTGACAATATGCGGCGGAGTGAGTATGCAGGCACAGACTGTGCGAGGAACTGTGACAGATGCCATTAGTGGTGAAAAACTTATTGGCGCCACCGTAAAGGTTGTCGAGACCGGGACAGGCTCCGTTGTCGATCTTGAAGGTAACTTCCGCATCGACATTCCACAATCGGGACGTTACACTCTCGAAACATCATACGTGGGCTATGAACCAAACGTGATGAAGGAAGTACTCGTGGCAGGCGTCAAGGAGGTGGTTATAGATATCCAATTGCGAGAAAACAATACCGAACTGACGGAGGTTGTGGTGCGCCCTCGTGTAAACAAGGAAGCAACAGTCAATCCCGCTGTGCTGACAGGTGGAGTTATGCTTTCCATGGAGGAGGCAAGCCGATTTGCGGGCGGATATAACGACCCGGCACGTCTGGTTATGTCCTTTGCGGGAATTTCTGGAGAGGCTGACGGCAGTGGACTGTCCATACACGGAAATGCACCAGAACGTATGCAGTATCGCATAGAGGGTGTGGAGGTTTTTACTCCCAATCACTTTAACGACACATGGAATGCCGGCTATGGACTGGTGAGTGCGCTGAACTCCAATGTAATCGGCAACAGCGACTTCTTCACTTCCACCTTTAATGCCAACTACAACAATGCCCTCAGTGGTGTCTTTGATGTGAAGATGCGTACGGGCAACAATGCCAAGCATGAAAATATCTTGCAAATCGGTACAGTGTCGGAGGAATTGACCCTTGAGGGACCTATCTCGCGCAAAAGCAACAGTAGTTACATCGTGAACTACCGTTATGGTTTCACGTCGCTCGTGGACAAACTGAACCTTATTGATACAGACGGAGCACACGTCGATTTTCAGGACTTCTCCGCAAAACTGATGTTTCCAACCAAGCGTGCGGGCACTTTTTCTGTCTTCGGTTTGGGATTCTATGATACAACTTGGGATGAACGCGTGAAATTGGAAGACACGCACTCTGCTTATGATGCTTCTGACAATGATGCCAAATTGGCTCAATTGTTAGTTGGAGTGTCTCACAAAATACATTTAGGCAACAAGTGGACATGGAGAACAACAGCGGCCTATAATATGCAACACTTAAAGAATGACATCTATTATTATGGTCTGGAGCGTTCTGCCGAAGGCTTTATCAGCCAGCCACTGGCATACGAAGAACCTGAGCGGAAATATCTATTCAGTATTCAGAAGGTGAACGAAGACCGGCTGCTGTTCAATACAGAACTGTCTAAACAGGTAACAGACAAGTGGCTCATACAGCTTGGAGGAGAGTATTCTCACCGTTTCTTCAATCTCGCATACAAGTCCGTTGATCAGCTGTATGCTCCTGTCAGCACTATGCACGAATATACCAAGATGAAAGATGATACTGGTCTTGCCAATATATTCTGTCAAACCCTCGTCAGGGTCAGCAACTATTTCAGCCTTTCGGCAGGTATTGCAGGCAACTATTTCCTGCTATCCAAAGACTTCTCGGTAGAACCTCGTGCCAGCCTGAAATGGGATCCTGACGAGAAAAACAGTTTTTCTATGGGCTACGGCCTGCATTCTATGATAGAGAAACTCGATGCATACTTCTACCGCAACGCGGATGGCAATCTGGAAAATAAAGATCTCGGCTTGACTAAAGCACATCACCTACATGCCACTTACGTGCACAAGCTGAACAGCAACCTGACATTGCGCATGAACGCCTACTATGAATATGGGTTCGACACTCCCGTTGGTATAGACGGCAGCACGTATTGTGTGACCAACCGCTACTTTTTCTATACTGATGAACCATTGGTCAACAAAGGAAATACTCGCAACTATGGCGGCGACATCACTTTGGAACACTATATGAATCGCGGCTTCTTCGGACAGACAAACTTCTCGCTCTACAAATCGCAGTACAGAGGTGTAGACAAGGTCTGGCGCAATCAACTCTACGATCGTGGTTTCATGTTCAAGATTCTGGGTGGCAAGGAGTGGATGATTGGCAAGAACATGTTGAATGTCAGTGTCAAGTACAGCATCCAAGGAGGTTTGAGATATACACCTATTGACGTCGAACAGATGCGTGCCAACATAGCAGCTGGTATAATTGATGACAATCCTATTTACAAAGACAACGAGGCTTTTTCACAACGTTTTGACCCGTCTGGCATTGTTGACCTGACCATCAGTTACAAGATTAACAGGCGACATGTGAGCCATACTTTCGCCTTTGAGGGACTGAACATATTACAGACTGAGACCCCTTTGTACCAGCGCTTTGATTTGGGCACTCTCGATGTACGTACAGACAAATCAGGACTTTCTCTGCCGAACATCTTCTATCGTCTGGATTTCTGACATTTCTTTAAAACAAGAGTCCACTCTAAAAAGTCCTGGTCTGGCTTCGCCATTTCACATTTTGTAACTATTCAGCGAATAGCTTTTGTATGCCTTTGAAGGGCTAATTCATTGCAAAAATCAGTGCAGATTGAATTTGACAAAGAAAGAACAATCTGAAATTTGTTTTTGCAAAGAAATCGCTCAAAAGAACTACACTTGCAGATTCGCTGAATAGTTACCACATTTTGTTATCTCAAGAAAAAAGATTTCCACTCATGGAGAACGAGTTCTATCAGCATGTAACCCCGAAGATCGACGAGGAGACATTCCGTCCACCATTAAAGGCACTGGTAATATAGAAAGTTATTCAGATTTTTACATTCTCCAGTTTGACACGATTTAAATCGTGTCAAACTGATGAACCTGATATAATAAAGGATTTTAACTTGACACAGTTCTGCTTACAATCCCCATGTTATTGTCTCTCCGCACCTTCTCCGTTGCTTCCCCCTTGCTATCCCCTTGCTACCCCCTTACTATCCCCTTACTATCGGCTTACTTCAATATAGTTTGAATTACAATGAATCTATCAACCGTTTTGCTTCCATATACGCATAATCAATTATCTTTGTCATTTGTCCGAGCAAATAATTAAATGCTTAAGATTTTCAACTTTCTCTCAATTTTCAATTTTCAACTCTCAACTCCCCCCTTCCACCCTCATATATTTTAAGTTTTTTAACAATAAATGTTTGGTTCGGTAAATGCTATTTCATATTTTTGCTAAAGCAAACCAAATGATAAATCTCTTTTTTCAATAAACAAATACAATTTTAATAACCAAAGAAATAAAATCAATGAACAAAATCTTTACACTATTGGCATTTGCCGCTTCGTGTACGGGAGCGTTCGCCGCAAGCACAGACGTAAATCCCGACAAGACTGGCATGACCATGAACGCACAGGAATGGTGCAAGAACGTATCTGCCGGATGGAATCTGGGCAACTCGCTCGAGAGTGCCGGCGGAACATGGGACAACACGACATGGACATTCTATAATATCTATCAGACTGATGCCAATACATGGGAAACAGCTTGGGGAAACCCTAAGGTAACAGAAGCCCAGATAAAGGCTGTGAAAGAAGCAGGTTTTAATGCCATCAGAATCCCTGTAAGATGGATTGGACACATCACAAATCAGGAGACAATGACCGTAGACCCTACTTGGATGGCTCGCGTAAAGCAAGTGGTTGACTGGTGCATCAGCAACGATTTATACGTAATCATAAACACTCATCACGACCTGTATCTCGAAAGCAATCCGCTATATACAAAGCAGGCGCAGATAAAGAAGATGGAAAAGGCTCTGTGGACAAACATAGCCACAACATTCCGCGACTACGACGAGCATCTGGCATTTGCCGGAACAAACGAGGTTACAATGGAATGGAAAGCTCCGACAGAAGAGAACCTGAGCGTGCAGAACGGCTACAATCAGGATTTTGTGGATGCCGTGAGAGCAACTGGCGGTAAGAACTACTACCGCAACCTCATCGTACAGACATACGCCTGCGACCCTAACTACGGTCTGGGCGGCAAGCTGGTTATCCCGACGGATGTTGTGGACGACCGTCTGAGCGTTGAGTTCCACTACTATCAGCCATACAGCTATTGCAGCGGAAATACCGAAGGTTCATCATATTACTACTGGGGCGATGCCTACAAGAGCAAAGGCAGCGTTCCGGCAGATAACGAAAAGACAATGACCGACCTTTTCGCACGGGTAAGCACCACTTGGTGGGAGAAAGGCTACGGAGTTGTTATCGGCGAGTACGGAGTGTCCGACCATTACACAGGTTCGGCAACAGAAATCAGCAACATTCACGCCAACATGACGTACTACATCAAGACTCTCGTATCTGAGGCTCGCAAGCGCGGTTTTGCAGCCTTCATCTGGGACAACAATGCGTTTGGCAACGGCAGCGAGAAGTTCGGACTGTTCGACCGAAACAACAACATGGCTGTTAAATGCCAGTATTTCCTCGATGGAGTAAAGTCTGGCGCAACAACTCCATACGGCTACGACAAGGCTGACATTGCCGAGGTTGAGACAAGCAAAGTTAGCACTACCCCAAGCGGTGGAACAACGCTATTCAACGGCTCGAAAGTACTTGGATGGGGCAACGGTACATCACTCAGCGCAGACCAGCTTAAAAACGTTAAGGCTGGCGACAAACTGGTGATTGTTACTACTCCAAACACCAACAGCACTACGCATTGCATGCAGATGTTCGACGGCGGCTGGGCTAATCAGCTTATTCCGCAGGTTGATATAACCAGCACTTCGGGCATCTATGTAACAACCGTCACACTCACAGAGGAGCTTGCCAACACTATGAAGCAGAAAGGTATCGTTATCCAAGGTATCGGACTCACTCTGAAGAAGATTATGCTGGTTTCGGCAACTGGTATTCAGCAGATATGCGACGACAACGCTGACGAATCTGTCTACTCTCTCTCAGGAACAAAGGTAAAGAATCCCACACAGCACGGAATCTACATAATCAACGGAAAGAAGGTTTTTAAATAACTTCATAAATTCATTTTTCTGAAAGCGCATCAATCAACACATCGTTTTTTTGATGCGCTTTTTCTGTTGCCTTTCCTGTGGAAGAAAAATATCTTCGGCACGGATTTTCTTGCCCGATTCGTTTTTGTTTGCTAACTTTGTACAATCTGTTTCACTTGTATTTTTTTTATGAAGATTATAGCAACAAGCGACTGGCATTTGGGCAACCTCTTCCACGGAAACGACCGACTGCCGGAGCACAAGCACTTTATGAACTGGCTTCTGGCTCAGATTGATGAGCAAAAGCCTGATGCCCTGCTAATTGCCGGCGACATTTTCGACAACGGCAACCCGTCGGCTAACGCACAATCGGCATTCTACGACTTTCTTGCCGATGCCACTCAGCAATACCCCGATATGCAGATTGTAATAACCGCCGGAAACCACGATTCGGCCAACCGTCTCGAAGCACCGCGCGCACTCCTCACGCGCCACAAGGTCGAGATAAGAGGAAACATACGCATAGACTGGGAGAACGGCGACGACGGCGAAAAAAGGCGCATAGTAAACTACGACGACCTTATAATTCCGATAAGGAACAAGGAGGGCGAAGAGATTATAGTGCTTGCCGTGCCCTACCTCAGAAGCGACATCGTGCAAAACCAGAACTACTCGGAAGGAGTGAACTGCTTTATCCGCGAACTTACTCAACGGGCACGCGAGTTGTACCCCGACGGCATCCTGCTGATGATGGCGCACATGTATGCCACAGGAGCCGACATAGCCAAGAACGATGCGAGCGAGAAAATAGTAATAGGCGGTCAGGAAGAAGTGAACATGGAGGGCTGGCACGACCATCCCGACTATCTGACGTGCGGACATATTCACAAGCGGCAGCGTATCTGGAATACCGACTGGGCGCGATATTCGGGCAGCATTCTGCCTATGTCGTTCGCCGAGAAGGACTATACTCACGGCGTAGACCTCGTTACGTTCGAAGGCAGAAAAGCAAGCGTAAACCAACTCGTCTACACTCCTCAGCACCGCCTGCGCATCCTGCCCGAGGGTGACGAGGAGCTGTCTCCGAAGAAACTTGAGAAACTGATTGAGACTGAACTGCAAGACCGCACCGACGGCAAACTCGACGAGCATTTCGACTACATTGTACTGAAAGTGAAGATGGACAGCGTAAGCAACGACGAAATCAGCTCTCTCGAGGAACTCGTGAACCGGAAGAACGCGGTCCTCTGCAAGATTCAGAAGGTTATGCCACTGCCTGACTTGCCGACAACAGCCGACAACACACAACTGCAAAGCATCGACGACATTCTGAATCGCGACCCGATGGACACGCTCAGAGAAGCGTTCTACATCATCAAGAAAACGGATATGAACGAAGAACAAGAATCGATGCTGAAAGAACTGCTCGCAAGCATCAAGAACGAAGAAAACGACTGAACAACATGGAGATAATAAAACTCGAAATACTCAACCTCGCCTCACTCGACAAGTCGGACGGCGAAGTGATAAACTTCAAGGAAGGCGCATTGGGCAACAGCAACATCTTCTGCATCGTCGGACCAACAGGCAGCGGTAAATCAACGCTGCTCGATGCCATCTGTCTTGCCCTCTACAACCGCGCGCCGCGCTATCCGAGGAAAAACGGCGAGAAGCAGAGCATAAAGATATATAGCGACAAAAACGATGCCGAGAAAAACAGGCTCGCCCCTACCGACTGCCGCAACATTCTCACCCGGGGCAAGAAGCACGGCTACAGCAAGCTCACATTCTTGGCAAACAACGGTGTGCTTTACAGAGCCGAATGGCACGTCTCGTTCAAGATAAAGAACTACGACAAGGTTCAGACTTCACTCTATAAAATTTCGGTTTCTGCCGACGGAAAACAGACCGAAGAACAAGCCGAGTGGGAAGACCTTCCGCAGATTATCGGACTCGACTACGAGCAGTTCCTGAGCACCGTTCTGATTGCACAGGGTAAGTTTGCAAACTTCCTCACAACCAGCGAAAACGAGCGTTACGAACTGCTCGAAAAACTTGTTGGCTGCGAAGAAACATACTCGCGCATAGCCTGCGAAATTAAGGCTAAGAAAGATTCTGCCGTTGAGGGTTACAACAAGATTTTGGCATCGGTAGAGAGCGCGAAAGTAAACAGACTCTCGGACGAAGAGCTGGGCAAACTGAACGAAAGCATCAACCTGCTCGAAAAAGAAGAAAAAGAGCGCGCCGACAAAATAAAATCCATAGAAAAAGCCCTTCTTTGGTATACCGAAAACGAAAAGAAACAGAAAGAAATCGACGACTGCAAAAAGGCGAACGAGCAAGCCGACAGAAATCTCGAAGAGATAAAGGATTCTGTCAAGAAACTGAACCTTTACGACAGACTGCATCCTGCCGTAGAAATCATGCGCGAAATTGAAAATTCGGCAAAAGAGATAAACAAACGCGAAAATGAGATTGAGACTAATCAGAAAACTATAAGCCGTCTCGAAGAGGAAATCAAGGCAGAAAACATCTGTCTCGAAACGCTAAAGAAGAAAGCCGAGACTGCACAAAAACAGATTGACGAGAAAGCTTCTCACATAATCAAGGCGCGCGAACTGAAAACGAATATCGTCAACGCACGGAATGCGCAGCGCGAGAAAAACGAGGCTCTTGAAACAGCAAAAAAGGATTTGCAGAAAGCCGAAGAAGCCCTAAAAGCCAACAAAAAGGCAACAGAAGAAGCCGAAAAGTGTCTGGAGAAAGCCAAGGCTGACTTTCAGAAAACTTATGAGGAAATCAGCAAAAAGAAAAGCCTTATTGCCAATGAAGTGAAACAGAAATCCGAGGCTCTCGACGCTGAAAAAAAGAAAATCGAAGGGCTCGACATCGAAAAGCTGAACAGTACAAAGTCTGAAATCGACAGTAAACTGAAGAGCATCGAGAAAGCAAAGGAAACCATCAGCAATATCGAAAAGAAAACAAAAGAAGAAAGAGAAAAAACGGCTCGCCATCAACAACTCGAAAGCAGGAACAAAGAACTTCTCGAGCAACTTAGCAAACTGAATATCAACAGTTTAAAAACAGAAGTAGAAATCCAGCAAAACATCGTTACGCTGATGAACAGCGAAAACTGGAATCTGCATCGCACAAGTCTCAAACAAGGCGAGGCTTGTCCGCTTTGCGGCGCAAAAGAACATCCATACGCCGACAAAAAGCAGTTAGACGAGGCTATTTCGGGTTTGCAAACCATTCTGAACGAGAAAAAAACGGCTCTGAATCAGCAAACCGAAACGGAGAAAATTCTGTCTGGTGAACGAGAGAAAAACAACGGCGAAATTAAGGCTATCGCGCAGCAAATCGAGACTCTGAAATCAGAAATCAACGAGTACGACAAGGCTCTTAATGTTCTGCACGAAAGCTACCCGAAGATGCCTCTCAAAATCGATGAACTCACACAAATCGCGCCTCGCTTTAAAGAAGAACAGGAAAAAACGGAGCAGAAAATTGTCTTCTACAACGAGACCCAAAAGACTATAAATCTGCTGAACAAAGATAAAGAAAACGCGGCAAAGAAACAACTCGACTTCGAAAGAGAGGCTAACGACTGTATTCAGAAGGCAACGAGAAATGTGTCCGATTGTGAGAAAAAACTTTCGGAGGCAAAGGCGCAACGCCCTACTCTCGCCGAGAATTTAGAAAGCAAGACGAAAGCATTGTCTGCTGCCGAAGAGGCTCAGAAACAATCGCTCTTCACTCTGCAAAAACTTGAATCTGAGTACAAGAACGAACTTGGCGGAATCGACCCTGACGCACTTGAGAATCAGCTAAAAACGGCAAAAGAACAAGCCGACAAAGACGTAACGGCGAAGAACGATGAGATTGCGAACAAAAAAGCCAGTCTGGGAAGTCACAACGGCAAGCAACAAACTCTCTGCGACCAGCAGAAGAAACAGCGTCAAAGCATCAGCCTAAAGTCCAGCGAACTTGACGATTGGCTTCGCAATCACAACGAAACAAAAGAGAATGTTGCTATAATACTGAACTCTACCGATAATTGGGAGCAGATAAGAAAAGAAAAAGAAATCCGAACAAATGCCAAGGCGAAGGCAGAGGCCTTGCTCGATAGCCATAAGAAAAGCTACGAGGAACACCAACTGACCAAGCCAGAGAAGGAAAAAAACGCATTAACGGCAGAACTCTCAGACTTGCAGAAAAACAGCAAGAACGAGGGGCTCATTGAACTGAAGGCAAGGAAAAGCAATCACGACCAAGCCGTAAGGGATTTAGGCAGCAAAGCCGACGAACTGGCGGCAAGCGAAAGACTGATGAACAACTGGACGGCAATAAACAATGCCATTGGCGGCGACGGAAAAACGCTGCGTAAGATTGCACAATGCTACACTCTCAGCTTCCTTGTAAAGCACGCAAATGCCGAAATCCGCAAGTTTAACCGGCGCTACGAACTGATGCACGTAGAGAATTCGCTTGGCATCAGAGTTATAGACCACGACCGCGCCGACGACATTCGCGATACCACGTCTCTGTCTGGCGGCGAAACATTCATCATAAGTCTTGGTCTTGCCCTCGGATTGTCGTCGCTGTCATCGCGCAATATCTCGTTCAATAATCTTTTTATCGACGAGGGCTTCGGAACACTCGACCAAGACACTCTCGCCACCGTCATCGACTCTCTCTCCATGCTTCAGTCGTCGCAAGGCAAGAAGGTCGGCGTAATAAGCCATACCGACACGATGAGCGAGCGCATAAATACGCAGATTCGCATCATCAAAAGCGGAAATTCGGGCAGCAGCTGGATAGAAATATATCCGTAGAATACAAGTCTGCCATACAGTTATTTTTCTTTTCTTGGCGTATAGAGCAATATCAGGTTTCCATCTGCAAAATTGCCCTATACGCCTTTTCTTTTTGTATATCAACACATTACGATAATCTTGCAAATATCACATACTATTGGTATTATTCCACCACTACATGGTTATGCGGTTGGCATTTTTCATACCTAACTTTTGTTTTCAATATACCGCACGGGGGGGATTTTACGTTATACGAAATCCCCATAATTTTGCACCAAACAAAAACAAAATCTTAGAATTTACGAATATTAATCATTAAAAAGCACAAAACATGACAGAGGTAAAAAGGAATAAGCAAATTCTTCGATATCTGCTGATTGCGGTGTCGCTGATTGTTGGAAGCATCACTACTCTTGCCCAGAGTCTAAAAGGCAAAGTGGTGGACTCACGCACTCAGGAACCGATTATCGGAGCACACGTCAGCATTAAGGGAGACAAAAATACTACAGCAGGCACAACGACCGACATAGACGGTAAGTTCAACATCAACGTAAAGCATTATCCTACCGCCCTCGTTGTAAGTTATACGGGCTACAACAATGAGGAAATTGATGTCTACGAGGTCACAAACGATGAGATTGAGATAAGCCTCAACGAGAATTTCAATGCCATCGAGAACGTTGTTGTCATAGGCTACGGCAAACAAAAGAAGGCCGACCTTACCGGAGCTGTTTCGGCTGTTAGCATAGACAACATAAAGAATGTATCCACTTCTTCGTTCAACTCTGCCCTTTCGGGAACGATTCCCGGACTACAGGTTACACCTACAAGCGGTCAGCCCGGCGGCGGAGTAAGCATACGAGTACGTGGCGGAAGTTCTGTTCAGGGCGGTAACGAGCCTTTGTATGTCATCGACGGATTCCCTATCTACAGCGACAACACATCGGCAGGAGCAACGAGCGGCTCTGCAACCAATCCGCTTGCATCAATAAATCCGGGCGACATAGCCTCTATCACGGTACTGAAAGACGCTTCGGCCACAGCCATATATGGTTCTCGCGGTGCAAACGGAGTTGTCATCGTAACAACCAAGAAGGGAACGTTCAACCAAAAGACCAAGGTTTCGTACGAAGGAACCGTGGGCTGGCAGTCGCTCAGAAAGAAGTACGACGTCATCAACGCTCACGACTTTGCCATTCTGCGAAACGAAGTGCTGGCCGTAACATATCCTAACCTTGGAGAATACCAGTACAAGAGTCAGGCTGAAATCGATGCACTCGGCAATGGCACGGACTGGCAGGACGAGGCTTTCCGCAACGCCTTCCAGACCAATCATCAGTTGTCGATATCAGGAGGCTCTGACAAAATAAGTTATGCTCTCTCGGGGGGATACTACAATCAGGATGGTATCATCATCAACACAGACTACGAGCGTCTTAGCGGCCGCGCAAACATCTTTGCCAAGGTGTCAAAATCGATAGACGTGGGCGTAAATGTCTCGCTTTCACGCTCAAAGGCCAATGTTGCCCCAAGCAGCGTTGTCAGCAGCATCATACTTATGCCATCGACAGCCACAATTTACGAGGCCGACGGCAGTTACACGCTGCGAAATCCGTTCGAAATGGAGTTTTCCAACCCTATTGCATCGCTCAAGGAGCAGACAAACAAAAACATAAAAAGCAACATTCTGGCAACGGCGTTCTCGGAATGGGAGATTATAAAGAACCTGAAGTTAAAGGTTCAGTTTGGCGTGAACTCCGAAAATACAAAGGAGAACAGTTATGTTCCGTCTTACATCTACGAGGGTAGCGCCTCCGACGGTATTGCCAAACTTGGTTTCATTAACCGATATTCGTGGCTTAACGAGAATACGCTGACATACAACTTCGGCATTAAGGATAATCATTTTGACGTTCTGCTCGGCTTTACACAACAGCAAGACCATGTTGAGATTGCCAAGACAGGCTCTTCGAACTTCGTGACCGACAAACTGAAGAGTAGCAGTCTGGAGAGCGGCTCTATAACTCTTACACCAAGTTCATCGGAAAGCGAGAATTCGCTGATTTCATATCTCGGCCGCATCAACTACAACTTCAAGGAGAAGTACTTCATTTCGGCCAGTCTGCGTACCGACGGCTCTTCACGTTTCGGAAAAGACAACAAGTGGGGCGTGTTCCCATCTGTAGGCGGTTCGTGGGCTGTGAGCAAGGAGGAGTTCTTCGCACCTGTAGCAAAAACCATCAGCAACCTCAAGTTGCGTGCAAGTTACGGCGTTACCGGCAATCAGGAAATCGGAAACTACCAGTCGCTTGCCACCCTCGCCAGTTCGTCGTACTTTTTCGGTCAGAAGGTTACTTGTTTCAGTCCTACGCGCATCTCAAACAGCAAACTGGGATGGGAAAGCACTGCACAATTCGACCTCGGAATTGACTCTGATTTTCTGAACGGCCGCCTGCAAATTAGTGCCGACTATTACTACAAGAAGACACACGACCTGCTGCTGAGCGTGGAGATTCCATGGACATCGGGCTTCAGTTCGTCACTCCAAAACTTCGGTTCGGTATCTAACCAAGGTTTCGAATTTGCCGTGACAAGCCACAACTTCACTCGTAAGTTCAAATGGGATACGTCGTTCAACATCTCGCTAAACCGCAACAAGGTGCTCAGTCTTGGCAACGGTGCCACATCGTACACAAGCGGAAACTACATTGTTGAGGTCGGCAAGCCTCTGGGCACATTCTACGGCTCGGTAACAGACGGAATTCTGCAAGCCGACGAGATTGAGACAAAGGGGACATACACAGGTCTGGCCGAGCTTGTTGCCGGCGACCAGCTGTACAAAGACATCAACGACGACGGAACATATACCACATCTGGCGACCGTACTGACATTGGCAACGCACAGCCCGACTTCATCTTTGGTCTGAACAACAACTTCGAATACAAAGGATTCGACCTTAACATTCAGATTACCGGTCAGGTGGGAAACAAACTCTTCAACCAGAACGCGCAGTATCTGGCACTTTATACGGGCCAGCAGAATGCAGCAGCCGAGGCTGTTAACCGCTACACAACCTCTAATCCAAGCACTACCCTGCCAAGGGCAAAACTCGATCCGGCTCCTATATTCTCCGATCGCTTTGTCGAGGACGGCTCGTTCGTGAGAGTCAAGAACCTGACATTAGGATACAACTTCAACAAAAAGATTGCGAGATCTATAGGTCTGTCGGCCCTGCGCCTCTACGTATCGGCAACCAATCTCATAACTCTTACCAAGTATTCGGGCTTCGACCCAGAGGTTACTTCTGGCGACAACACCGTATCGCAAGGTACCGACTACGGAATATATCCTGTAGCACGCTCTTATAACTTCGGTATATTGTTAAATTTTTAATGAAAGATGACTAATATGAAAAATATCGGATATTTATTTCTTGCCGGCACAATAGCCCTATCGCTTTCATCATGCGTCAGTCTTGATGAGGAGCCGTCTTCAAGCCTTGTTGCCGAAAACTTCTATACAAAAGAGGCCGATGCCATCTCGGCCGTGAACGCAGTATATGAGACACTGCACTACGATGCCGGACAATCGCTCTACAACGGTCTGATACAAATCGGAGTGGAGATGGCCACCGACGACTATGAGGCCGGTCCGAGAGCCCGAAACTCGCACGTGCGCGCAATCTCAAACCTTACCCACGATGTGTCGAACAACCGCATGGAGGAACTTTGGCTTGAAAGTTACAAAGCCATAAACCGTGCCAACATCGCCATCGACAAGATTTCAGCCATTTCACCGAACAACATATCAGCCGACGTGCAGAAACGACTCGTAAACGAGGCCAAATTCCTAAGGGCACTTCACTATTTCAACCTCATTAGATGGTTCAAATACATACCTCTCGTGCTTCACGAAACCACAACTCTATCTACCGAGAGTCTGAACATAAAGCAGGCTACCGAGGATGAGGTGTACGAGCAGATTATCAGTGACCTCAAAGACGCAGAACAGTTACCTGCCCCCGACGGCTATTCATCAAGCGATGTGGGACGCGCTACTGCCGGCTCGGCCAAGGCTCTTCTGTCAAAGGTATATCTTACCCGTCAGCAATGGCAATTGGCAGCCGACAAGGCCAAGGAAGTTATCGACACCGGCTGGTATGATTTGTTCGACGACTTTGCCGATGCTTTCAATCCTGCAACAAAGAACGGCAAGGAGCATATCTTCTCGGTTCAGTATCAGGGATATTCAAACTATGTGGGCAACTATCTCGCCGTCAGATCGGCAACAAACGAGGTGCCGGGAATAAGCGGAGAGAATGCCGACGCATATCATCAGGAAAGCGACCTGTACGGCAGTTTCGAGCCAACCGACGTGCGACGCGACATATCGTTCGTAACCGACATCGTAAGCCCTGTAGACGGCAAGAACTATCATCTGCGCGTGCCACTTCTGAACAAATATCACGACGAGAATGCGAACAGCAATCCAAAGGAGTCATCGGTAAACTTCCCTTATTTCCGCTATTCCGAGATTCTGCTAATCTATGCCGAGGCGCTGAACGAACTAAACGGCCCTACAGCCGAGGCCTACAATGCGGTTGACAAGGTACGTTCGCGCGCAGGAAGTTCAAAACTGGCAGACGTTGCCCCTGCCCTGTCGCAAGACAACTTCCGCGACTCGGTATTTCAGGAGCGCAGAAAGGAGTTCATATACGAGCACCAGAGATGGTTCGACCTCTCGCGCCGAGGAGCAGAATATTACGTCAAGATGCTCAAGGCTGCCGGAAAGACTCAAGCACAACCAAAGCACATACATTTCCCTGTTCCTCAAAGAGAGATTGACTTAAACCCTAATTTAAAACAAAACCCAGACTGGGAATAATACCACAGAAGACTTATGAAAAATTTTGTAACAATGAATTCGGTGGGCATCGCTACAGGAATTGCAGCATCCCTAATGCCGGCTATGGCCAGCGCACAGAAGAACGAACAGCGTCCAAACATCATACTCATCTTGGTTGATGACCTCGGCTTCTCGGACATAGGTTCCTACGGAGCATCTGAAATACACACTCCAAACCTCGACCGTCTGGCAAGCGAGGGTATACGCTTCCGCCAGTTCTACAACAACTCTATCAGTGCCCCTACACGGGCATCGCTCATAACCGGACAGTTCTCGCACAAAGCAGGAGTAGGATACTTTAATGTTGACCTCGGACTGCCTCCTTATCAGGGTTACCTGAACCAAGAGTCGCTCACATTTGGCGAAGTGCTTCAGCAGGCCGGATACACAACTCTGATGTCGGGCAAATGGCACGTAGGCGACAAGCTGGGACAACTGCCAAACCAACGTGGATTCGACCATTTCTTCGGTTTTGGCGGAGGCGGCCACGACTACTATGCACGTCCCGAAGGACAGTCTGACAATCCGGGCAACCACTTCAACTTCAACGACTCGCTCTATCTCGACAACAGCCGTCTTGCCTTGAAGAAAGGCGAATATCTGACCGAGAGCATCACCACACGTGCCATCGACTTCATCGACGAGGCTTCGAAAAAGGACAATCCTTTCTTCCTATACCTTGCCTTCAACGCTCCGCATTGGCCTTTGCAGTCTAAGCCTGAGGACATAGAGAAATACAAGGGCGTGTACAGCGAAGGATGGGACGTGCTGCGCCAAAGAAGATTTGAAAATGCCAAGAAACTTGGCGTGATTGACAAGAACACTACGCTGGCAAAACACGACGACCGTGTGAGGGAATGGGCTTCTCTTCCTGATGACGAAAAGAAGTTCTACGAACGCAGACAGGAGGTATTCGCTTCGATGATAGACCGTGTTGACCAAGAAATCGGCCGAATAAGCAAAAAACTGAAAGAGGTGGGCCGATACGACAATACGCTCATCATATTCCTGTCGGACAACGGTGCACAGGGCGGCAGCGATGCACGCACTCTTGAGCAGAACAAATCGGGCGAAGTGGGAACACCCGGCTCATGGCACACACAGAACAGCAACTGGTCGCAGGCTGGCAACTCGCCTTGGCGCGAGTACAAGAATGCTCCTTACGAGGGCGGAATAAGCGCGCCTTTCATAGCATGGTATCCGGGACACATCCCGGCAGGAAAGATTGTCGACGGCATAGGACACATCATCGACCTTGCCCCAACATTCTACGATCTGGCCAAGACAGAATATCCAAAGACATATAAGGGACACTCAACCAATGCTCTTCCGGGCAAGAGCCTTACTCCTGTTCTGTTTGGCAAGGCTGAGCAAGTAAAGCGCACATCGCCTCTGTTCTGGGAGCGTGCCGGCAACAGCGCGGTAAGAGACGGTGACTGGAAACTCGTATACAATTACCGCACAAAGACAACCGAACTGTACAACATCAAGGAAGACCGAAGCGAGAACAACGACCTCGCAGCGTCTCACAAGGATATTGTTGAGCGCCTACAGAAACAGTACAACAAGTGGACGAAGGAAAACGGCGTGGTTGACTTCGACTATTTCAAGGATTTCTTCAATAAGCGCAATGCTCCGGGAAATGCCAGAAAATAAAGAAAGATACGATTATTAACCGTTTAAAAAGTTGATAAAATGAAAATTCTTAGCACAAGTTTATTTCTATTGACACTCAGCCTGTCTGTCTATGCACAGAAGTTGCAGCAGACTGCTACAACAAAAGAACTGTACGAAAAAATCGTTGCAGCCAAAAAGGTTCAGATTCTCGATGCCCGCGGAGCCGACGAATTTGCAGTAAACCATCTTCGCGGAGCCGTTCAGGCACCAGTACGCGACAGCGTTGCACTAAACAAAGTTATCAGTACGCTCGACCCTAACGCTCTAACCATCACCTATTCCATCGGGCCAGGCCGAAGCGTATCGCTGGCAAAGAAACTAAAGGAGAAGGGATTCGCCCAAGTATATTATCTGCCCGAAGGCATCTCTGGATGGGTTGGCGCCGGATATCCCGTCTATTCAAAGGCGCAAAAGGGCGAATTCACTCCGGAATACTTTGAGAAACTGCTGAAAAACAACGAAGTGGTGTTTGTCGATTTTGCCTCACGCCATTGCCCAGGATGTCTCAAACTTCAGCCTACAATCGAGGAACTGAAGAATGAGTTTGACGGCAAAGTTAAGGTGGTAAGCATTGAACTTGACGAGAACCTCGACGTAATCAAGACACAGAATATCAAGACTCTCCCAACCCTTCGAATCTACAAACACGGTCAGATAGCATGGGAGCATCGCGGAAGGAGCACCAAGGAACAACTCGAAACTGAAATAAAGAACAATCTGTAAAAAAAGAATCTTATGAGCAAAGCAAATAAAATCAATCTGTCGGAAGACTGGATAGCAACCATCATCGGACTGCTTGTCATTGTGATAGCCGTAACAGCGTTCGTCTCGGTCGGATGGGCGGCAACACCCGTAAAATATGCTTGGAACGGATTATCTGAACTTGGTAATGTATTTGCCAACCAGAATCTTGCAGGCATCATAACATTCGGCATCATCAGTTATGTGGCTGTTGCCGTAATATTCATGCTACAGGGCAAGAATATAAAAAACACTATAGGCTTTCTGCCGCTGTTTGCCATAGCCGTTGCGGCTCTCACCATCGGCGGAAACTCGGCCGTAAACAATCTCGGACTCGAGGCGGTAATTTTCTCGCTCATCATCGGCCTCTTAATCAACAACATCTGGGGCACTCCGGCTTGGATAAGAAAGGCTCTGGCATCCGAACTGTACGTAAAAATCGGACTCATCCTGTTAGGCACTACCATCTTTTTCCAAGACCTGCTCAAGAGCGGTGCTCTCGGACTCATTCAGGCCGTCATCGTTGTGTTTACCGTGTGGAACTTTGCCTTCTGGCTGTTCCGCCGTCTGAAAATTGACAAGGAACTCGCGCTGATGATGTCGAGCGGCGTATCAATCTGTGGCGTGGCCGCAGCCATAGCCAGTGCCGGAGTAATCAAGGGCGATTCAAAGAAACTCTCGTTTGTGGTCTCACTGGTACTCGTCATCGCCGTTCCGATGATTGTACTCATGCCTTTCCTCGCCCATCTCATAGGACTGAACGACACTCTTGCCGGGGCATGGATAGGCGGTACTATCGACACCACTGGAGCCGTAGTTGCCACAGGCACTATCTACGGCGACGAGGCTGTTAAAATTGCCACCATTGTTAAATTCTCGCAGAATGTGCTTCTGGGCGTTGCAGCCTTTGCCATTGCCATCTACTGGGCAGCAACCAGCCAAAACAAGACAGGTCTTGACGGCCAGAAGCCTTCAGCCCACCTACTGTGGGACCGCTTCCCTAAGTTTGTCATCGGCTTTGTGCTGGCTTCGCTGGTATTCTCGCTGTTCTTTGCCGGTGAGGGCTATGCTCCGCTCAGTAAAAGTCTGAAGGCACTACAGACGCTGTTCTTCACTCTCGGCTTTGTGTCAATCGGACTTGAAACCGATTTCCGCGCCCTCATCAACAAGGAGAACAAAAAAGCCACATTGGCCTTCGTGGGTGCCCAGACGTTCAATGTGCTCTTCACCCTTGCCGTAGCATTGGCAATATTCGGTATTCATTGGAGTTAATCTTTTATTTCACATATAACCTTCAGGGGGGCTGCGCCAATTTGCGTACAGTCCCTCTTTTTTGCGTTCAAGAGCCTGACTTTTCTAAATTATTGCTGTCCGGTAAACTTTTAGAGTTAAGATAAAATTAGGGCTGACACATATAATGATGTATCAGCCCTTTTGGTTACCTTTGCTTTTGACATTATAAATAATGATTATCCGCAATTCGCCCTTCCGTTATATAATTTATGCTCAAATGTAGGCTTATACGAAACGGCAGCGATAACTAACCGGTCGAACATCCT
>FNBQ01000010.1:33383-128952 GCA_900102385.1 Bacteroidales bacterium KHT7 | reverse complement strand
CAGATTTGTAGAAAACGTAACTCAATACGAGATAAGAAAGACTGAATATCTCCAGAGCATTGGAAGATAAACAAGCAAAAAGCCTTCGGAATCAAAAAAGAATCCGAAGGCTTCGTTTTTATTGATAGCAAAACTTTTTCTTACTCTACCGTTACCGATTTTGCCAGATTTCGAGGCTGGTCTACGTTCAGTCCCTTCTGAACGGCAACGTAATAAGCCAGCAACTGCAACGGAATTACGGCAAGCAGCGGAGACAGTCTGTTAAGCGTCTCAGGAATCTCGATGCAGATATCTGCAATCTTCTTAACAGTCTCGTCGCCTTCTGTTACTATGGCGATGATTCGTCCGTTACGAGCCTTAACCTCCTGAATATTGCTGATAATCTTCTCGTACAGGCACTGATGCGTTGCGATTACTACAACAGGCATCTCGGCATCTACAAGGGCGATAGGTCCGTGCTTCATCTCGGCTGCCGGATAACCCTCGGCGTGGATGTACGAAATCTCCTTCAACTTCAAAGCTCCCTCAAGGGCAACAGGATAGTTGTATCCGCGTCCCAGATAGAGGAAGTTCTTTGCGTATGTAAACACCTTAGAGAACTGCTCAATCTTCTCGCTCTGCTTAAGCAGTTTCTGCATCTTGGCAGGGATACGGGCAAGTTCCTTCAATGTCTCGACGTAATCTTCTTCAGAGATTGTGTTCTTTGCCTTACCAAGTGCAAGGGCAACGAGCGTGAGCACCGTAACCTGACCGGTAAACGCCTTTGTTGATGCCACACCGATTTCCGGTCCAACGTGAATATATGTTCCGGCATCGGTTGTACGGGCAATAGACGAGCCTACGGCATTTACTATACCAAATACCAATGCGCCCTTGCTCTTAGCCAACTGGATGGCTGCGAGCGTATCGGCAGTCTCGCCACTCTGCGAGATGGCAATAACAACATCGTGGCTGTTTATTATCGGATTTCCGTAACGGAACTCCGATGCGTACTCAACCATCACAGGCACGTTGCACATCTCCTCGAACAACTGCTTGCCGATGAGTGCCGCATGCCAACTTGTTCCGCAGGCTACGATGATTATCTTGTCGGCATTCTTCAATTTCTCCTCGTGCAACTCTACGGCAGAGAGTTTTACGCGCATCTCGTCGAGCAGAAGACGACCGCGCATACAGTCGCTAAGACATGCAGGCTGGTCGAAAATCTCCTTCAGCATGAAGTGCGGGAAACCGCCCTTCTCAAGTTGTCCCATATTCAACTCTACCTTCTTAATCTGAGGCGAGATGTTATAGTTTTCCAAGTCAACAATCTTGATTTCCTTGTCGCGGTGAAGCGTTGCCACCTCGCCGTCGTTAAGGTAAACCATGTTCGTTGTATATTCGGCAATAGGCGAAGCGTCTGACGCTATGAAGAACTCTGAATTGTTCTCGCCTATACCAATTACCAACGGACTACTCTGACGAGCCACGATAATCGTGTCGGGGTCGTTCTGCTCTATAACGCAGATTGCATAGGCACCGATTACGATACGCATTGCAACGCGGACAGCCTCGCCAAGAGTACAGTTGTTCGACTCTTTCAGATACTCAATCAACTGAGCAACGACCTCGGTATCGGTCTCGCTCACGAATTTAAAGCCTTTTTCAATAAGGTCGGCCTTCAACTCTGCGTAGTTCTCGATGATACCATTGTGAACCACAGCAATGTTGCCCGACTGAGACTTGTGAGGATGCGCATTAACGACCGAAGGAACACCGTGTGTTGCCCATCTGGTGTGAGCAATACCAATGGTTCCAGTAATATCCTTGTCGGCAGTCTCAGCCTCGAGCACAGCCACTTTGCCCTTAGCCTTGTAAACATTTAATTTTTTAGTATTAGAAATAAGTGCAACGCCTGAACTATCATAGCCGCGGTACTCTAATCTCTTTAATCCATTTATCAGTATCGGATAAGCTTTTCGCTTTCCAATATACCCAACTATGCCACACATGTCAATTAATAGTTTTTTTACTTGATAATTTCAACTTCGCAAAGGTAAGAAAAACAAATCACTTTCTTTTAGTTTTCCTGAAAAAAAATTGCAAAAAGTCAGAATTTAGTTTTTTTAACATTTAAGTTATCCTATTTTACACATTTTTCGTACAAAACGTGTTGAATGACATACTTTTTTTTTTGCAACAGACAAAAAAGATACATATCTTTGCAATCGTTATCCTGAAAACAATCTTTTTACCTAGAAGATTAAAAAGGAGGCCACTGCGAAGTGCCCTCCTTTTATTTTTGCCTTTATTTTTGTTTTATCAGAACTTGTATCCCAAAGTAAGCATAACCTGATTGCGCTTGTTTGTAAAGCTTGTAGGCATCAGCTTGCGGCTTGCCTGTGGCTGATAGTCGTCGAATGCGTAGAACTCGCCCTTCTGACTTGAATGTTGGTATGCGAAGTCGAGATATGCCTTTGTAAATCTGAATCCGATACCGCAAGTGTATCTGTTAATGCCATACAGATTGCTGAAGTCGGTAGACGTAAGCGTATAGATTGCGTCAGAGCCTGATGCTGCATATCGGCTGTTATCAGGGTCGAGGTTGCGGTACGAATTCTCGTGGAACATAGGCGAAACGTAGTTGTAGCCTGCGCGAAGGCTTAGTTTTGGAGTAACCTTGTACTCTGCACCAATCTTGAATGTAGATACGCCCTTCAGCATCTCTGAGTTCAGGCCTGTAACAACGGCATCCTCAACATCATCGTCGTACTTGTACTTTAGCGAGCTCCAGTCCTGATACTCATATTCGGCATCGATGGCAAACTGAGTTCCAACGGTTGTAGCCGCGCTCAGACCAAACTTCCAAGGTGTCTCAATGCGATAGTCGTTGATGAATGCTCCCATCTCGCGCGAATGATAGCCTTCAATATTCTCGTTAACATCAATAGAGGCAAAGCCGTTGTCCACCTTCATGTAATATGCCGTTGGAGTTGAGATTGAGATTCCGAAGCGGAACGGATTATCCTCTATCGGACGTATTATCGCGCCTACCTTGAAATCTACTGCCGTACCTGTTGTCTTCAGATAGTTTGAGAGGTCGTATCCGCCATCTGCATTCTCCTCGCTATAAAGCGATGCTATCTCGTGCGACAGGAACGAACAGCCAACCGCTGCTCCGAAGTAGAACTGATTGTCGAAGTTGAATGCCAGCGAGAAATCGAGCTGGTTTCTGCTTCCTCTCTCGTACTTCTTAAAGCCGTATTCCGACGCACCTATACCTATGTAATTGCCTTTCTCATCCTTGGCAAGAAGTCCAGTCTGATAGCCGAATTCAGCCATGTCGCTTACGCGTCCCGGACTTTTAAAAAGTTCTTCCATCTGATAAGTCTGCGACAAGCCCGGACCGAGCGGTCTGGCATCGAAGAACACATTATGGTATGCCTTATCCTTGTGATAGTTGAATCCGATGTTGAAATACTCGGGTGAGTCGCCTACCTCGAAACTGAACACAACGCCCAACTGGTCGAACGATACGAAGTTCTCGCCCTTGTTCAGGAACTTGCGGCTTTCGTCGCCCGTATTATTGCTAAGGCTGAAGGCGCAGTCGCCCTTCCGATAAAGTCCTATACCAGCCGGATTAGACTGCATTGTAGAAATGTCGGCACCAAGGGCGTTCATAGCGCCGCCCATGCCCACATATCGGGCTGTACCGTTAAGGTCTGAGCTTGTGAGTGATGTCAGATTGTAAGCATCCTGTGCGTTGGCATTGGCAGCAACCATTGCTGCCAAAACTGCCATGTATCTTAAATTTCGTTTCATCTTGAATGATATTTACTGTTTAAGGTTTTATGGAGAGAAGATTATCTGCGACCGCCACCATGACCGCCACCCGAACGTCCGCCGCCGAATCCGCCGCCAGAGCGACCTGAGCTTGAGCCAGATGAACGGCTTGGGCTTGAGTAACTGCTGCTTGAGCGGCTCGGACTTGAATAGCTGCTGCTTGAACGGCTGCTGCTACCCGAATAGCTTCGAGAGCTGCTTGAACGGTTGTAGCCGTCGTTGCTCATGCGGTTTGAACCCGAACGTGAGTAAGAAGAATTGCTGCTTGAGCGAGACATTCCGCTAACGCTCTCGCGTGTAGCACCGCGCTCAACCGTGCGTCCCCGGCCGAAGCCCATAACCTGCGAACCTCTTCTCGGACCGCCGCCAACAACGCCTCCGCGAGTTGGAGCATAAGGCGCACCGTGATGCGGAACAACCGTTCTTCTGCCGCCATGTCTTACAGGAACGTAGTGGCGTGCAACGCCTCTTCCGTGATGCCAAGGCAATCTGTAATATCCACCGCGCCAAGGGTTTGCATAATAGCGGTGGCGATGCCATCCCCAATAACTGTAGTAGTAGTTGCTACGCCACAATCCCCAGTGGTTGTAACGCCAGTCCCACCACCAGCGGTTGGTGAATGTAGGGAAGCAATACAAGTAGAATCCATCGTCGTAGATATTCCAGAGCCAAGGATCGGCAAATGTCAGGATATCAAAATACAACTGCGTTCCGTAAGGAATTGCGTATCTCGGATTTCGGTATCGTATTATCTCGCGTGCATACTCGTAGTCGTCTGCCGTGCCGTGGAATCCGTTAACCCAGCAGCTGTCGGTCTCAAAGTTAGGCTGAGGCATGTTCTCGTAACTCAGCGTATCGTTGAATGCCTGATCGCTGCCTATATAAGTTCCTCTACGAGTGTATTCGTCGAACTGCCCGACTCCGTTACCCATAGCCGCCTCTTCGATAGACTGTGGAGTCTGCACCGCAGGCTTAGCCGTCTTCTTTGAAGGGATGAAGTACATGTCGTCGTCAGTATTCTGTGCCAGAGACGATGCAGAAACTGTCATTGCCAAAAGCAAAAATAATACATTTCGTTTCATTGTATTTCGTTTTTTAATGTTGTCTTTCTATTCACATTGCAAAGATAATATAATTATATTCTCACAAAAAGAGATTTTTCCTAATTGCAAATCGGGATTTCCCTATTTTGACAAATCTGTTGAAGACGCCAGAAACGTCTCCGCTCAATAACCGTTGCTTAATGTCCTGCCGAATTTCCGCGCTCGAACATTGTTAGCTGCTACCGAAGGGACGCAAGAATTCAACTACCGCTAAACTTCCAATTACGAGCATTGTCAATTATGAATTATGAATTGTGAATTATGAATTAAGAAGTGCCCCATCTGCTGCAATACGATGCACTTATTTTAGTCCAACGCTTCTGTTTTGCCAGCATTTTGAAAAACAAAAGCGGAAAAACGAAAGAGTTGATTCTTCGTTTTTCCGCTCAGATTGCCTTATAACATCTAAGGCAATTCTATCGGTTTTTTCACTTTAAACAAATAACAGTCTTTTGTGAACCCTGTTTTTGTCACACAGAACAATTTCTTACCCCTTATCAGATATGCATCCCTACCTTCCAACTCGGTATGCTTATATCGTGGAACAATTCCCAAAAAAGAATCGGGAGGCTGAGGCATATATTTATCTGAATACAATATTAGAGTATCCTTGTTAACCTCCCATGTTCCGAAAAACTTCTCGCCAAAAAGATTCTTATGTGTAAAGGTTCCGTCTGAATTGAAATCTATCCTCAACTCTGGGAGTCCATAAGGTCTACAATGGCTAAAATAAGTGCCTACAATTTTATTAGGGCGCAATATACTGCAACCTGTACATAATAGTAAGGCACAATAAAGAATTATTTTTCTCATATTTTTTAATTAGGTCTATAAGTCATCCCGTTATACCTAAACGCATATCCTGTTCTGTTTGCAACATTCTGTAAAACAACTCTTTGCAATTCCATAGGAACATTCTTTTCAACAACTAATCGTGTGTGTTCATAATTAGTAACATCTATTCCACTTTTCCCTCCATCTGTAAGATTAGAATAAATATCAGGTAAAGTCCCATTAAATTTAACTCCGAACAAAGCTCCCCTTGCATAGGCTTCAATTTCATCATGTTTATCGTAAAGCATATAACCACCTAGTTTGGATAATCCAGTACTGAATGCACCAGTCTCAAATTGGTATGCATGCTTTAGTTCATGCGCTAGCATTCCAAGAGTGCGATTTCCCATATGAAGTTCAAAAACACCAGATGCATTATTGAAAGTACTCCAACTATTTTCCGTTTTCTCCGACATATAGAGATTTGATAGATTTTTAGAATCATCATTCATAATATCATATACTTGATCTGAAGCAGCCAAGGCAACAATCTCACCTACAACATTTGACAACTCCGAATTTTCATTTTGGAGATTTTCGATTTTCTTTTCTAGTCTTTTGACTTTCTTTTCAGACAATCCACCATTATCCAGCTTTGCTTGTTTTTTTGCTATTTTTGCGTTATTTTTTTCTTGTCGACGATTTATTACTCCCGTTAAATTATCAACCCACCCCCACCATGCAGCATCAGTAAATTCACATCCGTTTGGATCAATAAACTTAATAGGATTATTTCCACAATATGCATACGGAGAAATATGATAATATTTCTCACACAGAGGGTCGATTGTTGTAAATTGGCAGAGAGTAGCATCATAGTTTCGTGCGCCATAGTCGTACCAATCGAGTCCGTGGGTGCGGTCGAGTTCCTTGCCGTTATACTTGTATGGCTGCAAGTCCTGTCCCTTGTTGTAGCCGTCAATATTGGTACAGAATACACCACCAAAAGCATAGTAGTTGGTCTTCTGCTCCACATTACCATTTTCGTTCAATACTACGCGTACATTGCCAAGATGGTCTTTTACATAATAGTAATAGCCAGCCACCACATAAGGCAACGAAGCATAATCAACCACAGTCTCCTTAAACTCATAGTCGGCTGGATCGATTAAATCATGAGGTAATTGATATGCCGTATCCTGAACAAGAGGGGCAGTAGAAGGATCAGGCTTTGGGAAAGGCAATACCGGGTCGCCTGGGTATATTGGTGTTACAGGAGGCAGAGGTTCGGGATCTGTATCGATTGGAGGCCATGGCTTTGGATCTTTATGAACTGGAGGCCATGTATCTTCATTCTCTCTTTGTGCCACCATAGATGTCAAGACAATATTGCGGTTTCTGAGTTTTGCATTTGCCTCTGAACGCTTTTCTTCCATCTGTACATATCCGTCACCAAACAGATATTTGTTCAGATGTCCGTTCTCGTATATAAAACTACCATGATAATCAGTTGAGTCTGCGTTGAGAACCTGTTCTGATTCGAGCAAGTCTGTACTATTAAGTGCAATGCTCACGCCCTCGACAGCAGTCTTGTGTATAGTGCGAAGCTTCTCACCAGCATACGAATATACGTATTCGGTTGTGTTGCCGTTGGTAAACACAATTCTACGAGGATTGTTCATGTTATCGTAGTCAATATGCGCTATACCCTTGTTGGCATCGGCTACCAGCGCGCCGTTACCGTTGTACCAGAAGTCCTGTTCCCAGCCTTTATTGTCGTTAAAGTCTGTTGCACCGGCATAGTCTACAGACGGAGCAGAGTCGTGCACGGTATAGAGTTGGTTGCCATCAAGTTCGAAATACAAGTCATCAATCACACCATAGCCATTCTTCTGTTTGCGTCCGCTACGTTGCACACGTTTTAATGCTCCGTTACGGCTATATTCAAAAAATTCACGAAAACGGTTTTTGTTGTTACCATTCCTTACGGACTCGTCAGTATAATAAGAATCTGAAAGTCTGTTCAAGTCATCGTACCTATACTCATTGATTTGCAGATGTCCGTCATTGTTGTTCCATGCCATACGGCTTATGTTGCCGTTGTATGATGGATATCTGCAATCTTCGTTATAGTAAAGTTGCTCATTAAAGTTGGCACTAGTGATGCTTGCCAGCCAGTTTCGTTTGTTGTATGAATACCTTTTGTCATTGTTGTTGCCACTACGCTCATACACAAGTCTGCCAAGAGCATCATACTCACTCTGTTTAATTGTTTTTTTCTCACCATTGACCAACAGGTATGCGTTCTGAAGTTGGTCGTTGTTAACATTGTATTCGTATTCTTGTCCGACAACAGACTGTACGTTACCATCCTCGTCAAATTCTGTTACCTTTATAGTCTTCGGCTTGTCTGTATATGTATACTCTGTAAGGGTTTCCTGTATGCCACCAACAGCAAGCAAGCTTTTTTCATTTGCTGTAAGTTCTAATAAGCCGCTTAGCTCTGGATATGATTTTTTTTCAGAACTGTATGGTTTTGTAAGATGCGACATAAACGTGCGGATAGCACGTCCCTGATTATCATAATGTATAACATTGAACAAGTATTCTCCATTTGACGCATAGATGCAGCTACCAGTCAGTTTTCCTGTAGTATTTACAAATCCATAACGCTCTAATTTTTCCTTCTGCCAGTCTTTCAAAGAATAATTACCCAAGTAGTCGTACTTGTCATAATAGTATACAACTTCTATTTCACTTACCACAAAATCCGAACTGCTTATATTGTCAATATCGTAACTTGGAACTATGCTTCTTGTAAAAAGCTTTCCCAAAGGACTGTCTTCAATAGTTTTTTTAAATCTCACCTCTGGCGTACCTAATTTGAAAGAGCGGTCGCATTTGCTGCATGTACCTTGTACAGCCAGTCGTCCCAGTTTGTCATAGAACATGAATCTGTACAAGCCTTTCTCGCGTAGTGTTGCGTCTTGCATGTAGGTCAGGCGGTCTTCTCCATCGTACCAGTATTGTATATACTCGCATCCTGGCAGAATCTTTTTTACGAGTCTGCCAAAGCTGTCATAACGGTATTCGTACGCGAGTTTGTCCTTGTGGTCGTACTTCTGGTATTCAGGCGAAAGGACGAAGCGCAGACGGCAATATTCATCGTAAACAAAATATGTGTCATTATCACTGGCACGGCGTTCAAGCACCTTGTTGCCATAGAAATCGTAGAACACGGTGATTGTCTTACCGTCGGCATCGTGCGATGACTCCTTGCGCAGACTTCCCGCAGCATAGTATTTGTCACCCTCTGTCGGCTTGTAGAGTTTTGTGTCGGAGATGCTTGCCTTGTAGTGCAGTACATTGTCGTTGTCTGTGTTAAAACCATAGTCGAACCTCTCCGACTTGTTGTTTTCGCGCCACTCTTTGCCAGGCTGTTCTATCGTTGTTACTCGTCCGAGTGCATCATAGTGGCTGTGCGAGTACATGTACTCGTCACCGTATACCGACTGTAAAGCTGATACGACATCATCAGGCTGCATGTAGTCATACGTCTGACCGACAGAAAAAGGCTGAACAACCTTTTCTGTTCTGCCATACATATCGTATGTCTTCATGCTATATGTTGTCTCTCCATTCATTCCTGAAGTAGCCACCGTCTGCGACGGGCGACCGATGCCATCATAATATTGTACGCTAACCATCGTCTTTGCTCCTGCAGCATCGAGCATAACCGACGATTTTACATAGTTCTCTTCGGTGCTCTGTGCCGACAGCCGTAATGGCTGTGCGGCAAATATAGCACAAAAAGCTGTATATATTGTTATTTTTCTAAGCATTTTACTTGTTTTTATAGTTATACTCAAAACTCTGCAACGGCTTTTCCTCTCTGTCTACGACATTGCTTACAGTTGTCAGGCGTCCAAAAGCGTCATACTCATACTTCTTTCGCTGTCCGTCCTCAAAAGTAATGTATTCCAGCAAGCCGTCAGCGTTATATGAATATAGCAAAGATGTCACATCGTTCCTCTTTGATACAAGGCGGTTGAATACAGACTTGTCCCATTGCAGGGTTGTTACAGGTTTACCAAGTTCTTTGTATTTCAACAGCATACCTGTGTTTTTATCATAGTCAAGAAAATCTGTCACGACTCTCGACTTATTATCAGATGTCTGAATAACTTGCGAAGGAACTATGACATTTTTGTTATTCACCTGAATTGTCTTGAACTTTGTTTCGCTCTCACCAATACAAGTATTTTGTATGAAAGACTTTGTTGTCCTTACCGGGTAATAAAAAGCATCGGCAAAATATGCTTCTGTTGCTATCGGATAGGCATACTGTTGCTCTGATTCTGCCAAGACACATCCATGTTTCATTCTTGCAGACTTCTCACTTATCAGCTTTCTACAATTATACACATAATTCAACCGTGGATGCTCGTCATTTCTAGAATCAGACCTTCTAGTAGAACCCAACTCATCAGATGGTTTCTCTACATATTCATACTCATATTCCGTAACATCCTGAATAGAATCATTTTCTGTATAATGCGTCAGGATCCTCTTTACCACATTAAATTTTGGATAGTATATAGGAAAGAAAGCCCCCATTTGAAAATTTGCAACTGTTCCACCCCAAGCATAAGAAGCTGTGGTTGCCGTTGTGGAAAGTACATAAAAACGTCTATCAAGTTCTTCATAAGTTAATTCTTCCGATTGTACTTTGTCATCAAATGAATCATATAGTGTTTCTTTTAAAAGTTTACCCCTTGTAAATCCCACTTCACCAAAACTATTACTATCCATCAAACCGTTTATTATTGTATAGAATGGCAATTCATCCCTACAATCTTTATAAGAATAGTTCGTAAATAAATATTCTTTATATGTACCATCTAAAAATGTTTCCCTTACACAAGAATAACCAACATGAGGACCAAAATTGTCAAATAAAGGAATAACAGAGCCTTTTTCATCAAAATCTGTCACATTTAATTTAACATATCCATTACCGTATTTCACATTCAAAGTCCAAGATGATGCGTCTTTTGGTACAGAAGACAATTCACCACTCGAACGATTCGTTCCCTGGATATTATAAGAGAATGTTCGCTTACTTATCATCTTCTTAAGGTCTGCCGATTCATAGTTTGTTATGCTTTTGATTCTCAGACCACCACATTTCTCGTTTGATGAAGTATTTATCATTTTTTGTCTAAGAATGTCACGATAGGAGGAATAATCATTTAATTCATATTCCAGTTTTGTACATCCACCTGTTGGATATACAATTTTCTCTAACATACCACTTAAAGTACAACTAAAGTTTGGGGTTGACGTTTTTTCATTACCATTGTAATAGCCCCAAGCGTCAAATTTCTTTGTCATATAATCATTACTCAGCAAATCAAAGTCATAATAATCAAACAAATACTTGTATTCAGAAGCATTACTATTTTGTCCTGTCAATCTCAACTCTGTAAGATGAAGACGCGGATTCTTACTATAAACAAATTCAAATGTCCTTTTGTTTGATGCCTTGCGATATATTTCTATCTTTTCAAGTGGCTGAAAGTCTAGAACAGACAGAGGATTACGAATTTTGTTTATCTCCGTGCAATAATATTCATTCCTGATTTTACCTTCGTCTATTATTTTTTTTATAGAATCGCCCCAACATTTTGTATTTTCAGGAATCAATCGCTGTAAATACCAAAAATTCGTCCCTGGCATTCCTCCATTTAACCAATCAATATATGACATCTCAAAATTTTGATTGTATGCATATGAGCCGTCTGCATTTCTCCCTTTTTCGCAAAACTTGTTCAACTCGCTGTAAAAATCAGATTTTGGATATAATCTAAGTTTTGTAGACCTTACAAAATCAACATTGGTATTGTCTGCCGTTGTTATTTTTGTTAAATAAACAGGTGAATTCAATGTAAGCGAATATGGAAAATCTCTAGACCCTTCATGTATCATTGCAGTTCCATTTATTGTATATGAAATATTCAGTTTTCCACTTATCACGCTTTCGTGATAGTTGGGAGAAATCTGTGTTACGAAAGTTCCTCTTTCATATTCGAATTCATATAAGATATTTCCAAATCGATCTCTAACTTCTGTCAGATACCAACTTGTCGCATGCCATGAATTGGCAGTACTTCCACTTATATTTCCAAAAAACGGTATTGTATATTCAATTGCATCTGTAGTTCCGCCAAACTTGTATCTCACGCCATTATCGTCAATCAAAGTGAATCCTTTGATAGTTGTCGACATAAGTTTAGAACCATTAAAACCTGGATAGGAAGAAAGAAACGGCAACGTATAGTTCGACTTATCCGTAACATCAAACTCGACCTTTATGTTGTCATCGCTTTGAACACGCCAAGTCTTTTTGTCCTGATCAAGAAAGAATCGTCCACTCTTTCCCATAAATGAAAATGTGAAGATGTCTGGACTATAATCATAACACAAGATATTGTTCGCAACATCATCAGCCACCCTATTACGACCTTCTCTTCTACGACCATCTCTTGTACGACCATAGTTTTTATTAAGACCATACTCATTACTGAAATAGTTTTTAAGAGTGACTTTACCATCTTTGTTTCTGTCTATGACATCTTCGTCAAAATAGCCTTGTAGAACCCTGGTAATACATCCACCAGCCATCAGAGTCCAACCATGTCCTGTCCATCCAGGCAATTGGTTTACAGGATTACCACCTGTATCGTAAGACAAACTAACATTCAATGGAACACCGCACTGTTCTGTGGAATAGATAGGTATGGAGATATTAGCTCTGCCAGTGTAGTAGTTCATTGGAATTTCTCCATATTTGCCCAAATCCTGTGCGTTAGGTGTCGGAATGTTGGTTACTTGCGCTGCAGACTTTATACAAAAAGCCATTGCAAACGACACAAATAAAAATATTGTGTTTATGTTTCGTACTTTGGTTTTCATCTTTTTTACATCTTAACTTTAACAATCTTGCTTTGTCCGTTCACAATGGTGTGCAGCATTACACTGCCGTTAGGAGCACATTTTAGCGTCAGGTGCTCGGTGTATGTTCCTTCTGGCTGCGAGCCGTGGCTTACCGAAGATATCAGTCGGCTGTTGGAATCGTAGACACAGAACGATACGCTTCCGCTTTCGCTCAAATTATAACTGAAACTGATGGACTTGCCGTCTGCTCCTGCCTCAATGTCCGACAAATCGACAGGGAAGTTGTCCGCCTGATTCTCGCCAGTATTTCCGCCGCCGTTGCTTGCAAGAGCCTCGCGTACGTGCTCGTTCTCGCGGTCTGGCTGGAGCGTTGCCTTCTGCTCGTCGGGAAGGAACATGTAGGTCATGCTGCTGTACGGCTCTGTACCGTCTGCCGTGATGCGGCTGTAACTGACACTCTCCATTACAGGATAGCGGTAGCCTGCCATGTACCAGCGGTATCTGTCCTCACTCATGCCTGCCGAAATGCTGTCCATTGCAGCCTTTATCGAGTCTTCGCTGTCGTACAGGTTGATCCCGCCGCTTTGCGAAACGACTGGTGTCTTGCGTCTGAACTCGATGTGCTGATGAGTGCGGACGATGTTACGGAGCGTGTCGTTTCCGTTTACCAGAACGCCCTTGCCGTCGGCAACGGTATAGCTCTTGCCCCACACGAAAAGCGCAAGGCGGTCGGAATAAACGCCCTTGCCGCAATAATATCCACCGATGCTGTCGCCGTAGGCAAACGGATATTTCAGGACAGGCTGACCGCTCAGGTAGTCGAGCCTCGTCGTACGGTTCTCGAAGCCGTTGCTCACAAGGCTGTCGCCCTTAATGGAATAGTGATAAAGATTGTGGTTTTCAAGGCAGATTATCGCGCCGTTCTCCGTGCTTACCGTTAGTTTGCACTCCTTTGCGTTCGACACGCTACCGTCATACTCCCAGATGCAGTTCTCGCCCTTGCTTCCGGGTTCGACGTAAGGTACGCGAAGCCGCGTAATCTCATCACCGACACGGTAGCTGTTCAGCGGCTTGGTAATGGTCTGCGCACTCGCATGATGCACACAGACGAGGCTGCAAAGCAACGCACCGCATGCAAACCTCAGTTGTTGTTTTTCTTTTTGTTTACTTATCATAGACATAAAAGTTAGTGATTTCACTGATGTTAGATTGAAGAGACTCGCCGCATTATTGAACACAGCGGACAATACAGGCTGTATGCCTTATGTGTTTCCCATAAAACCATGAGAAACTCCAATTGTCATAATCATTTTTTGTTTAATCTATCGTGTTTAAGGCGGTTGCTTACGTTTCACGCTCTCTGTCCCCAACATATCCGAATTACAAACGCCCCAATTTATTTAATTAAGTAAAAGAATGAAGTATTTAAAACAACTTTCTATTTTTTTCGACTGCAAAAATAACACAATATTTCAAATATTAAAGAATAATCATTAAAATATTTATCAAAAAAATATAAAATAAACATAAAAAAATATCTTTTCCATTTTTTTACAAAAGTTCTCTCTAAGATAAGATTAGAACACGACCTCCATAATCTAGGCTTTTTATCGACCTTTCGGAAATGGCATAAAAAAGACCGCACCATTTTCAGATACGGCCTTTTTCATTAACCAAAATATATTACTTTATTAAAGAACTACTTTCACACTCTTCTGACCAACCTTAACAATTACTACAGAACCTGACTGAAGCTTTGTATCAACCTCAGCAACGCCATTTTTCACAACAGCCTTACCAAGCAACTGACCTCCAACGCTATAAACGGTTATGTCCAAACCGTCAGTCTCGCCAGCAACCGTTACCACTCCATCACTTGCCACGATGCTGCAATTTGAAGAAACAACGCTTACAGCAGTAGTGTTATCAGCCAAAGGTTTAATCGTCTTCCAACTCCAAGGCTCTGTACTCTTATACTTTGCAACAGATGCAGCAGGTACATATATTGTTGCTGGTACACCATCAAAAATATAGAGATCTGCCTCTGGAACATTTTCGGCATAGCAATATATTGTTTTCAACTTTTCATCCATGAAAAAAGCAGAAAAACCAATCTTCTTAAGAGTCTTTGGCAGGGTTACAGAAGACAATCTTGAACAGCCATAAAAAGCATTTCCACCGATAGACTCTACACCCTCAGGTATATTAACCGAAGTCAGATGAGTACATTCTCTAAAAACATTGTCCTTTATATCTTTTACACTCTTTCCAATTGTAACATCGGTTAATGCATAGCAACCAGACAAAAGTCCGTCACTCATCACAGTTACACTGTTAGGTATCTTTATAGAAGTCAATGACTCGCAACTAGAAAAAGCACCTTCCCCAATCTCCTTTACGCTATTAGGGATTGTTATAGAAGTTATACCAGTACCATTGAAAGCACTTTTTTCTATCACAGTAACACTGTTAGGAATCTCTACAGAAACCAAGCTATAACAACTTTTAAAAGCCTTTTTTCCTATTTTTGTTACAGCATACTCTCCCCCTTCGTATTTTACAACCTTAGGTATTTTAACGGCATCATAATAATCATGATCCCATTCACCCTTGTAAGTTACTTCAGCAGTTTTCTTCTGCTTATCAAAGTTGTAATAAATGCCATCCACTTTGGCATCATAAGCACTTGCCACCATAGGCAGCACAAGCATTACACTAAGTAATAATTTCTTCACTCTTCTTAATATTTTAATAATTTAACAAAATCTGGTGCAAAACTAATAATTCATCAACAAAAATCAAAGCAATAAGATTTTTTAGCCAACATATTTAACTTATTTTAATATTTATTAAGAAACATACATATTTATTTAATATTTTATAAAAGGACACTATACACCAATCGCTAATTAATCATTATTAAAATCAAGAAAAAATGTATTTATATTTTGTTTTTTCAAGTAAAACATCCATATTGATATCAGACAATACCGCGCACGAACTTTGTTTGCTTGCTGCCAAATCCCATTCGGGATGCCTTCGGGATTCGTTCGGGATTTTACAAACGACGGACAGCTTATTTGGAAAGAAGGATCAATACGCTTAGTCGAACCTTCCCTCTTACTATCCTCTTACTATCCCCTTGCTATCCCCTTGCTTGAATCTATCTTGAATCAACCTTCCTTCTTGCTTCCATCTTGCTACCTTCTTCCTACCTTCTTTCTACCCACCATTTTGTATTTACCAAAAGAATATTTTCCACACGATTTATCACAAATTCAGAACTTTCATTTTTCAAGTTCAAAGTTTCAATATGAATATACAAGTCCATATTTTTCGTGCAAACGACGAAGCGAGCCATCGGACTTCATTCGGACAATAACAGCATTTACAAAGGCGAGAAGATCGTCTTGTCCCTGACGCATAAGCACACCTATTTCGCCATGAGTGAATGGCTGCGACAACAATGGTGCAGCAAGACGAGAGTCGTTGTTTACATACCACGGGGCTTCGGTTATTTCCGTAATCATCACGTCGGCATCGCCACTTGCAACGAGCGATGGTATCTCCTCGTTCTGCTGATGCACAATTATGGTTGCGCGAGTAAGATTTTCGCGGGCAAACTTTTCGTTCAATCCGCCGGGATTAACCATCACACGCACCTCGGGACGGTTGATGTCGGCAAGCGACTGGTAACGTTCTTTTTCGGTTGCTCGGCAGAGAATCGTCTTGCCGTTAGCCAGATAGCCGTCGCTCATAAGCATCTGCTGCTTGCGTGCATCGGTAATGGTTATGCCGCCGACAGCCATGTCGAACAGTTGCGGTTCGGCCTGCACATCGGCTGAAAGCGTTGGCCATGAGGTTGGCACGAACTTTATGCCAACGCCCAGTTGCGTGGCAATTTCTTCTGCCATCTCGATTCCGAATCCCCAATATCTGCCATCAGGCTCACGGAAAGAGAGAGGACGGTAATCGCCCGTTGTGCCGACAATCAACATTCCACGGTTAACTATTTCTGCAACTTTCCCCTCAAGTGGAATTTCGGTAAAAGAAGACAGGATAAATATTGAATTCTGACCGTTTTTCTTTCCAAACTCGATGGCTTCCTTGAGCTGATTCTCGGGGAAGAGACGCGTGCTGTCGAAGTAGTAAAGTCCGTCGGAACTGTTGTACCATCCTCCAACAAATCCGTCGTTCTGCAACGCATGAGCAACAACCTTGTCGAGTTGGCTGCGCGAATGGCTATTCTGCGTGGCGGCATAACCGACGGCTATACCCTGCGTCGGCTCCGTCATAGTGCTAATGTCGAGCGTGAAGCCGTCGGGATGCGTCCGACTGAATTCCCACACCCTATCGGCAAGGGCTGAGACATCGGTCTGCCCAGCAGTTTTGTCATTATTGCTACACGATATTAGCCCCATGCTCATTGCCACAACAAGCACGATTGCCATCAGATGCAATAAAGAATTCTGTTTCATAATAATATTGTTAAGTCGTCTAAAATTTACCATCATACAAACATTATCTGCAAATATAAAAAATAATCATTTTACTTTCCGAAAAAGGAGGAATTTTTCATATTTTTGTCTCGTAAGTATCAACAAGAAAAAATATGATTCCGACAACAGAAAGAGTTTTTCAGATATTCAAGGAACTGAACCAGATTCCGCGCCCCTCGCATCATGAGGAGCGTGTAGCCGACTATCTATGCCAGTTTGCAGAGCGTCTGCATCTTGATTATGAACGCGATGCAGAGAACTGCGTTGTCATCCGCAAGGCTGCCACTCCGGGCTACGAGACCTCCGAAACCATTGTTCTGCTAAACCACATGGACATGGTTTGCGTTGGCATGGATAATCCGTTAAGCCACCCGATAGACGCGTATGTTGAGAATGGCTGGATGAAGGCGCGTGGCACTTCGCTGGGAGCAGACAACGGCATTGGCCTGTCAATGGCACTTGCTGTTTTAGAGAGCGGCAACATCGAGCATCCTGCCCTTGAGGTCATAACCACCACAAACGAGGAGGACGGCATGTCGGGAGCAGCCCAACTGTCGAGGGATTTTATCCATGGCCGCAAAGTTATAAACCTCGACTCGGAGGACTACGACACCATTACGACTGGTGCTGCCGGCGCATGTCTGCAACTGCACAGACTGCCGATGAAGCCCGAACAAGCCCCCGACGGAGCATTTCTATGGTATCGCATCCGTATAGAAGGCGGTCTTGGCGGTCATTCGGGCGTAGACATCAACAAGGGGCGATGTAGTGCCGTGGTTGCCGCCAAAAGGCTCTTGTCTGCAATATCAAGCGAGGCGGATGTGCGCATAGGCTGTATTGAGGTTGGCGAGGCTAACGCTTCTATTGCATCTTCGGCCGATATTACCGTCTGTATTCCATCGGGCGAAAGACAGATATTGGATTACAATACAACTCGTTTAAATGATTGGCTGAAAGAAGAATACGCATCATCAGACAAAAAAATACGTTGTACGGCAGAGCCATGCGAACCTAAACAGGCGGTTATCCCGAAGGAGACTTCAGAGGCTCTTCTGAGATGTCTGGATAGGATTCCACAGGGCGTTGTAAGGATGAGCGACAAGATGCAGGACACGGTGGAGACATCGAACAACATAGGACGAATACGTACGGAGAGCGACCATATTCTCGTCAGCACCCACACTCGCAGTTTCATCGACGGCGAAATGCAACGGCTAAGCAAAGAGATTTCAGACACGTTCGCATCTGTCGGAGCAGCATCGGAGACGGTAATGTCGGCCCCGGCATGGCAAGAAGACCAGCAGTCGCCTTTTCTGCAACTAACAAGCGACACGTTTCTCGACGTGCTTGGCTGGCGTCCGCGCATGGTGGCGATGCACTTTGTGCTCGAAGCAGGTTTCTTTGTACAACACTATCCGGGCATACAGATTGCCAGCATAGGTCCGCGCATCGTAGAGCCTCATTCAGCCAACGAGCGCGTTGAACTAAAGACTGTTGACGACATCTGGCACGTTCTACTGAAACTCCTCTCTCGTTTGAAAACCGACAATTAGAACTTGAAAGAGAGTTGAAAGTTGAAAAATCGCGTCAACATAGATTCCTGATAGAGGCAAGCAAGCCGATAGTAAGGGGATAGCAAGGGGATAGTAAAGGGATAACAAGCCGAAAGGTTCGGAAAAGATACGGAGTAGCTACGGGCAAGGTTCGAAGAAGTAAGCCGCAAGGTACGTGGTAGCTACGGGGTAGGAACGGGGAAGCTACGGGGAAGGTACGTTCAAGGTACGAGGAAGAAAGCCGATTATAATTCACAATTGACAGTTGACAATTCACAATTTCTTTAGAGAAAGTTGAAAGTTGAAAATTGAAAAAACTAATTGACAACTCTCAGTTGACAATTCACAATTTTCTTTCATCTTTCAACCTTCAAAATTGCCTACCATGAATTGTAAAGTTCGGTCAACGCGACTGCTGCGGTTTTCCGAAACGCTTTGTCGTGCCTATCGCTCCGGTAGGACAGACAAGGCGGCACAGGTGGCAGCCTACGCACTTTGTGCCGACAATATTAGGCTGGCGCGTTTCGTAATCAAAACCGATAGCCTGATGTCCGCCATCCCTACACGACGTGTAGCACCTGCCGCAGCCTACGCACTTCGAGCGGTCAATCTTTGGCAGAACAACGGTCTCGCGGTCCAGTTCGTTCGGCGTTACAAACCGGCTGAGTTCCTCGCCCACGAGGGTGGCAAGACTGCTTATTCCGCGCACACTCATGTAATGCTGCAAGCCAGATATGAAGTCGTCGATGATGCGGTAGCCATATTGCATCACGGCCGTGCAAACCTGCACGTTTCGGCAGCCAAGTTGAATGTATTCCAAGGCATCGCGCCACGTCTCAATTCCGCCAATGCCGCTGAACTGCACGTTTTTCATTATCTGGTTCTTTGCCATTTCGAGAATGAAGCGCTGCGCTATCGGCTTTATTGCACGACCAGAATAGCCCGAGATGGTCTTGCGGTCGGACACGGCAGCCCTTTCGCCCATCGTTACCGACTTTATTGTGTTTATTGCCGATATGGCATCAGCTCCGGCAAAATATGCGCCCATGGCAGGCTGGTTTATCTGCGTTATGTTAGGCGTCATCTTCGGAATTACCGGGATATTTACTTTCCGCTTTACATAAGCCGTGTAGAATGTTACAAGTTCGGGATTCTGCCCCACGTCCGAGCCCAAGCCCGAAAGTCGCATCTGAGGACACGAGAAGTTCAGTTCAACGGCGTCAACGCCGGCTCTCTCAGCCATCTCAGCCAGTTCAATCCACTCCTCCTCGGTTCGCCCCATGATGCTTGCCACGACAATCTTCGTAGGATAATTCTGTTTTAGCCGATGAAGGATGTCGAAATCCACATCTGCCGGATTTTCAGACAGTTGCTCCATATTTCTGAAGCCGAAGAAATCGCCCTGCCTATACTCGCCAACGGCATCGAAGCGCGGCGAAACCTCGTTAATATCGTCGAGGCAGACGGTCTTGTAGAACACGCCCGCCCACCCCATGTCGAAGGCACGCGCCACCATGTCGTAATTTGTGCAGATTGCCGACGAGGCAAGGAAGAACGGATTCTCGCAACGCAATCCGCAAAAGTCTATGGCAAGCGACGGATGAACCTCGCCAGCTGCCTTTCCGACTCTTGGCAAAGCACCAACCAACTGGCGAATGCGTATCGGGCGGTCGTAATGGATGCACGCCTGCTCAGCCTTTTCAAGTTCATCATCGGTACAGTCGGCAACCCATCGGCCGGCCTGTTCGGCATTGTCAAATCGTATGGCTCTTATGGCACGGGCAGGGTCGCCATTCTGGCAAGCCTTGCTGCACGGAGCATCGGCGCAGAGCAGACAGCGTGCTGCCTCTTCTGCAATATGTATCATCTTGTTCATGGTTCTTTATTTTACAAATTGAATGTTGCCGTTTATGATGTATATTCCCTTTTGCAGATTCTCGCTATCTTGGCGTATGCCTCGCAAATCATATATTTCAGAAGGCTTGCCGTCAATATTCTGCCTATTCATGCCTGACGCCTTTCTGCCCTTGAACTCGAAAGTTGCGAACAGCGGATAGTGGTCGCCAAGCGGAGTGCCGTCAACTATATATCCCTCTTTGTCAACCGAAACGCTGGTTGGCACAACGCTATTTCCGCCGGTTGGATTTATGTAGAGAATCTTGTCGAGAAGTTCGCCTTCCAAAGCCTCTCCCGAAAATAACGGATATGTTCCGCCGTTGCATTTCTCAATCCAAGCATCGCCAACCGTTGCCTTTCCTGTGGCTGTTATGGCATCTATGAAGGCGGTCTTCACGTCATCACGATGATACAGGCTGTTCATGTCGCCGGCAATAATGACTGGCCGGCAGTCGAGGTGCCCAAGAATGTCCTCTCGCAGCTGAATCCATTGCGACAGACGTGCCTCACGGTCTTCGCCGTCGTTCATCTCAGCCTCATCACGTTGCGAGCTTGCATCCATGTGCATGTTATAGACAACAATCTCACTTCCGTCGCCCAACGTTAGTTCGTGCCTTCTGAAACCCTTCGTAATCATTTCGTCAAATTCGTGGCTGAACTTGCCAAAGCTCTTATTCCAAGCCTTCCGCTCGTAGTTCGTTGTCTGTATGCCCTTTTTCCATACCATGTTCAGGCCGTCGCACTCGAACTTAATGTCCTGAAGATGGTCATAGTCAATCTCCTCGTCCTCAAGTATTATGCCGCCCGACCACTCGTCGTACTCATAGTCGGCAAAGAGGCGCGACAAAATCTCCTGATGGTAGTTGAAATTCTCCTGCAAGCAGAATATGTCGCATCCCTTTGAGGCAAGATATTCGCTTATGAGTTCGCTTCCGCCCGACTTTGGTCCGTCCTGATTAACATTGAAGAACAGGACCTGTCCCGGCAGACCATCGACATTGAGCGTTGCCATTGTGAAAGAAGTCTGCATCTGAGCATTTGCCGATGAAAACATGCAGCACGACACCGCCACGGCAGCAAATATACGGTTTAATATATTACGTTTCATTAATTTAGTTCAAGAAGAGTTCTTCTTTTTTATAATATCAGATCATCAAAAAAATATCGGTCCTATTCGCAAAAATAAATAAAAATCGGATATATACTAATGAAAACGCGAAAAAAATGGCTGTTCGGTAGTTTTTTCGATACAAACGCCAATTAAAAAGATAATCACGCCGATGCTGCCCTATTATTCGGCAAAAATGCCTAATTTTGCAAAAACTTAAAAATTACAGAAATGAAATACTTCGAAGTTACATTCAGCATAGAGCCGGACAACGAGTTGGCGCACGACCTTCTGCCGTCGCTTGCCGGAGAAATTGGATTTGAGAGTTTTACCGACGAGGACGGCTGTCTGAAAGGCTACATTCAGCAGGATTTCTGGAACGAGGAGGCACTTAACGAGATTATCGAAAACATTCCGCTGCCCGACACAAAAATAACCTTCACTTGCGAGGAGGCAGAATATCGCGACTGGAACGAGGAATGGGAAAAGCAGAACTTCAACCGCGTTGAGATTGGCGATAATCTATGCCTCATCCACAGTTCGGAAATCGAAGACGACGACAGCTTCTGCTACAACATCAGCCTCAACCCTAAGATGGCTTTCGGAACGGGAACGCACGAGACAACCTCGATGCTTGTCGAGTACATAGCATCGCTCGACATGAGGAACAAGAATGCCTTCGATATGGGCTGCGGAACGTCAATCCTCTCGATTATGGCGTGCCTTAGAGGAGCAGACAAGGTTCAGGCTGTAGATATTGACGAGTGGAGCGTTGAGAACAGCCGAGAGAACATAAGCATCAACGGCTTCGACAAGCATATCGAGGTCTTTCTTGGCGATGCCTCAATATTGCCAATAAACGAGCAGAAAGCCGACTTGTTCATGGCTAACATAAACCGCAACATACTGCTTAACGACATGGACAAATACGCAAAGTGCATAGCCAGCGGCGGAACGCTTCTGATAAGCGGATTCTATACCGAAGATGCAGCCGTACTTATTGAAAAGGCGGCATCGCTTGGATTTGCTCAGACAAGCAGAAACGAACGCAACAACTGGTGTATGCTGGCGTTCGAAAAGAAGCAATAAAATTACTTGTGAATTAACAAGGATTCGAAACTTTCGAGGGTTGTATGGTATACGTCCAAGTCAACATAATCGCTTATACCATCAACCTTTCCAGACTCACTATACTGCCAGAACTCCCAATCACCATCATACGAAAGAGAGTCAGAATAATTAGCTATCCACAACGGATATTCGTCAAACTCCGAGCGGTCGAGATATTTCCGTTTGAAGTTTATAAAGGTATATAGAATAGGACGTACTTTGTATATGCGCTCAATCTCCACGAGCCACTTCAGCACATCTTCCTGAAGCTGTGCCTTCGATATTCCGTCGGCTTTCTCAACATCAAGAATAGGCGGCAAATCGCCTTCTTCAAGATTTCCTACCGTTCTTACAAAATTCTGAATCTGAAAGTACGGAACCGTTCCGGGAGTGAAGAAATGATATGCTCCACGTACAAAACCATTCTTGCGCGACTGTACGAAATTCGTTTCGAAGTACGGGTCGCTATGGTCTGCCCCTTCGGTTGCCTTGACTATGACGAATTTTACCTCATGGCCGTCAATTTTAGCCATGCTCAACCTTTCCCAGTCTATATCACCCTGATAACGCGCCACATCTATGCCATATACCGAATATCCCGTAAGATGACGCTCTACCGGATGCAGTTTGAAAGCGTACGGGTTCACATATTTTACATAAAGGAAAATTGCCCCACCAACAGCCAGAATAAAACAAAATACAATTCCCACAAGCATAGGGAGCATCTTTCTGAATGTCTTTTCTGTCTGTTTCGAGATGTTTTTCATAGAGAAGAAGTCTGAAAACAGGTCGCCGCCCGACTTGCGTTTCTTTCGCGGTCTGCCTGCGGTTTTCTTCTTCGTCGTGGTGGTCTTTTTCTTCCGGGCAGAAGCAGACGGAGACTTGGCAGACACCGATGTGCCAGCCTTCTTTCGCGTTGTAGTCTTCCTTGTCTCTGCCATAAAAAAATACCTTTATCTAAAACAAACGAATGCAAAGGTAAAAAAAACTAAATAAAAATGGGCAAGATACCATTATAATATCTCGCCCACTTACTATTTATTTTGGAAAAACAATGTTACTTCTGCTCCAACTTTAAAGTGATAGTTGGCTGGTCGCATACCTCAGAAGGACCGAAGTACTGGATAGGACCAGGGAATACGAAGCAGTCGTTCAAAGCCCAGTTCTCTCTGTTCTTTGCGAACTCAAGGAATGGAGCGCCGTCGAGTTTAACGAGAGCCTTCTGGATAACAGGCTTCATCTCGCCGTTACGCTTCTCCATGTTCATCATCATAGTGATAGGCACACCACCTGCAATCCACTCGGCAGCAGGCTTTGTTGTGTTCTTGATAACAGACATGTAGCCTGTCTTGCCAGCCTGAATAAGGCGTGAAGCAGAGAAACCAAGAGAGTAGCAGTAGTCTGCATCGAAGTTAGAAGGAGTTGCGCAACGTCCCTCGTAACCGAAGAAGTGATGCTGAGTGTTGTACTTGCCAACATACTTGCCCTCTTCCTTCATCTTGGCAAGCTTAACGCCTACCATCTCGGCAAGAAGCTGCTCTGTGTCGATAAGAGATACCTGAACGTTTCCGTGTGGGTCGCGGTCTGCGCAAAGCTGCTTTGCAACTCTCTCTGGAAGAGAAGAGAAGATTTCAGCATTCTCCTTGCTCAGCTTGCCAGTTACATACTCAAGCTGTGCCGACTTCTTAATCATAGCGAACTCCTGAGCGTTTGCCGAAAGAAGGTCGTTCAGCTCGGCAATAAGCTTCTTCATGGCTGGAACGAACTCAATCAAGCCCTCTGGAACAAGAACTGTACCGTAGTTCTTGCCGTTCTTAGCACGCTCGGCAACAACATTAGCAATGTAAGTAACGATGTCGTCGAGGCTCTGGTTCTTAGCCTCAACCTCCTCTGAAATGAGGCAGATGTTTGGCTGACACTGAAGAGCACACTCAAGAGCGATGTGAGATGCAGAGCGTCCCATCAGCTTGATGTAGTGCCAGTACTTGCGAGCAGAGTTACAGTCGCGCTGGATATTTCCGATAACCTCCGAATAAGTCTTTGTAGCAGTATCGAAACCGAATGATGTCTCGATGTGCTCGTTCTTCAAGTCGCCGTCGATAGTCTTTGGACAACCGATAACCTGAACGCCGTAGTTCTTAGCCTTGTAGTACTCGGCAAGCACGCAAGCGTTAGTGTTAGAGTCGTCGCCACCGATGATGACGATAGCCTTAATGTTAAGTTCGCGGATGATCTCCAAGCCCTTCTCAAACTGCTCTACCTTCTCAAGCTTAGTACGGCCAGATCCGATGATGTCGAAACCTCCTGTGTTACGGTATTCGTCGATGATGTCTGATGTCAACTCCATGTAGTTGTGATCAACGAAGCCGCCAGGACCCAAGATGAAACCGAAAAGACGGCTCTCAGGGTTGATAGACTTGATTCCGTCGAACAGACCACTGATTACGTTGTGTCCGCCCGGAGCCTGACCTCCTGAAAGGATTACGCCAACGTTAATTGGCTCGCCCTTGACTGCCTCGCCTGCCTCGAAACGAACAACAGGCATACCGTAGGTATTAGGAAAGAGTTTCTTAATCTCTTCCTGATCTGAAACTGACTGTGTTGGTGCGCCCTCGCAGGCCTTTACTGCACCCAACAACGCTTTAGGCAACTTTGGCTGATATTCAGCCCTTGCAATTTGCAATGCACTTTTGATCATGGTTTAGACAATTTTTATTTTTTAATAATTTTATTTTTCGCACCGCGAAGATACTGCAAATACGGGAAACTTCACCTATTCCGAAGGCAAAAAAACAAAATATTCAAAAAATAATTGATTTAGATTTGTTTTTCACTTTTTTTTCATATCTTTACATCAGTTTTAAATAATCTTTCATTTTTTTTGATATGGCAAAGAATAGAAGAAACCTGAAGAAGTTTGTGAACTACATTACGAGCGAGTTATTGGCAGAAATTTATTACATTCAGTATTACAATCCTGATGTCGACAAACAGCAGCTTAACGAGGTCTTCACCCGAATAGCAAAGGCTCAGAACGAGTTCGTTAGCCGCATAAGCCACACAGAACCGGGTAACGTAAAGGGATTCTACAAGAAACTAAAGTCCGACTTCAATACCGAGGTCTCTGAAATTATAGACCAACTAAACACTCTTAATTAAAGGTAAAGGAATGAAGAAAAAACTTAGCAGTTTTATTCTCTTCAAGCTTCTTGGATGGAAATACGTGCTAACCGTGCCCGACTACGACAAGTACATCATGTGCATAGCACCACACACCACCAACTGGGACTTGTTCCTCGGCAAGTTCTTCTACTGGGCGGTTGGCAGAAAGTCCAACTTCCTGATGAAGAAAGAATGGTTCTTCTGGCCGCTCGGACCGCTGTTCCGCTCGTGGGGAGGCATTCCTGTGTTCAGAGACAAAAAAACATCGATGACCGACAGGCTTGCCGAGACTGCAATGAAACTCAGTCAATTCCATCTCGCCATCACTCCAGAGGGCACGCGAAAGCCTAACCCCGACTGGAAGAAAGGCTTCTACTACATCGCCCTCAAAGCGGGCATTCCGATAGTGCTGGCAGGCATCGACTATCAGAAGAAAGAAATCAGGATAGAAAAGGAAATCACGCCTTCGGGCAACATTGATGCCGACATGAAGGAGATAAAGCGTTACTTCAAGGACTTCAAGGGCAAGCATCCGGAAAATTTTACAGTAGGTGAAATCGACTGACAAAAAACAGACTAAAAAGAGATTTATGTGCGGACTGACAGGATTATTTCTGTCAGTCTTCGTTGTGTATGCGCAGATTCCGCCATACAGCACGGCCGAAAAACAGGTGCGCAACAAGATTGTGCCGTATTTCGAGGCTTACAGAAGCAAACTGGCTAACATCAACAGCAGCGGAATAAGGAACGTTGAGGTCGATACCGTAAGGCAGTTCATAAACATCTACGGCAACAACACATTCAGCACGCAGCCGTTTACAAAGCAGGTTATAAACAGCATCTATGCCGATGTCAAGTCTGTCCTGCCCAAGCGGTTCGCCAACTACAAGATTACGGTCTATGCCGACGGACTGCCCATCGAAAAGCAACAGTCCGACGATATGCGCAACTCTATAATGTCAAACCGTCTGTGGCGAGGCATTGACTACACCGGAAAGCCGTGGGTAAGAAACATATCCGTGCCCTACCGCCCAAGCAAGGGGCTCGACGGCAGGCACATAGCCCTGTGGGCAAGCCACGGCAGATACTTCAAGCAGGCACTCAACTGCTGGAACTGGCAGCGTCCGTCAATCTTCGCAACAAGCGAGGACCTTTTTACACAAACCATCGTCGTGCCGTTCCTCATACCTATGCTCGAACGTTCGGGAGCAATAGTCTACACACCGCGCGAGCGCGACTGGCAGGAACTCGAAGCCATCGTTGACAACGACCCAAACTCAAAAGGAACATACAAGGAATACGGCAAGGGCTGGGGAAAAGTACCTGCCCCGGGCTTTGCACACGCTAAAGAAATATATCTCGAGGGCGACAATCCGTTTACCGACGGAACAGCCCGCATGATTGCCACGTCTACCAAGGGCGAGACGGCTTCGGCGGAGTGGATTCCCGACTTCGACGAGGCTGGAAACTATGCCGTATATGTGTCTTACCAGCCCATTAAGTGGGCGGTGAACGATGCACAGTACACCATAGTTCACGGCGGAATAAAGACGGTGGTTAAGGTAAACCAGCAGATGGGCGGCGGCACATGGGTATATCTGGGCACATTCGCCTTTGGCAAGGGAAACGGCGACGACAACAAGGTTGTCCTGTCTAACTACAGCAGCACCAAGGGATTCGTCTCGGCCGATGCCGTACGATTCGGAGGCGGAATGGGCAACATAGCACGCGGTCTCGACGGCGAGACGCCTACCACAAGCGGAATGCCGAGATTCCTCGAAGGTGCGCGATACTCAATGCAATGGGCTGGAATGCCTTACGAGGTGTACTCTTCGAGACAAGGAACCAACGACTATCCCGACGACATAAACGCGCGCCCGTATGCCATCAACTATCTGTCGGGCGGCTCGGTCTACAATCCGGGGCTTGAGGGGCAGAAAGTGCCTTTCGAACTGTCGCTTGCCGTACACAGCGATGCCGGATTCAGAAAGGACGACCAACTCATCGGAACGCTGGGCATATACACTCTGCAAAACGAGGGCATCGACGTGTTTAACACGGGCGTATCGCGATACACGTCGCGCAACGCTACCGAACTGGCCCTGCAAGAGGTGCAGAACGAGATTCGCACAGCCGTTCCGGAATGGCCGCGACGGCGACTGGTGAACGACAACTATAGCGAGACGCGAAACCCCGAGTTCCCTTCGTTCATAGTCGAGACTCTCTCGCACCAGAATTTCTCCGACCTTCACTACGGACAAGACCCCTACTTCAAGTTCCTTCTGGCTCGCGGCATATACAAGGCGGTTCTTAAATACGTAAACCTGATGCACGGCACAAACGAGGTTGTGCAGCCTCTGCCGGTGCGCTCGTTTGCCATAGCGCAGCCAAACCCTCGGGAGTCTGCCGTTACGCTAAGTTGGAAGCCTACCGCCGACAAGCGTTCGCCATCGTCAACACCAACAGGCTACATTCTTTACACGCGCAAGGGCGATGCCGATTTCGACAACGGCATGTATATCGGCAACGGTAAGACGAGCATCAGCGTGCTTCTTGATTCCGACGAGATGTACGACTTCAAGGTTACTGCCGTGAACGATGGCGGAGAGAGCATGGACAGCGAGGTTCTGTCGGCATACATATCAAGCAAGTCGCTAAGCAGCAAGAAGAAAAGTACGATGCTTATAGTAAACGCCTTCACGCGTCTGTGCGGTCCGGCCGAGGTAAACAACGACTCGCTTCAGGGTTTCGACATAAAGGCGGAATATGGCGTTCCGTACAAGATGTTCCCGGGCTTCAGCGGAGAGCAGACTTGCTTCACCAAATCAACCATCGGCAAGGAAACGGAAGATGGCCTGGGATTCAGCAACCGCCAGATGAACGGCAAGATAGTTACGGGCAACACGTTCGACTATCCGCACACACACGGCAAGGCTGTTGCCGAGCTGAAGGGCTGGTCGTTCGTGTCGTGCAGCAAGGAGGCGTTCGAGGAGATGGGCAGCACATCGGGCTACACCATCATCGACATCATTGGCGGATTGCAGAAAGAGGACTGGTCGCTAACAAGCAAGCCGCTGTTCAGCGAGGGCATGAAGAACCAGCTGAAGACGTTCCTGAACAAGGGCGGAAAGGTTCTGCTAACAGGCGCATACATAGCCAGCGGACTAACAAACAATGCCGACAGCATCTTTGCTTCGAGATGGCTGAAATATTGCGACGGCGAACGCACCTCCGACAGCATTCCGGTAGTGATAAGGCAGGACAAGATGAGTTACGAAATCTATACCGACGCCAACAAATACTGCTATGCCGTTCAGCATCCGTCGGGACTCATCGGCGTGAACGGCTCTATACCGCTTGCCGACTTCGACGGTCAGGACATCTGCGCCACCGTAGCCTACGGAAGGGGCAAATACCGCGTTGTGTGCTCGTCCGTTCCGCTCGAATGTATAAAAGACGAGAAGTTGCGCAACAAGACTATGGAACAGTATGTCAAATTTCTTGCAAAATAATCTTTAATCATCCACAAAACACCTTCTACCATGGAACTGATATTCGGACTGATTTTCTGGTTTATAGTCGCGCTATTCCTTTCTGGCCTTGCCGTCGTTGGCGGAATTATATCTGCAATCATCTTCAAGGCTGTTACCAAGAAAAGAGTAAGATACTGGGCATGGGCAATATCTCCGCCATTTTGCATTATGTCATTCTTCGTCCTAATCATTTTCGAAGCCTTCCTATATGCCACAATAACAAATACCGACACAGGAATGGGCGACTATGCCAAAGTCTATGTAAACGACGACTATTATCTGAATTGGACAGATGTTCCCGACTGGACTTTTGTAGGCAAGAATGTAGATGGAGGCGACCACGCAAAAAGAGATTCTCGTTTATGACAACAAGATTGTCGTTTCTTCGGGCGACAAATTCGAAGATGCCTCAACATACAGGCTATACGAGGTTGATACGGACAAAAAAGTCTGGAACCATCTGTATTCAGCACCTACAACAAGCGCACTATGGAACAAGTACACCAAGGAGCACGGCATAGACAAGGAAAGAGTACAGACTTGCGACGACTTCTATAAAAATAGCAGAAAGCCGTTTGCCATCGGAGCCCTCATCTTCAACATCCTTCTGCTTGCCATTTTCTTCACGCTTATCGGAAAACGCTTGTTCATAAAAAAATAGCAGCAGATGATGCAAGTCGGCAAAAAACGCGGCTTGCATCATCCAAAAAGCAGCCGGGCGAACAGTAAAATCGAGCCTGAAAAACGCCGAAGAATAGGAAAAACGCACAAATTCTATCTTCAGACCTCAAAAAAACGCCTTAAAAATTGCCGACTTTAATTTAATGTTATACTTTTGGGTTAAATAATCGCTTTTAACAACAATAAAAAAAGGCTTCATTCTTCTTCGGAATGAGGTCTCTTTTTTTTGTTTGATTCCTGATAAAAAGAAAGGCAAGCGAAATGTTTCACTTGTCCTTTCTTGTCGGGATGAGGCGATTCGAACGCCCGACCCCTACGTCCCGAACGTAGTGCGCTACCAACTGCGCTACATCCCGATTGCCCTAAAGCGAATGCAAATTTAGACAATTTAATTTAAATACAAGCCCTTCCGAGCATATTTTTTTTCATTTTTTATTTTGCCATGGCACAGGCATCTTAACAGCAAGCATCTCTCCGCCCTCCAAGTTCAGCCTGTATTCCGGCTCAAACTGCGGTTGCCTGCAACCATGGCAACACGCAACTATCAGTCTTGCAGCCATACAGCAAAAGCATAGCCCAGCACCACACCTCACAACATCAAAAAAAACAACTGTAACAACTGTAACTGTAACCGCCATAACATAAACAGCAGAATATAAGCATCATATCGCCCGGCGCAGCCGTTACAAACAATAAAAGGCAAGTCCGCAGCCCCTTATTTCCGCCAAATTTCCCTGTTCGGCAACAAGAATAAAACCGCGCGTATACCGCTCCAACTCCGCTCGCTGCCCAATGGGCGCAATAACCAGCCCTATCGCCAAACCACAAAAAATCATAAAGTCAACATTTTTAAGAGTTATTAAAAAAACTTAAAAAAACAGAGTTACAGCCTTTTTTTTATTGTTTTTATAGATAGTTTGCTATTTTTGCCACAACAACATACTTTTAATACAAATTACTAAAATTTAAGATTATGAATTACAAGATTGTAGAAATCGAAGGCGTAGGCGAGGTTTATGCCGAGAAGTTAATTGCAGCAGGCATCAAGACAACCGACGATTTGCTGGCTAAGTGCGCCAAGCCAGCCGGACGCAAGGCTCTGGCCGAAGAGACTGGCATCTCGCCTAAACTGATTCTTACTTGGACTAACCATACCGACCTTATGCGCATCAACGGCGTTGGTCCTCAGTTCTCCGAGTTGCTCGAGGCTGCTGGCGTAGATACCGTAAAGGAGTTGCAGCATCGCGTTCCTGCCAACCTTCACGCCAAGTTAGAAGAGGTTAATGCGCAGAAGCATCTCGTTCAGCGCGTACCAGCCGTTGCCGAGGTAGAGAAGATGGTGGCTCAGGCTAAGGAACTTCCGGCAGCAATGGAATATTGAGACAGAAAAGATAGATAAGCAAGCGGGGCGGCAGAAGGTAACAGACAAAGTGCTTTCTGTCGCCCATTTTCTTACATCTCAAAAAACTTTCAACTCTCAAAAGATCAAAGCATTCGTTTTGCGAAGAAGGAGAATAAGGAAAAGTACCCTGGCATAATTAGAAGGATTGTCTATTATGCCCCTGAGTTGCATCGGAGTTTTACCTACTATACAAACAATTACTATCTAAGTGCCAAAGACATAGCCTTGCTTTACAAATACCGATGGCAGGTAGAACTGTTTTTCAAGTGGATAAAACAGCATCTTCAAGAGAAAAGATTTTGGGGCGAATCCGAAAATGCAGTTCGCATACAGATACATATTGCCATCATAACATACTGTCTTATCGGAATTATTGAGCATGACCTCAGTCTTAGGCGTCCAGTCTTTCAAGTAATGCGAATCTTAGGAAGTTCTTTACTTACCAAGGACAACATTATGGGCCTCTTTTCCTCGCCAAAGGATATGGAAGAACCTAATGACAGACAACTAATAATTGACTTTGATTTCAATAAACATTTTTTAAGAGACACTAGTGACAAAAAGTATAGAACTTTTCAAAAAAAATCATATCTTTGCAAGTCTAACAACATTTCTTAAGCAAAAACTTAGTATAAAAAGTTTTTCACAACAAGAAATAAATCGATTTACCACTAACTTATGGAACATGAACTACAAACAGACCGGAAGTCAAGTATTCTTTGCGCTGAGAACGCAAGCTATTGGCGTGAAACTGCAATTCCGCTACTTGAAAATATGCTTCCGCAAATTATCAAGGACTATTACGATATTAACGTAGCAAGCGTCTGTTTCAACAACGAAGGTCATTCGAACATAATATGCATAATCACGTCCGAGAAAGGCGAAAAGATTACATTCCGCATAGAACCACCTTTTATAAATTCAAGAAAGTACGACGACTTTAAAAGGATTACAATAAATCCTAAGAGTTTTGCCGTTCCCATGTTCTGTTATCATGAAAAAATTCTTCCAGCACCACTAAATGACTTTAGTATTGCCGGATACAATTATATAGAAGGAAACACAAAATACAGATGGTATGAAGTTCCGAAAGATGACGATCTGAAGAAAATTGTCAAAGCCTATGACGAACTGAACGAAAACCTTCGGTTTATTGATACAACAAATGCTTCTGTTGCATACACAGAGCGGTTTAACGAAGAACTTGATGCCGTAATAAAACATTGCAACAACATCTGCGACAAAAGCATTGAAGCCACATTCAATAGTAGGTTTAACGACTTTCTTGCCAATGCAAAATTGCTTCTTGCCAACATTAGTCGCATAACAAAAGACCTTACTCCGCACTATGTTCACAACGATTTTCAGCCGGGCAACATTTTGTTCAATGAAAACGATATTTCTGGAATCATAGACTTTGAGGACTTAACACTCGGATATACCGAAATTGATACCATTCTGTCGGGGTTCCGCATAGCTAAATCAAACGGGAGCAATACGGAATTAAACATAGACAGAATATGTCTGAAAAAATTCATAAGTCACTTTCCATCCGCTTGGAAGATATTCGAAAACTATGGTTACAAATTCTTCCTTTCTTTCTTCGCTCTAAGGGAATCTGTAAGATATATGCTGTCGGCTATAAACAATCTTGACGTGATGAGGACAAACATCGGCTTTCTGCCATGCTTTCTGACTGTTGCCAATTATTATCACGAGCCACTTCGCTCACTTATCATATTCAACGGCAGAAATCTTCCAGACGAAAACAAACTCCGAAAGATAGAGAATAACTGCGACGAGATAATTTTTGTGCAACTTTACGAACCTATTGACACAACAAACAGCAGCATTGTTGCGGCAAAACAATATATTGAGTGCACAACATCTAAGAGATTTTATCTGTTTCCTCTTTTTGCCGACAATATGCCCGCCTACCGACTTTTGTTACGCCTCGAAATCTTGTGTCCGCGGTTCAACAACGTGTATGTTTCAAAAGAGACATGCAAATATCATCTGTCACTTCCATCAAAATTCGTATTCCACTCTTTCCAGCCTCAACAAACAAACGAAAGTAAGGATGACAGAAGTCGTGCCTTGTTTATTACTCGTGCACAGCCTTTCCATAATGGGCATCTGGAAATTATAGAAAAAGCACTCGAAAAATATGATGAAGTTATAGTCGTTTTGGCAAGTGCCGAAGCGTCTTTTACTGAAGACAATCCTCTTACAGCGGCACAACGTATGGAAATAACAAACGCCGTTCTATGGGCACGACATAATGGGCATTTCTGGATATTTCCAGTAGCATACAACAACTATATTGCAGAGAATATGCCCGAACTAAAACTTCTCTGCCCCGATTTCAACGTTGTATTTTCTACCAACCCCGTACATGCTAAAATGGCACGTCTTGCGAATATTCCAAGCGAAATGCCAAAAATAAAATCGGACGTAAGAGCAACGACAATAAGAGAAAACGTTAAAAAAGCACTTCCGGCAGATAGTATGATGCCACGGGAAGCTCTGCAAATATTCATGAAATACAAAGACCAACTGATATGAAAAAAATACTGATTGCAACAGTTCCTGAGAAGGGACATGTAAACCCTCTTATTGGAACAGCACAAGAACTTGTAAAATTGGGTGCAGAGGTAGCATTCTTTGCACAACGAGATATTACACCACAACTAAACGCTGCCAAACTGTTTTGTAAGTGCTACACGCCCGGAAAGAACACCCCGGAATTTGTTCTTCCCGACGAGTTTATAACAAGCGGAGAGCTGTTTGCCCAGAAAGTAAAAGACAAAATGTGGTTGCGCCGATGGATAAAAACACTTCTCATAGATTGTGCCGAAGGACAAAAAGCTGGCATAGAGGCTGCCGTCAAGGATTTTGAACCCGACATAATGGTGTGCGACCCTCTTTCTTACGCAGCAGCCATCGTTGCCGAAGAAAACGGCTTGGTGTGGGCTGGCGTGAGCAACTCGCTCAACCCTGTAACACCCGACGATTGGAACTGTGATTTGCTCGAAACTCTGCGTGTTTACGATTCTGATCGCAAACGTCTGTTTGCCAAATCAAAACATGACATCAAATTCAAGAGTAGTGATGTCATCTCACCATACCTTAACATTGTTTTCACTTGCGAGGAGTATGCCCCACGAAACCTAAGCGGAAACAACTTCTCGGAATATGTAGGTGCACCTTTCAACATCACAGACTTTAAGCGAGGTGATGAAACGGACTTTCCATTCGACAAGTTCAATCCCGACAAACAAAAAGTCTACATGAGCCTTGGAAGCCAGCTTTATTACAATCCACAACTGTTCATTACTGCATACGAGGCCTTGAAGGGCATGAACGTACAACTCATCTTTTCGGTAAACGAACTCTGCACAGATGAATTTAAAGCCATCTTCCCTGCCGACAGCATTATCGAACGTTATACACCGCAATTGCAGTTGTTGCCACATATCGACATGATGATTAGTCACGGCGGAGCAAACTCCGTTATCGAAGCACAGACATTTGGCGTTCCGCTCGCTCTCTTGCCAATATGCAACGATCAGCATCTGCAAGCCATGTTTATGAAGAATGCCGGGGCTGGCATCGTTCTCGACCCAAACAAGCCTGATGCAACGGAATGGCGAAAGGCTTTCGAAACACTTTTAGACAAAAACTCTGCTTACTGCCAGAAAGCGCGCGCCATAAAAGACACACTCAGCAGACTTGGTGGTCCACAAAAGGCAGCTAAGCTAATCTACAAACTCTAAAAACAAAACATGGAAACAAAAATTCTATACGTCTCACCACATCTTGACGATGTTCTGCTTAGTATGGCTCAGAACATAAAAAATGAAATAGCCAACAATGCCAACGTAACAATTGCTACTTTCTTTTCGGAAGGAAATACTGCGACAAGAAGCCTCTACGAAAGCCGACGCAAAGATGATGTATGCACAATTTCAAAAATCGGAGCAAAAGCCCTACACATGGGTTTTACTGATTCATACTTTCGCGACAGTCGTTTCTGCAACTATTCTTCCATTATGTTTCACAAAGAATGTACAGAAACACAATTATTTAATGACATACAGAAGAAACTGCGAGAACTGCTCATCTGCGGGAAATACGCAATCTGCTACATTCCTCTTGGCGTGGGCGGACATGTTGACCACAATATAATTTTCCATGCAGGGCGACAACTTGCCGAGGAGATGAACGACATAGACTTTCGCTTTTATGCCGACATGCCATACGCTCTTATAAGCGAGTCTATCGACTTCCGCATAGCTGAAATGTTTGGCTACAAAACCCACGAATACACTTTCCGTCCTCTTCTCGACAACAATTTTCACTTTCTGAAAACCTATTGCAACGATGATGCCGACCGGGAACGAAGCAGCTGTCTGTTCAAAGCAGACTACAACACATACAAGTCATTACCCCTCACTCACGAAGGCGAATATTTTCCAGTAAAGATTGTCATCGAAAAAGATTTCGACAAAGCGGAGTTGATTGCAACATACAAAAGCGAACTGCCCGATTTGTTCGGCAACGAAACCAATCAGATAAATGCCGCCGAGCAATACTTTATGTTTCAGGCAGAAAATAACAGCAGCATACGCTATGTAAAAAACAACATGTCAGACTCAAAAGACTACTGTGCTCGCATTATTAAAAACGGCAAATACACTATAATGCAGACAGATACGATATGGTATGATGATACAACAAAGTCGCTATACAATCAAGTATACTTTTTATTCGAGAAACTACGCGTACTGGGCTGCATGTACAATCTGGCACCACAGGGATACCGATATTGCTTTCAGGCTGAAGACATTTTCGAAGCCGAAATATTCTACTCTGGTGATGACTCCGAAGGAGATTTTTTAAAACGATTCATTCCACGTCTGACATCGCCAGACTGCAAGATACGGCTCGCGCCTTCTCCCGACGGTCGTATAGGAATCCGTGCAAAGTTTCTTCTGAAAGCCATCGAAACTCCCGACGGAAAAAAATATCACATCAACGAACAAGGAACAATAGACTGCGAAAGTTTCGAGGTTCACGTAAGCGAGCATTGTAACCTAAAATGCAAGCAATGTTGCAACAGTTCCCCCTTCAACAAGCCGAGATTCCTCAGTCCCGAAGAAGTTCGCGATATGTTCACATTCGTAAAAGCAAACCTGAATCCTGATGTCATCAAGATATCTGGTGGCGAGCCTATGCTCAATCCTCATCTTGGCGAGATTATCAATATCATAAAGGATTTATTCCCAAAAACGCCACTGCGAATAACAAGCAACGGACTTCTCTTCAAACGCTTAAAGGAAGAAGATTTTTCGCGTCTTGACCAACTTTGGATTTCAAATTACAGTTCTATGCCAGTTCCGGATAGTACGATTGAAAAAATTCGCAATCTTGCCCAGAAATATGAAATAGTTCTGAATATAAAGGAAGTGCAAGAATTCAGCAACGTCATTTCAGAAGAGAAACTAACACAGACAAAAGCCGAGGACAGTTTCAGAAACTGCTGGATGCGCCATCGTTGCTTGATTATACGAAATAACCGTTTCTATCTTTGCACTCGTGCCGCATACATAGACAGTTATTTAAAGACGCGACACAATCTTGATACCGACTATTCTGTCCGCGATGGAATACTTCTTAACGACCCGGATTTCAAGAATAAGGCATTGGAACTCTTAAATAGAAACAAGCCTATAAACACTTGTGTTTACTGTTTTGGAAATACAGGAAGTTCATTTCCGTCTACACAGATGAAAATGTGATTTTCTTCTCCACGATAAGATTGCCTCAACATTCCATATTTGACTTTAAGAAAGAGGCTATAATAACTTTCTCGCCCCCATCCCCCCAACAAAAATACAATTCCCCCGCGCTTCACAGCGTGAGGGAATCTTCATCATTCAATCTTTACTAAAAAAACAATTTTAACGAGTGCAAATATAGCACTTTTTTCGTAATTATCTCAATATTACCCACTTAATTATCTGCCGCCCATACCACCGCTGCTGGCAGTATACGACGATAACGATACCGACGAGCCACCACTTACGGTTGCACCAACGTAGCCCGCTCCGTCGAATATCTCCGTTCCGCCGCTAACGCTTACGCCGCTCTTCAGCGTAGGAGTTGAGGCACCCGACACCACAAGCGTTGTGCCGCCCCCCGACGGAGTCTTGAAGGCAAAAGTTTCGCCGCCAACGGTAAGCGCGTACCACACATTCTTGTTCCACGACGAAGCCGAATAGCACGACTGCGAAAGACTTGCCCCTCTCTCCAGTCCGCCAATAGCAACTATCGTTCCGCCCGTAACATACAGTTTCTTCTGCTCCTCGCTGTTTGCATCTATTGCCACCTCGGGCGATGCCGCTCCTATGGCATACACAAGTCCACCCTTAATGTAGCAGTTGCCGTTGGCATCAAGACCGTCGTTGCCCGTAGAGCAGGCATACAAATAGCCGCCGCTCACGGTAAGGTCGCCCGAAGCATTAACGGCATCGTCGGTAGCGTTTATCGTTACCTGTCCGCCCTTTATGTCTACCGTCTGCTTGCTCTCAATACCCTCGCCGCCTGCGCCCGAGGTGGTTATGCTTATCACGGCGGCATCGCTTACAACTATAGCCCCGTCAACCTTTATGCCCTTTGGCGACGACTTGTAGTCGCTTGTGTAACTGTCAAGTTGCCTTGATGTTGATATAACCGACAGCGTGCCGTTAGCCGATGCCACCACGGCATTGCCCGATGTCCTTACCACAACCGTTCCGCCCGTAGCCGTAAGAGATCCGTCGCAGTTTATGCCCTTGCCGCCTGCGCCCGTGCTTGTAAGCCCAAGCGTTCCGCCGCTTATAATGGTGTTGCCGTCCGAACTAAGGCACGATGATGCCTTTACCGACTTGTCGTCGGTGTCCCAAACGCCTCCGCCGGTTGTCTTTACGGTCATCTCGCCGCCGCTTATCCTCAGGTCGCCGCCTGCCTTTATGCCCTTGGCAGCATCAGCCGAGACCGATATGTTCAGCGTTCCGCCGCTTATGTATATGTTACCGCTGTCCTCTTCCTCGTGGTCGGCAGTCTCGCCAGTCGAAGCCTCGCCGTCCAAGTCGCATTGTATGCCGTCGTCGCCCGTTCCGGCTATGCTCACCGCTCCGCTCTCCATAGCAAAGTATTCGGCACACGATATGCCGTCGCCCACGGCCGATGTTATGTTTATGGCAGCATTCTTCAGAGTCATGTACTCGCCGGTCTTTATGCCGTGCTTCACATTGCCAGCCACATTAAGCGTGCCCTTCTGCGCAAACTCGGCGTGTCCCTTTATGTAAAGACAGGCTTTCTGCGAGCCGTCCTTTGCGTCGCAAAGCGTGTTTGTGGTGCCGGTAACCACCTTTACCTTTATGCGCTTGCCGTTTTGTATATGCACGGCCGCGCCGCTATATACGGGCGTTGTGTTGGTAAGCGTCACACCGTTAAACTCTACCGTTGCCTTGTACGAGCCTTCCATGTAGAACTCGCCGTCGGCCGACGTGCCGTCGAGGGTGTATGTAACCTCCGATGCCAGACTCTCGCTCTGTACTATCGACACGTGTGCCCCGCTCACCGTTGGCATAAGGTATTGCGCCACGTTGCCTGCCACCCTTACCGTTGCCGATGTGCCGTTGTAGGTAATGCCTACCGCTCCGTCGGTAACGCTCGTGTTGTCTACCGTCATGCTGGTAATCTCGGCAAGGGCAAATGTCTTGCCCATAACGGTAAGCGTAGTTCCGCCCGAATATGTCATCTCGCCTGTCTGGTCTGCCGGAAACTGATATACTACGCTACCCACTCTCACGTTAAGCGTCTGGCCTGCGGCTGCTATCGTCAGCATCACAAGCGTTAATAGTGCATATACCCTCTTCATCTCACCACAATCTTATAGGTTTTCTGCTTTGTCTTTACAATGTACGCACCCTTCTTCATCTGCTCTCTCGAAACAGTACGTCCCCGAAGGTCGTAAATCTCGGCAGCCTCGTCAAGGGTTGCGTCCGTAACCTCTTCTATGCCCGTAGTCTCATCGGCATTAGAGAAGTACATCTTGGTAAGGTTCGACAGGTTAAACGACTGCGTGCCAGCCGTAAGTGTTGTGCCGCTTATGCTCAGCGCAAGCGACTCTACCGCAACCGAAGCCCTCGCTCCGTCGGCAGTCTCGAAGGTAAGGTAGGCATAGCCGTCAGCACGGGCAACAAGTACTCCTACCGCCATCAATAATGTCAGCAAAACTTTTCTCATTGTAATTGATTTAAAAATTTCTATCATTCAATTCTTACATATATATTCTTATATCCGATTTCAACCAACCGGTTTTCAGAGGCCAAAATTAGAAAACATTCTTCATTCGCATAAACCCGTAAAGATTGAAATGTTTGACAAAAAGTCGGATAGAGCATAATAATTCAGTCAGAAGACAGTTATACAAACATCTATATTTCCACTTATGACTACATTCAAACATCCTCTTGCAAACATGGCTGAGCAGATTGAAAGGGTTGGACTGGCGGTGCTCGAGAACGTAACGGACATGCCGGTATATGGCGAGCCTTACATCTCGCCCTACCTCGTCATAGCCCTTAACCACAGCGGATGGCTGCGGGCAGAATACGACATGCACCCGGTTGAGTTCCGCAGGCACGAAACGGCAATAATCTTTCCCAACCACATATTGTATGCCCACGAGGTGAGCCCCGACTACAGGGCTACGCTCCTCGTCATCTCGGCAAGGTTCTTGGAGTACATAAAGCAGATGCATCCGGCGCATTATCACGTTGAATACCATTACAACACATCTTTCAAACTTAACGGCTTCCAGTTCGATAGCATATACACCTGCTTCAGGCTGCTCAACAGCATAAGCCAACTGAAACACCCAAAGCGCGACGAACTTATGGCGGAGCAAATGGACATTCTGGCCGACATGACCGAGACTTTCATACGCGAGAACGGCGCGATGACGCTGCAAGACGAGCAGCCAGTACAGCAACTGCTCTCGCGCTTTCACAGAGCCATAGCCATACATTATCGCGAAAGTCGCGAGGTTCGCTTCTATGCCGAGCAACTATGTCTGTCGCCCAAATACTTTGGCAGGGTTATACGGCAAACCACAGGCATAGGCGCAGGCGAATGGATTGCACGCTATGTAATAATACAAAGCAAATATCTGCTTAGGCAGCACCCCGAGATGACAATACAGCAGATAAGCGACGAACTCGGCTTCTCCGACCAAACCGCCTTCACCCGCTACTTCAGAACATACACCCAAATAACTCCAAAAGAATACCGGGAACTCAAGAAAATTGAAAATTGAGAAAGTTGAAAATTGAAAAAATTTCTGGATTTGAAAATGCATGACGGAACTCATAATTGTGCATTGTCAATTATGAATTATGAATTTTGAATTTTGAATTATGAATTCAAAAACTTTCAATTTTCAATTTTCAACTCAAAACATTGTCAATTCAAAAAGATTTTTCAACTTTCAACTTTCAACTCAAAACATTGTGCATTGTCAATTATGAATTTTGAATTCTGAATTTTGAATTTTGAATTGAACAGAGTTACAGTTACAGTTGTTACAGTTATTTTTCGAATGGTAGTTTATGAATTAATGAAGCCAACCGCCAATTATGAATTCTGAATTATGAATTATGAATTATGAATTATGAATTGAACAGAGTTACAGTTACAGTTGTTACAGTTATTTTTCGGAGGGTAGTTTATGAATTAATGAAGCCAACCGCCAATTATGAATTCTGAATTCTGAATTCTGAATTTTGAATTATGAATTCAAAAGAATTTACTACCTTTGTCCCCGAAGTGTAATTTTACAAATACCAATATCCTAATTTATCTTAATTGTATGAAAGGCAAGACATTATTATTACTTGGCGGCATCACGCTTCTCGCCGCATGTAGCAGCCAGCAGGCCACCAACTTCAACACGCCCGAGGCTACGCTCACAACCATTGGCAACCCCTACATCCCGTTGTGGGACCACATTCCAGACGGCGAACCCTACGTCTTCGACGACCCCGACAACCCCGGCAAAAAGCGCGTGTATGTATATGGCTCGCACGACATCGAAGTAAAAAACTACTGCGGACGCGACCAAGTGGTATGGTCGGCAGACGTCAACGACCTCAATCATTGGCGTATGGACGGCGTAATCCTCAAAGTTGACAAGAACGGCAAGGGCGAACCGCAGAAGGAAGCCGACGTCCTCTTTGCGCCCGACGTTACGCTCAAAGTGGACAAGGACGGCAAGAAGACCTACTACCTCTACCCCAACAACCAAGTGGGCGGCAGAAACGGTATGGTAGCCAAGAGCAACCGCCCCGACGGTCCGTTCGAGGTTATCAACTGGGACAAAGCCAACCCCGATACCACCAACGGCGTATTGAAATTCGACCCGGCAGTCTTTGTCGACGACGACGGCAAAGTGTATGGCTATTGGGGATTCGGCACATCGCACGTTGCCGAACTCGACCCCGAAACAATGGCAACAGTCAAGAAAGGAACAAAAGTAACCGTAAGAATGATTGGCGGTTTTGAAGACAAGGACGACAACGAGTTCCGTTTCTTTGAAGCCTCATCCATCCGCAAAATCAAAGACAAATACGTGTTCATTTACAGCCGTTTCACCAAGGACGGCGAATTTGGACTGCCCACTTCCAACTACACACTCGCCTACGCATACAGCGACACCCCAACAGGCCCGTGGACATACGGCGGCACAATCATCGACGGTCGCGCCCGCGAGAAAGACCCCGACGGCAAAGTGTTCGCTTCGGCCAACGTAAGCGGCAACACCCACGGCTCTATCTGCGAAATCAACGGCAAATGGTGGGTGTTCTACCACCGTCAGAATGGCCTGAACGAATTTTCACGTCAGGCTATGGTTGCCCCTATCAGCGTAACCGTAGAGGAAGGCAAGGGCGGCAAGGTAACAATCTCCGAAGGCGAGTACACGTCAGAAGGTTTCAGCACCGAAGGCCTCAACCCGATCGACATACACCCTGCCGGCATCTGCTGTTGGTACACCGGACCAAAGACTGCCGTACACGAATGGCCCAACAACACCTTCTACGGCTCATACGTAGCCGCAGCATACGGCACCACGCCCGAGTCAAACCTAAAAGAGCCTTACGCCCTCAAAAACAACATCAACCCCGTTGTAAACAATACCGACGGCTCTATCGTTGGTTACAAGTATTTCAATTTCAACGGACTCAACGGCAAGCAAGACGTCTACCTCCTCCTCGGCATGATTCCGCAAGGCATCGAAGGACAGATTGATGTCTATATCGACCGTCCGTGGACACAGCAAGGCGGCAAGTGCGTCGGCACATTGAAGATAACCCCCGATATGCCGCAAACCTCAGCCGAGCAGCCCGTCAAACTCGACGGCGTAAACAATCTTACCGGCAAGCACGCCGTCTACCTGTTGTTCTCTTCGGCAACCAAAGAAAAATCCATCTGCACGTTAGAGACCATCAGGTTCGCAACAAAATAACAAATCCATAGGAGCGCACCCCCGTGTACGCTCCTATATTTTTATACATCAGAAGCCCCCATCAGCCGCAACATAACATAGCCAAGAACATTACAAGAAAGCCACAGAAGCCTCCCCACCAAGCACCCGAAACAGAACAGCCTGCGAAAAGAGCCAAAAGCCACAGACAAGCACAATTAAAGAAAGCAAGAAACCACTCCTAAAAACAATATTTTCTCAAAAAAACTTTTGCAATAACAAAAAAAATACTTCCTTTGTATCCGATAATGAAAAAACAAATATCAATCAATTATGAACTCAGCCCCTTCAACAACTTTCACCCAAAGCCAATCTTCAATTAACAATACATCTTCAATTGACAATGCACAATTGACAATTGTGAATTATGAATTATGAATTGTGAATTATGAATTATGAATTCTGAATTTTGAATTTTGAATTATGAATTTTGAATTTTGAATTATGAATTTTGAATTCAAAACATTGTCAATTCTCTTCCTTCTTTTCGGTTGCCAGCACGAAAGCCGACCAGCCTACACACTCGTGCAGCAAGACTCCGCCACCTGCATATACCACAGCCCCACGGCAGAGGGCACAATAAGACTCGTAGCCACATCCCCCTCAACCAGCCGCATTGAGCATGTAAGAGGCAACAGCATCGTAAGCTCGTGGACGTTAAACTACCCCGTCTACCGCTTCACCTGCGGCGACGTTACGGGCGACAGCATCCCCGAGATTATCGTCGGACCGGTAAAGGCAACAAGATACCGCCGCGAGAAAGACAAACGCCTGTTCATCTTCCATCTCTACAAAGGCACGCACATACGTCCGCTATGGCTCGGCTCAAGGGTCGGATGCCCACTCATCGACTTCAAGGTCGAGACCGACACCATGCCCAACATGATACACACTTGGGAACGCAAAGCAAACGGCGACACCATAGAGGTACTATACCGCCAGCACGGCTTCGGACTGAAGTTCGTGCGATACATAACAAAACAAAGAAACTAATCAACTAATCATAATTATGAAGAAAATACTTCTTTTAGCTACAACAGCCTTGCTTATCGCATCTTGCTCAAGCACAAGCAAGAAGCAAGACATTGCCGACGACACCATCGGCACTATAAACGTAGATTACAACCCTCATTCGTTCCTCGTTACCGACAGTCTACTGCCCGACAAGATCGACCTGAAGATGGACATCAGCGACATGACGATGATGGAACTCAGAATACTGCGCCACTATCCGTATGCACTCAGAGGCGTATGGTTCATGGAAGACGACATCAACCAGTTCTTCTCCCAAAAGACGAAGTGGTACGAAAAACGCTGCTACGACTATCTCGAACACAACAACTACGAGGCACTTGTCAACTTCGACAAGGCTGGCATTTCCGAAGAGGAGAAAACGTTCGTCAGACGCATAGACGCACGTATAGCCGAACTCAAGAAACATCAGATGACCGACGTTGACGGACTGAAGCTGGCAAACCCGGCCATGACGGTTAACATGTTCCAGATTGAGGAGGTGAACAAGCCCTTCCTGAACCATCTGGCACACCATAACTTCTGCATCATACCAACAAAGAACGAACAACTCTTCAACATCTACGAGCAGAACGAGTACAGAGGAATGCCAAACTACATCACCACCGACGTGTTCCTTCAGACCTACCACATGTACTTCTCGTATGTGCTCAAGTCGCTCGAGAAAAACTCGTTCATACCTCGCATAAAGGCACTTAACGAAGCCATGTACCACAAGGCAATGGGCATAGCCAACAGCACAGGCGATGCCGAGGTAAAAGACCTTGCCGAGTTCAACGCCGCATACTTCGCGGTAGCCAACAGACTGCTTACCGACGAACGGCTCGACATTCCAGAGGCATACGCCTCAAAGGCCGAACAGGAGATTGCCAACATACTCAACGAGAAGGAGGCCATGTCTGCCATGATGCAGAAAAATATCAATTTCCCTTACGACCTCTTCAAGCCTCGCGGCCACTACACACGCAACGAAATCTCTAAACACTATTTCAGAAGCATGATGTGGCTACAGACATTCTCGTTCTGCAGCGAGCAGAAGGAGTCGGTAAAGCAGGCTGCCATGATGGCATATCTGCTTAACCACATAGACCGCAACGTGGCTAAGGAGGGTCTGGGCGTTTACAAGACTCTCGACTTCCTGATGGGCGAACCCGACAACGTGGCTGTTATCGATGTTGCCGACTATCTCGCCTCAAAGAATATCTCATCGCCCGATAAGGTTACCGATGCCGCAACCCTGAAGGACATCAACGCACGCCTGTCTTCGCTCTTCAAGACACGCAACCGCATCACCTCAAAGATTGCCGAGGAGGGCTGCGAGAACAAGGTCAATTTCATGCCGCAACGATACACACCCGACGGATATGTGCTTAGCCGTATGTTCGACGAAAAAGCCAACTCCGACCTGCCTTTCCCTCGCGGCCTGCACGTGTTCTCGGCATTCGGCATAGATGCCGCCGACAAGATAAACGACGAGTACTACCAAGACGACGAGAAATGGAAGGGCTACACCAACGAGATGACAAAGATGAAAGCCAAGATGGCTACGTTTGCCGACTGGGACAAGTCTATGTACAACAAGTGGATGGAATGTCTCGTGCAACTTCAGAAGCCAAACAAAGACTATCCCGACTACATGAAGACAACATCGTGGGAGCGCAAGAACCTTAACACAGGGCTGGCATCATGGGCAGAGCTTAAGCACGATGCCATTCTCTACGCCGAGCAGCCTATCTGCGCAGAATGTGGCGGCGGAGGCGAATTCCCGGATCCTATACGCGTAGGATATGTTGAGCCAAACCTCGACTTCTGGCTGAAGATGAAAGAGATGCTCAGCCTTACATCATCGCTACTCACAAAGAACGGTCTCATGAGCGAGGACTTGAAAAGCCGTACCTCGTCCCTTGACGACTATATGGACTTCTGCATAAAAATAACAAAGAAAGAACTGGCTGGCAAGACGCTAAACGAAGACGAATACAACACCATAAAATTTATGGGCAGTTCGCTCGAATGGTTCACCCTGAGCGTAATCGACCCCTATTCGAACCTTGGCAGTTGGGACGAGGTGAAGGGAGCAGACCGCTCCGTGGCTCTCGTGGCCGACGTGTTTACGCGCAACGTGCTTGGCTGCAACAAATGCGGAATACTTTCCGAGGCTACAGGCAACGCCGACATAATATATGTAAACGTGGTTATCAACGGCAAGATATACCTAACCAGAGGCGCAACCTTCAGTTACTACGAATTCGTCAATCCGCTCAACAAACGCTATACCGACGAGGAATGGCAGCAACGCCTTGAGAAAGACGATACTCCGGCACGTCCTGTATGGATGCAGCCCCTCATCATCAACAAAAAAATAAAGGAAAACGAAGAAACATTCTACAGTTCCGGCTGCTAACAAATAAGAACAATTGACAATTATGAATTGTGAATTATGAATTTTGAATTCAAAAAATTGTCAACTGTCAACCGCCAATTATGAATTGTGAATTATGAATTATGAATTTGCCCCTTTTCAATTTTCAACTTTCAACTTTCAACTTAAAAAGTGTTTCCCCCTTTTACTCCTCACCCTCTTGTCCTGTTCGCCTCCCGCAGCAGACCACTCCACGCTAACCGTTCTGTTTACCGGCGACGTGCTGCTCGACCGCGGAGTACGCCACATGGCTGAGCACAAAGGCATAGACTACATCTTCGACGATGTTACGCCCCTTTTCCGCCAAGCCGATGCTGTTGTGGCAAACCTCGAATGTCCCCTAACCGATACCGTCTCGCCCGTAAACAAAAAGTACATCTTCAGGGCCGACGCACGATGGGCTAAAGACCTTCGGAAGGCAGGAATAACACACGCAGCCATGGCAAACAACCACACCAACGACCAAGGCAGACGCGGACTTCAGACCACGGCACAGCACCTTACCGAAGCCGGCATAGAGCCGCTGGGCTACGGCAACAACCTCGGACAGCAGATGACACCTGCTGAAATAGAAAAAGACGGCATAAAGGTGGCAATATTCAACGCCACAACACTCATAATCGAAAACTGGTGCAGAATTGACAACAAGCCGGGCATAGCCCAGCCTACCGAAGACGAGTTGCTCGAGGCCATAAAAGACTACAAACGCCATCATTCCAACACACATATAGTGGTGGTGCTGCATTGGGGTGTTGAGTTCCAGCCATACCCAAGCATTCGCCAGAGGGCTCTTGCCCGCAAACTCTCCGAGGCTGGTGTGGCTGCCGTTGTGGGACATCATCCGCATGTGCTGCAACCTATCGACACCATCGGACGGATGCCCGTATATTACAGCATCGGCAACTTCGTCTTCGACCAAAAGAACCCAAAGGCGAAAGAGTCGATGATTGCAGCCCTCACCTTCAACAGCGACGGCACCCTAAAAGCCGACTCAATAAGCATAACAATCACCCAAGGCAAACCCCTGCTAAAAAACAAACATAAGACATTATAACCATGGTTTTACAATTGACAATGCACAATTGACAATTGACAATTCAAAAAAACGTTACAGTTACAGTTGTTACAGTTATTTTTCGAATGGTAGTTTATAAATAAAGAAAGCCAACCGCCAATTATGAATTCTGAATTGTGAATTTTGAATTGAATTGCGTTACAGTTACAGTTGTTACAGTTATTTTTCGAAGGGTAGTTTATAAATAATGAAAGCACCCGTCAATTATGAATTGTGAATTATGAATTTTGAATTCAAAACATTGTCAATTATGAATTATGAATTGTGAATTTTGAATTATGAATTTTGAATTTTGAATTCAGTTTTTTCAACTTTCAAATCACAAACAGCACAAGCATGGCATAATAAACCCAGTCTTCGTAGCGCATTAAAAAGTTGCACAAAGGCATAAGCAACTCACATTGGGTATATAGGCTACAGGCTATCAACTCTGAAAAGATGAAGGCCGTAATAAAGTACGAGACGGTTCGCGAGAGCAGACTTCCTGCCCCCTCAATCCAATCTACATGATTGCGATATGCACCCGACGATATTCCGTATGTCGTGCCCAGCAACGCTATGCCAAGAATAACGAACATAAACAATCCGTCGACAAACGGACTGCCCTCAACCGTTCCCCTGACGCTCAGCATGATAGAGTGCGGAACAGCCAGACTCACAAGCAGAAAGACAACATATACAGCCAATACAGAGAACGCCAGTCCCAAAGCGCGGCGTTGCTTCAACGTTACCGACTTGCGATGAAAAAGACGGTAGAGCATGGTAATAAGCCGCGACCGCCACAACAGTCCAAGACTGATGAGCAGCAGCAGCACCTTTGCCATAGGCGCATCGGTAAAGTTCCTAACGCCGTTGCGCAGACTCCACCTCACGCCCTCGGCACTCAGCAGACTACGAACCGACGGGTCGTAAAAACTACTGAACCACGAGTAGACATATACCAATGCCAAAAGGACAAGCAGCACCACAGGCAGCAGCAGGATGTACCGCCTTATGTATACGAGCAGCCATTTCTTGAAACTGCGCTCGCCCGAAATCCATTGCTGGTATGCCAACCGCTTGTCACTCATCGTCAGGCTCAAGATTGTCTATGTTCAAAATACCGAGTTCCAACGCCTTAACAACCAGACGGGTGGCATTTACACCGGTACGCTCGCCCTGGCCGAAGAGGCGCGCAACAAGGTCGTTCTGACGCTTCTCGAGCGACTTGACGCCAAACGGCATTCCCTTCAGATTAGTTATCATCTCCTTTGTGTAGCCCAGAGCCAGATGGCGCAGAAAACGCTCGTCATACTCGTCTATGTCATAGTTTATCACGCTCTCCTGCTTACGTTGCTCGGCTATAACGCTACGCTTGAACCGTGCCACAATCTTCTCGAGGATTGGCTGGTTGAAGACCATCTTCTTGCCGTCCATAACGCTCTGCACATCGTCGCGCGTAAGCAGTTCGCCGCTCTTCAGAATTATGCCGTCGGCACCGGCGTTAAGCACGTCAACCCACAACTTCTCGTTAAGCACCTCGCCCGTAAATATCAATATGTGCATAAGCGGATACTTGGCGCGCGCGTTGGCACAAATATCCACGCCCACGGTTGTTGAGCCTCCCAAGCCCAAATCGAGCAGCAGAAGGTCGGGATTATGCTCCTGAAGCAAAGGCCACACCTCCTTCTCGGTCATGGCGGCACCCATCACCTGCGCCTCGGGAATGTCGTTGCGGAAAATCTCTTCTGTTCCCTTCAACTCAAGTTTTACGTCCTCAACTATTACAACTTTGAATTTGTCCATATCTCTATATAATTTTAAGAACGAGCCTCGGGCAGCACAAACGATACCGTAAAACCGCCGCCGGCACATGGCTCGGCATCGATACGGCATCCTCTTATGCCCGTGTACTCATCATGATCACGTATTATTTGTTTGCAAAGTAAATATTCTAAATTTATTTTCTCGCCATTCATCGACGGATAAAACATCTCGTTAAGATATTTCTCGTCAAAACGGCGGCGCTTGTCGGTAAAGCCGAAGCGCACAAAGCCCGTTCCTGTCTTCTGGGCCGTTAGTTCAACCTCTCCGTCGCGCACAAAGGCGAAGGCTTCTTGCAGAAGGTTCTCAACAAGATAGGCTATCAGATGCTTGTCGGTAATTATCGTGGCATCCGTAGGCTCTGCCATACTTAGGGTAAGACTACATTCGGCCTTCTTCTGCATACGCGCAAACGACTTTCGGGCAGACGCAAACACGTCGGCAACGCTTACCGTGGTGCGCTTAAAGAGTACCTGCTCAAGTTGTCGCGAAGCACATTGGCACAATATGCCGAACACCTCTTTGTAGTATTGTATTATCTCCTTTATTTCAGATGCTTCCGCTCCGTTTTCAGCCATTATGCGTATGCGGCTCGGATAGTACATCGTCTCGTGCTTTATCGCGCTAAGGCAGTTGTCCATAACCATGTTCTGTATGTGAAGCATGTTCTCCTCGTGCTGCGCACGCCGTTTCTCGTCCTCGAGCATCTCAAGGTCGCGGAACCGCTGGCTTATACGGATTACCGACTGCGCCAGAATGGTTGACATGAAGTTTACAAGCAGGCTCACAAGGAACTCATCGCCCTTGCCCGGATGCTTCGTTGAGTATATTATCGAGAAGATGCCCACGCACTTTGTATTGTCTTGCGGAACGAATAGCGGGAAGCACCTCAGATATCCGCTTTGCGACACAACCACCTCGCGCGTGTCGTAGGCACGCCTCATCAGCTCTTTCATCAACTCACTCTCTACCACCTCTTGTGTTATCGAATAGTATAGCGTGTTGGTCTCGGAGTCGGCAATGGCAAGTCCGAAACCGTGTATTGGCAGAAGGTCGTTCAGTTCGTATGTTATCGAGTCTACCACGTTCTTGGCAACCTGCTCATAGTCGGCATCCTGCACGTTGGCATGCTGCACCAGCGTCTTCATAACCGTGTTGTTGATGCTCAGAAGTTGGCGCAGGTTGAGCGTGTATATAACCTTGTGGCGGAAGTACAGCAGATAATAACTGAACAGGGCCACCAGAACGGCTATGAACACAAGCCACATGGCTATGGTGGTGTTGGTGTTCTTGTTCTGCGCCTTGCGGCAATACTCGGCAAGATTGGTATCTTGTCCAAGCATCTTGTACATTTTCGTATATGCCTGATTGTTTGCGTTGTAGCAGTTCCATTCCTTCAGAACGAGAGCCGCGATTGCCGTCTCGTTCCGCACATCAAGGATAACGTGATAGTCGGTATCGAATCCCTCGTTCCACCATTTAATCTCGGCTCTGTCGGCATTACCGTCAACGCTCATCGTGTCGGGAGAGTTCTTGTGATACTTGCGGTAGTATTTGTTCAGCTCGCGCATGGCAAGCGACGAGTAGTATATGGCATCGGTATGAAGTCCCTTCACGTTGCAGAAGTAAACCGTATCGGCGTATGCCGAAGCCTTGCGCAGAAGCGAGTCCTTTGCCTTCCAAACCGAGTCGTTGCTTACCTTGGCAAACGACGGCGCACTCAATATCATCACCACAGCAAGCATAAGGGCTTTCTTCACGCCCTTTGGCAGGCGGAAGAAGAAGCGGCTGCCCTTGCCAAGCGTACTCTCAACACCAAACTGGCATACGGCAAACAACGGGTTTGTCTTCTTGTACTTCTCTATAATTCCGCGGCAGTTCATCAAGCCGAAGCCGTGGCCTTTGTTCTTGCTCAGTTCGGTATTGTCGGCATCCTTGCGTATTCCAATCGTGCTCGAATCGTATACTTTCTCTTCGATAATCTTGCGGCAGTCCTCCTCGCTTATTCCTATGCCCGAATCCTTAACCGACACCTCAACGTAGTCGTCGGCTTCCTCGGCATAGACCTCTATGTGGCCTCCTGCCGGAGTGTACTTTCGGGCATTCTCGGCAAGAGTGTTTATCATGAAGAGCGTGAGAGCCTTGTCGGCCTTCACTATGGCTGGAGTCATGCTTACCGTAAGGGTGATGTCCTTCTGGGCGTAGTTTGTCCGCGCCTTAGACAGGATGCTGAAAAGCGGCTGAAGGGCGAAACTGTCGATATTAAGGCTCACCTCGCCTTTACGCAACTGAACCCACGAAGCCATGATGTCGTTATACTCGTTTATCTTGTCAATAAGTTCTATAATATACTGATAGCGAGTTCTTTTCACATCGTCCGACTCGTTTCTCTGGAGTTTATTCACCTCGTTTATTGCGCGGTCAAGATAAGGCGTTATGCCGTTTACCATGCTCATGCACGCGCGCTTGTCAAGATTCTGACGCTTGTTGGCGGCTATGTGCTGCTCGTGAATGTACTTCTCGGCCTCGGTCTTGCGCTGGTTGTTGCTTATGGCAAGCACGTCGGCTCCGCTTTGCAGCACCCATCTGAAGTACTTCTCTATCACGCGCAGGAGTGACTTCTTGTCCGAACTCACGCATACCGAGCCCACAAGTCGCATATTCAGTTCGCTCCATCTTGGCATGGCGTCGTCGTCCTCATCGTCTATGCCCGGCACATCGAGCACGAAGCCGAAGCCGAATATCTTGCGGAAATCACTCTGAACGGCTTCCGTAACAGTATCGAGGAGTTCCCTGCCCGACGATACATCGTCCGATACATTTACGGCTATCTTGTGGCACAGTTCGAGCGTAAGGCGTAGGTTCTCAACCCTTCGTTCGTTCCTCTTCTTCCATTTCTCGTTGGCAACAAGGCATATCAGCACGATAACGACCACCAATACTATTGCCGAAATAAATATCATCGTAACCCTTTGGTTTGCCTCGTTCAGTTCGTCGTAGCGGCTCTCCCACTCCTTGTCCTGCCTTATCACGTCGAGGATGTCGAGATAGGCGTTACGGTTGTAGTAACTCTCCTTTGTCAGCCCCATGGCGGCATAACTCATGCTTGCCTGCTCGCGAATCTGCGCCAGCACCTCGGGAACGGTATGCACATCGGGATTGTCGAGCCATATCTTCTCGGTAGAAACGGAGTCTTGCTCGCTATACAGATGCAGAAGATGCTGCGAGTCTGCCGGATAATACTTTAGATGATGGCGGTTTATGGCCTGAAGCGCGCTATCGCAAAGGGCTATTGATTGCGTGTAGTCTTCCTGCTCGAACGCAATACGGGCGTTTATCAGTCTGTCGAGAATCTCGTGATAGTATATCGTATCGTGCGTAGCCACATCGCCCAACTTGAAGTTTGGCGAAATCAGGCGCGCCTCTCTCTGCGAGAGTGTGTCTTGATACTGGTTGTGGAAATAGTTGCTCGAAACGTAGTGGTAGATGTCTTTCGAGATGTAGAATCGGCGTTTCTCCTCGTCGGTAAGTCCGTCCATCTCCTCTTCAATCCTGCGTATGTGGCTTTCTGCCTTGTTTCGGGCATCAAAGAACTCGCGGTTCTGCGACGTGCGCTCGTAAACGGCCATCAGTCCCACCTCGCACCCAAAGCGCAGAAGTTCGTTGTCGGTAATCCGCATAGCCTTCTCGTGCAAGGCTCGCGCGTTGTCAAAATCCATTCTCCTGAAACATTGCTGCGCCTTAAGGTTGAGCGCAAGAGCCTCATCGTCTTTGCTCTGACGGCACGACGACAGCAAGCCGCTCATCACGACCATCAGCATAACGATATATGAATTTCTTTTCAACATTGCACAAAAATACACCAAAATATCCTAAAAACAAAAAAAACGCCGTGGAAAGAGAACCACAGCGTTTCAATATCCTGATGCAAAAATAAATTACTTGCTTGCACGAGCCTCCTCGCAGTAGCCGAGAGCCTCCTTACACTTGTCTGTAATGTACTTCCAGTCGCCGGCAGCAACCTTGTCCTTAGGGAAGAGCTTAGAACCCATACCTACACAGAATACGCCTGCCTTGAACCAGTTTGTAAGGTTCTCCTTCTCTGGAGCAACACCACCGGTAACCATAATCTTTGACCATGGCATTGGAGCCATAAGACCCTTAATCAAGTTAGGACCTACAACATCGCCTGGGAATACCTTAGTAAAGTCGCAGCCAACCTCCTGAGCCTTACCAATCTCTGATGGAGTAAGACAGCCCGGACAGTAAGTTACGCAACGGCGGTTACATACAACTGCGATGTCTGGGTTGAACAACGGACCAACAACGAAGTTAGCACCCAACTGAAGGTAAAGGGCAGCAGTAGGGGCATCAACAACAGAACCGATACCGAGAGCCAACTCTGGGCACTCCTTTGCAGCCCACTTTGAAAGTTCGCCGAATACCTCGTGAGCAAAGTCGCCACGGTTAGTGAACTCGAATGCGCGAACGCCACCCTCGTAGCAAGCCTTAATCACATTCTTACAAACCTCAACATCCTTGTTGTAGAAAACAGGAACCATTGGAGCAGCGGCAATCTTTGCCATTACTGCAAACTTATCGAATTTTGCCATTTTTTATTCTTTCTTTATTTTATTTATTCAATACAAAAGAATTAAGAACCGATGTTTTCCAACCAGTTCTTAATTCCTCTATTTTATTCTTATATTATCTCTGGATACGACCGTTAGCAGAACCGCCTGCAAGGTTCTCAACCTCCTCAGCAGAAACCATGTTGAAGTCGCCGTTGATAGTGTGCTTCAAAGCAGAAGCAGCAACTGCGAACTCAAGAGCATCGCCCTGATTGTCCTTTGTAAGCAAGCCGTGGATAAGACCGCCTGAGAAAGAGTCGCCGCCACCTACGCGGTCGATGATAGGCATGATGTCGTAACGCTTAGAAACGTAGAACTCCTTGCCGTTGTAAATCATAGCCTTCCAGCCGTTGTGTGTAGCAGAAAGAGACTCGCGGAGAGTAGAAACAACATACTTGAAGCCGAATGTCTCCATCATACCCTTGAAGATGCCTTCGTAACCCTTAGCGTCTGTGTTACCGCCCTCAACGTCAGCATCTGGCTTGAAGCCAAGGCAAAGCTCTGCATCCTCCTCGTTACCGATGCAAACGTCAACATACTGCATCAAAGGCTTCATGATGCTCTGAGCCTTCTCTGAAGTCCAAAGTTTCTTACGGAAGTTAAGGTCAACAGAAACTGTTACGCCGTTGCGCTTTGCAGCCTCGCAAGCAAGTTTAGTAAGTTCTGCAGCCTTGTCTGAAATAGCAGGAGTGATACCTGACCAGTGGAACCAGTCTGCACCCTTCATGATAGCATCAAAATCGAAGTCTGATGGATCAGCCTCAGCGATTGAAGAGCCTGCACGGTCGTAGATAACCTTTGAAGGACGCATAGAAGCACCAGTCTCGGCATAGTAGATACCAACACGGTTACCGCCACGAGCAATAAACTCTGTGTTTACGCCAAACTTACGCAATGCGTTTACAGCGCTCTGACCAATCTCGTGCTTTGGAAGCTTTGATACAAAATAAGCGTCGTGACCGTAGTTTGCGCATGATACTGCAACGTTAGCCTCGCCGCCACCATAAATAACCTCGAACTTCTCAGCCTGAACAAAACGTCTGTTGGCCTCTGGTGACAATCTAAGCATGATCTCACCTAATGTAACTACTTTACCCATAAGTGTGTTAAAAAATATGTTTTAAAAATGTTAATTCAAAAATCCTATTTTAAATAATGTAACGCCTTAGTGTGTACGAGCACAAATATACGGCTTTTTTCGGTAACGCAAAAGTTTTTCGAAAAAAAATTACATTCAGCCACATTTTTTGCCTAAAAAATTGCATCAAATAAATTAATATATGTATATTCGTGGGCGATAACAACAAACAAGATATTTTCACACCTTATTTATATATTTTTTTATACCAATTACCTATGGAGCAACAGATTCCTGATAGAATTAGAATCAAGGATATCGCGATCATGGCAGGCGTATCTGTCGGCACAGTCGACCGTGTCCTGCACAACCGTCCGGGCGTGTCTCTGGCGAGTGCAGAGAAAGTGCGCAAAATTCTGAAAGAAATGAATTATCAGCCAAACATGTATGCAAGCGCATTGGCAAGCAACAAGAAATACCACTTCGTTTGCCTGCTGCCAAAGCACAACGAAGGCGAATACTGGTCTGACGTGGAGGCTGGAGCGCTGCAATGCATGAACGAGATGCACGATTTTCACATAACACTTAGCATGGTATATTACGACCAGTACGACATAGACTCTTTCGTAAAGTCGATAAAACTCGTTATGGACAAAGAACCCGACGGCGTAATCCTATCGCCTGTCGAGGAGGACAACACTAAGAAACTCACCGACATGCTTCAGGAAAAGGAAATCCCGTACGTGTTCATAGACTCTAACATCGACAACCTCGAGCCTATCGCCTTCTTCGGACAGAACTCAAGCCGAAGCGGAGCACTTGCAGCCAAGATGCTGCTCATGATTGAGCCCGGCATCAAGGAGGTGGTCATATTCAGACAAATATACATCGGGCGCATCGGAACAAACCAGCAGAACAACAGAGAACTGGGATTCGAGGAATACATGCGCAAGAACCATCCAGACTGTGAACTTTCAACTATAGACCTGGCCATGAACAACAAGGAGCACGACATGGAAGTGATGCGAAAGTACTTCGAGCGTCACGAAAATGTCACCATAGGCCTTACTTTCAACTCTAAAGCATATCTTATCAGCGAATACCTGCAGGAACTGGACAAGAACGATTTCCGCCTCATCGGATACGACCTTCTGGAACAGAACGTCGAATTCCTGAAAAACGGAAACAACATCCAGTTCCTCATCGCGCAGCAACCTCACCAGCAGGGATACAGAGCCGTAACAAGCCTCTGCGACCATCTTATTTTCCATAAGGAGGTGGAGCAGATTAACTACATGCCGATTGACTTGCTGTGCGCCGAAAACATCGACTACTACACTTCTTTGAATAAATAAAATAAACATACAATTACACATCTTATGGAGAATAAGTTTTTAAAAATCAACCCTGCCGACAACGTGGTGGTTGCCATTCAGCCAATAAGCGCTGGCGAGACTATAGCTATTGATGGCAAAGAGATAAAGGTGAATCAGGATACACCTGCCGGTCATAAAATCCTTCTCGAGGATATCAACGAGGGCGTAGACGTTATAAAGTACGGCTACCCTATCGGTCATGCAAAACAGAACCTTAAGCAAGGCGACTGGGTAAACGAGAACAACCTGAAGACTAATCTTGCAGGATTGCTCGACTATACCTACAACCCTGTCAAGTGCGACCTCGATATTGCCAACCGCAACCTCACCTTCAAGGGCTATCGCAGAAAGAACGGCGACGTTGGTATCCGCAACGAGGTATGGATTATTCCAACCGTAGGATGTGTCAACGGTATAGTAGACAAACTTGCAAAGCAGTTGCAGGAAGAGACTAAGGGCGAGGGCGTAGACGCCATCGTTGCATTCCCTCACAACTACGGATGCTCTCAGCTTGGCGACGACCACGAGAACACAAAGAAGATTCTGCGCGACATGGTTAAGCACCCTAACGCAGGAGCGGTATTCGTTGTGAGCCTTGGCTGCGAGAACAACCAGCCTGACGTGTTCAAGGAGTTCATCGGCAAGTTCGACGAGGAGCGCGTTAAGTTTATGACAACGCAGAAGGTCGAGGGCGACGAGGTTGAGGAAGGTATGAAGATTCTGAGAGGCCTCTACGAGAAGGCAAAGCAGGACAAGCGCGTTGATGTGCCTCTGCACGAACTTCGCGTTGGCTTGAAGTGCGGCGGATCTGACGGTTTCTCGGGCATCACAGCCAACCCTCTTCTTGGTGTATTCTCCGACTTCCTTGTGGCTCAGGGCGGAACAACCGTTCTTACCGAAGTGCCTGAGATGTTCGGCGCAGAGACTATCTTGATGAACCGTTGCAAGACTCCAGAACTGTTCGACCAGACTGTTAAGCTGATTAACGACTTCAAGAGTTATTTCCTTTCACACGGCGAGCCTGTTGGCGAGAACCCATCTCCGGGCAACAAGGCTGGCGGTATCTCTACACTCGAGGACAAGGCTCTCGGCTGTACTCAGAAGTGCGGTAAGGGTCCTGTTAGCGGCGTAATGGCTTACGGCGAGCGTCTTGAGGTTAAGGGCTTGAACCTTCTGTCTGCTCCGGGCAACGACCTTGTAGCGGCAACAGCCCTCGCATCATGCGGATGCCACATGGTTCTGTTTACAACCGGCCGCGGAACGCCATTCGGCACTTACGTTCCGACAATGAAGATTTCTACAAACTCTAACCTATACAACAACAAGCCAAAGTGGATTGACTTCAACGCCGGCGTACTTGTTCAGGGCGAGACAATGGAGAACCTGTCGGAGAAGTTCATAGACTATATCATAAAGGTTGCAAGCGGCGAGGAACTCGTAAACAACGAGAAGAACGGATACCGCGAGATTGCAATTTTCAAGAATGGTGTAACTCTATAAAACACACGCTATAAAATCCGTTTTCAGCAACGGTAAAAGAGGGCTATATTTAGTCCTCTTTTTTGTTTATAAGAAAAATCACCCAAAAACAGCTTATTAATTTTGCATACTCTCAGCAAATTTGTATTTTTGTGCATTTATAGAATGTTAACAATAATGATTATGAAGAAATTATTACTTTTCCTTTTTACCTTATTGTTTTTGCCAATGGTGGCAAATGCAGATTCTTATGGTGTCAATATTAACGGCATAATTTACAATTTGTTTGATAAGGACAAAACTGCCGAAGTCACTTATTCTCAGTATTTACAATACTCTGAAGAAGTTACTATTCCAGCAGCTGTCACTTACAATGATTCACAATATAGCGTAACTAGCATCGGACAATACGCTTTCCTTGGATGCTCTGGACTTACATCCATTACTATACCGAACAGCGTGACTAGCATCGGAAACAACGCTTTCTTTCGCTGCACGGGACTTACATCCATTACTATTCCAAACAGCGTGACCAGCATCAGAGAAGGAGCTTTCTCTGGTTGCACGGGACTTACATCCATTACTATTCCAAACAGCGTGACTACCATCGGATTCTGGGCTTTCTCTGGTTGTTCTGGACTTACATCCATTACTATTCCAAACAGCGTGACAAACATTGAATCCAGTACTTTCTCAGGTTGTTCAGGACTAACATCCATCACAATTCCGAACAGCGTGACTAACATTGGATCCGGCGCTTTCAGAAATTGCTCTGGACTTACATCCATCACTATACCAAACAGCGTGACTAGCATCGGAGACGAGGCTTTCTCTGGTTGTTCTGGACTTACATCCGTTACTATACCAAACAATGTGACTAGCATCGGAGACGAGGCTTTCAGAAATTGCTCGGGACTTACATCCGTTACTATACCAAACAGCGTGACTACCATCGGAAAATACACTTTCGAGAACTGTTCGAAACTTACATCCGTTACCATTCCAAACAATGTGACTAGCATCGGAGTCTGGGCTTTCATGGGCTGCAATAACTTAAAAACAGTTTATTGTTACGCAACAAAAATACCAAAAGCAAACTCAATCATCGAATTCGGTAATATTAATTCCGTCACTCTCTATGTTCCATCCTCTGCTATTAACGAATACGAAACAACATTCCCATGGCGCTGGTTTGGCACAATTCTACCAATAGATGCTGCAAATACAGATACTTATAGTGTAAAGATTGACGGTATACATTACAATTTGTTTGAAAAAGACAAAACTGCCGAAGTCACGTCTTCTCCAAATTATTATTCCGGAAAAGTTATAATTCCAGAAGCCGTCACTTACAATGATAACCAATATAGCGTGACATGCATTGGAAACGGCGCTTTCAATAACTGCTCGGGACTTACATCCGTTACTATACCGAACAGCGTGACTACCATCGGAAGCAACGCTTTCGATGACTGCAAGAACTTAAAAACTGTTTACTGTTACGCAACAAAATTACCAGAAACAAACGAAAACACATTCGGTATTCATGGCCTCTACATAAATTACGCAACTCTCTATGTTCCAGCCTCTGCTATTAACGAATACAAAGCAACTGCTCCATGGAGTTGGTTTGGCACAATTCTGCCAATAGAGGATGCAACAACACAAATAGATGCAGCATCAACAAACGATTATAACATAGTAGCCAACGGAAACGATATCATAGTAAAAAGCGATGCTGATGGCGAAAAGGTAAGCATATATACCATTAGCGGACAATTGATTGGCACAACTGCTATAAGAAACGGTTCAGCCTTAATAAACACAAACTTAAAATCGGGTTCTGTTGCAATCGTAATGATTGGGCAAAATACTTACAAAATCCGTTTAGATTGATATTTTTTAAGATAAGACCACGCCATTATAAAAAGCGTGGTCTTATCTATTCTTCAAAATCTCTGTTGCTCAAAATATGAAACATAATCTCACAAATTGACATGGAGTAATTATTTTAAGCTACCAGAAATCCACCGAATATCCCCACGAAAATTCTTGCCCTTCTCGTTAGACTGAGGCTTTTACAAATTCATCTTTATAACACCTTAAATCATACTGTTTTTTCATTCGTTGTTGCCATAGTCTACACTATTCCAGCCCCTTCAGCTTTTCCATCAGTCTTCCGAGTTCTGAGAAGGTATAATTCCTTCTATAAGAGAGTTTCTCATCCATTGAACGATTGGCATTGGCAATAGCTTTTTCGAGGCTACCTCCATTACGTTCAAAGTAGTTGTGCAGGCCTTTGGTCTTGATGAAGAAATCTATCATTTTGCGATACTCAACACATTGATTGAGGTCTTTGAGCAATGGCTCTTGCTCATCGTATGGTCGTGAAGTATATCTGAAATAATAGAGGAAGAACAGTTCGGTGCAGCGGTGTGTCTCGAAGAACTCGACCTCGCAATATATGCCTTTCTTCGGCTTATTGATTGGCTTGGCATACTTTGCCTTTAGCTTCTGGTATTGGGAACGCTCAGGTTCTTCGTCCTTTGTATCCATATCGATGACACAGAAGATATGGTTGTAGCCCATAGATATACCATCTTCTATCTTGAGTTCAAGTTCCTTTATACTCGTATGCTTAGGATAATCAGGCTTGATGGTCAGACGTTTGAACACGTCGCACAAAGACTTGAAATAGAAGAACTCGGTTGTTCCTTCTCCCAATATGAGGGCTGTTTGTCGTAGTTTTCCCATCGTCAGTCCTCCAGATTTATAAAGATACTACCCAGTTCTGGCTTTGCTCCCAATCTGCCGATACGATAAGAATTGTATAGCGAAAGGTTCTTGTGCAAGCCGAATGAATCACCACGGGCGTACTCAGATGAAGCTGTTTCCTTGTTTTTCTCTACAAACCATACCACGCCTCGGTTCTCGTTAATCAAATCTTGAGAAAGAAGCGTTGTCTCCTGACTCGTAATAATCAACTGCGATTTGTCGGAGTTAAAGATGAAAACATTGAGATAATAGTACAACAAGTCGTTGTGCAAGTCCTCGCCAAGTTCGTCAAGGAAGAATACATGAGGATTTGTTATCAAATCATACAACGCATCAAGAATGCGAATATACTTTTGAGTTCCTTTCGATTGCCATCTGAGCGGAATGTCAAAGTCACCATTGGCAGAATGATTCAAGAAAGTAATAGAATCTGTGGTTGGCTTCAACAGAACATTTTTCATCTCCTCTGGAATGTTCTCCTTCTGGATGCGTTTACGAAAATCATTAGGCACAAAACGGTCTTCCACAATAGGACGATACTCCAAGATATTCAAGTCTGCCTTCTGGAGCATGGTGTTATAGAACTTTCGCTTCTTGGAATTGCTGTAAGCATCCTTCAAGATTTCAACAAGTCCCTTTTCTACATCCCCATCTACATCGTGATAATTAGCCATAATCCAAGCGTGGAGTGTATTGAACGGAGCAATGTCTTCTTTCAAGGCAGCCTTTCGACATACGGACAATACACTATGATTGTTCAAAGTGTTTTCGCGTATGCTCTCCTGCGTCTTGACTTGCAGTTTGAGACTCGCACCAAACTTGATGTCAGCCTGTACATTCTCACCCACAAAACTACGCTCATAAAACAAAGATTTAGATTTGTTTGGGTAATAGTACAAGGATTCACTTAGGATGTGCTTGCCGTTAAACTTGACATCGTAATCATATCGGATGCCATCGGCATAGAACGACACGTGCATTTCCGTTGGCTCATCTTTGGTAAGCACAAATGGAATGCAACCGCCAATATCGACTGTCGCATCCGATTTTGGCATAATCAACAGACGAAACACCTCGTTCATGGCTATCAGCATATTCGACTTACCCGAAGCGTTTGAACCATATAGAATGCCTAATTTGTATAGGAACACGCCGTCAGCTACTTCGGTAACAAGTTCCGAAGATGGTCCTTTTGCCACGAAGCTTAATTCCTGCTTGTCGCGAATGGAAAGATAGTTCTTCACCCAAAAATCTCGTATCATACTGCAATATTTAGACTATTATCGTAATTTTGCTACAAAAATACGAATAATATATCACATTCTGTGCATTATTATTACTGAATATGGTAATCAATATACGATTTTACGCTTATTTAACTTTATGTTTATTATTGAGATAGCAAATTAGCTCTAATTTGCCACATAAAACGACAAAGCAACTTCTATAAACTGTTGCAATCGTAAAGATTGGGCAAAAGACCTACAAAATCCGCTTAGATTGATTTTTTTAAGATAAGACCACGCCATTATAAAAAGCGTGGTCTTATCTGTTCTGCCCCAAAAAGTTCTATAAAACACACGCTATAAAATCCGTTTTCAGCAACGGTAAAAGAGGGCTATATTTAGTCCTCTTTTTTTTGTGTTTGTAAGAAAAATCACCAAAAACAGCTTATTAATTTTGCGTACTCTCAGCAAATTTGTACTTTTGTGCATTTATAGAATGTTAACAATAATGATTATGAAGAAATTATTACTTTTTATTTTTACATTACTGCTACCATTGGTAGCAAGTGCAGATGCTTATGGTGTAAAGATTGACGGCATAAATTACAATTTGTTTGATGAGGACAAAACTGCCGAAGTCGCATCGAATAGACTATATTCAGGTGATGCTATAATTCCAGAAACCGTCACTTACAATGATAACCAATATAGCGTGACCAGCATCGGATACTTGGCTTTCTATTGCTGCACGGGACTTACATCCGTTACAATACCTAACAGCGTGACTAGCATTGGAGAATACGCTTTCCAATACTGTCCTGAACTTACATCCATTACTTTACCTAACAGCGTGACTAGCATTGGAGAATACGCTTTCCAATACTGTCCTGAACTTACATCCATTACTTTACCTAACAGCGTGACTAGCATTGGAGAATACGCTTTCCAATACTGTCCTGAACTTACATCCATTACTTTACCTAACAGCGTGACTAGCATTGGAGAATACGCTTTCCAATACTGCTCTGGACTCACATCCATTACTATACCAAACAGCGTAATTAGCATTGAAAATAGTGTTTTCTCTGGCTGCACGGGACTTACATCCATCACTATACCGAATAGCGTGACTAGCATTGGACAATACGCTTTCTCTGGATGCACGGGACTTACATCCATTACTATACCGAACAGCGTGACTAACATTGGAGAAGACGCTTTCTATGACTGCTATGTAACAAAAGAAAACTTTCACAATCAAAGCAATATCACCCCTTCAGGATTAACTGTTTGTGATGTAAGAACAGAATCAGGCATTTGTATAAAAGGCAATGCTCTTGTAAGGTATCTAGGAAAAGAGACAACTTATTCTATTCCAAACAGTATTACTAACATTGGTGAAAGAGCTTTCCAAGACTGCTCTGGACTTACATCCATTACTATACCGAATAGCGTGACTAGTATTGGATACGGCGCTTTCAGTTACTGTTCTGGACTTATATCCATTAATATACCGAATAGCGTGACTAGCATTGAATACCGCACTTTCATTTACTGTCCTGGACTTACATCCATTACTATACCGAATAGCGTGACTAGTATTGGATACGGCGCTTTCAGTTACTGTTCTGGACTTATATCCATTAATATACCGAATAGCGTGACTAGCATTGAATACCGCACTTTCATTTACTGTCCTGGACTTACATCCATTACTATACCGAATAGCGTGACTACCATTGGAGACAACGCTTTCTCTGGTTGCACGGGACTTACATCCATTACTATACCGAATAGCGTGACTACCATCGGATCCCACGCTTTCAGTTACTGTTCTGAACTTACATCCATTACTATACCAAACAGCGTGACCAGCATCGAAGACGGGGTTTTCTCTGGCTGCGGACTAACATCCATTACTATACCGAACAATGTGACTAACATCGGAGACTACGCTTTTGCTAGCTGCTCGGGACTTACATCCGTTACTATACCGAACAGCGTGACTAGAATCGGATCCGGCGCTTTCTATGGATGCACGGGACTTACATCCATTACTATACCGAACAGCGTGACTAGAATCGGAGACAAGGCTTTCTATGGATGCACGGGACTTACATCCATTACTATACCGAACAGCGTGACTAACATTGGAGAAGACGCTTTCTATGACTGCAAGAACTTAAAAACTGTTTACTGTTACGCAACAAAATTACCAGAAACAAACGAAAACGCATTCGGTATTCATGGCACCATAAATTACGCCACTCTCTATGTTCCAGCCTCTGCTATTAACGAATACAAAGCAATTGCTCCATGGAGGTGGTTTGGCAAAATTCTGCCAATAGAGGATGCAACAACACAAATAGATGCAACATCAACAAACGATTATAACATAGTAGCCAACGGAAGCAATATCATAGTAAAAAGCGATGCTGATGGCGAAAAGGTAAGCATATATACCATTAACGGGCAATTGATTGGCACAACTGCTATAAGAAACGGTTCAGCCGTAATTAACACAAACTTAAAATCGGGTTCTGTTGCAATCGTAAAGATTGGGCAAAATACTTACAAAATCCGTTTAGATTGATTTTTTTTTAAGATAAGACCACGCCATTACAAAAAGCGTGGTCTTATCTTTTTTCCCGAATCTCTGTTGCTCAAAATATGAAACATAATCTCACAAATTGACATGGAGTAATTATTTTAAGCTACCAGAAATCCACCGAATATCCCAACGAAAAATCTTGTCTTTTTCAACAAGAAAATCCCGAACGAATCCCGAAGGAAACCCGAAGAAAACAGAAACATCAACCAAACGCAAGACAATCCCTTCTGCACATTCTCAAAATACGCAATACCATAAACATGGCATAATAATAGTATATTCATACTATTGTGGAGACCGAAAAATCGCCGTATCTTTGCAGAATGAAACAAATAGAAACAAAAAGTAGTTTATTAGCACTAAGCCCTCTGGCCGTTTTTCTTTGCATGTATCTGCTGACATCCATCATTCTTCAGGATTTCTATAAGATACCAATAACAGTTGCATTCCTTACATCGGCAGTATTTGCCATTGCCATAACCCGTCACAAGACTCTCGACGAGCGAATAAAGTTGTTCTCTGCCGGAGCAGGCAACCAAACGATGATGCTGATGATGTGGATTTTCATCCTTGCCGGAGCATTTGCCGGAGCAGCCAAGAGCATGGGCGCGATAGATGCGACCGTAAACTTCACCCTTCGCATAATGCCCGACAACATGCTGCTTCCAGGACTGTTTCTGGCATCGTGCTTCATCTCGCTTGCCATCGGAACATCGGTAGGAACAACCGTAGCCCTAACCCCTGTAGCCGCCGGAATAGCCGCCGAGACGGGAGCAAGTCTGCCTATGATTGTGGCAACGGTTGTAGGCGGAGCATTCTTCGGCGACAATCTGTCGTTTATATCCGACACAACGATAATAGCCACGCAGACGCAAGGCTGCAAGATGCGCGACAAGTTCAAGGTCAACTTCAGAATCGTTATGCCGGCTGCCATCATCGTAATGATTGCGTACATCGTGCTTGGCCTCGACATCCATTCTCCGCAGCAGATTCCAGACGTTAAATGGCTTAATATCATACCGTATCTTACCGTACTGATAACCGTTATCTTCGGCGTGAACGTGATGATTGTGCTGTTTCTCGGCATCATCCTCACAGGCGTTATCGGACTGATTACGGGGCAGTTTACGGTATTTTCGTGGTTCAGCAGCATGGGCGACGGCATCTTGGGCATGAGCGAACTTATAATAGTAACCCTGCTTGCCGGCGGAATGTTGGAACTGATAAGATACAACGGCGGAATTGAGTTCATCACCCGCTTTCTGCTGAAGCATGTAAACAGCAAGCGCGGAGCCGAGATGTGCATCGCCGTTCTGGTAATAATTGCCAACATGTGTACGGCAAACAATACGGTGGCGGTAATAACGACCGGCCCGATAGCACGGAATATTGCCACCAAATTCAACGTAGACCCTCGTCGAAGCGCAAGTATCCTCGACACCTTCTCGTGCTTTACGCAAGGACTTATACCTTACGGAGCGCAGCTGCTCATGGCGTCGAAATTGGCAGAGATATCGCCAATCTCTATCATGGGCTATCTCTACTACCCTATGTGCATGGGATTTGTTGCTTTCTTGGCAATAATCTTCAGATATCCGCGGAAATATTCGGCATAACCAGAAACGGCATAAAAATAAACAAGTCCTCCACGTTTTGCACGGGAGGACTTTATTTATATTCAAAGTTTCATGGTTAAGTATTACAAAAAATAAATCTAAAAATCATTTGTCTAAAACACCATAATATAGATATCACTTTTTCAATTATGTTCTTTTTCTGATGGCAAAGATAAGCGAAAGCCAAAAAAACAAAGGCGAGAAACGCGCCAAATGTGGTGCAAAAAAAAGTCAAACAACGCAAAAAGCGAAGTCTGACCAATAATTACCACAATTTGGATGTTTATTTTCGATAGTCGGTAGGCGAAACACCTATGCTTGCCTTAAAGCATTTGCTGAAATATTTTGCATCGCTAAAGCCGCAACTGAAGGCAATTTCGGTTATACTCTCGTCTGTTTCCTTCAGCATCTTGCAGGCCTTTTTCATTCGTGCCTCACGCATAAAATCGGCTGGTGTTATGCCCATTAACTCCTTCATCTTGCGATTCAGGCCCGAGCGACTTGTTGCCGCAGCCGATGCCATATCGTTTATATTCACGTCCGAATCACCTATGTGTTCATCAACAAAAGCAAGCACGCGCTTCATAAAAAGGTCGTCCTCGGCACTTATCTTACGAGGGGCGATAACCTGAACGGACTCTTCTTTCTGAGGCTCAATATGCACCTCATTTTCAGATATTTCATTCTCTTCTGAATCATTTTTACCACCTGCCGTTGAATCAAAATTACCACCTTGCTCCTGCGGCTGACCAATTTTTTCTACTTTCTTGGCAGATGCACCCGACGATTGGAGCATAGACAGATATGCCTGAAGCGTTTCGTTCTGATTCTTCTTTATCTCGCGGATGTAAAAAATGGTGTAAACGATGATGAAAATCACGACAAAGACGATGAGAACATACATCATTGTGGCAAGCGGAGTCTCCCAGAATGTTGGCACAACCTCGATGTTTAGCGCAATGGCATCTTTCTCCACATCGCCCCAAACGCCGTCTGAATTCGTAGCCGTAACCCAGAGCGTGTACTTTCCGGGAGCAAGATTGTAGAGGCTTATAGAACGGTTCTTCCCGGCAGTCGGAAAATCGTCTTTCGTCGGCTTTGCGTTCTTCTTGTTCAACAATACAGCCGAATAGAGAATGTGCTCTGGCGCTTTGTAGTCGAGCGACGAGAAATAAATCGTGATGTCGCGCTGCCAAGGCTGAAGAACGATGTTGTCGCCCTTGCGGATTAGTCGGTTTATCTTGCCTTTGCCCTGCGAATCGCCCTCAGAGGTGCGAACCATATAGCCGGTAAAGACAAGATGTGGTGCTTCCGCACTCTTTTTCAGTTCTTTAGGATTGATGGATATTGCCCCAGATTCCGTTCCGAACAGAATGTTACCGTCGGGCGCAACAAGAGGAATAGCCTCGGTAAACAGAATATCATTGTGCCAGAAAAAGCGGTCGTAGCAGACGGCCTCGCGCGGATTTCTGTCAGGATTAAACTCTATTATCTGCGTATTGGCAACGATGAAGAGGCGTTCGCCAATCTCGGCCATCACAAAAGTGATGTCGGTAGGAAATCCGTCAGAAGTATTGAAATGTTTGAAATTCAGTTTTTTAGATAGCAGATTAGGCGATTCAATCATATTTACTCCGCCACTCTCGGTAGTGATGAAGATGCGCCCTTTCTTGTCGCGGAGCATAGCCATCGTGGCATTACAGTCTATGCTGCTTTCTCGCTCAGGCTCAACGCTATGCGTTACAAATTTCATCTTACGGAGATTGTTGCCCGACACATCGCCGACAAGTAGTCCGTGGGTACTCGTAACGAGCAGCGTGTTGCCAACAAACATCATCTGTCTGAATTTTTTCAGATAGGTACTCTCAACCGACTCGACTTGCGGTTTGTCTGCCTTTATGTCGCCAATAAATTTCAGTCCGTCGCTGAAGGTAGCCAGCCAAATTCTGCCTTTGGCATCTTGCTTTATGTCGTAAACGCCGTTGCAATCGACATTTATAGTACTCATACTAAACTGTCTGTCGGCTGTTTCTTTCAGTCTGATAAGACTTCCGGGCTTCGTGCCCATCAATATCGTTCCGTCGGAAAGTTGCATCATGCTGTAAACGGCATTCTTCAGGCTTACTGCCGTCGGCTGAATTCTTCCCTGCTGGTTCAGGTAGCCAATAAGATGATTATCAGAAGAATAGACTCTCACAGTCGCATCTTCCATCGTCGTTATCCAGTAACGGTTTTTGTTGTCGCGCAAGAAAGCCTTAATCTTCGAAGGCTTTGGTTGCGGAATGTAGAATCCTTTTCCTTCTGACGAATCGACGCGGCAGAACGTATTTTTGCAGAAAAGCCAATGGTTTCCCTGTCTGTCGGTCATTCTTCGCTCCATATCGTTTCCTGTAAAGAACGATGTAGAAGACACATCCACAATTTTCTTGATTGTTTCCTTTTCGCTTTCCGGAACGGGAGTGAACTTGTAGTTTTTGAGGTCGAATTCGTACACATCGTCCTCTATCTTGCACCACAGGTTGCCCCTCTCGTTAAGGCAGATGTTGCGTATGCGGTCCGAAGCCAGCGAACGCGACTTGAAATTCACAAGTTCGTATCCGTCAAAGCGGTTCAGTCCGTTCCATGTTGCAAACCAGATGTAGCCCTCGCCGTCTTGCAACATCTGCGTGATGTGCCATTGCGACATGCCACAAGACTCATCGTACGTTGTAACCGTGCCTAAGTTGCCTGCGTGCATCGAGATGCCAAGCCACAAGATACATAAAAAAGAAACGATTCGTTTCATAACGAGTCCTGAGTTTTATGGGGGTTAATTTTTTGCCTCTTTTATCTGCTCCTTTATCGGAATCGGTCGGTTCATAGGTTTCACGTTCGGAATAACTCCCTTCGGAATACTTCCAACGCTTACGGGAACGGCAGAGACCGCCGTATCCTTCGCCTCGGTTTTAGGCTTCTCTTCCTGAAGTTTCTTGAAGCGGTTTTGCGGAAGGTCTTCTTCCTTTCGATGATAGCGCAGCAGAATAATGCGCGTTAGAAGCACATCGGCTGAAAAATCCTTCGTATTGCCCGGCAGAAGTATGAATCCGTCCATCTGCTTCATGGTGTAAGCCGAATCGCAGTTTAGCGTAAGCACAGCCGCGCTGTTAGAATAGATTGTACGCGTTGCCCCTACAATCGAATCGTTGGTAAACTTGCCCTTCAAGCCCATTACCAACGGACGATGCTCTCCACGCTTGTCGAGATAAGTGGCAGTAAGTCGCCACTCAAACTTGTCGTACATGTGGAAAGCCGTATCGACAGGTATGCTGAAGCGGTACAGATTCTTTCCGACAACGTTCGACAGCACCAAGTACGGAGAATCCTTCCAGATGTTGGCCGTGTCGCCGGTTGTGGCATACACCTCCTCGTAGAATCCGCCGTGATGCTCTCCGGTCAGAGCCTCCTGCTTCTCCTCAATCTTCTTCGAGATGGCATCGTAAATGTCGTACATCTCGTCGGGATGCCTCATGTACCATTTCAGGCTCGAGTCAAACTCAGCCTCAGTTACGTCGTGTTTTTTGAAGATAGCCTCGCGATAAGCCTTCAGAAAAGCAGAGTCGCCGGGATGCTGTTCCTGACAGATACCATCTACCAAGGTATAGTCGTACAGCAACTCCTCCATCTTTCCCGATGAGATATTAGGTTTATCGCCGCCTTTGCATGCAGCAAGCATGGCAACAAGGCAAGCCGTCATCAAACAGCAACGTATTCTCATGCCTCCTGCTCCTGTTCTGTTTTTTCGTTATTATTCTCGAGTGCCTTGCTGAACTCCTTGTGATAGAAGACGATAAGCACCGCAACGCCTACGCTTATGGCAGCATCGGCAAAGTTAAATATCGGACTGAAGAATACGAAGTGCTCTCCGCCAACGAAAGGCATCCATGTAGGCCATTCGGTCTCGATGAGCGGAAAGTAGAACATATCCACCACGCTTCCCATGAACAGGCTCTCGTACCCGTGTCCGAAGTTAACGAAGTGAGCAACCGAGTATGGCGTGCTCTCGTCGAAAATAAGTCCATAAAAGACGCTGTCGAAGATGTTTCCGGCAGCACCGGCTATGATGAGCGCGATGCACACGGTAAATCCCCAGCTTGCGCCAAGTTTTAGTCGTTTCCAGATAAAGTAGCTCATGTAGCCCACGGCTACCAGTCGGAAACTAGTAAGGAACAACTTGCTGAAGATTTCCATACCAAAAGCCATTCCACGATTCTCGGTAAAGAGAATGTAGAACCAGTCGGTAACGTGAATCATCTCGTGCAGACACATGCTCGTCTTCACCTTAATTTTTATAATCTGGTCGATGACCAGCACCAACACAATGATAGCGACAGCAAGTCGTCCCTTAGACAAAAATTTCATTTTCCAGTTTTTAGAATTTTTTCTTCTGAGCCTGCTCCTGCATCTTTCCCTCTATGCTGAGTGTAGCATGAGGAACGGCGCGCAAGCGTTCCTTAGGAATAAGTTTTCCAGTAACTCGGCAGATGCCGTAAGTCTTATTCTGAATGCGAATAAGAGCTGCCTCCAAACCCTGAATGAACTTCTGCTGACGTGCAGCCAGTTCGGTAATCTCCTCCTTTGTCTGTGTTGCAGAACCTTCCTCAAGGATTTTGTAAGTAGGCATCGTGTCCTCAATGTCGTTGCCGCCCTTGTTCATAAGGGTGTCAAGCATATTCTCATAATCTCTTCTTGCCAGAGCAAGTTTTTCATTAATGATGGCCTTGAATTCCTCAAGTTCCTCATCCGTGTAGCGTGTTTTTTCCGCAGCCATATTCTCAAGTATTAAAGATGTAAATAAATTACGTTTCTGAATACTCAAACCTGATATTAGTTAAATGGTTTTTGTGTTTCTGTTTGTGGGCGCGCAGCCTTTCAGCGGGCGGCGCGCCCATTTATAACAGAATGTCTTTTAAGCCTTCTCTATCTTAACGTTCAGCTTAAAGTCATCAAAATCAAGTTCAGTACCACCGGCAACAGGGGCAACAGTAATGCTGTTTGCAAGAACCTGTGTGCTGATGTATTCTCTGTAAGCCTCGATTGAGGCGTCTGTGTTCTCGTTTGGTTCGACGGTAATGTTGATGCGGTCAACGATGTCGAGTCCGCTATCCTTTCTGAGGTTCTGGATTCGGTTGATAAGTTCGCGAGCCATACCCTCTTTCTTCAGGTCGTCGGTAAGCGTTACGTCGAGAGCCACGGTAAGTTTGCCCTCGTTGGCTACCAGCCAGCCCGGAATATCCTCGCTGAAGATTTCAACGTCGGCAACCTCAACAACAGCCTGCTGACCGTCTATGTCGAATGTAACCGTTCCGTTCTGCTCGAATGCAGCAATCTCGTCCTGACTAAGGGCATCGACCTTGGCAGCAACAGCCTTCATCAGTTTGCCGAACTTCTTACCCATTGTGCGGAAGTTACACTTAACCTTCTTTACGAGCACTCCGTTGCCCTCTACAAAGTTAAGTTCCTTAACGTTCACCTCGTTCTTGATAAGGTCCTTAACGGCCTCGATGTGAGCCTTCTGCTCCTCGTCGACAACAGGAACCATGATGCTTGCAAGCGGCTGGCGAACCTTGATGTTTACCTTGCGGCGAAGGGCAAGAACCATTGATGTTACGTCCTGAGCCATCTTCATGCGTGCCTCAAGGTCGGCATCGATAAGTTTCTCGTCTGCCTGTGGGAACTTGGCAAGATGAACGCTTACCACATTGTCGCGGCCAGTTACGGCGATAAGGTCCTTGTAAAGGCGGTCGGCATAGAACGGCGCGATTGGAGCCATAAGCAATGCCACCTTCTCCAAACAAGTGTATAGAGTCTGATATGCGCTTAGTTTGTCCTCGCTCATGGCATTTCCCCAGAAACGCTTACGGTTAAGACGAACATACCAGTTTGACAGATTGTCGTTTACGAAATCCATTATCAGACGGCCAGCCTTTGTAGGCTCGTAGTCCTGATAGCATGCGTCAACATCCTTGATGAGTGTGTTGAGCACAGAGATAATCCAGCGGTCGATTTCTGGACGCTTCTCCATTGGGAGTTCTGCCTCGGCATACTCAAATCCGTCAACGTTTGCATACATCGTGAAGAATGAGTATGTGTTGAACAGAGTTCCGAAGAAACGGCGGCTAATCTCGGCAACGCCAGCCTCATCGAACTTCAGGTTATCCCAAGGCGATGAGTTGGTAATCATATACCATCTAACGGCATCTGAGCCGAACTTCTCGATTGCGCCGAATGGGTCTACGGCATTTCCAAGTCGCTTACTCATCTTCGCGCCGTTCTTGTCGAGCACGAGTCCGTTAGAGATAACAGCCTTGTATGCCACGCTGTCGAACACCATTGTAGCGATGGCGTGAAGAGTGAAGAACCATCCGCGTGTCTGGTCAACGCCCTCGGCAATGAAGTTTGCCGGATAAACGGTACGAGCGTCGAACTCTTCCTTGTGCTCGAACGGATAGTGAATCTGAGCGTAAGGCATTGCGCCAGAATCGAACCAAACGTCGATAAGGTCGGTCTCGCGCTTCATTGGCTTGCCCGAAGCAGAGACGAGCACGATGTCGTCAACATAAGGGCGATGAAGGTCGATGAGGTCGTAGTTCTTCTGTTCCATATTACCCGGAACGAAGCCACGCTCCTTCAGCGGGTTAGACTTCATCACGCCTGCTGCTACAGACTTCTCTATCTCGTTGTACAGTTCCTCAACAGAACCGATGCAGATTTCTTCTCGTGTCTCGTTGTTGCGCCAGATTGGAAGCGGAGTTCCCCAATAGCGCGAACGGCTAAGGTTCCAGTCGTTAAGGTTCTCGAGCCACTTTCCGAAGCGGCCTGTACCTGTTGACTCTGGCTTCCAGAGGATTGTCTTGTTCAACTCAACCATGCGGTCTTTCATCGCAGTTGAGCGGATGAACCATGAATCGAGCGGATAGTAGAGGACTGGCTTGTCGGTACGCCAGCAATGAGGATAGTTGTGAACGTGCTTCTCTATCTTGTAAGCCGTTCCGGCCTGCTTCATCTCCATGCAGATTACAACGTTCAGGTCTTCAGCCTTGGCAGCAGCCTGCTCGTCGTACTTTCCGCCCTCGTTGAACTTAGGGTCGTAAGCGTTCTTAACGTAGTCGCCTGCGTGCTTTCCGTAAGCCTCGGCATCTACGCATACCTTGGCAAATGTCTCGTCAACCTCGTCGAGGGTGTAGTACTTACCTGTAAGGTCAACCATCGGACGAGTCTCGCCAGCCTTGTTTATAATAAAGAGCGATGGAATTCCGGCAGCCTTGGCTACCTTGGCATCGTCGGCACCGAATGTAGGTGCAATATGAACGATACCTGTACCATCCTCGGTTGTTACATAGTCGCCCGGAATTACGCGGAATGCCTCGCTGCTCAGTTCAACGAACTTGTCGTTGCCAACGGCAAACACCTTGCTTGGGTCAGCCTCGGCAGCCTTCTTAACAAAGTCGGCTGCATTGTCGTCGAGTTTCTCTGTTGGCTTAACCCAAGGCATAAGTTGCTCGTACTTAATGCCAACGAGGTCGTTTCCGGTATATTCGCCAACAATCTTGTAAGGGATAACCTTGTCGCCTGCCTTATAGTCGGCAAGAGCGATTTCTGCGCCCTCGGCCTTCAGATAAGCGTTCAGACGGCTCTTTGCCACGATAACGGTAATTGGCTCGCCTGTGTAGCCGTTGTAAGTCTGTACGGCAACGTATTCAATCTTAGGACCAACACAAAGAGCTGTATTTGAAGGAAGGGTCCAAGGGGTTGTTGTCCATGCAGCAAAGTATGCTGTACCCCACTCTTTCCACTCAGCCTTTGGCTCTGCAATCTTGAACAAGCCTGTTACGGTTGTGTCCTTAACATCGCGGTAGCAGCCCGGCTGGTTAAGCTCGTGGCTCGACAAGCCTGTTCCGGCAGCCGGAGAGTAAGGCTGGATTGTATATCCCTTGTAAAGGAGTCCCTTCTTGTACAGTTCCTTGAGCAGGAACCATAGGGTCTCGATATACTTGTTGTCGTATGTGATGTAAGGATGCTCAAGGTCAACCCAATAGCCCATACGGTGCGAAAGGTCGGTCCACTCCTCGGTGAACTGCATTACGTTTGTGCGGCACTTGCGGTTATATTCCTCGATAGATATTGTCTTGCCAATATCTTCCTTTGTGATACCTAATTCTTTCTCAACTCCAAGTTCAACAGGCAGTCCGTGTGTATCCCATCCTGCCTTGCGCTTTACCTGGAAGCCTTTCATTGTCTTGTATCGGCAAAATACATCCTTTATTGAACGTGCCATTACGTGGTGAATACCCGGATGACCGTTTGCTGAAGGAGGTCCTTCAAAGAAGATGAACGAAGGGCAACCCTCGCGTTCTGTCATACTCTTATGGAACACATCGTTGGCGTCCCAGTCTTTCAGCACCTCGTGGTTGACGTCTGAAAGATTAAGTTGATTGCGTTCAGCGAATTTCTTTGCCATATATATTTTTATTTTTGTTTACCTATTTTGGGGTCTGCGCGAACCTATTTCACGCTAACAAGCCGCAAAATTACAAAAACAAAGCAAATAATCGAATAATTTAAGTTTTTTTATTCAAATATATTTCAATAAGCAAAGATTTAGTATCTTCGCACCCGATTATTTTTAAGACATGGAATACTTTCTGTTAGTAAAAAACGAGAAAAAAGGCCCCTACACTTTCGACGAACTTGGCGAACTGCCGCTTACACGCACATCGCTTATATGGCGTAAGGGCTTGACCGACTGGGAAAAACTTGAGAATATTGACGAACTGAAAAGCATAAAGGACAACATTCCGCCAACAATCCCGATAATGGACTTGCGAAAGAACAAGGCTCCACGCAACTGGCTGGTAGAGAGCGTGGTTATTACGAGTTTGCTTGCCCTTCCGTTTGGAATTATAGGCATTATAGAGAGCATCAGAAGCGAGGAGGCTATGAAACACGGCGACTATGAGCGTGCGCAGCTGCACTCGGAGCGTGCCCACCAATGGGTGTTGTGGGGAAGTTATGCCGTTATCCTCGGCTTTATAATAATCTGCATAATGATTCTTTTCATTATGATGTACACGCACTTGATTTAAAATTATATGGACAAAAAAAAGAGTCGTTTTTCGTGAATGAAGAAAAACGACTCTTTTTATTTGCGAAGACACTCAAACTGCAATTATACGCGAGTTCGGGATTAAGTTTAATGAATCTCTTACTATTATAGATTTCACAAAAGTTACAATATTGATTATCCGCACATTACAGACGCTGAAAGCGTCTCCGCTTAGTAACCATAAGTCGGAACGACCTGCGAAATAATAGCCACAACAATAAGCACTCTGAAGGAGTGCCCCATCTATCGCAATGGGCGACCGCTTTCAGGGTCGATGATATTCGTTGTGTTTCATCCCGCAGATCCTACGGATGCTGCGGTTACTGAGAGGTGACACCTTCAGCGTCATTCCGAATAATCACTTCATAATATATGAAAATAGCGTTTTTTCCGAACTTACACAATTATAAATTCTGAATTTTTCAAGTTTCAACGTTCTCTCATTTCTTAGCCGTAAAATATCCCGGTTTTGCCTTTCCGCCATCTACCCTTGCACGAGTTTTATCTACAATTTCAGAATCAAATTCAGTTCCTTTGCCACCAACAAGACTATCGCAACGAGAGAACATGGAATTCGACTCCTTGACCTTACTTGTATTCCAGCCAGTTCCGACATATATTGTTTTCAGGCTTTCGCAACCCACGAACATCCAAACCATATCTTCCACATTCGAAGTATTGAAACCACTTAAATCAAGAGTTTTCAAGTTTTCGCAAGATTCGAACATACTGACCATAGTTGTTACTTGCGAGGTATTGAACCTGCTTAAATCAAGTTCTTCCAGACTTTCACAAAAGCTGAACATACCGACCATATCCGTTACTTTCGAAGTATTGAACCTACTTACATCAAGACTCTCCAATTGATTGCAATTCTCGAACATACAACCCATTTCAGTCACATTCGAAGTATCGAAACTACTTAGATCAAGGCTCTTCAGATTCTCACAGTCATCGAACATACAAGTCATATTCGTCACTTTTGAAGTTTCAAATCTACTTAAGTCAATACTCTTCAAAACGCAGCCAGAGAACATCTCGCTCATATCTGTTACATTCGAAGTATCGAAACCACTTACATCAAGACTTTCCAGACTTCTACAATACTCGAACATACTACCCATATTCGTCACTTTTGAAGTATCGAAACCGTTTAGCTCAAGCCCCTGCAAACCATAGCAACCATAGAACATAAAACTCATATCCGTCACTTTCGAAGTATTCAGATTTGCAATGCCTTCTATTTTTTTCAGACCATTAAATCCTGCAAACCAATATGCGCACGACACAGGACGGGCATCTTTAAACGACTCGTCAAAAATAACCGTCATTATTTCTGTCGGAAAATCAGGACTTTCAGGTAGAGAATAGTGTCCACTTAGTCTAACCCATTTAGGATAGTCTTTACCTAATTTTAACTCATACGCCGTGCCTTGTCGGGAAGATTTATTTTCATCGAAATAGAAAGTAAGTGTCGTGCCATCTGGCGACACTACTGCATACGCTTCTTTCGCAACAGCTTGCGCAGGTTGTGCGGTAAGCCCCAAAAGGCTTAGGAAAAATAATGCTATATTGCGTTTCATATTAAATTTCGTCTTTATCATGAATTCTAATTTTTCAACTTTCTTATTTTTTAGCAGTAAAATATCCAGGATTTGCCTTGCCGCCATCTATCTTTGCGCGAGTTGCATCAATAATTTCAGAATCAAATTTAGTTCCTTTGCCACCAACAAGACTGGTGCACCCACCAAACATTTCTTTAGACACATCAACCTTGTTTGTATTCCAGCCAGTTCCGGCATATATTGTTTTCAGACTCTTGCCTCCCCCAAACATCTGAGTCATTTCATCCACATTAGAAGTATCGAAACCACTCAAATCAAGGCTCTCTAAAACTTCGCAATTAGAAAACATACCGAACATATCTGTTACATTTGATGTGTCAAAACTACTTAAATCAAGGTTCTTCAAGTTTATGCAATCAGCAAACATCCACCCCATATCTTCCACATTCGAAGTATTAAAACCACTTAAATCAAGACTCGTCAAGCTTTCGCAATGTTCGAACATACAACCCATTTCCATCACATTCGAAGTATCGAAACTGCTTAAATCAAGTTTCTCCATACTTTCACAACGACGGAACATAACGGTCATATCCATTACTTTCGAAGTATTGAACCTACTTAAATCAAGACTCTCCAGTTGATTACATTCCTCGAACATGCCACCCTTTTTAGTCACATTCGAAGTATCGAAACTGCTTAGATCAAGGCTCTCAACATAGCAACCATCGAACATAAAACTCATATCCGTAACTTTCGAAGTATCGAAACCGCTTATATCAAGGCTCTCAACATGGCAACAACAGAACATAAAACTCATATCCGTAACTTTCGAAGTATTCAGATTGCCAATGCCTTCTATTTTGGTCAGTTCTGTAAATCCTACAAACCATTTTGCACACGATATTGGACGGGCATCTTTAAACGAATCGTCAAATACAACCGTCTTAAAATTAGGATTTTCCGGGTTTGAATATTTGTTTATTTTTACCCACTTAGGATAGTCTTTGCCAACATTCAACTCATACGCCGTACCTTGTCGTGAAGATTTCTTTTCATCGAAATAGAAAGTAAGTGTCGAGCCGTCGGGCGACACTACAGCATACGCCTCTTTCGCAACGGCTTGCGCAGGTTGTGCAGCAAGCCCCAAAAGGCTTAGGAAAAATAATGCTATATTGCGTTTCATATTAAATTTTGCCATTATCATGAATTCTGATTTTTCAACTTTCAATTTTCAACTTTCAACTTAAAATATCCCGGATTTGCCTTTCCGCCGTCTATCTTTGCACGAGTTGCATCAACAACTTCAGAATCGTATTTTGTTCCTTTACCACCTACAAGATTGGTGCAATCATTAAACATATTTTCCGAATCCTTGACTTTACTTGTGCTCCAACCCTCTCCGGCATAAATTGTTTTCAGATTCTTGCAGCCCTCGAACATTTTTTTCATATCCCACACATTCGAAGTATCGAAACCACTCAAATCAAGGCTCTCTAAAACATCGCAACCATCGAACATCCAACACATATACTCCACTTTCGAAGTATTGAACTTGCTTACATCAAGACTCTCCAGGTGTTCGCAATTAGAGAACATCATGGTCATATCCGTTACCTTTGAAGTATCGAAACTGCTTACATCAAGGTTCTTCAAACTTCTGCAACATTCAAACATGCCATACATAATCGTTACGTTAGAAGTTTTAAAACTGCTCAAATCAAGATTCTCAAGCTCACAGCAACCTGCGAACATTGCTTCCATATTTGTTACTTTTGAGGTATCGAAACCACTTAAATCAAGTTCTTTTAAACCATAGCAAGAGAACATATTATGCATATCTGTTACATTCGAAGTATTGAAACTACTGACATCAAGGCTCTTCAGCCCTTCGCAATCTAAGAACATTTCGCTCATGTCCGTTACCTTTGACGTATCGAAATTGCTGATATCAAGACTCGCCATGTTTCCGCAATTATAGAACATATCGTGCATATCTGTTACCTTTGAAGTGTTGAAGTTGCTTAAGTCAAGGCTATCCAAGGCTTCGCAACCTGAGAACATTTCGTGCATGTCTGTTACGTTCGAAGTATCGAAACCGCTCAAATCAAGGCTCTCTAAATCTTCGCAACCTCCGAACATTGCTTCCATATTTGTTACTTTTGAAGTATCGAAACCACTAAAATCAAGTTCAAACAGATATCTGCAATAATGGAACATCTCGCTCATATCTGTTACTTTCGGAGTATTGAAGTTGCTTAGGTTAAGGCTACCCAAAACTTCGCAACCAAAAAACATTTTGTGCATATCCGTTACTTGCGAGGTATCGAAACTACTCATATCTATGTCCGCCAATCTTTCGCAATTATAGAACATTTCGTGCATATCCGTTACTTGCGAGGTATTGAAACTGCTTAATTTAAGGTTTCCAAGACTTCTGCAGCCCGAGAACATTTTGTGCATATCTGTCACCTTCGAAGTATCGAAACTGCTTAAATCAAGGCTTTCCAGACTATCGCAATCTAAGAACATCCTACCCATATCCGTTACCTTTGATGTATCGAAGCCGCTCAAATCAAGGCTATCCAATTTTTCGCACCAATAGAACATACGGTTCATATTGGTTACTTGCGAGGTATTCAGATTACCGATGCCTTCTATTTTTGTCAGATTATTAAAGCCTTTAAACCAATATGCGCACGACACAGGACGGGCTTTTTTAAACGACTTGTCAAAGACTACAGTCGTGAAAGTTGAACTTTCAGTAATTGAGTCATTAGCCGTTTTCACCCATTTAGGACAGTCTTTTCCCTCATTCAGCTCGTACACCTTGCCTTGTCGTGAAGATTTCTTTTTGTCGAAATAGAAAGTAAGTGTTGAGCTGCCGTTTGACTCTACCGCATACGCTTCTTGCGCCATACCTGCCGCAGGTTTTACCACACACAAAACAAGGCTTAGGATTTTTGCGAAAATATTTTCCATACTATTTTTTAATTTAGTTCTGCCAAATCTGCAAAAAAACAAATTCGACAGAACGGAATTTACATTATGAATTATGATTTTTTCAAATTTCAATTTTCAACTTTCAACTTTCTTATTTTTTTGCCGTAAAATATCCAGGATTTGCCTTGCCGCCATCTATCTTTGCACGAGACCTACCAGTTACATTTGAATCGAATTTTGTGCCTCTGCCACCAACAAGACTGGTGCAATCCTTAAACACATCTTTCGAATACTTAGCCTTGCTTGTGTTCCAGCCTGTTCCGACATAAATTGTTTTCAGATTCGTACAACCGCAAAACATTTGAGTCATCGCATAAATATTTGAGGTATTGAAACTACTTAAATCAAGACTTGTAAGACTGCTGCATCCTTCGAACATTTGAGTCATATCCGATACATTCGAGGTTTTTATGCCGTTTATTTTAAGATTTTTCAGGCTAACACATCCATAAAACATTTCATCCATGTGGTCTAACATTAAGGTATTTAATCCACTTATATCGAGGCTTGTAAGACTGCTGCATCCTTCGAACATCCTTTCCATATTTGTCACCTTAGAGGTGTTTAATCTGCCTAATTTTATATTAGTGAGGCTTTTGCAATCCATAAACATACCAACCATTCGCTTTAAATTAGCAGTATTGAATTTGCTCAAATCAAGGCTTGTAAGTTTACTGCAGTCATTAAACATATTACTCATATTCCATACCTTTGAGGTATTAAAATTACTCAAATCAAGATTTGTAAGATTACTACAACCCATAAACATTCCATCCATATCCGTTACTTTCGAGGTGTTGAAATTGCTTACATCAAGATGCGGCAGACTGCAACAACCTAGAAACATATTTAACATACTTACTACGTTCGAAGTATTGAAACCGCTTACATCAAGGCTTGTCAAATCTCTACACCCCAAAAATAAACTGGTCATATCTGTAACATTTGAAGTATCGAAACCACTAATATCAAGGCTTGCAAGTCTGCTGCAACCATAAAAAACGCCAAACATATTCGTTACTTTTGAAGTATTAAAGTTACTAATGTCAAGACTTGTAAGTCTGTTGCAATCAGCGAACATTCCTTCCATATTAGTAACATTAGAAGTATCAAAATTGCTCAAATCTACAGTCCTCAGACTGTTGCAACCATAGAACATACTTTTCATGCTTGTTACCTTTGAGGTATTGAAGCTACTTAGATTAAGATTTGTAAGACTGCGACACTGAAAAAACATATGAGCCATGTCTGTTACGTTTGATGTATCAAAACCGCCAAAGTCAAGACTTTCCAAATCGAAACACCAATTAAACATACAACTCATATTTGTAACCTTTGCAGTATTAAGATTGCCAATGCCTTTAATGTCACAAAGCCTATAGAATCCATCGAACCAATGTGCACATGATACTGGGCGAGCATCTTTAAACGACTCATCAAAAACAACCGTCTTATAATTTTTATTAACGGCTATAGAGCCCATTATATTTTCTTCTGTTTTAACCCATTTAGGCATGTTTTCTCCCGTGTTCAACTCATACGCCGTGCCTTGTCGGGAAGACTTATTTTTGTCATAGTAAAAAGTAAGAGTTGTGCTATCTGGCGACATTACGGCATAGGCTTCTTGTGCCATGGCAGACATAGGGTTTACTACAAACCCCAAAAGGCTTAGAAAAAATAATGCTATATTGCGTTTCATAAATTCATCAATTATCTATTTATGTTTTTTACTTAATTTCTTAGCCGTAAAATATCCCGGATCTACCTTTCCGCCGTCTATCTTTGCACGAGTTGCATCAACAATTCCAGAATCAAATTTTGTTTTTTTACCACCAACAAGACTGGTGCAATCAATAAACATATCTTCTGAATCCTTGACATTACTTGTATCCCAGCCCTCTCCGGCATAAATTGTTTTCAGATTCGTACAGCCACCAAACATTTGAGTCATCAAATATATATTTGAGGTATTGAAGTTTCTCACATCAAGGTTAGTCAGACTTTTGCAACCAACGAACATTCCATACATATTTGTTACCTTTGAAGTATTGAATTTGCTAACATCAAGATTTGTCAGTATTTCGCAATCCTTGAACATCCAACTCATATCCGTTACATTTGATGTATTGAAGTTACTTACATCAAGACTCGTTAAGCTGCCACAGTACCTGAACATCCAACTCATATCCGTTACATTCGAAGTATCGAAACCACTTACATCAAGATGCATCAGACTGCGGCAACCTGAGAACATTTTTACCATATTCGTTACATTTGATGTATTGAAATTGCTTACACGAAGATTTGTCAGACTATGGCAATCTGAAAACATTTCTCTCATATCCGTGACTTTCGAGGTGTTGAAATTGCTTAAATCAAGTTCTTTTAAACCATAGCAACCAGAGAACATACCTCCCATGTTCTTTACTTCCGAGGTATTGAAGTTACTTACATCAAGACTTGTAAGACTACAGCAGTAATAGAACATTTTTTCCATATTCGTTACATTTGATGTATTAAATTTGCTTACATCAAGGGTTGCCAGTTTTTCACACACCCAAAACATACCTTCTATGTTTGTTACATTTGATGTATTAAACCCACTTACGTCAAGATTTGTCAAACTACGGCAATCATAGAACATACCTTCTATATTCGTTACATTCGATGTATTGAAATTGCTAACATCAAGGTTTGTCAAATTGCTACAACCAGAGAACATCAAAATCATATTTGTTACTTTGGCTGTATTGAACTTACTAACATCAAGGTCTTTTAAGCTGCGGCAATCATAGAACATACATCTCATATCTGTTACTTTGGCAGTATTGAACTTGCTAACATCAACGGTTGTCAGACCATAGCAATCTTTAAACATTCCCCTCATATCAGTTACATTTGATGTATCAAAACAGCTTAGGTCAAGGTTTGTCAAGCCTTCGCAACCATAAAACATGCTGCTCATATCCGTTACGTTTGATGTATTGAAACCGCTTAGGTCAAGATTTCGCAAATTGCTGCAACCTTTGAACATACAAGACATACCCACAACTTTCGAGGTATTCAGATTTTCCAAGCCTTCGATTTTGGTTAAGTTTTCAAAACCAGCAAACCATAAATTGCATGATTTTGGACGAGCATTCTTAAACGACTTATCAAAAACAACCGTAGTGAATGTAGGATTTTTTCCGCCATATCCGAAACTATATTTTAAAAACCTTCTGTCAAAAACAACAGAGCTGGGTTTCCAGGGCGATCCCATTAAAACCTCCATGTTTATCCATTCTGGGTATTCGTCAAGTTCATACGCCGTGCCTTGTCGGGAAGACTTATTTTTGTCATAGTAAAAAGTAAGTGTTGTTCTATCTGGCGATACCACAGCATAGGCTTCTTGTGCCATGACAGACACAGGACTTACCACACACAAAATAAGGCTTAAAAAGAGCGTAAAAAGGTGTTTCATTTTATAAAATTTTAAATTACGCCCGCAAAATTAACTCATTTTTCACTTTACAGTCTAAAACAAGCCAAAATTTATAATTATTTAACTTTTCGGTAGAACGATTTTTCTACATGAGTTCGGAATAAGAAAATCCCTCTTCCTATATTAGGAAATGATTATTTGGAATGACGCTGAAAGCGGTCGCCTCTCATTTTCAGCGGTGGGAATTCTTGCGTCCCTTCGGTAGCAAGCGAATGGAGTTCGAGCGGCAAATTCCCATTTTCTTTCCAAGCTGAATTACAAACTCAGCTTAACAGTGCATTTTTTCAGCGGTGGGAATTACAAATTCCCTATTCTTTTCAAAGTAGAATTGCAAATTCGACTTAACTAAGAGATTTTCAACTTTCTCTCCCAACTACCAATTATGAATTGTGAATTATCCATTGTCAATTCTTAATTTTTCAAGTTTCAACTTTCAAGTTTCAAGTTAAAATAACCCGGCTCATCTTTACAGCCATCTATCTTTGCACGAGCAACATCTACAAATTCAGAATCGTATTTTGTTCCTTTACCACCTACAAGATTAGTGCAATTCTCAAACATATATTTCGAATTTCTAACCCTGCTTATATTCCAACCTGTCCCAACATATATCGTTTTCAGACTTTCACACCCCAAGAACATTGCGTGCATAATAGTTACTTTAGAGGTGTTAAAGTTGTTTATATCAAGCTGAGTCAGACTTTTACAACCAGCAAACATATTGTCCATATCCCACACATTAGAGGTATCGAATCTACTCAAATCAAGGCTCGACAATTTTTCGCAGCCACAAAACATACTGCCCATACACGTTACTCTAGAAGTGTTAAAGTTGCTAAAATCCAGAGAACGCAGACTTGTGCATACTCGGAACATACTATGCATATTCGTTACTTTTGAAGTATTGAAATTGCATAAATCAAGACTCTCCAAACTTCCGCAATCATGAAACATACCGCCCATATCCTTTACCTTCGAGGTATTAAAACCACTTACATCAAGTTCTGTAACACTTTCGCAACTACTGAACATACAGCTCATATCAGTTACTTGCGAGGTATTAAATCCGCTGACATCAAGACTCTGCATACTTTTGCAACATAAAAACATACCACTCATATTTGTAACATTCGAGGTATCGAAACCGCCTACATCGAGTCCCGGCAGACTTTCGCAACCAGAGAACATTCTGCACATATCTGTTACTTTCAAAGTATCAAAACAACTTATATCAAGACTATGCACGTTTTGGCATCCCAAGAACATTTCTCGCATTCTCCTTACTTTTGAGGTATCGAAACTGCTAACATCAAGGCTCGACAGGCTTTCGCACCAATAGAACATTAAGCTCATGTCTGTAACCTTCGAAGTATCGAACTTACTTAAATCAAGGCTAAACAAACGTTTACAATTACAGAACATTCCGAACATATTCCTCACTCTCGAAGTATTCAGATTGTCGATGCCTTCTATTTTTGTCAGATTTTCAAATCCGCCGAACCAATATGCACAAGATACAGGACGTGCATCTTTAAACGACTCGTCAAAAACTACCGTCGTAAAATTCGGATTATACGGGAGTGAACCTTTTTCTTTTTTCACCCATTTAGGAATTACAACATTCAGCCTATACGCCGTACCTTGTCGGGAAGACTTATGTTTGTCAAAATAGAAGGTAAGTGTCGTGCCATCGGGCGATACTACCGCATACTCTTTCTTTGCTATAGCTTCGGTAAGTTTTGCTATAGGTTTCGCTGCAAAAGAAATAAACTTTATGATTTTCATGAAATTATTTCCCATACTATTTTTCCTTTAGTTCTGCTGAATTTCCGCGCTCAACTTGTGGTTGCTTACGAACGAAGGGACGCAAATTACGTTGTTATTCATAGACAAAGTATTTACGCGTAATTTTTTCAGCGGTGGGAATTACAAATTCCCATTTTCTTTCCAAGCAGAATTGCAAATTCTGCTTAACTTGGTGATGAACGAGTCGTTTTTCGTGAATGAAGAAAAACGACTCTTTTTATTTGCGACGACACTCCACAACCAATTATGAATTGTCAACTGTCTAAATTTTTCAAGTTTCAATTTTCAAGTTTCAACTTTCAACTCATTTCTTAGCCGTAAAATATCCCGGATTTGACTTTCCGCCGTCTATTTTGGCACGAGTTGCATCAACAATTTCAGAATCGAGTTTTGTTCCATTGCCACCTACAATGCTCGTTAAATACTCGAACATTCTGTCTGTAAATTCTGCTTTTGACGTATTCCACCCTTCTCCTACATAAATTGTTTTTAGGCTCGTACAGTAATAAAACATCATCTCCATACTCCTTACATTTTCTGTATTGAACTTGCTTAAATCAAGTTCCAACAAACTGCGACCCCCCGAGAACATACCGCTCATTCTTGTTACTTTTCGGGTGTTGAATTTGCTAACATCAAGGCTTGTCAGACTTTTGCAACCAACAAACATGCCAAGCATTTCTGTTACATTTGATGTATCGAATCTACTGACGTCGAGACTTGCAAGGCCATTGCAACCAGAGAACATCGTTCCCATATCCATAACTTTCGAAGTATCGAACCCTCTTAAATCAAGCCTCGTCAGTCTTTTGCACCCTCTGAACATACCGCTCATATCCGTAACATTCGAAGTGTTGAAACCTCTTAAATCAAGGCTCTCAAGGCATCTGCACCCCTTGAACATAGCGTTCATATCGGTTACTTTTGAAGTATTAAGGTTACTGATGCCTTCAATTTTTGTAAGATTTCCAAATCCATCAAACCAATGTGCACACGATGCAGGACGAGCATCCTTAAACGACTTGTCAAAAACAACCACAGTATAATAAGGATTATCAGGGATTGAGTATTCATTCCGTTTAATCCACTTAGGACAGCCATTTCCTTCATTCAACTCATACGCCGTGCCTTCGCGAGAGGCTTTCTTTTTATCATAGTAAAAACTAAGCGTTGTACTATCAGGCGACACCACGGCATAGGCTTCTTGCGCCATGGCAGAAATAGAAATTGCACTAAGAAATAAGATACTTAGTAATCTTGTGAAAAAATGCTTCATATAGTTAATTTATTTTTTAGCCGTAAAATATCCAGGCTTTGACTTTCCGCCGTCTATCTTTGCACGACTGGCGTCTGTAACTTTAGGATTAAACAGAGAACCTTTGCCTCCTACAAGTTTTGGCGAGTCCTTAAACATTTCTGTAGATTTCGTATCATTGCCTATATTCCAATTTTTTCTGACATAAATTGTTTTAAGGTTCGGACAAGCATAGAACATTCTACTCATATCTGTTACACTTGAGGTATCGAATGTGCTAACATCAATGCTTGTAAGACGTTCGCAAAACGCGAACATTAACATCATATTCTTTACATTCGAGGTGCTGAAGCTACTTAAATCAAGTTTTGTCAAATTCTTGCAGTCGCGGAACATCCAAAGCATATTCGTAACTTTTGAAGTATTGAAGTTACTTACATCAAGGCTTGTAAGACTTTCGCAACCAGAGAACATGCTACTCATATCTGTTACATTCGAAGTGTTGAACTTGCTAACATTAAGGCTTGTCAAACTTCTGCTACCCAAAAACATATGAAACATATTCGTTACATTAGATGTGTTGAATGTGCTTAAATCAAGGCTTTTCAAACTGATGCAATACTCGAACATACCTATCATATTCGTTACATTAGAAGTGTTGAAGTTACTTACATCAAGGCTTTTCAGTTCAAAGCATTCAGAGAACAAGCCAGTCATATCTGTTACATTTGAAGTGTCGAAGCTTTTTAAATCAAGGCTTGTAAGATTACAACATTCGCAAAACAAGAAACCCATATTCGTTACATTAGATGTGTTTAAGTTGCTAACATTAAGGCTTTTCAAGCCTTTACATTCTGCGAACATCCAGTTCATATCCGTAACATTTGAGGTGTTAAATGTGCTGACATCAAGGCTTGTGAGGCTTGTGCAACTATGAAACATCTTGCTCATATCAGTAACCTTTGAAGTGTTGAAGCTGCTTAAATCAAGGTTTGTAAGTTTGAAACAATACTCGAACATACTGCTCATATCTGTTACCTCTGAAGTGTTGAAGTTACTAACATCAAGGTTTGTAAGTTTTTCGCAATCATAGAACATATTGCACATGTTCGTTACCTTTGAAGTGTTGAAGCTACTTAAATCAAGGTTTGTAAGCTTTTCACACTCAAAGAACATCCTGCCCATATTCGTTACATTAGATGTTTCGAAATTGCTTAACTCAAGGCTTGTCAGACTGCCGCACTCACAGAACATTCCACTCATATCCGTAACATTTGATGTATCGAATCTGCTAACATCAAAGCTTGCCAGACTGCAATTGCACTCGCAGAACATATAACTCATATTCGTAACATTTGATGTATTCAGATTTTCTATACCTTCAATTTTTCTTAGGTTTTTAAATCCAGCAAACCAAGATGCGCACGATGTAGGGCGAGCACTCTTAAACGATTTGTCAAAAACGACCGTGATAAATTTCTGACAAGACGTTACCTGAGAGCTCGTTACAGACGGCTTAATGACATATTTAACCCACCCTGGGCTATCAGCTCCGATATTCAACTCATACGCCGTGCCTTCGCGAGAGGCTTTCTCGTTATCATAATAAAAAGTAAGCGTTGTATTATCTGGCGATGCCACGGCATAGGCTTCTTGCGCCATAGCAGGAATAGAGATTGCACAAAGAAATAAGATACTTATTAGTAATCTTGTGAAAAAATGTTTCATATACTAAAAAATGATTTAATTACGCCTGCGAAATTAAATCATTTTTCACTTTTCATCTTAAAGCGGACAAAAAAATTATAATTATTTAACTTTTCTACATAAACAATAAGATGTTCGAGCAGCAAATTTACCAGAATCGGGGTTGAGGCATTACAAATGCTTATAGTTTCAGATGCTCTGATTCGGAAATCCGAGCAAGCAGAACAGCATAAAAAATTATTTAAAAGGTTGTAACGTTACATTTTTTAGGCATTTATTCGTTAAAATTCATATATTTTAACGGTTATATACTATATTTGGAAAACGAATTTTCCAGCTCGTTTGTCCGTAACTTCCACGTATCTTCCGGCTTACTTGCCCCTTGCTTCCGGCTTGTTTGAACGTAACATGAACGTACCTTGAACGTAGCTACCCCGTTCCTACCCCGTAGCTACCCCGAACCTTGAATTTATGTTGAATCTACCTTGCCGCGATTTTTCAACTTTCAACTAAAGAAATTGTCAATTGTGAATTGTCAATTGTCAATTATCAAAACACATGCCACAACTAAAAGAGTGAATCTGGCTTTCCATTATAGCATGGAGAGAAGAAAAGACCTTATCACCCGTACAATGGCTGGTATAGAACTGCGTTTGAGGATAAGCATCAGTCAGCCTATTGGCAAGTTTGGACAGTTCATCCGCCGTCTCGTGGTCGTCGAGCAGATGGAATCCCCCGACAACAGTTCTAACAGGATAGGGACAAGCCGAAAGGATATTCTCCAAGCCGCTATGAGCACAACCGGTAAAGAGCAAGCCATCGGCATACAGCGCAAGTTCGTGGCGAAAATCGTCGTTGACATAGTTGCCAACAGCATCTTGCACAAGCAGATGACGGTTGCCAAGCGGCATAGGATGCGACTGACAGATATGGGCAATAATATACAGACCGTCTGCTATCACACAAGAATCATCTACAAAAAGAAATCTCGTAAGCATCTCCTCGGGCCATTCGGCAGTTATGCTGTGCAGACGGCCGCGCTTTGAAAAGAACCTTCCGCTAACGGCATCGGGCGAGACGATTATTTGTGCTTTATCGTTCAGACTAAGCAGATGCCTTAATCCGCCGGCATGGTCGCTGTGTCCGTGAGAGATAAACACATAATCCACCATGCCGAGGTCGATGTCAAGGCGCTCTGCATTACGCACAAAGACATCGCTTGCTCCCGTGTCGAGCAAGACACGATGCCTTTCAGTTTCAAGCAGGACAGACAGACCGTGCTCCGTCTCCAACAAGGGGTTACAGCTACGATTGTCTGTTAGAACAGTCCATTTCATTTTCAACCGTTTTCAACTTACAAAGAAAAAATTGTCAATTGTCTCTCCCAACTACCAATTATGAATTGTGAATTATCCATTGTCAATTCTTAATTTTTCAAGTTTCAACTTTCAAGTTTCAAGTTAAAATAACCCGGCTCATCTTTGCCGCCATCTATCTTTGCACGAGCAACATCTACAAATTCAGAATCGTATTTTGTTCCTTTACCACCTACAAGACTGGTGCAATTTCTAAACATATCTTCAGACTCCTCAAGTTTGTTTGTGTTCCAGCCAGTTCCGACATATATCGTTTTCAAACTTTTGCAATAACTGAACATACCATACATATTCGTCACATTTGAGGTATTGAAGTTACTAACATCAAGACTCTGTAATCTTTCGCAGCACCAAAACATTGCGTACATATCCATTACTTTCGACGTATTGAAGTTGCTTAAGTCAAGGCTAACCAAAACCTTGCAACAAAAGAACATGTCACCCATATCTGTTACTTTCGATGTATCGAAATTACTCAAATCAAGGCTCGACAGACTTTGGCAACGACAGAACATTCCGCGCATATCCGTTACCTCCGAGGTATTCAGATTGCTGATGCCTTCTATTTTTGTAAGATCTTCAAATCCACCAAACCAATATGCACACGATACGGGGCGAGCATCTTTAAACGACTCATCAAAAACAACCGTCGTAATATCCCCTATCATCAACAATGGAGTTGCGTAATAATCCATCATCACCCATTCAGGGCAGTGATCTTCAACATTCAGTCCACACACCTTGCCCTGTCGTGAAGATTTCTTTTCGTCGAAATAAAAGGTAAAAGTTTTGCCCTCGGGCGACAATACCGCATACGCTTCTTTTTGGCAAATGATATTGTCGTGTTCTACAACATCACAAGCGGGCGGCACTACTGCACAAATGTCTTTTACAACGGCTTCCGAAGGCTTTGCTGCAAAACCCAAAAGACGCAAGATTTTCATGAATAAATTTCCCATACTATTTTTTCTTTTGTTCTATCGGATTTCCGCACTCAACCTGTGGTTGCTTACGAACGAAATTCGAGCGGCAAATTCCCATTTTCTTCTAAGCAGAATTGCAAATTCAGCTTAACTTGGTGATGAACGAGTCGTTTTTCGTGAATGAAGAAAAACGACTCTTTTTATTTGCGACGACACTCCACAACCAATTATGAATTATGAATTTTGAATTGTCAATTGTCAATTGTCTCTACAAAAACTTCTGCAACTCTTTGTAAAGACGTTGAACAGGCAAGCCAACGACGTTGAAGTACGAGCCCTCTATACCAGTAACGCCAACGTAGCCAATCCATTCCTGTATGCCGTATGCGCCAGCCTTGTCGAACGGCTTGTAATGCTCTATGTAGAAGTCAATCTGCTCATCAGTAAGCACATCGAACGACACGTTTGTGGTTACGGCAAAGCAACTGTGCTTCTTGGTAGTTACGATGCTCACGCCCGTTATCACCTGATGCGTACGTCCGCTCAGCTTCCTGAGCATACGCTTGGCATCGGCTGCATCCGACGGCTTGCCGAGAACCTCGCCATCTACGTAGACTATCGTATCGGCAGTTATCAGAAGGTCGTCTTCGCCGATAATCTGCTTGTAAGCCTCGGCTTTCTTTGCCGAGATATGCTTTGGTATGTCCTCGCCTCTGAGCGTATCAGGAAAGCTCTCGTCGATACCCGGAATTGTCTTTACCTCGAACTCAATGCCCAGACCAGCCAGAAGTTCCTTTCTGCGAGGCGAATTGCTCGCCAATATTATATTCATCTTACTTCTTGTTTTTTTGTTTTTACCATCCGAAGGCAACCTTGTCGCCCATCCATTTGTCCTGTGCCTTCAGCACCTGCTCAATCACGTCGCGACCGCAGCCCATGCCGCCCTCTTTGTGCGAGATGTAACGGCACACGTTCTTAATCTCGGGCGCGGCATCGGCAGGACAGCAAGGGCATCCGCATACCGAGAGAATCTCGTAGTCAGGGATGTCATCGCCCATGTAGAGCACCTCCTCGTCCTTCAGACCGTATTTCTCAAGCAGACGGCGATATTCGCCTATCTTTACGGCAGCCTTCATTATCACATCCTCAACGCCGAGCGACGTGTAGCGAACCCTTATAGCCTCGGTACATCCGCCGGTTATTATGGCAACATGAATGCCACGCTTAACGGCAAGCTGAATGGCATATCCGTCCTTGATATTAACGGTGCGCATAGGCTCGCCGTTGGGATATGCCGTGATTGTCTCGCGACTGAGAACGCCGTCTACATCGAAGGCAATCATCTTTATTTTCGAAAGGTCGTAATTTATCATTTTGTTGATGTTTTGTGAATACTCTTGCTCAGCAACTCGTATATCTGCTGAAGCTCGGGACTGTAGGCGAGCAGAGCCTTCTGCTTGTCCATCACGTTGCGGTCAAACCGAACCGCCGGACCGGTCTGCGCCTTGCGAGGCTCGAGCGTGTGAATCTTTGCCGCCGTCTCGTCGATTAGCGGAATCATAGTGCTGAACGGAATGTCGTGCTGCGCAAGCATCTCGGCACAAAGGGCATACATGTGGTTGGTGAAGTTGTTGGCAAAGACGGCTGCCAGATGCAGATACTTGCGCTGCTCGCCCGAGAAATGCCACACGCTCTGCGAAACAGACGATGCAAGAGCCTCTACCACAGCCTCGTCGTCGGCATTGTTAGCCTCTACAAAACACGGAATGACCGAGAAGTCCACCTCCCTGCCCTTGCTGAACGACTGCATGGGATACAGCACGCCAAACCTATGGCAATGCCCCTCGAATACCTGCATGGCTATGCTTCCGGCGGTATGCACAAAGAGTTTGTCTTCCCTTCCGCGACAGATGTCCGAAACACACTCTACAAGGGCAGAGTCTTTTATCGAGACGATGTAGATATCGGCCTCGGCACTAAGACTTGCAAGCGAGGTGGTGAAACCGGCGTTCAACCTGTCGGCAAGAAGTCGGGCGTTCTCTTCGGTACGGCTGAAGACCTGCAATATATCGTGCCCGGCGTTCTGCAAGGCACGGCTCAGGTGCGTTGCCAGATTGCCGGCACCAACCATTACTATTCTCATTTTGTGTTACCGAACTTGTTGTAGTGAACCTGATTCCACAGCAGTTTGTCGTCCTCCATAGGCTTGCGCTCGGCTGCCTTGTGGCCTACGCCGATGATGCTCAGAACCTCAAGGCTGTCGGGCAGTCCGAGGATGTTGTGAACGATGGTGTTGGCAGGCGTTCCGTCTTCTGCCGCGCGGTTGCGAATCTGCGCCCAGCAAGAGCCAAGTCCAAGTTCTTCGGCCTGAAGTTGAATCATGAGCGATGCTATTGAGGCATCCTCAATCCACACGTCGTTCTCCGTTGGATTGGCGGTTACGACGATGGCAAGCGGAACACCTTCAAGGAACTCGGCTCCCATCTTCTTGCAATGGGCAAGTTGCTTTATCGTTTCCTTGTCGTCTACCACCACAAAGTTCCAGTTGCGAATACTCTTTGACGAAGGGCTCATAAGGGCTGCGCGCAAAAGCGCCTTTACTTCGGGCTCGGTTACTTTCTCGTCGGTAAACTTGCGCATGCTGCGGCGCGTTCTTATCAAATCTTTGAAATCCATAGTTATTTGTTGTTTATTCCATATCCAAAAAGTGCGAAGTCGCCAAGGCACGGGTCGCCAGGAAAGATGTCGGCAAGGCTCTGCGTTATGCGGCGCGCGTTGGCAAGCGAGAACGACTCCCTGTCGATAAGCCCGAGTTCGAAAGCCTGACGGCACACATGAACATCGAGGGGAATGATGAGCTGCGACGGACTGTACTTAAGCCACAGTCCGAAATCGACCTCGCTGTCGCGCCTTATCATCCAGCGCAGAAACATGTTCAGTTTCTTCTGCGGACTCTTGTCGCTGACCTGCATAAACTGGCAGATGGCGCGGAACGGCGACTCGGAATCGAGCGTTAGAAGACAGTCCTCGAGCGAGTCGAAACGCGCGTAGCAGTCGTGCAGTTTCTGAAAGAATCCGTTAAAATTGGCATACATCAACATTCGGTAGAAACTTTCTTTTCTCCCTGCCTGAAAGTCGGTCTGCCATCGGCGGCTCATCACATAATCGTAGGGCGATGCGCCCATAATTGCGTGCAGGGCATCAGCCTTCAGCACAATCTGCTTTCGGTTTCCAAAGCTCATAAGCGCGGTAAGCAGTCCGCTTATCTCGATGTCGCGCCTCTGGGCAAAGCGATGCGGAAACTGCACGGGGTCGTTTGCAACGAAGGCGGCCGTGTGATACTCAGCCGCCCATCGGCGCAAGCGTTCTGAAACGTCGCTGCGCATCGTCTTTTTATTTCTTTGTAAGCGCCACCTTGGCGTTTAGTCTGAAGTACCACTGACCGTTCTCGCGCTCCAAGTAGCCGTAATGGTCGCGCTCAACGTTGCCGTGTACAAGTCGGGTGTTATTCAGAAGGAAGTTCTCGAACACCGCCCTGTCATTTACGCTGTAGCACAGAGGCTTGCCGCTGGCATCGACGAAGATGAAGCCGCTAACCACGCCCGTAAATCCGTCGAACACCTTTGTAGGGCGCATTCCCAGAGCCACCGCCATGAGGAACTGCTTAACCTTGTATTCGTAGTATCCGTGCTTCTCTATCAGCTCGTCTTTTATCTTCAGAGGGTTCAGTTCCTTCATCTTGTCTACAAGGTCGCGCACGCGGCTTGTTCCGTCGAGATACATCATTCGTGTCATCTCGCCCAGCAGTCGCGGAAAGTGCAGGTCGATGAGGTTAAGGTTGCTACGGAACACCTTGTCGGCAGCATCGTCAAACTTGAGCACGCCGCCCATAGCCTCTACCATCATCATTCGGCGCGCCACCGGATTCTCGCTCGCCTCGGTAGCGTTAATCTTGTTTACCGCCGGAGTAGGTATCTTTATTCCGTCGAGATGATACTTGATGTTGGCAGCACGACCGCCGTCCATCAGAGGGTCCATGGTGCCCACTCTCGAATAGATGCGGAATCCCATAGGCGGAACGCCTTGGGTGTAGAACACGATGAAGAGGTCGGTACGGTCTTCGGTCTGAGCCTCAAGGTTGAAGATTTTAACCGCGTCGAGAAACTCCTCAACGCCCTCTGGCGACTCGATGTCGTCTTCTTCTGAATGACCCTTCATGGCTTCGAGCACCATCATAGCCACCGTTCCGAAGTCCTCGCGCGGAATACGGTATTCGTCGCCCTCCTCGGGAACGATGCGCACGTCTTCATCCTCAATGAAATACGAACGGCTTCCGTCGTGCTCCTCTCGCTTGATGCAATGTATCGGAAAGAATCGCTTTGACGGCTTGCCCAGACTGTTGCCAAGTGTGACCTTACCGTCCTTTAGCAACGTGAAGAAAGTATACAACTCACTCCATTCTCTTTTCTTTGCTGTAAACATATATTTTCGAGTTTTGTTGCAAAATTAGGCATTTTTTTTCACACTTGCCACAGTTTTGGCAAAATGATATGGGGAGAAAGAGTGAGTTCTCGCGAATTCCGAAATTACACTTCCCATTATGAATTTTGAATTATGAATTGTAATTCTTCGTCGAACCTTCCCCCTTGCTACCATCTTGCTATCCCCTTACTATCCCCTTGCTACCCCCTTGCTATCCCCTTGCTTCAATTCCAATTTCTACTTTCACAGAACTTACCATTCACCTAATCTGGCTATTCCTTGCATATAGCTTACATATATCCTACATATAGCTTACATATACCCTGCATATACCTTGGCACTATTTTGTATATACAAAAAAAGACAAAATACCCCACTTTTTCTTCCATTATGAATTATAAATGAATACCTTGCCTCTACTTTCCCACGACGTACCTTGGACGTACCTTGGACGTACCTTGGACGTACCTTGGACGTACCTTGGACGTACCTTGGACGTACCTTGGACGTAC